>JAFYNH010000027.1 GCA_017549815.1 Selenomonadaceae bacterium
CGTTAAAACCGTGCCCGCCTTTAGCCAACACCGCGCAACCGTATTTATCGAAAATTTTCTTTGCGTCTTGCTCTATATCGCGAGTACCGCAAATTTCTTCGAGTTCAGGAATATTCGGCGTGATAACTGTTGCGAGCGGAAAAAGTTTCGTCTGCAAAGTATTAATGGCGTCGTCGTCAATCAATTTCGCGCCCGAAGTCGCAACCATGACGGGGTCGACAACAATATTTTTTGCTTTATAACGATTTAACTTGTCGGCGATAATTTCAATCAGCTCCGCCGAAGATACCATGCCGATTTTAACCGCGTCGGGAAAAATATCCTCAAAAATCGCGTCGAGTTGGTCGGCTAAAAATTCGGGCGTCGAATTCATAACCGAACGCACTCCTAAAGTATTCTGCGCGGTCAAAGCGGTTATCGCGCTCATACCATATACGCCATTTGCCAAAAAAGTTTTCAAATCGGCTTGAATGCCCGCGCCGCCGCTACTGTCCGAACCAGCGATAGTCAATGCAGTTTTCATAACGTCTTTAACAGCTCCAGAATCTTTGAAATGCATTCGCCGCGAGCAAAATTCATAAACTCGCCGCTCCGACGGATTTTTATTTCAACGTTGCCGCTCTCCAAAGTTTTCGGGCTAATCGTCACGCGCAACGGATAACCAATTAAATCGCAATCCTTAAATTTGACTCCTGCGCGTTCCTTTCTGTCGTCAAGCAAAACATCAACGCCCGCCGCTTTAAGTTCATTATAAATTTCTTCGGCAAGGTTAAGTTGCTTATCGTCCTTAGCATTTACGGGCACAACAACCACTTCAAACGGCGCGATAGCTTTATTCCAAATAATGCCGTCCTTGTCGTTGTTTTGCTCGATAGCCGCCGCCATTGTCCGACCAACTCCAATTCCGTAACAGCCCATTTCAAAAAATTTCTCCAAGCCGTCTTCGTCAAGGAATTTGGCGTTCAAAGTCGCTGAATATTTCTTGCCGAGAGTGAAAACTTGCCCGACTTCAATTCCGCGTGTCATTTTAAGAGGTTCGCCACAATGCGGACACGGGTCGCCCTCTTGTACCATGCGAATATCTTTAACGATAATTTTTTTCGCGTCAAAGTCTCTGCGCGGCGTCACGTTGATAAAATGCGCGTCAACTTCATTTGCGCCCGCAACCGCATTGAACATTTCCATAACAGTTTGGTCGACAACGATAATCGCCTTGTCGTTTAAGCCTATCGGACTCATAAAGCCCGCGCAGGAATCAGCCGCCGTTATCAATTTCTCGTCAGCCATGTAAAGATGATTCGCGCCATCGACAGCGTTCATAACTTTTATCTCGTTGACTTCGTGATCGCCGCGTACAAATGCAACTATCAGCCGTTCTTCGTCGTCCATAAACGCCACAGCTTTAATCGTTTTCTCAATCGGCACGTTCAAAAAGTTTTTAACCAGTTCAATAGTATGACAAGCGGGCGTCGAAACTT
Organism: Selenomonadaceae bacterium; assembly: GCA_017549815.1. Classification (GTDB taxonomy): domain Bacteria; phylum Bacillota; class Negativicutes; order Selenomonadales; family Selenomonadaceae; genus Quinella. The sequence continues at coordinate 1,479 of JAFYNH010000027.1, forward strand.
TTTCAAGCGGACGAAGTTCTTCAGTCGCCGCGCAGATAACTTTAAGCTCGGCTTTTTCGTCGCTCGCCGCATAATCGCATTTCTCGCAGTAAGCAATGCTTGATTCACCGCTCGGAGCCAATACCGTAAATTCATGCGAATGCCCGCCGCCGATTGCGCCGTTATCCGCCTCGACTGCACGGAATTTTAAGCCGCAACGTGTGAAAATGCGGCTGTAAGCGTCGTACATCTTTTCATAAGAAATATTCATGCCGTCAACGTCTTTATCGAACGAATATAAATCCTTCATGATAAATTCGCGGCTACGCATTAATCCAAAGCGCGGACGGCGTTCATCACGATATTTATTTTGCATTTGATAAAGCAGGAGCGGCAACTGTTTATAAGAGCGGACTTCGTCGCGAATCAGCGAAGTTATCATTTCCTCATGCGTCGGGCCAAGTGCAAATTCGCGCCCGTGTCTGTCTTTTAAACGCATCATTTCATCGCCGTAAACGCTCCAACGCCCGGATTCTTGCCAAAGTTCGGCGGGTTGCACTATCGGCATCATAATTTCTTGTCCGCCCTTTGCGTCCATTTCTTCGCGTATGATTTGCATAATCTTTTTGATTGTACGCCAACCGAGCGGCAGATATGAATAAATACCGCCGGCGGCTTTGCGAATAAAACTTGCGCGGAACATAAGTTTATGACTGATAAGTTCAGCCTCTGCGGGCGACTCGCGAAGGGTCGGCGCGTAAAGTTGGGTTGCTCTCATTAAAACTATCACCTCTAAAAAATTTTCAGCCATTATATCAAGCTTAGGGGATTAGGGAAATAGGGAAGTAGGGAAGTAGTTCTAATAACCTAATAACCCATTAACCTATTAACCTAGCGTTAGCGCGTTTGCTAGCCAAAATATTTTCGACAGCCTCAAAGACAAGATTTTTATCGAGTTCGTCGACCTTAAGGCGAGCGGCTTTGAAGGCGGCATTTAACATGGCGTTTGAAATATCGGAGCCGCTGATACCGTCGAATTTTTTAGCCAGTTCGTCGAAGTCAAGGTTATTGGGAACTTCGGGCGGCGTGTACATGCGCCAAAGTTTTTTGCGGCAATCTTCATCGGGCAAAGTAAATTTTATGTGGATAGAAATTCGGCGCATAAATGCAGGGTCGAAATTCTCAATGAAATTCGTTGCAAAGATAATAAAGTCTTGGTACTCGTTCATAAGCATGAGCATAACGGAGCGCGTCTGATTAACGCTGACATCAACGGCTTGCGTCATATTGGTAACGCGCTTGCTTAGAATAGCGTCCGCCTCGTCGAAAAATAAAATGCTGTCGGATTTCTTAGCCGCCTCGAACGCCTTGCGAATATTTTTGGGCGTCTCGCCTACGTATTTTGATTCAATGTCTGCGTAGTTGACGATTAAGATTTTTTTGCCCAGTTCCTTAGCGATTGCGTGCGCCGCCATAGTTTTACCTGTGCCGGGTGCGCCGTAAAGATTGACGCCTATTCTGCGCGAAAATTTATGCGTTCGTTTAAATCCCCACAACTCGAATACTCGATGCGCATTCTCTGCATAAGTCGCCACGTCCAAAATCTGCGCCTTGACTTCGGCGGGCAAAATTATTTCCTCCAATGAAAACTTCGGCTCTTCGGGAATAAAAGTTTCTTCGACAACCTCTTTTTTTTCTTCATGCTTAGGTTCTTCGGCATGTTTAGGTTTAACAGGCATTTATATTTCCTCCAAAAATGTTATTGCAACGTCTTCGCCCTGTTCAATCGCAAGCTCGACTGCTCGTTTCGCCATTGATAAAAGTTTTTCCGACTCGCTCCGCAGTCTGAATGATTCAGCAATCTGCGCGTCGATTTTTTCTTGAATATCACGCGCCACAACGGGCAACGGCAAGTTCAAAAAATTTTCTCTCGATACCGCCGTTAAAATCGTTCCCGTGCATTGTTGACGCATTAAATTTTGCATAAGCTCCGACTTGAAAAGTATCAGCAACGTCGCCGCATTGAAAACTTTTGAATCGACTACGAAAAAGCCCGTCGAACATAACGCGCCGTCCAATTCGTCTGTTATCAACGCGCAGTTTTGCAACGAACCTTCGATTGATGAAATTATAACTTGCCCCGTCTTAACGAGTCGCCGCGCCCGCGTCGGCAATTCTTCGCCCAAAATTTCATCGGGCATTGAAATATTTCCGTTTGATTCAACGTTTGCAAGTTCAATGTATCGATAAATTTTTTCGTCATGAGGCATAAAATTTTTGTCGTGAACTTTACAAAGTTCGCCGACCGTCCCCGCAATCGTCACGAAATTTTTTAAGTCATCGTATTTGGGCTGATAAAATTCAGCGTCAAGACGACCGCTTACTCCGAAGGACGCGCTGAAAGTTTTAATCGCGACTTTTTCATTTGACGGCTTAAACTTATCCAAGCCCAAAGCCTCCGACAACATTCTTTCCGCCGCGTGATAAGTCTTATCGGCTTTTATTAAGCAATCATAAGCTCGCCGAAAATTTTTGCGAATCAGTTCCTGAAACTCTTTCGACAGAATAGGTAATTCAATCTCCCTGACTTCTTCGGGATTAACATTCGTTTGATTGATAGATTGCCGCGCCCTGCGTTTTATATCTGCAATGCCATATTTTGTGTTCAAATAAGCTGTGAGATATTCGGGAAAAATAATTTCTTCATTACAAACTAATCTGACAAGATAAGAAGCGAAAATTTTGCCGTCGTTGTCTGCCGCATAATATATACCGGTACGACCGACGAATTGATAAGAATTTGTTCGATTAAATAGAACGTCTCCATTATTAAGTTTAAATTTTTCAAAATCCGTATGTGAAATGTCAGCAAATTTTTTTACGGTTGTATCGCAAAGTTGATTGTGGATTTCATTCATTCGATAAATCGGGAAGCCGTCGCCGTCTTCGTTCATTTCAATAGAAATTCCGTATTGAACACTTGAAAGGCAATCGCCGATTTTTCTATAGACAAAATTTTTATTTTTGAAAGGTTCGCGGATACAAAAGTCGCTGTCAATGCGAAAATCTTTGTTAGCCGCGCAGGTTGATAAAAATTTTTCTGTACACTCCAGCTCCTCCGAAAGGCGGCGATGCTTTTCCGCGTCGAAGGAGCTTTGCTCAAAAAAACTTAAGCCCTCACGCTTTGCAAATTCAATGAAAGCCTCAGCGATTCCGTCGCGTGTCAAGCCGTCATGATTGAATAAATCATGCTTAACGATTGTGTGTCCGTGTTTATCGCGCAACAGTTTATCGCCGTCATGCTCCAAAATTTTTTCTCCCGAATTGTCTTTTGACGGCTCCCGCATTGTCGCAAAAAATATCGGATAATCTTCGCGGCGCGGACAAAGTTCATCGTCCCATTTCTGAATAAATAAAACGCTGGTCTTGGTTCCCGTGTGCGGCTTAAAAACATTTCCATGCAAGCCGACGACCGCCAAAATCCGACAACGTTCCGCAATGAAGTCGCGAATATATTTGTCGCTCGAATTGTTGAATCGACCTTGCGGCAAGATAATAGCCATGCGCCCGCCCGCCTTGAGGAAGTTCAAATTGCGTTCAATGAAAAGTATATCGCGCCCAACTTTGCTTTGATATTTTCCCTTAGAATTTTTGCCGAGTTCGTATTTAGAAATGATTCGACTTTCTTTGATGTCGCCCGCAAACGGCGGATTCGCCATAACTATATCGAAGTTAAAGCGGCTGTTATCATTCTTGGCGGCGCGGAGCCTGCGTAATTTCTTCCAGCCCTCGTTATAAATATCAAGCCAATCTTGGTCGATAATCTCTTCCCAGCGTTCATAGTCGAGCGTGTTTAAATGCATAACGTTGGTTTTGCCGTCGCCCGCGATTAAGTTCAGCGTCCGAGCAACGCGGACTGTTTTCTCGTCAAAATCAATCGCGAAAATATTTTCGTTGACGTAATCCTCACATTCGGGCGGCTTGCGTTCGGCGGTGAATAAATGACTTTGTTCAATGCCGCGCTCCGCCAAAATATTTTTCCAGACATAAAAAGTCGTATGAACGGGAAAACCGCATGAACCCGCTGCCGTATCAATCATAGTTTCGGACGACTTGGGATTGAGCATTTTAACGCACATATCGATAACGTAGCGCGGAGTAAAGAATTGTCCTTTCTCGCCCTTCTGCGACTTACTCATCAGATATTCAAAGGCGTCATCAATTACGTCGAGATTTGAATTGAAAAGTTTAACGCCCTGCAATGACGAAACGCAAATTGCCAAATGCGACGGCGTTAATCTGATTCTGTCGTCTGCCGTAAAAACTCCCTGCCATTTATCTTTGGCGCGGTCGAAAAGATTTTGAATGGTATCCTTTAAATCGGAGTCGGTTTCGCTGTAATTCCAAAACTCAAGCGTTCGATTTTTATCGCGCCCGCTCAGCATTTCATCATAAAGCTTTGTATAAATCAGCTTAAAGACTTCCTCGAACACGTCAACGCCCGCATTTGCCAAAACTTCATCTTCCAATTCGCGGATAAGGTCGGCAAGCGTTTTATTCTCGCGCAAAAGTTTATCGTCGGCGATTAAGTTTTCAATGGTGCGGCGTTCGTGAAGAATGTCCTTTAATTTCTGTGTGGCTCGCGGAATATCGGGAATATCTTCAAAATAATTCGGGTCTTTGCGGTGATAGAAAGAAATTTTTTCGCCGTTCGTCCAGACGCCCATAGTCGCGCCGGTCGCGTTGCAGTAAGATTTGAGTTGCTCCTTGCCGTCTTTGAGTTTAGGTTTCTTAACTTCGACGATAATATATTCGGTCGTCGGGTGATTCGGTTCAAAAATAACAATGTCGGCTCGTTTAGTCTCGCGCCCGAAATTAATTGCATGTTCAACTTTCATTTGCGAAGGTTGATAGCCGTATTCGTCAATCAGCTTGCGAATGAACATTTGGCGAACGGCTTCTTCGGGCGTTAAACGAATTTCTTTATTGCGGACGAAACATTTTATAAAAGGCGTCTCCTTGCCACGAATGATTTTAGTATAAGTCGCCGCCTCGACCGCCTCAATCTGCGCGGGCTTAAAAATAGTGCTTTTATGCGTCGAATCGCTTAATAAATTTTCAAGTCGGTACAAAAAAATCCCTCCCTCGTTCGAGAAAGATTTTATCATAAATGAAACTTTATAGCTCAAAAATTTTTAATGAATTGTTAAAAAAAGCCTGTTCACAAAAGGCTAGGAAGTCTTGAGTGACAATTTCATTTCGCATAAAAAAACTCCTCGTAATTTGACGTTCTGAAAACGAACTTAACATTACGAGGAATTTTTTCAAACAGTCATTTAAACGAATCTAATATCTGAGAAATGCCTTCCTCAAACGAAATCTGCGGCTTAAAGCCCGTGTCCCTTTTTAAATCAGAAATATCTGCCTCCAGATACATCACTTGATTTTTTGCATAAGGTTTGCCGCCAAAGTTCAGCGGCACATTCGACTTTATCAGCCGATAAATTGTTTCAAGATATTTCTTTAGCGGCTGACCTATTCCACTGCCTATTACATATACGCCTTCGGTTGAGCATTCCCCCAACAATCTGAAAGCGCGGGCGGCATCTTCGGCATAAAGATAATCCCAAATCTGCTCGCAACCTGTAAGGACAGGTGAGATATTATTTTTAAAGCAGTTAATCACATAACTAATCAGAGTATACTCAGCGTCGTTAATTCCGTAAGTGCTTACAATCCTTGACCAAACAAAAGTTATACCCAAAGAGTTGCAAAGCATTTCTGCCAACTTGCCCGCCGTAAATTTCGAGACGCCGTAAGCCGTAAAAGGACGAATCGGAGTATCGCGATTTAAAGGTTTGTTGCTCAATCCGTACTCGGCTTGAGAACCGGCAAATATGAATTTGTGACAACCGCATTTTTTGGCAAGACGAACAGCGTCAAGAGTATAGCGGATATTCGCCTCTTGAATGTCAACATTCGTCCGCCCTTCGTGAGTCGTCACCGCCCAAGCAAAGTGATAAAAAACATCGGCGTCATTAAAATTCGGCGTAACCTCTGCGAGTTCGTCGAGATTCGCTTCCATTATTTGGAGCCGCGCAGATTTCGGCAGACGATAAAAATTTTTGGAATTGCGATGAACGACAGCGACAACTTCAATATCGTTCTTTAAACATTCCTCAATCGTCGCAACGCCCAGCATACTCATTGCGCCCGTCACTAAAATTTTTTTCATGATTCCGTTACCGCCTTGAAAATATTTTCAGCCGTCAGCTTATAGTAAGCCCTCAAATAATCTTGACTGCCGACAACGTCAGTGAACTCGTCGCGCAAGCCGATTTTCTTAAGTTGAGCCTTTGAACCTTTCATCTCCGATATAACCTCGGCGACCGCCGACCCGAAGCCGCCGATTATATTATTTTCCTCAACCGTCACGATAACTTTGCATTGCCGCGCATAATTTTCAATGACTTCAACATCTATCGGCTTAATCGTCGGAAAAGTAAAAAACGCCGTGCTTATCTCTGCGTCGTTTAATTGCTCCGCCGCCTTCAATGCCTCTGTGGAAATTGCACCTGTCGAAAAAATCGCGCAGTCTGTCCCGTCTAAAATTTTAATCGCTTTTCCAATTTTATAGCCGTCAATCTTTTGCTTATGAATAAAGACGTCACGACCTTTGCTGAGCCGAATATAACAAGGCGTATCGATTTTATGGGCGACTAAAGTCACTGCAACCGCCTCATGCGGGTCTGCGGGCGAAAATATCCTTAATTCGGGTATGGCACGCATTACCGATAAACCTTCCGTCGCGTGATGCGTTATGCCGAGAGTGCCGTAAGATTTAAATTCTTCCTCCGAAATCAAACCTTTTCTTTATAAAGCAACATATATAGCGGCTCCCGCATGTCCTTTGCTCAGAATAATGCGTGTACGGTTTTTATCATGATTGCGCAGCTGTTTCACGTCGGCAAAATACGTATACAATGCCAAAATTTCACTATCCAACAAAAAAATCACCCTCTAAGCTTCTCACAGCTCATGCCGGGTGACTGCTAATGCAAAATGGTCAGTTCATTTTTCTAAGTCTGTTTCAAAAATTTTTTTATTCCCTCTTGCAAAGGAATTTTCGGTTGCCAACTAGGCAAGAGCTTATACGAATGCCACGGAACCATAATTTCTCGTGCGCGGTACGGTCGTCCGCCCCACTCGATTGAAAGTTTTTTACCCGCGACATCCTCAAATATTTTTACGACTTCTCGCAACGGAATCGGCTTGGTAGACGATACGCCATAAGTTCCGCAATAATCGTATTTGCAAGCTGTCAAGTATTTTCCCGCCAATACGAATGCCTCAACGACATCATCGATATAAACAATGTCAATCAGCTGTTCGCCGGGCGACATCTTTAAGGCCTCGCCCGTCTCGGAAATTTTCTTTAACAAGCCCAAAATTTTTCCGCGCTTATCATCAGCTCCATAAGTATCGAACAAGTGGAGATCAATGCATTTTAAGTTCCGCGCTTCAACATAATATTTAATGACCCCGCTGAACGCTTCTTTAGTTGCCGCGTACAGATTTACGGGGCTATACTCGGCGTTATTAAAGTGTTGAAAAAAAGTCCCGACGTTCACGAAATTATAAACGGCATTGGTAATTATCGCTTCAAGGAGTTCCGTGCCGAAAGTTTATTGCTTTGAATCAAGCCTTGAATATCCTCGAACTTATGTTGAGCAGTTAAAAGCCATGACGCCAAATGATAAACCACATCGGGGCGGCGGTTATCAGCGCACAAATCGGTTACTATATTCAAAACAGTATTGTCTTTGTCGTAAACGTGAAACCGAACATTGCGGCGAAGATTCTCGCTTAGTTCATTAACTTTGGAAGTCGGGCGGACAATCGCATGAACTTCATGACCGTCGTTGACAAGTCGTTCGCCCAAATGATGTCCGATAAAGCCCGTTATGCCTGTCATTAAAATTTTCATCTTATTGCCTCATGGATTACTTTAATCATGTAATCGATTTTCTCGTCCGTCATGCCGGGATAAACACCAATCCAAAAAGTATCGTTCATAATCCTATCGGTATTATCAAGCCCGCCAACGACTCGATAACCTTTGCCGCTAGTCCGCGTTTCGTCAAAGCACGGGTGCTTAATCAAATTGCCCGAAAATAACATACGCGTTTGGATATTGCGCTCCTCGATATATTTCACAACTTTATTGCGCTCAACGCCTGCGCGGCACGTCAAGAGAAAACCAAACCAGCTAGGATTAGAATTTTCGCAGGGCGTCGGCAGAATAAGTTTATCTTCCAAATCGCTCAAGCCCGCCAGTAAGCACGAAAAGTTTTGGCGACGACGTTCAATGAATGAAGGCAACTTTTTCAACTGAGCACAACCAACCGTCGCTTGCATATCCGTCGTCTTCAAGTTGTAACCGGGGGTGTCAATCTGTCGTTATGCATGATATGAACGGTAACTTTCTCCCGCGTATTCTCGAACATTGAAAGCATTGAGGTTCCGCACGTTTTTGCATAAAAACCATCGCCGCCCCAAAGTCTGTACGCTACATGAATCATAAATATTCCCCTCTAAAATTAAAGTTTGTTGCCTTCAGTCTTGCCATAACTTCCAAGGTGCAGATTTACTTTGCCAAAGTGCCTCCAATTTCCGCTTATCTCTAACTGTGTCCATACATTGCCAGAAGCCGTCGTACTTGTAAGCCATAAGCTCACCGTCTGCGATTAACTTGTCGAACGGCTCTTGCTCCAACATAAAGTTTCCGCCAATGTAATCGAAAATTTCAGGGCGCATAACCATAAAGCCGCCGTTAATGAAAGGAACATCCGCCTTAGACTTTTCGCGAAAAGATAATATTCTGTCGCCGTCAAGAGTCATTGAGCCAAATCTTCCTTTTGGCTGAACAGCCGTAATGGTACAGATTTTTCCGTGAGCCTCGTGAAATTTAATCAGCTCGTTAATATTTACATCACAAACTCCGTCGCCGTAAGTCAAGAGAAAAGTCTCGCCGTTTGTGTAAGGCTGAATTTTTTTTAAGATCTTTTTTTGCGAATGAGTTCGTCCTTATAAAGTTCAGACATCAGCTTCCGATCTAAATGTACTATAATTTTTCCGTTTCATATTTATCGTTATCTTACTTCTTCGCCATATTTAGCCTTAATGGAGGCTTTATGAGTATACATCATAACGTCGGCTCTCTTTGTTACGTCGGCAAAATCCATTCCGTATTTGTAAATTGCAAGTCCACGAGCGACTGATAAATTAATCGTTTCGCCGGCAACCTTGAAACTCGCCTCAGAAATTTTTTCATCAAAGCTACTAAGTAGTTCCTCTCTATTATCGTAGTCTTGTTGTTGTAAAACTGCTACAAATTCGTCGCCGCCCACGCGGTAAACCGGACTGTGCGCGAATACCTTGCAGATAACTCTGGACGCATGACGAATAAGTTGGTTACCTGCTTGGTGTCCGTACTTATCATTGACTTTCTTAAGAAAATTTACGTCGAATAATACCACGCCATAAGTAATGTCAGGAATTAATTTGGCTTGCGCATTTAATTCTGCGGCTTTGCTCATGTATGCTGCCGCGTTCCGAAGTCCTGTCAACTTATCGCGATAAACATAGCCTTCCAGTTTACTTGCCATTTCTCGAATACTGCGCACCAAAATTCCAAGCTCGTTACCCGACTCGTAGGAAATTTTTACATTCAAGTCGCCCGAAGCAATTTTTTTCGCCGCCTCCGTCATTCCTGCCAATGGACGAATTGCCCGCGAGACTAAAGCAATGCTCAAAAGCGATACCAACATTGCAACAATCATAATCGCCGCCAGTAGATGCATAATAATACGATTGCGAACGTCATAAACTTTACTTAGGGGAGTCGCTATACCAAGCCACATACCGTTTGAAAGATAAAGTTCGATCTCGCGGAATTCGGGATTCGGCTGAAACTGAGCACCTTGAAATCTGTCCTTATGGTAGAGGATGACATTATTGCGGTTAGTTAAATAGGCGTAACCGTAATCGTAAACAGACATGCGCCGCAACTCTTGAACTATGAAGTTAAAATCAATATCTATGCCGATAACTCCTATAAATTTACCTTCGATAAAGAGCGGCGCAACATAAGAAATTATATATTCCTCTGAACTTGGGTCAATGTAAGGCTCAATCCACGTGGCACACTTACTTTTTAGCGGAATATAGTACCAACCAACGTTTTCAAAATCGTTTGGCGAATATCGAGAAAGGTCTATCGGTTCTCTTTTTAAAAATGGGGCAAGTGCTCCTTCCCAACGAGTATCCGCTCGAACTTTGGAAAAGCCGCCTTTATATCCTGCGATTTCTGGAGCAAGACGCAAATAATAGGCGAGACAGCCGTCAGCGTCCATAGCTATTGCGTCGAAACCTTTCTCCATTGCTTTAAGATAATTTTCACGATAAACGGCATCTCCTGCCAGTCGCTCATAGCTTTCAAGCGAGTTTATTGCTTGTCGTTCCATACCATTGACAGCTTGTCTTACGCAGAAAAATGTTCTATCTAAGCGTTCGCGACAAATTACGCTCATTTCGTGCATTGAATCCTCAACATAAGAATTAACTATTTTCGTCATTGATACTGAACTGCCCCAACCTAAAACTGCCGCTGAGGCAAAAACCGTCACTGCTACTAAAAAGACAATCTCCAACATTATCGACCGCTGATAATTCAACAGCAAGTAAGTTATCAGAATTATGTACAAGTCCATCGTTGTTAAACATTCTGTCAAGAAAACCAGCCAAGTTTCCATGTTGTCCATTCCGTATATCTGCCAAATGTCTAAGTAGATGATGACAGCCGGAAATATCAAATAACAACTGGCTCCTATCATTAATGCTTTACGTTCTTCGCGGCTTAAATATTCCTCTTTTTCTTCTTCAGTTTCGTCAACTTGCTCTACCGAATTATAAAACGGATACTTCTTGCTGATAAGGGTAAAGAAAAGGAATAAATCAAATAAAAGTGCTACGAAAAAATCATTTCCAAAGCAGACGCAAAAGTAAAGTGGTCCCGTCTGTCTTTTTAATAACCCGAATAAGCCTTCCACCGCTTTTAATTCCGTCGGCGAGGCTGTCGCTGAGCGGATTATTGAAGTCACAAAAAAAGTTATGAATAATATCGCAATAAATCGCCAGAGTGTAATGGGTGTGAGTTTGAAGGCTCGATATTCGGGTTGCCACCTGTGCCATATGAAGTAAGGCAGATAACCCGCAAGGAACAGCCATGCCGCGATTCCCAATAGATGAGTCAGTTCAGCGATATTACTGACACTGAAAACATCGGGCATAGCAAGAAGTCCGCCGACGCATACTCCAACTGCCGCCACTGAACCCCACATTAGTCCGAGTATTGGCGGCAAAAATATTGCGAGGCTTATAACTTCATCGGGAATAATTAACAGCTTGCTCGTTCCAACTGTAAAAAGCCAATACAAAAACGCTGATAGACAAAAGCGATATATTTTCTGTTTCACCTTCCGTCACCCAATTCATAATTTTTTTCCATGTCAATTTTGAAAGCCGCGCAGGCTTCCGCACCGTATTTCGCTTTGAGTTGCTCGCGCAAGGGAGCCACTTGTTTTTTGAATGCTTCCAGTTCTTCCGGTGTAAGGTCTATAATTTCTAATCCGTCGTCTTTGAATTGTCTTCGTATTTTTTTCTCTTCATTTTCAAGATAGTCGCGACTCCATTCGCAGGACTCACGCATTTTTTCTCGGAGCAATTCTTGAGTTTTAGGTTCCAACAATTCAAAGGTCTTACGACTAGCAACAAACAGATAATTTTCGTATAAGTAATTCCATACCGTCATATACTTTTGAATTTCATTGAGGCGACCAGAGCGCATTACGAAGAATCCGTTTTCCTGTCCTTCGACGACGCCCTGTTGAAGTGCGATATTTAATTCACTCCAACCCAACGGAACAGGTTCAGCTCCAAGAGCACTAAAGAAAAGTCTGTAAATTTCGCCACCAAGTACGCGAACTCTCAAGCCTCGAATATCCTTAAGAGTTCTCACCGCATTACGATTATTGCTTAATTGACGCATTGCATTATGAGTGGAGCCGAGATACACCAAACCATATTCGGACAAAACTTTGGCGTAATAGTCGCCTCCCGTATCGTCAATGACTTGTCGCGCTTCTTGATAACTCGAAAACGACCAAGGAATCGTCGCAATTTCCAAGCGCGGGTCGAGGAGGGACATTGTTCCAGAGACGTAGCCGCCAAGATCTACAGCTCCCTCCGTCAGCGACCTTACCGCTTCATTTGTATTGCCGCCCGTAAGTTCATCATTCGGATAAAATTCAATCTGAACATTTCCGCCCGATGCTTCCGACACCAACTCTGCAAAATGCCGGGCTGTGAGCGTTTCTATCCCCAGTTCCGTGCCGTTACCCGTCATTACTAAGCGGACTTTTTCGTACTGTTCTTCATTTTGGCGATTCCCTGCCTTTTGCTCCGAACAACCGCTTAAAATAAACATAAGTGCAAAAAAGAATAAAACAACTACTAAATGAGGCTGTTTCATAGAAATATCCCCCTCCTTTTTTTAGAAATTTCTGCCAAAAATTTATGTGAACATTATCATTGAATTCGATAACCTTGTCAATCATGATATTACAATAAAAACCCTTGTCCCTAAAACCTATTGCAGTGCTTTAATCAAGGTCATTAAATTCATCAACATTCTGTCGGGATAATCCAATAAATTTTCGGGCTTAGCCTCGCCAGTAACTATCGGGTCGAGTTCAAAAATTTTCGCGCCCGTTTCGTTGGCTATCGTCTCCGCCGCCTTCGCCGAATATTGCGGCTCCGTGAATATAACTTTGTGCGGCAAAGCATTTATTTTTTCTATCGTCTCGGCGAGTTCTTGAGGCGTCGGCTCTGTGCCCGGTTCGTGCTCGATAACTTCTACCACGTTCAATCTGAATTCCTGCGCCAAATACGGGAACGCATTATGGAACGTCACGATGTCTCTGTTAGGCAAGACCGCCGCCGATACTCCGATTTCGTCGCTTAACGTCGTCAGCTCGTCGATATATTCTAGCGAGTGCATTCGATATTCGTCGGCGTGTTCGGGGTCAAGCTCGCGCAGTTTTAGCGAAATATTTTTCACCTGCTTAATCGCATTATTGACGCTCAACCAAACATGCGGATTCGGAACGCCGTCTTCCACAATCGGAATAATGGTGGGCGTGTCGCTTGCGTTGATGATTTTCAAATTCGGCATCTCCTCGACGACTTTATCAAGGAAACTTTCCATGCCCAGCCCGTTTATGACAAAAATATCTGCCGTCTCCAAAGTCTTCATGTCTTCGGGCGTCAGTTGGTAATCATGAAGGCAACCGACCTGCGCGGGCGTCAAGTTCACGACCTCAATGCCACGAATGCCGCGAGTTATATTCAAAGTTTCAAGGTACATTGGATAAAACGACGTGACTATTTTTAAATTCTTTTTCTCTTCCTGTTTATTATCGGTGCCGCAACTGACCAGCGTGAACATTAAAACAATCAGCGCAAGACTTACAATCTTTTTCATAGTTTAAACCCCATATTCTTCCGCCAACTTTTTAAACAGCGGCAAAGAACGTTCAATCGTCTCGGTCTTTATGCAATAAGCCGCTCGGAAATATCCCGGTGCTCCGAAATCCGCGCCCGGCACGAGAAGTAAATCATAACGCCTTGCCCGTTCGCAAAATGCATAATCGTCTTCCTCAAGAGCTTTAGGAAAAAGATAAAAAGCTCCCTGTGGCTTGACGCATTCAAAGCCCGCCGCAATAAGTCCGTCATATAAAAGTTTTCCGTTATGCGCGTAGGGGCTTATGTCGATTTTTTGACCCGCACATTTAGCAGCGACTAATTGCCATAAGCTCGGCGCGTTGACGTGAGTTAAAACCCTAGCCGCGCCCGCTATCGCCCCGAAAACTTTATCAAAATCGTCAACGGCATTGGGCACGACGATATAACCTATGCGCTCGCCGGGCAAGGAAAAACTTTTGCTGTAGGAATAACAAACCAGCGTATTCCAATAAAAATCGGTCACCCAAGGAACGTCGACGCCGTAAGCCAATTCGCGATAAGGTTCATCGCAAATCAAGAAAATTTTTCGCCCGTATTGATTGAATTGATATTCAAGCATGGCGGCAAGCTTAGCGATTGTCTCCCGCGAATAAACCGCGCCGCTCGGATTGTTCGGCGAATTGATGATAACGGCTTTGGTTTTGTCGTTCAGAAGTTTGCGGAAGTCGTCGAAGTCAATCTGCCAATCGTCAGGACGCGGCTTGACAACTTTAAGCGTCGCGCCAACCGATTCAACGAAAACTTTATATTCGGGGAAGTAGGGCGCAAAAGTTATGAACTCGTCGCCGGGCTCAGCAAGGGCTTTGAAACAAATTGTAATAGCCGCCGCCGCGCCGCTCGTCACGAAAATATTTTTCCCGACAAAATGCGTGCCGAATCTGTCGTTGATACTCTGCGCGAGTGCTTCTCTGACAAGCGGATTGCCGGGCGCAACTGTGTAGCCGTGAACCTGCGCGGGCTCGTAAGTTTGAAGAATTTCAATCGCGGCGTCACGAACAAAATCGGGCGTCGGGACGTTCGGATTTCCTAAGCTGAAGTCGAAAATATTTTCTTCGCCGACCTCTGCCGCACGCTTGCGACCAAATTCAAATATCGTTCGGATTGTCGATTTCTTTGTACCCAGCTCGTACATTTTGGCTGATACCATTTATAAATCACTCCCTAATTTTTTCCAACTCTGCAATGCGTTTGTTTGCGCTTAACAAGGCATTTTGCTCCGAATCAATGACGGTGAACAAAAACGCCGCTGTCCATTCGTCCGTAAGTCCTTCACATAAAATTTCAAAAAGTTCAATGGTAGAAAATTGTTGACGCGCCTCGAAATTACGGGCGAGACAGTTCCCGAAAAAAGCTCTCATCGCAAAATGAAGATAATTTTTATCGTTCTTTAACACGTCGATTTTATTTGACAAATCACGGAGAGCCTTAGCACCCATAAGAAAAGCTTTAACGGAATTGACGATTTTTTTATCTGGCTCCTGCTTTTTACGAGTGACAGACTCGGCGTTATCGCAATGAAAATAAAGCGCGATTGGCAAGCGCAAAAATCTTTTTGAGTAATAAACAACTTGAATCGTCCAGATAAAATCGCCGCCCGAAATTATCTGCGGGAACTCAATTTTATTCTTGAGCAAAAATTTTCTCTGAACAAATTTTGTCCACGGCATTTGATAAATTCCGTTCTCGGCAAAGAGCTTGCGACAATTTTCAGCCGAATCGTCAATAGTCAAAGTCATTGAATCTTCGGAGCCACGTTTAATCGCCTCGCCGTCCACGACCTCTTGAAACTTGTCGTTCTTGTCATAAAAATAATAATGGGACATGTAAACAACATCAGCATTTGATTGCGTCGCCGCCGTATAAAAAATTTCTAGCGCAGTTTCAACGATAAAATCATCAGCGTCGACAAAATAAATGTATTCGCCGCGAGAAATTTTAAGCCCGATATTGCGCGGAACGTAGCCGCCGCCGCCCGAATTCTTTTTCGTTTTAGTAAGAGAGAGCCGCCCGCCGAATTTTTCCGAATAACTTTTAGCAATTTCAACGCTATTATCGGTGGAGCAGTCGTCAACAATGATAACTTCAAAATCCGTAAACGTCTGATTCAAAATACTGTCAAGACAACGAGCAATATATTTTTCGGCGTTATACATGGGAATAACAACCGAGATTGCAGACAATTTCTTTCACTCCTTTTTTAGTCGTTCAAGTTCGTTTTCAAGCGCGGCAATATGTTGATTCGCCCTGATTAATTGAAGGCGATATGAATTCGCCGCATTGAAATTAAATGCCGATAAAGCAAGATTTTCCTCACGGGACAATTCTTCGCGCAAAATTTTATCAAATTCATATGCCGCATTTTGAGCATACATTTTGGAAAGATAACCCATGAAAATTTCGCTCCAACAAATTTCAAGTGCAAGGTGTTTCAAAAATGAATTTTGGCGGAAAACTTCTCTTGCGTCAAGAAATTTATCCAAAGCTCGAAATGACGTAAGCAAGACCTTTACATATTTGCGATAAAATTTTTCATCGTGTTTGCTTGAATGAGACATAGAATCCTTCATTTCTCGATAATAATTGATAACACTCGGCACTAAAACAAATCTTTCAGCTGTACAGATTAAATAAAGAGTAAAAATCATGTCATCGATAACTGTGTTCGGAAAGAATAATTCGTTTTCAAAAACTAAATCGCGACGAATTAACTTTGACCAAATGTTCCACATAAAATATCTTTGGTTGGAAAGTTGCAAGCGTTCTAAAAGATTATTGGTAAGGAATGCAGGCTCCGTGACAAATTTGCTACTACGCCAGATGTTCGGCTTAAGTTGCTTTCTAAATTCGTCATCATGCCAAAGCTCGTCAGGAATGCTGTAAATCGTTTCACAGGTGACAACATCCGCATTTGTTTGTTTTGCTACTGAATAAAGTTCTTCAAAAGCTGTCGGCGTGATAGCATCGTCAGCATCGATAAAAAATATATATTCGCCACGTGAAAGAGTCATTGCTTTGTTGCGTGGCATAGCTGCGCCGCCCGAATTATTTAACGTCCTTGTTAAAAGAAATTTTCCGTCGAATTTCGGAGCGTAATTTTTAACAATTGACGCGCTGTTATCTGTTGAGCAATCGTCGACTACGATAACTTCAAAATCTTTAAACGTCTGCGCAAGAATGCTGTCGAGACATTCACCGATATATTTTTCCGCGTTGTACATGGGAATGATAACTGAAATTGCCGGACATGATAAGCTGGGGGGGGTATTTGTATTAGCCATATTGACTCACTCCTTAATTTCCGACGACGTTATCAACATTTCCAATTCTTCGGGCGTAACTTTCGTAGCAGAAATTTTTTTAATCTGCGCGTCCTTGCTGGTAGGCTTTTCCTTAACCAGAGAAATTTTTTTCCGCGCAGAGTTTTTTTCTATCTCAATAGGTTCAGCGAAAATTTTTTCAAAAGCCTCTTCCGCCGTGTCGACTGCAAAAATCTTTAAGCCCAAATGCCCTTTCGGAATGTCCTTTGCGTTTTCTTTAGGGATTATCAAAGTTTTAATGCCCGCCTGTTTCGCGCCGTAAGCTTTCTCGAATACGCCGCCGACTGGTCGAACTTTTCCCTGCAAAGAAATTTCGCCCGTAACTGCCACGTCTTGACGAATCTTTTTACCCGTGACTGCGCTGACCAATGCCGCCAAAATCGCCGTGCCTGCGCTGGGTCCGTCAATGTTGCCGCCGCCGATAACGTTTATGTGAACGTCGAAGTCGTGAATATCCTTGCCCGTCGTTTGACGCAGGACACTAGCCGCATTAAATACAGAATCTTTAGCCATAGAGCCAGCAGTTTCATTAAAACGAATCGTACCTTTGCCTTTCTCGGCAGGAAAAACAACCGCTTCAATCTCGATAACCGAGCCGATAAAGCCGCTCACGCCCAAGCCGAAAATATGCCCGACTGTCGCTTTGCTCGACGCCTTTTTAGTGACAAATTGATAAAGGCGGCTAACCTGCGCGACTTCGTAAACATCGCGCTTTTCAATCTTAATCGGGCGGTCTATGTGCAAAATTTTTTCTTCATTGCGGTCGAGTGCAAGGCTGTAGGCGTCGGCAAGAATGTTAATCGCTTTGCGCCCCTCAATCGTGTATTCGCCAATAGTCTCGGCAAGCCCGTCTTCCAACTCAACATTTAATTTATTAGCAGCGTTCTTGACAATATCGACAATATGCGCGGGCGTCAACGGCTCAAAATAAATTTCGGCACAACGCGAACGCAAGGCAGGATTTATAGATGAGGCGTCGCGAGTCGTCGCTCCGATTAAAACAAAATCGGCGGGCGCACCGTTCTCGAAAAGCATTTTCACATACGGCGGAACTCTTTCGTCGGCAGGGTCGTAATAGCTCGACTCAAAAAAAACGCGCTTATCCTCCAAAACTTTCAGTAACTTATTCTGCAACATAATATCCATTTCGCCGATTTCGTCTATGAATAAAATTCCGCCGTGCGCCTCCGTCACAAGTCCCGGTTTCGGTTCGGGAATGCCGCTTTCTGCAAGTTGCCGTTGAGCACCTTGATAAATCGGATCGTGCACCGAGCCTAGCAAAGGATTAGTCACGTCGCGAGGATCCCAGCGTAAAGTTGTGCCGTCCGTCTCGACGAAAGGCGCGTTTTCTCTAAAAGGACTTAGTTCCGTGCCGCGAACTGCCTCTAAGACAAGTCGCGCCGCTGTAGTTTTGCCGACGCCCGGAGGTCCATATAAAATTAAATGTTGCGGATAAGGCGAGGCGAGCTTTGAACGTAAAGACTTAACTGCCCGTTCCTGCCCGACGATTTCTTCAAGCGATTGCGGGCGCAAAAGTTCCATTACCGATTGCGTCAAATGAATTTCTTCCAACTCCTGAAGTTCTTCGCGCTTTTTCTTATCGTGCGGCGTCTCTTCCGATTTTTCTTCCTTCAAAACCTGTATGCGAATATCTTTAATATATTCCTGATGATCCTTTTCCATTTTCTCCGAAATTTTCCGCTCGATTTTGTCTTCGACCTGCCGACGCGCCATAATGTCCGCTATCAGCTCCGAAAGATAGACGAGCTGCCCTTGAATTTCGGAGGGCTTTGGCGGCGGCGATAACGTCGGATTTTCTTCAAGGATTCGGCGAAGTGCTAAAACTCTCTCGGCGGGGTCGGGCGAACGCATATATCGGAGCGCGTCCATTTTGCCAGCCTGTAAAACTAATCTGTCCGAACCCATTACGTCAACGAGAATTGCATAAAGCGCGGCAATTTCGCGGTCGGTATCGGTTTCCTGTCTTTGAGGCGGCAACGGCGGATTTTTTTCTCCGCCGACTGCACGATTAATTGCTCCCAAAAATTTTTTAAACAAATTTATCCCTCTACAACTTCAATTTTAATTTTCGTCGAGACTTCGGGGTGAAGTTTAACAATCGCATCGTAAATACCCGCGCCAGTAACGTTGCCTTGAATAGAAATTTTACGCTTATCGACGTTGAGCGAATGATTTTCCTTGAGAACTTTTGCAACGTCCGAGCCGCCCACCGAGCCGAAAAGTTTCCCGTCCTTGCCGATTTTTACGGGGATTTTAACGGAAATTTTTTCAAGCTGTGCGCCCAAAAGTTTAGCCTCATCAGCCTCTTGCTGAGCCTTGCGAGCTTTATTCTCCGCCTTGACTTTAGCCGAATTCAAATTCTCCGCGTTAGCCTCGACTGCCAATTTTCTCGGCAAAAGATAATTGCGCCCGTAGCCGTCAGAAACTTCGACGACATCTCCTTTCGCGCCGACTTTTTTAACGTCTTCCTGTAAGATAACTTTCATGTTAATAGTCCCTCCAAAATTTTTTACCGCGCCAGTCTATCAAAATTTATCCAGCTTGTAAATAAATTTAGGGACTAGGAATTAGGGACTGGGGACTAGAATTTGTTAGTCCCTGAAAATTTTATGACGTTAAGTCTTTCGCAACTGAAAATTGTATGGTAGAATAACTTAGGACAACTTGAAAATAAATTTCCGTTTCGGAAGTCTTAAATAAGATTTATGGAGGAATGATATAGTGTTTGAACTTGACGACAATACTTTAGACCAGTTTGCGAAGATTAAAGTTATAGGAGTCGGCGGCGGCGGCAATAATGCTGTCAATAGAATGATCTCGCTCGGCTTAGAAGGCGTAGAATTTATCGCGGTCAACACCGACGCGCAGGCATTGCTTAATGCGCTTGCTCCAAAACGTATGCAAATCGGCGAAAAACTTACTCGCGGACTCGGCGCGGGTGCTCGTCCTGAAATCGGCGAAAAAGCGGCTATGGAAAGTCGCGAAGACATTATTAACGCCCTGCGCGGCTCGGACATGGTTTTTATAACCGCAGGTATGGGCGGCGGTACTGGAACTGGTGCGGCTCCCGTTGTCGCAGAATGCGCAAGAGAAATTGGCGCGTTGACTGTCGGCGTTGTTACTCGCCCGTTTACCTTTGAAGGTCCAAAGCGCAAGAAAAATGCCGACATTGGTATCGAAAACCTCAAGCGCAACGTCGACACGATTATTACAATTCCGAACGATAGACTTTTACAGGTCGTCGATAAGAAAACGCCAATGACGCAAGCTTTTACAATCGCCGATGATATTTTGCGTCAAGGCGTCAAGGGCATTTCGGATTTAATAGCGGTGCCCGGTCTGGTTAATCTGGACTTCGCCGACGTTAAATCAATTATGAGCAATGCGGGTTCGGCGTTAATGGGTATCGGCGAGGCGTCGGGCGAAAATGCCACTGTCGACGCCGTTAAAGCCGCGATTGATTCGCCGTTGCTCGAAACAAGTTTGCAAGGTGCTCGTGGCGTTCTGCTTAACATTATGGGAGCAACTGATTCGCTTTCTATGATGGAAGTCAATGAGGCGTCAACGACTGTGCAAGAGGCGGCTCACCCCGACGCAGAAATTATTTGGGGCGTTAGCGTCGACGAATCTTTAGGCGATAAAGTCACCGTTACGGTTATCGCTACGCGCTTTGACGACGAGGAAGAGGAAGAAGAAGAAACTTTCAAGGAACCTGTTCGCCCCATTTTGCAGGAAGAAGAGACGCCCGCGCAGCCTCAACAACCTCAACCGATTCGGGCTCGTGACGCCTTAAAACAATCGCCGTTTGGAACTTTCAACTCGCCTTTCAGCAATAATAATAACAATTCGCAAAGTCACGGTGACCTTATCGATATACCGCCGTGGATGCGTACTCGCAGATGAACAATTCAGCCAAATAAAAATCTCCCGTCAAAAATTCTTGGCGGGATTTTTTATCGGCGCGTCGAAAATATTTTTCAGGAGGCTGATTAAATGGTAAAAGTTGCACTTTGGGACTACACGGACGAAGGCGCGGCTTGGGCAGAACAATTTTTGAAGGAAGACGTGAAAATTGTCCGAACTCTCCGCCCCAATGATAAGGATCAAGCAGAATTTATTTTGAACGGCGATTGGAATTACGTTTTGATTTTAGAAAAAGATTCGCGAGAAATTTTCGAGGAAATATTGAACACAATTCAGGCGATGAATTTCCCAACGGAGAATATAATTTTCGCGCAAGACTTTTCGAGTTGGTTGAATAATCCTGCCGCAGTTTATTCGCTCCTCAAACCGTCTAAGGGCAAAAATCTTTATCGGGCGATGAATTTTTATAATCACAGGCAGTGGCATAACTATAACAGTTGCACTGTCGAAGGATTATCTTACGTTGCCACATCGAAAGACGAATGTGTTATCGCGCCAATGTATCTTAATGGTGAGAATCACGCAGCGACAGAGATGAAAACTTTTCATGCTTTGGCGAAGAAATATTACAATGTCGATGACAGCACGGGATATTTTTTGGATTTGGGCGCGAACATCGGCTCGACGGGCATTTATTTTACAAATAAAATCGCTCCGAAATTGAAATTGCTCGCCTTTGAGCCTGACGCAGAAAATTTTAAACTCTTGCGCGTTAATCTGATACTAAATGACATGGAATCAAAGACAATCGCCGTCAACTGTGGACTTGGTTTTACTTTCGACGAAATGACGATGTACAGAGATTTGAAAAATCCCGGTCACAACAATTTGACTGAACCTAAAAATAATGTTCCGACCGAGACAATTAGAATCATTCCGCTTGATGCTTTTTTTGCAGAAAATGACATATCTGCGCGGGAAGTCAAATATATTTGGATTGACACAGAAGGCTTTGAGGCTCAAGTTTTGCTCGGCGCGAAAAATTTACTTGCTCAAAATGCCGCGCCCATTTTTATGGAGTTCAATCCGACGATGTGGAGCAAATCTGGGTACTTTGAAAAAATGATTGAGTTGCTTAAAGCCGTCGGCTACACGCATTGGATTTGGATTCGAGAACTGCAAAGCGGCAAAGAAAAATTATATTCATTGGAGCGGCTCTTGGAGTTGCAAAATTCAAATTATGAAATAGGCTCGTTGGGAGATATTTTCCTCGTTAAAAACTTCTAATTAAATAAAAAAGCGACTGCCGTTAATCGACAGCCGTTTTTTTATTGCAAAATTTATTTATTCTTCAGCTCGTGGCGTTAAGTCGGAAGGTTTTAATGTGCCGTCCTTTTTACGTTGAGCAAATTCCGCTGTCGCCGTAAACAGCGCGTCGCTCGATGAATTCAATGCCGTTTCGCATGAGTCTTGCAATACGCCGATTATAAAGCCAACGCCGACAACTTGCATTGCAATATCGTTGTCAATGCCGAAACTCGAACAGGCAACGGGGATTAACAATAATGAACCGCCCGCAACGCCCGACGCTCCACAAGCTCCAACCGTCGAAATTATGCACAGCAATAACGCCGTCGGCATATCGACAGAAATATTAAGCGTGTGCGCCGCCGCTAAACTCAAAACCGCTATTGTTATCGACGCGCCCGCCATGTTAATCGTCGCGCCTAAAGGTATCGAAATTGAATATAAATCTTCGTTAAGCCCAAGTCTTTTGCAAAGGCTCATGTTGACGGGGATATTCGCCGCGCTCGACCGCGTAAAGAAGGCGTAAATGCCGCTCTCCTTCAACGTCGCAAAAACTAGCGGATAAGGATTTATGCCGATTTTAAAGAAAACAATCAGCGGATTCATTATAAGTGCTACGCTGAAGAACGCGCCTAAAAGTACCGCTAAAAGTTTTGCATAGCCTAAAAGCGCGTCAACGCCACTCGTGACTATCGCGTCCGCAACTAAGCCCATTATGCCGAACGGAGCAAAGCGAATTACCCATTGCACAACCTTTGTTACTGCTTTTGCCAAGTCGCCTAAAATTCCGTGCATTCTGTCGCCCGCGCCCCTGAACGCTAAGCCCATTATCACGCCCCAAGCTAAAATCCCAATGTAATTTGCCGTCGTCAGCGCGTGTATCGGATTGTCGACGATGTTCATTATGACGTTCTGCAAAACTTCAATGATTCCGCCCGGCGGAGTTATCGTCACGTCTTCGCCGATTTGCAATTTTAACGTCGTCGGGAATAAAAATGACGCCGTAACCGCTACCAACGACGCTAAAAACGTTCCAATAACGTAAAGTTGGATTATCGGCTTCATTGTCGCGTTTGATTCAGATCTTTGGCTCATGGCGTTCATTACCAAGACGAAAACCAAAATCGGCGCGACGCCCTTTAATGCGTTGACGAATAATTTGCCGAAAACCGCAATGAGGGGAACTACCGTCGGCACGAATAACGCTAATAAAATTCCTATCAGCAAACCTACGGCGATTAATTTTATCAGAGCCGTCTCGCCATAGACTTTTGAAACTTTGGATAACACTGTGTAGCCTCCTTTAAGTAATAAAAAAATCGGCTGTATTATACAACCGAATCAATCAATCTGCAAACTGCTTTGAGCTTACGTCGCTAACTCTTCCAGCTCTGGAATGTCAATCAACTTGTCAATCCACTCCGTAATTTCTTCGGGCGATTTTTCGCAGACATAGACAAGCTCCGTTATCAAAATCTGTCGCGAAAGGTCGAGTAATTTCTTTTCGCCGCTCGAAACTTTTTTCTTATTGTTCTGTCGAGTTAAATTCCGTGCAACCGCCGCCGCCTCTAAAATATCTCCGCTCTTGAGTCGTTCAAGGTTTGTGTGGAATCGCTTATTCCAGCTCCCTTGCAACTGTTCGGTCTCCGCCTGCAAAACTTCTACGACTTCCGAAATCTGCGCGGGCGTAATAAGTTCTCGCAAGCCGACTTCTTCCACCTTGTCGACAGGCAGCATAAGTTTCATGTCGCCCACCGGCAGACGTAAAATGTAATACGAATTTTTGACGCCCCCGACTTCATTTTCTTCAATGTCCACAATTTCGCCGGCACCGTGCATCGGGTAAACAATTCTGTCGCCGATTTTCAACTCATGCCACCTCCTGCGATTTTTTTCAAACATAGTTTATCAAAATTGGCGCGTAATGTAAAGGAACGGCGCGGACAATAAAAAAATCCCGCCGCGTTGACGGGAGAAATTAATTAAAGTTCATTTTCCGATAAGTCGAATTTCCGACGGTCGAGATACTCCAGCAAGTTCAAATCCTTTTCGGGATTAAAATTCACGTCGTAATAATCGGCGTCATTGCCGGGCGTGTATTCGTAGGAAAGTTTCTCGAAATGTCTTTTATCAGCCTTGAAACCCAAATTCTTACGCATGACACTGCCGAGCCGTTCAGCATTAGGGATAAGATAGCTGACGTTGTTAATATATTGGAGCCATCCCGGTACGACGCCCGTTTTGATATTGCCATTTGACTCCGCGTTTTTAAGGGAGCCAGCCGCCGCTAACATTTCGCTTGAAGTCAAATCGGTATCAATCGCTTTAACCGCCACGCTCAAAAGTTCGGGAATTTTAATCAGCATGGACGGTTCGCTCAATCTGTCCGCGCACGCCTTCATAAAAGCTTGCTGACGACGAACGCGCCCTATATCTCCTTCAGAGTCGCGGAACCTTACAAATTGAATCGCGGTATCGCCGTCAAGATGCTGAATCCCCTGCTGTAAATCGATAACCAAGCCGCCGTCGTCGTCCCAAGGATCTTCGTAATACATATCGCGTTCGACGTAAATATCAACACCGCCCATAGCGTCAATCACCTCAGCAAAGCGCGACTTGTTAATCGTGACGTAATGATCAATCTCAATGCCGAGAAAATCTTCGACGGTTTCGCGAGCCAATTTCGAGCCGCCGTAAGCATAAGCCGCATTGATTTTTTGATAGCCATGGCGTTCGACATAAACGAGAGTATCACGCGGAATGGTAAGGAGCGACGCGCTATCATTGGATAAATTCAGAATCATGAGAGTATCGGAGCGACCAACGTCGTCCTTGCGATTGTCAACGCCCATTAACATTATCGTCGTCGGCTTGCGGAAGGTCGGCAGAATAGTTTCGCCTTTAACTTTTGCCTTAAAATCTTCCTTAATTCGCGTGAAGTCGGAATTGAATCCGAGATGAGTCAGCGAGCCAACGACTATAAATAAACAAATTATAAATGACCAAAATAATTTCCGATTGCGCATTTTGCGTAACATTTTGCGCCGCCTTTCTTCTAATCGTTCGCGCATAATTGTCACCTCCCCTCAAAAAGCAATTAGGAATTCGTAATGCGTAATGATTCTAATTGTGCATTGCGCATTTCTAATTACGCATTGCAGTTCAAAATCTAAGGGAAGTTTTTAGCTTTGTCAAGTCTATATCGGTAGAAATTTCGGGATTTTTTCTTAAAAAATTTTGTTCGTCATCGGGCGCGGCGAAAAAGTTTATCAGACGACCGACTTTAACGAAACATTTACGCGAAAGTCGCGGATTACTGTTTGGATCGTTGATAGTAAGACAAGCTTTGGAAACGACGGGTTCTTTGCCGCGATTAGCGATAAAGTTCAAATGCAGTTCGACTTGCGGCTCGTCTTCGCCCGAATTGTAATAGACGCCCAAATTATTATCGGCGTATGGATTGAGCACGTTGAAAAGAATATCCATAAGCATGGACAAATCTATTTTCTTTGGATTGAATTCGATTTCGACGGCGGAGATATTTTCCAAAACTTGCGGTTCGTGATTAACGTAGCTGTGGACGTTTTTAGCGGCGGCAGTTCCAATTAAAACTTTCACGACGCCGGGCACGTCTGAAAAAATTTCCTGCAACTCGCGAACGCTGCCTCCGCTGAAATAAATTTTCTTAGTGTACAAGCTCAATCCTCCTCAATTCGGAAAAATAATTTGAATCGTGAGTGATAATTATCAGTGTGCGATTTTTTGTCGCGTCGATAAGATTTGCGATTAATTTTTCCGCGCAGGTTTTATCAAGTCCTGCCGTCGGTTCGTCGAGAATTAAAATTTCTGCGTCCTTAATAACCAAAGCAAGCGCGATTTGCAGACGATTTCTTTCGCCACCCGATAAATTTGCGCCGTCCTCTCCAACAGGCGAATCAATGTTAAAACTTTCAAGCCCGCAAATTTTCAGCACAGAGAAAATTTTTTCGTCGGAAATATTTTCATGGAGCATTTGGAAATTAGCGCGAATCGACGTTGAGAAAATGTAATTCGTGAAGGTCGCGGCAGAGATTTTCCCGCCGAGCGCGATTGTTCCCTTATCGGGCTTAAAAAGTTTCATCATCAGATAAAGCAAAGTCGTTTTACCCGCGCCGCTTTCGCCGACAATAGCGATTTTTTCGCCGCGTTCAATCGTCAAGCTAAAGTTATCAAAAATTTTTTCGTCAGCATAGCCGAAACTGAGATTTTTAATCTCAACAGCTTTATTTGTTAGGGACAAGGGATTGGGGACTAGGGACAAGTTTTTTTGTTTAATAAATTTCACGGCACGAATTTTTTTCAAGGTACGAATGGCGGCTGGGATTTGACTGAAAATTTCTAGCGTCGCAAGGAAAATCAGTGCCCAAACCGTTAAAGTTATTGTATCAGTGACGGCGGCAATTTTCAATAGAATAAAAAAAAATCCCGTCGCGTTTAGGATTTTAAATGTCGCGTCAAAGTTGATTTGTCGAGCCGCGAGTTTGAAACTTTCTTCGCCGAAGTTCTGCGCGGCTTTATCGAGGATTTTAACAGCGGGCGTCGTGCCAAAGATTTTAAGTTCGTCGCGTCCGTCGCAGAAGTCCAAAATTTTTTCGCGATAATCGGAGTCATCGTGCTGAACGATTTTAATCCGCATAGCAAGCAATAAGTTCATAAAAAAAATCGCGGGCAGAATCAGTGCGAAAATTTTAAGCGGCGCGAATAAAAAATATGTCAGCAAAGTCGTCACAAGCGCGGCAGTCGATAAAGGCAAAATTACTCGCGGCAAGAAATCTTTAAGCAAATCGGCAGAGACCGTCAGCGAATGTAAAAGTTCGCCTTCGTGCGAGCGTCCTGACTTTAACGGTAAAATCTGCGCGGCTTTCAAAAAAAGTTCTTCGCGCAGGTCGTCTAGGAGTTTGAAAATTATTTTGTGCGAAAAAAATCTGTCGGCATAGCGGAGAGCGGCGCGTGAAATTCCCGCCGTTCGGACAAGCGTTATACCGACTGATAATGCACTAAGCGGCGGTTGCAAGGCGGCGGAGGCGATTAACCACGAGGCGGACGCCATAAGTAACAATTCGCTGAGCGCGGCGGAAATATTTGCTACAATCGCGGGCAAGACGTTTCTAAATTTCATCAAGAATAACCTTTCCGAGTTTGCCTGCGCGGAAATCAGATAAGATTAAGTGCAAAGCCTTATCCGTGTCGAGAACGCCGCCCTTGCGAATACAGCCGCGCTTAAGTCCGATTTGATTTAAAAGTTCGTGTCCGTCGGTTGAAATTTGAATTTTATAGCGTTCGATAAGTCCGTTAGGAAATTTTTCAGCAAGAGTTTCTAAAAGTTTACAAACGGTCGGTTCCAAGTCGTGAATCTCGTCGCTAATTGCATACGTCCAAGAAAGTTTCAAAGCAACGTCGGCATCGTCGAATTTCGGATATAAAATTCCGGGCGTGTCAAGTAAATCAAGCCCGTCGGCGATTTTAATCCATTGTTTAGCGCGAGTGACGCCGGGACGATTTTCAATCTTGACATGATTAATGCCTGCGAGTCGATTTATCAACGAAGATTTCCCAACGTTCGGAATGCCGACAATCATCACGTGAGCGGCGCGAGGCTTTGCCCCATATTTAACAAATTTATTCGTCTTCGATTCGGCAAGCGATTTTGCCATAGAAATTAAATGTTTAATGCCCGTGCCCTTAACCGCGTCAACAGCAACGGCAGAAGTTTCTTCACGAAATTTTTTTAGCCAAGCGTCGACATAATTTTTCGGCGCAAGGTCGGCTTTGCCCAAAGTAATTAGGCGCGGCTTATCTTGAATAATTTCGCGGAGCATAGGATTTTGACTGCTTAAAGGAATTCGGGCGTCAAGCAACTCAATAATTATGTCGACCAGATTTAAATTTTCCCGAATCAATCGCTCCGCCTTTTTCATATGACCCGGAAACCATTGCAAAATTTTTTCTTCCATAAATCCTCACTTAAAAGCCGCAATCACAATTCCGCCGACTGCCGCCGCTATCGCTCCAAAGCCCACCATCGTTTGAACAAAATTATTGTGAATCTGATTTGACAGCGTTTTAAAATTATCATCGATTTTTTTGTTCATCTCATGCATTTCCGCGTCATGTTTGGCTTGTAAAGCGTCCTGTCTGTCCTGTAAACGCCGCAAATCTTCGCGTTGTTGCCGAATCTCTTCCATTACCATAGCAAATTTTGCGTCCTGCATTGCTAATTGTCGTTGTGTTTCGACGTTAATTTTTTCTTGGTCTGTCATTTTAGACACCTCCTGACAATTATATTTTATCACATTGCGCAATTTTTAAATAGTAATTTTGTCTTTAAAGGAGGCGAATTTTTTATCACCGATGCCGCGCACGTTCTTAATTTCGTCAATGGTTTTGAACGCACCGTTTTGTTCGCGGTATTCAATAATCCTTTGCGCGAGCGCGGGTCCGATACCTTTAAGCGTGGCGAGTTTTTCGGCGTCGGCGGTGTTTATGTTTACAAGGTCGCCAGAGTTGCCGGAAATATTTTGCGGGAGGAGAAAAATATCTTTGGTGGGAATGTGGACATGTTGACCGTCGGTGAGCGGCAAAGCAAGATTAACGGCGTCGGAATCTGCCATTTCCGTCAAACCGCCCGCCGCATTAACCGCGTCAACAAGTCGTAAGTTGCCGTCGTCTTCAAGTTCAACGACAGAAATATTTTTAACTTGCCCCGAAATGTAGACGCTAATTTTTTTGACGGGCGGCTTAGGCGGTTCGAGTGGCGGCGTATCGTCTTCGAGAAGTCCTATTACAAACAAGCCGACAATAGTAACTAAAGAAACTATTCCAAAGCCGATTAAAAATTTTTTCTTAAGCATCGTAAGTGACGGGCGTCACGTCGAAAATCGGAGCGAGAGCTTTCATCTCGTCAAGCACATTTTGCGGAATGGAATTATCGACAGTCAAAACCATAAGACTCCTGCCCTCAATCGCGGTCTTGCCAACTTGCATTCCCGAAATATTTATCTGATGTTTGGCAAGGAGACTGCCGACCGTGCCGATAACGCCGGGCTGGTTAATATGCGGGCAAATTAAAATGCGGTCGTGCGGGTCAACGTCGACGCGGAAATTATTTATCGAAACGATTCTTCCTTCGTTGCCGAAAAGCGTCCCCGTTACGATATTTCCGTTCGCCGAAACCGTCACGAGATTTGCAAAGTCATGCGAAATACTGGATTTAATTTCGGAAAGATGAATGCCTCTTTCTGCTGCCAAAATGTTCGCGTTGACAAGGTTGACGTTGGTATCAAGCGCGGCAGTCAACATTCCCTTTAAAACCGCCGTCGAAATCAAGCTAGAATTCATGTCGGCGATTTTCCCCTTGACGTTGACTTGAACGCTGGAAATCGGGTCTTTGCTCATGCCCGTAACTGTTCTGCCCAAACGTTCGGCAAGGTCGAGATAAGGCGCGAGTTTTTCTAAAACATGGCTCGGAATATGCGGCATGTTTACGGCATTAGCGGCGGGACGATCGTTCAGCGCATCGATAATTCCTTTGGCAACGTCAACCGAAACTCCGATTTGCGCTTCAACGGTCGAGGCTCCCAAATGCGGCGTCAAAATTATATTCGGCAAAGTTCTAAGTGGAGAATCTTCGGCAAGCGGTTCGCTCTCGAAAACGTCAACTGCCGCGCCCGCGATAATTTTTTCTTGAAGTGCAATCGCCAAATCATTTTCATTGATAATGCCGCCACGAGCGCAGTTAATCAGGCGGACGGTCGGTTTCATAGTCTTCATCTGCGCGAGTGCAATCATATTTTTAGTTTTATTCGTAAGTGGCATATGGACAGTTATGAAGTCGGCGATTTTAAAAAGTTCGTCAAGCTCAACCATGCGCACGCCTAAATTTTTGGCGCGTTCTTCGCTGACAAACGGGTCGTAAGCGATAACGTTCATGTCGAAGGATTGAGCGCGTTTAGCGACGCCTGCACCGATTTTGCCGAGTCCGATAATCGCCAAAGTTTTATTTCTAAGCTCGACGCCGACGAATTTTTTTCTATCCCATTTGCCGCTGTGCATAGTCTGATTAGCTTGCGGAATGTTGCGGCTGACGGCGAGCATCATAGCAAAAGTATGTTCGGTTGCGGCGATTGTATTTCCGTCGGGCGAGTTGATGACGATAATTCCGCGTTCGGTCGCCGCCTGCACGTCTATATTGTCAACGCCGACGCCTGCACGTCCGATAATTTTAAGGTTGGTAGCGCGTTCCAAAATGTCGGCAGTAACTTTGGAGGCGGAACGGACAATCAGCGCGTCGAATTGCGGAATAATCTCAAGAAGTTCCTCGTGAGAAATTTTATCGCGAACTTCGACGGAAAAATTTTTCTTAAGCTGTTCAATGCCTTCATTGGCAATGCCGTCTGCCGCCAAAATACGAAATTGATTGTTCATGATAAATATTGCTCCTTTAAATTTTTTTATGAAAATATTTTCAACGTAGTTAAGAAATTCCCTTTATGAAGTCTGAACCCAAGACGCGGCGTATTTCTTCAAGCGTCGTCAAACCTGCGCGAACTTTTGCCAATGCGTCATCTTCCAGAGTTTTCAAGCCGCTTTCAAGCGCAAAGTTTTTAATCTCGTCAAGGTCGCGGCTCGTTAAAATCAAGTTGCGCAAATCCTTATCAACACGCAAAATTTCATGAATGGCAATGCGCCCGCTATAGCCCGTGCATCGACAATCTTCACAGCCAACCGCTTTAAATGTCTCGCCCGCGCAGATTTTCTTGCACTTAGGACAAAGCCTCCTTACTAATCGTTGAGCCACGACGCCATTAAGTGTTGCCGCCAATAAATACGGCTCGACGCCCATCTCCAGCATACGAAAAAGCGCACTGCATGAATCGTTCGCGTGAAGCGTCGTAAAAATTAAATGCCCTGTCAGCGCGGCGCGTACCGCAATTTTGGAAGTTTCGGCGTCGCGAGCCTCCCCGACCATTAAGACGTTACAATCCATGCGCAACATTGCCCGCAAGCCCGCCGCGAACGTTAAGCCAGTTTTCTCGTTCACTTGTATTTGGCTGATTCCTTCAACGTGCTGTTCAATCGGGTCTTCCAATGTCATTATCGAACGCGACGGCTTATTTAATTCGCGCAATGTCGCGTAAAGCGTCGTCGATTTCCCAGAATTCATCGGTCCAGTTAAAATTATCATGCCCGCCGCCGAGTTTATCATTTGCCGAAAAAGTTCCTCGTTCACCGTCGTAAAGCCCAAATCTTTTAAGTTATGCAGTTCGAGCGATGAATCTAAAATTCTTATCGTCAAACTTTCCGCGCCGAAGGACGGCATACTCGCCACGCGCATTTCTACGTTGCCATATTTTATTGCGCCGTCCAATGGTAAAAATGCCGCCGTCGTATCCATTCGCGCCAAAATTTTTATTCGCGAAGTCAGCGGCTCCGCTAAGTTTAAAGGCAACGGCTGATGAAGTTCCTGTAAATGCCCGTCAATCCTGTAACGCACGCGCAGTGATTTTTCAAACGGCTCAATGTGCAAGTCGGACGCCCGCATTTTTATCGCGAAGTCGAAAATTAAATTCACCAACTCGACAATCGCCCGAGAAGAACTTCCCGCGAAATTATGCCGCTCTTTTTGAATTAATTTCCTAAGTTGTTCGTCGAAGTCGTTCATAGCTACTCCCGTAAAAAAAACTCCGCAAGCTCGACCGTCGCCGCGAAGTTTTTAAAAAATTTCTATCTGCCGCCGTCGCCGAGTCGCCGTAAATCATTTGAAGAATTCAATCGCCCGTTCGCAAGTGCTTCATTCATAAAAGCACCGCCATAACGGCAAAAAATATGTTCATTTATTTGCGCTCAAAATTTTTTCGAGAGTTTTCGCCATAATTTCCATATCGGGGATTTCGCCAGTGTAAAGACGGTATGATTCCTTGCCCTGCAATAAAAGCATTGAAAGTCCGTTGAGCGTCGGAAAACCAAGCTCTCGCGCAGTTTTGAGTAATTTCGTTTCGCTCGGATTATAAATTATGTCGTAGACGAGTGCGCCTTCCGGCAAAAGATTTAAATCTATGGGCGGCATGTCTTCAACGTTCGGGAACATACCCAGCGGCGTCGTGTTTATCAAAATATCTGCCGACTGCATGTACTCTTTGAACTCGTTGGAATTCCAATCAAAGCCCTCGACTGCGCCGTAAGATAAAAAGTCATTAGCCAAAGCTTGAGCCTTTTGCGGATTGCGTGCGCCTATCGTAACGAATTCGGCACGTTTTTTGCAAAGTCCCCATAAAATAGCACGAGCCGCGCCGCCCGCTCCCAATATCACGGCGTGACAATCGCCCGGTAAAAAGTTCGCCTCCGCTAACGACGCTAAAAATCCATATACGTCCGTATTGTAGCCCGTCAACATGCCGCCGTCATTTACGACCGTATTCACCGCGCCGATTACCATTGCATCGGAGTCAATCGCGTCAAGATATTTTGCAATGGTCGTTTTATGCGGGATTGTCACGTTGACGCCGCGAAAGCCTAAACCCCGTATTCCTTCAACCGCCATAAAAAGTTTGCCCGCCTGTATCGAAAACGGTATGTAATTGTAATTCGGATAGCCCGCCGCCTCGAATGCCGCTCTGTACATATGCGGCGACAGCGAATGACCGACAGGGTAGCCGATTATGCCGAAATTTTTTATCTCTGAAGAAACCATTTGAAAAAGCTCCCTTTCATTCAAAATTTTACGCAACGCAATTCTATCACAAGCCGATTTAATTAACAATCACTTGCGACGCGCCAGACTGCAAAGCGGGATTAAATAAAGATACCACGCGGCAAGCAATGCAAAAGTCGGAGCGTCAAGCGGCGTTAAAACAACTGAACCAGCTATCGACCAAGGAATCAGCGGCGAAATTACTACGGCAGAATTTTCCAAATGAATCGCTAAAATATCTGCGCGTGGCTCGACGTTCTTGCAAAGTTGGTGCGTCAACATGATTGCCAACGTCTGGTTGCAGGAAATCATACTTGTTACAATCGCCGCAATAAAAATGCTCGCGAACGGGAAAAATTTTTTACCTAATTCAAGCAAGAAATTTTGCAAGCTGTTCAGAAAGCCCGTTGCTTTGAAAATTCCCGCGTAACAACTCGACAAGCAGACGATAGCTATTACGTTCGTCATAGAAATTATTCCGCCGCCGCTTAAAATCTTTGCAAGCTCCGCGTCGTCAGGATAAAAGCCGAACATGGAAATTTTCAACAGCTCGCCGACTTCTACGCCTTGAATAAAAATTGCAATCGCCGCGCTCGCCAAGATACTTGCACTCATCATCAACTGGACTTTTAACTTAAAAAGCGATAACACGACGATTAAAATTGCCGGGATTAAAACTTCCGGGCGAATCGCGAAGGTGCGCGCAAAAATTTCTGTCGCGTTAATTTCCGTCCAGCCGCTCACAAAAGAAATTCCTGCTACGTAATAAAATATGCTCGCCAAAATCATCGGGATTAGCGCAGTTTTTATCATGCCGACGATATTTTTAAAAATGTCCGTTCGCGTCAACGTCGCCACGAGTAATGCACTTGTCGACATAGGAGAACATCTGTCGCCGAAATAACAGCCGGATAAAATCGCGCCGCCCGTCAGCCAAATAGGAACGTCCAAACTATTTGCTATCGCCGCGCAGATTGTGCCCATAGTCGCCGCCGTCCCGAATGCCGTCCCCGTCAAAACCGATATTAACGCGCATAACCAAAACGACATCAGCAAAATTATTTCGGGCGTAAAAAAATCTGCCGTATAACAAATTATCGTAGGGATAACGCCCGCCGCCCGCCAAATTGCCGTAATTACTCCTATTAAAACCAGCATTTTCATTATCGGCTTAATCGTTCGGACGCCCGTGCTCCACATTGTGAAAATTTTTCGCGGCGTATGTCCGACTTCGTAAGCATACAACGAAAACATTATCAGCCCGAATGTCAGCGCGAATAAAATCGATTTGCCCGCCCATATGCATATTAGCAACGCCGCCGAGAATATCACCATTAATAAAATTTCTGTCATGCCAATCAACCTCGCCGCAATGATAGCAAGCACTAAAATTTTTTGCAAACCTTTATATTAAAGTCCTAGTCCCTAAAACGCTTTTGACTTGCAAATAATTTTCGTGTACAATCCCTTGATTGATTAAACTTTTACTGAGGGGTTGAAAAAATTTGGTAATGATATTAGAAGGATTGCTCGTTGCAATATTGGCGGTCGTGCTCGTTACGTGGCTTTACGTTAAGGGTCGACAGGAAAAAGTCGTTCCGAAAATCGAAAGCCGCACACCGTTTAAAATCGAACGCCGCGACGAAAAATCCGTAACGCTCTCTACTACGATAGAATTCCGCAATGAAGGAACTCAAAGCGCGATGATAGTCGATGCGATTTGCAAGCCGCAACTGCCTTTTGAACAATATGACGGAATGGACGTGCGCGGCAAGGCTGAACGTGAAGGAGTTCCCCGCGAAGACGATTATTTTGAGGCTTTAGTTTTGGAACATCAACAGAGCGTTAAACTCGTAGCTAAAGTAACGTTGACTGCACGGAAAAATCTTTCACTGGAGGAGGCAGTCGCGCACATGGTAGATTTCCCCGTCGAATTTATTTATCGGGAAGTCGGGCGGACGCCTATGCATTGGTCGATAGCGCGAGTGATTTTGACTGCCGAAGAACTCGCTCAACTCGTCGGAGTCAAACTTGTTAAGGATTAGCTTTTAGCTATCAGCTTAGAGCTTTTAGGATTTTTCTGAAAGCTTAAAGCTAACAGCTGAAAGCTTTAAACGGAGGTTTTTTTATGAACGTAGAAATTTTACCGATAACGACGCGGATTTTGACGCCCAAAGATGATATTGTCGACGTGATAGAAAAATATACCCGCGATATAATAACGCCCGATGACGTGGTGACGGTTGCGGAAAGTGTCGTTGCAATTACTCAGGGGAATATTATTCGCCCCGACGAAATGAAAATTAGCAACCTTGCAAGATTATGTTGCCGCTTTATCCCCGACTACGGCTCTTTGGCGACGCCGCACGGTATGCAAGCCCTTATGGAAAAGGAAGGCGAATGGCGCGTTGCATTTGCACTTGTCGGAGGCTTTCTGGGTAAGATTATCGGGATTCGCGGGCTGTTTTATAAATGGGGCGGGCGTCAAGCGGCTCTTATCGACGACGTAACGGGGACAATGCCGCCCTTTGATAAATGCGTCGTTTACGGCCCAGAAAATCCCGAAAAAGTTTGTGCAGACCTCAAGGCGCGTTTGAATTGTTTCGGCGCAATGATTGCCGACGTTAATGACTTAAAACGCTCGCGAATTGTCGGAGCTACGCCCGGTATGAACGCGCAACTTGCCTCTGACTTGCTGATTGATAATCCTTTCGGCAATGCCTCGCAAAAACGCCCCATTTGCGTTTTGAAAAATTTCCGTCAATATCAGGAAGGTAAATCATGAAAAAACTTTTAAGGAGTGTGATTCTTTTGACACTGGCAACAATTTTAATTGGCAACACGGCTCAAGCAGTACCAATTCCCTTGCGCGGAATTGTCGAAGGATTTTACGGAACCCCTTGGACTTTTGAAGACCGCGCAGATATTATCGATTTCTGCCGCCAAAATAATCTTAACTCCTATATCTACGCGCCAAAAGATGACCCTTACCACCGCGAACAATGGCGCAAACCTTATCCCGCCGATAAACTAGCTGAGATGAAGAATTTGGTTGCCGTCGCTAAAAAAAATAACGTCCGATTTATATTCGCCGTCTCGCCGGGGCTTGATTTAAATTATAAAGGCGATAAGGGCGAGGAAGATTTTCGGCTGATGATTAAAAAGCTCGACGCAATGTACGAAATTGGCGTTCGGGACTTCGCGATTTTTTTTGACGACATCAAGGACAAAAACGGTAAGGAACAAGCAATTTTTCTTAATCGTGTTCAGAAAAATCTGCGCGGGCGATACAAGGACGTTGCGCCGCTTATCATGGTTCCGACAGAATATTTTTATTTCGACATGGTTAAGGGTGACAAGCTCAAGCCCTATACAAAAGATTTGGCTGAAAATCTCGACCCGCGAATCGTCGTTCTGTACACGGGACGCGGCGTTGTCTGCGACGGCATAACCGACAAGGAATTGGCTGAAGTCAATAAAATTTTCGGGCGTGAAGTTGGTATCTGGTGGAACTATCCCGTCAACGACTACAAACTTACGCCCGACGGTAACCGCAATGTCAAGTTGGCTCTCGGCGCGATTGAAAAACTTCCGACCGCAAAGATGACGGCGATTTTCTTCAATCCTATGGGACAAGTGCAACTGTCGAAACTTTCTATTGCGACGGGCGCGATTTACGCTAACAACCCTGCCACTTACGACGACAGTAAAGCTTGGGATAAAGTTTTGAATGAACAATTCGGCTCGCTCGCTCCTTATATGAAAATTTTTGCTGAACACTCGCGGCATATGGAAAATTCTTGGGCTAAGGTCGGAGCACCCGACGCGATTGAATTTGAAACGACTGCCTCAAATTTGCTCTACGATTTTGGTAAGAAAAGTTTCGTAGACTTCGCGCCGCTCGAAAGAAAAATTAACGAAATGGATCGCGCCGCCGACATCTTGTTAAAAAGATTGCCGCAAAAATATTTAGCTGAGTGCAAACCGCAACTCGAACAGTTCAAACGAATTGCCAACGCTGATAGAGTGGCGATTGAATGCCTCAAGGCTGGACAGCTCGACCCAAAATTAGAAATTTTACGCGAAGAAATTACCGCCAATGAAAAACAAGCCATCCTTTCGGAGGCGGCGGCTCGCAAATTTATCGACGACGTTATTAAAATGTTTGACGACCAAAATCAATCTAAACGTAAGAAGAAAAAATAAAAATTTAAGGGGGAATTTTACATGAAGATTGGCGTTTTATCTGATTCTCATGGCTATGTTAATCGTGTTGCGCTTGCTATGGAGAAATTTTTTTCGGACGTGGAAGTAATTCTTCATGCGGGCGACGTGCTTTATCACGGACCGAACAATCCGAATTACAAAGGCGACGATTACAATCCCAAAGCGTTGGCAAATTTGATTAACGACTCTAAAATACCGTTTGTTCCGGCTCGCGGCAACGGTGATTCGGAAGTTGACCAGCTTGTTTTGAAAGTGCCTGTTTTGTCGGAGTATGCTCACGTCTTCGCGAATGGCAAGCGCATTGTCGTTAATCACGGGCACAAGTTGCCGACCGACGCCGATAAAGATAAGATTGCGGCTCAATTCCGCGCAGATATTTTTATCACGGGTCATATTCATACGACGATTCTTGAAAAGCGCGGCGATACAATTTTCCTTAATCCCGGAACCATCTCGCCGTATCTCAGTAATCGCGCTGATAAGAAAACAAGCGTCGCCGTCATTGACGAAGAGAAAATTCAAATCTTCGATCTTGATTCAGGCGAAGTCCTTATGAGCTTAAATTTCTGAACATAAAACTTTGCATAAAAAATCTCCGCCGATTGTGACGGAGATATTTTTTTCCGCGCAGATTTATTTCTTAGCATAGGCAATCAAATTATTTCCTTTATCTAGCGTCGTCGGAGTGTTTATGAAGGAATAATCCGCCGCTACATTGCTTTTAACGATTGAGCTAAGCTGATTATCTGTGGAAAAGTCGTCATCATCAGCTAAGAACCACGACGACGGATCTTCTACTCTTAAAGGTTTGCCTTTCTCGTCAATAAAAGTAATAGTTTTATTCGCGGCGTTTGCTAGCCTAATTTTCCCTGACGTGCCGACAAATTTTATGACGACATCTCCATTTTCAACTTTAGAATTGCCGCTACTAAAGTCGACACCAATTAGCTGAATTTTATCTTCGTCATTGTAATCAACTATGTAATCTTCGCCGTCGCCATTATTGTAAACAAAAACATCTGTACCGTCATTGCCGTAATATGTATCATCGCCCGCGCCGCCTATTAAAGTCATGTTGCCCTTGCCACAAAGTATTTCGTTTGCTTTGTCATTGCCCGTTATCTTAAGATTTTTTCTGACATCGAAAGCATCAATTTTAAAAATGGCGTTGCCGACTTCTTTATTGCCAAATTCCGTAACGTCGAAGGTATCTTTCCAATACTCGACGGAAAGTTTAGCATTCGTACCGTCTTTATCTTTGCTTATGGAAAAAGTTTTATTGCCGTTCAGACAGCCATATTCAATGTTATTTTCAATGTATGTTATGCGCGTTTCATTTGCATCTTTTACGGTGATTTTCCCGTCGCCGACTTTCATAATGACATCTTCGCGGTCAGTCCAAATGCTACTGACGACGCCTTTAGCAATTTTTATCGTGTCGTTCGCGCTATAATTTGTGATAACGTCGTTGCCGTCGCCGCTGTAGTAAGTGAAAACGTCCGCTCCTTTGCCGCCGACAAGTGTATCACTGATTTTGCCCTTGCCTCCGTCGATGATACTGCCAGCCTTGCTTGCGATAATTTTATTTGCCTTATCGTTGCCTTTAATTTTGAACTTATCGCCGCTTTTATTTACGGCAGAAGCGTCTATCGTCTCAATCACGCTACCATTTGGGGCATCGTCTTCAACATAGAATTTTTCTTCGGAGTAGGAGCTTGAAAGAGTAATGCCCGCGCCTTTAATCGTGTAAGGTTCAGAACTCGTCGGGACTGTCGAATAAGTTTTTGTACCGTTCGCATCGGAATAGCTAAAAGTTTTATCAGCCGCGCCTTTAACAGTAATTTTGCCCTTGCCAACTGTAAATATAACGTCATTGCCGCTTGTCGAAGTCGCCGCCTTGCCTTTTGCTATCTTAAGCGTATCATTTTCATCAAATCCGTAAAGAATATCGGAGCCGTCACCCGAATCATATATAATAACATTATTTTTAGCAGCAGAACTTAGGCTAATGACATCATTACCCTTGCCGCCGTTTATTGTCGTATTACTGCCCGCGATTTTTACGGTATCATTATTCGTTCCGACAACTATTGAAAGATTGGAACCTTTGCTGGTTATGGCGTCCTTATTCGCGCCGCCTTTTACCGTTTTATTTGAAACCGAAGTGACAAATTGATAGCCGTTGCCGTTATTGTTAAGCGTGACATTTTTAGACGCGCCGATAATCGAATTCGGAACGGTGATGACTTTATTTTTAATCTTTATACCGTTCTTAGAAGTGACGCCGTTGATAGTAGCAATGGTCGAGGCGGTTTTTGCTTTGGAATAAGTAATTGACTTGCCGTCGCTTGAAGTGGAATAGCCCGCGCTTGTCGACGCCGCTTTATAAGTCGCGGCATTATTTTTGTAAGACCAACTTGCCGAAGTTGCTTGTGGAGTCGCAACGCCATTGGCAATTTTCAAAGTATAGCCGTCGCTGATTGTAACGGTTTTTTTATTTAGCGAACTCGCGCCGACCGTCACAGTTTTTCCGCTTAACGAAAGACCGCTTGCCGATTTAACGCCTTTAACCGTCACTAAAGTTTTGCTCGTCGCTTTATTGAAGGAAATGGATTTCTTATCGCCCGCGAGTGAATAATAAGCCGTGTTTGTTTGATTATAAGTGGCGGTTGAATTGACATAGCTCCAATCCTTTGAAGTTTTTGAAGTTTTATCAACGTCGTTGGCAAGTGCAAGGTTATAATCGCCGCTGACAGTTACTTTGCTCGCGTTTAGGGCAGATTTTGCAACGGTTATAACTTTGCCATTAACGGACAGCTCGCTTGTAGATTTAACACCGCTGACTGTGACCAAAGTTTTGCTTGATGTTCCGAAAGTCGCCGTTGTGCCGCTTATTGTCCATTTATTAGTTTCTGTGGAAGGTGTGGAAGTTTTTGTGCCCTTGATATTAACTTTAGACAAACTCGCCGCTCCGATTAATGAAATTTTTCCGTTATCAACATTGACAATAATATCGTCGCCGCTTTTAGCTGTAGAGTAGGAGCCGCCACTGATTAAAAGCGTGTCATAGCCGTCAAAGCAGTAAATTGTATCGTTTCCGTCGCCTGAGTTGTAAATAATGACATTACCATAAATCCGAGAGCCTAAATTGATTAAATCATTACCTGCGCCAGTGTTTATTGTGCAAATCCCGCCATAATTGTTATAAACTTCATCATTACCTGCGCCCGTGTTGATTGTGCAATAGTATCGATAGTTATAAACGGAATCATTACCTTCGCCCGTGTTGATTGTGCAATAGTCTCCATAATTCTCAACAGAATCATTGCCATCGCCGGTGTTGATTGAAGTTAATGAAGCATATAATTCGTTAAAAACGGAATCATTACCTGCGCCAGTTTTGATTGTACTATAGCGACTCTTATAGTTATAAACGGAATCATTACCTGCGCCAGTGTTGATTGTACAATCGTCGCCCCAACTATAAACGTAATCATCGCCGTTTCCTGTGCTAATCGTAACCTTGAATCCTTTATTATGGATAGAATCAGCCTCGCTCGTGCCAGTGATAAGAGTTTCGGGCGTCGTGTTAGTAATAATTTTTGAATTTGTACTTTTCGTACCCTTGATATTGACAGCTGACAAGCTCGACGCGCCAATTAATGAAATTTTTCCGTCATCAACAGTTACAATAACATCGGAGCCGCTTTTAGTCGTCGAATACTCGCCGCCGCTTATTGAAAGCGTGTCATCGCCGTCAAAGCCGTAAATTGTATCGTTTCCGTCTCCTGACTTGTAAATTATCACATTGTCTTCCGAGTCGTAATCATCTACAGAACTTAAACTGATTAAATCATTACCGTCGCCCGTGTTGATTGTGCACCTGTCTGCGTCATCTCCATAGTAAGAATCATTACCTGCGCCAGTGTTTATTGTGCACCAGTCGCCATCATCGTTATAAACGGAATCATTACCTGCACCCGTGTTGATTGAAACGTATTCTGCACTGTAAATGTCGTTATCATCATCGTTATAATAGTAATTACGGATGTTATAAACAGTATCATCGCCGTTTCCGGTGCTAATCGTGACGTTGCCGCCATAATTTTCGACATAATCAGCCGCGCTCGTGCCAGTGATAAGAGTTTCGTGCGTCGTGTTCTCAAAATTAGCCATAAGACCGCCTCCAAACTAAAAACAAACTTTT
The DNA here is from genome assembly GCA_017549815.1 of Selenomonadaceae bacterium. Classification (GTDB taxonomy): domain Bacteria; phylum Bacillota; class Negativicutes; order Selenomonadales; family Selenomonadaceae; genus Quinella. Next base: position 42,775 of record JAFYNH010000027.1, read on the forward strand.
TTCGACAAAATTTTTATTAATCACACCTCATTAAAGCTTAAAAACGAGTTTGAATGTAACTTTAAAGGAAATTATATCACTAAAAGACATTTTAGCAAGTTTTTAGTGTAAAAATTTTTTAGAGATGATTTCGGAGCCTTGAAATGATTTTAAAAGTGATTTTAGAGCTGTGAAGATGATTTTGGAGTGTTGAAAGAGAATTTAAGAGTTAATTTGGAAGGTCAAAATACTGATTCTACATTGGTATAATTTATATTTTGGAAGAATGGCGTAGCAATGCGGGTTTTAATGGGCAAAAAAAAAGACCCCGTGATTTTGTGGGGCGAGTTGACGTTTCAGAATGCAAAGTCCGCTATATAGGATTTTGTACCTGTGATAAGAGAAATGCAAAAGAGAATCGCAAAAATCTTTAAGGCAACCTCGAAGTTAAAATCACTCCTTGACAGGTCGGCAACTATTGTGTAAAATTTTTAGCGTCGGGGTGTAGCCCAGCTTGGTAGGGCATCTGGTTTGGGACCAGGTGGTCGCAGGTTCAAATCCTGTCACCCCGACCAAAATTGAATATAAATATTTGAAATAAAAAGCCCCGATTCGCGTCGGGGCTTAAAGTTTTTACAGTACAGCGGCGAAGTCTTCAGAAAGTTTTTCGAGATAATCACGCCGCTTTAAAGTTGCAAGCCATTCGGCGGGAATAGATTCGGCTCCGTAATAAATTCCTGCCAAGCCGCCCGCAACCGCTCCGACCGTATCAGTATCTTCGCCCAAATTTACAGCCTTAATAGCGAGCAATCTATAGCTGTTACTATTAAGCAAGCACCAAAGAGCCGCCTCCAACGTGTCGACGACGTAGCCGGAAGCGGATATTTTTTCTTCGGGAATAGCGGCAAAATTTTCGTCGCAGAGCCGAGAAAAATTTTCAAAAGCCGAGTCCGCGCCATAAAACTTTTTCGCCTCAATCATGCCGAGCGCGAAAGCCTCCGAAATATTTTTCCCATTCAAAATCTGCGCGGTTATCAATGAATAAATTCCGCAAGCCATTTTGCTGATAATGTGCCCGTGAGTCAGCGCGGAAAATTCGTGAATAACTTTCAGCTCGTCCTCGCCGATTTTTCCACGCTTGCCGAAAAGATAAAGCGTCGCAGGTAAAATTCTCATCAAAGAGCCATTGCCGTTGGAATTTTTCTCGGTCGCCCCGCATTTTACAGGCGATAAAAGTTTACGCGAAAACCTCACGATAGCCGAACGAGTCGTATTGCCAACGTCAAAGCGTTCACCCGTCGCCGTGAAAGCTCCGCGATCGTACCACTTCCAAAAATTTCCCATTATGTCGCGATAGTCAATTTCCTTGCAACGGATAATGCTGTCCATTGCCGCAATCGTCAAGCTGGTATCGTCCGACCACGTGCCCGCAGGTTGATTCCACGAACCATAACTGCGCATGTTCATAACAGGGTCGTTCTTCAAAATATAACGCGATTCAAACTCGACAGGCACTCCCAATGCGTCGCCCGTCGCTAAGCCCAAAAGCATTCCCTTTATAACTTTCGCGTCCAAATAATCACGCCCTTTTTTGAGAAAAATTTTTTATCAGTCTAAAATTTTATCCAGTCCGACTGTCAAGCCGCGCAGGTTCCGAACTTTCTTGCAAGCCAACACGACGCCCGGCATAAATGAATCTCTGCCCGTCGAATCGTGTCTAATCGTCAAAGTTTGTCCAAGTCCGCCGAAAATAACTTCTTGATGAGCAACGTAACCGGGCAATCTCACGCTATGAATTCTTATTCCGTCATAATCCGCGCCGCGAACGTTAGAAAGTCTTTCAACTTCGTCGGGGTGTCCTTGTTTATGAGAAGGACGAACTTCGGCAATCATTTTCGCCGTTAATTCTGCAGTCCCTGAAGGCGCGTCTAATTTCTTGTCGTGATGAAGTTCAATAATCTCAACGTCGGGCATGTACTTTGCAATCTTCTGCGCGGTCAACATCATTAAAACCGCTCCCAATGCGAAATTCGGCGCGATAAAGGCGGGCGTGTTATTTTTTTCGGCAAGCTCGCGGATTTTTTCCTTAGCCTCGTCGCTTAAACCTGTCGTCCCGACTACCGGCGAAACTTTATTCTCAAGAGCCGTCATCACATTATCAAAGACGACGTTCGGGCGCGTAAAGTCAACCATAACTTCGGGCGAATATTTCTTCAACGCGGCGTCAAGGTTCGTTTCGACTTTAACGCCTTCGACTTCGCCCTCGTAAGCGTCAACAGCTCCGACCAATTCCAATTCCGAATCAGCCTTAACCGCATTAACGACCGTGCACCCCATTCTGCCGAGTGCGCCATTTACCAAAACTTTTATCACATTAAATCCCCCTTACATTTTTACAAATCGTCCGCCGTTTAAAAGATAAAGATATTTCTCGGCGACTTTTATTTTAAGCAATGCCTCAATCGCCGCCGCGTAAAGTTCAATCTGAATTTTGTATCGCTCGCCTATATCCTCAGAATCGCGGTCGGTCTTGTAGTCAAGCAAAATCCATTTTCCCGTCGCGTCCTTGAACAGCAAATCGATTATCCCCTGTATAAAAATTTTCTCTTCCACGTGGAAAAATCTCTGCGCGTCAATCAATCGACTAAACGGCAACTCGCGATAATACTCCTGCGAATTTATAAGCCGTTGCCCAAGTTCGCTGTCGAAAAATTTTGCAATCCGTTCTGCCTTAATCAGTTTGACGTATTCCTTTGAAATTATTTCGCGCTTTGCAAATTCTTCAATCTGCGCAGATATTCCTTTAGCCGATAAATCGCCGCTCAAATTCAAACTCTGCATGACTTTATGCATTAACGAGCCGAATTCTGCGCCCGAAATATCTTTCTTCTGCATGAAGTTTGGTCGCCGATAAGCATAATTAGGAATTTGAAATTGGGAATTAGGAATTAATTTTTCATTCCTCATTCCTAATTCCTCATTACTAATTGCTTCTTCTGCGCGGCGTTTTAATTCTGTGACTGAAAGTTTCGCTGGGATATTGGCTGTCGAAGTCGGCGAAAGTTTTTCAGGCACTTGCAAAATTTTCTGCGCGGAATCGGAAAGCGGTCGCTCATTTATCGCCAAAATTTCTTCAAGCGTCACGAGCCGCGAATTAACCGTAAATTTCAGCGCGTCCTTTATCGGCAACAACCAATCCATAAATTTTCCTGCCGATAAAATTTCGTAATCGCTCGGCTTGTCGACCTGCCGTAATTTTTCGAGTGTGCTCTTATAAGTCGTCCCGACCAAAAATAATTTTTCTTCCGCCCGCGTCAACGCTACGTATAAAATCCTTAGTTCTTCGGCAAGTGATTCGTCCGCAATTTTTTTCGAGATTGCTTGAGTTGCCAACGTCTTTATTCTTAACAATGAACCTTTTGGCGTCCGAGTTGCTCCAATGCCGAAGTCGCGATGACAGAATATCAAGCCCTTTGTAGAATCGTCTTTATTAAATGCTTTCCCTATGCCCGCCACGAACACAACGGGATATTCAAGTCCTTTGCTCTTGTGAATCGTCACGACTCGAACGACGTTTTCATTTTCGCCGAGTGTAGTTGCCGTCGGTAAATCTTTTTCCAGCCCTTGAATTTTCTTTATGAACTCAATAAAGCGCGATAAGCCGCGAGCATTGGTTGATTCAAAAGTCGCTGCTCTGTCAATCAGTATTCGCAAATTTGCCTGCCGAGCGTCACCGCGATTTTCCTTGCCGACCGAATCATAATAGCCCGTTTCGCGATAAAGCATACTCAAAAGTTCGGGCACGCCGAGTTGTCGAGCCATATCGCGCCAACGATTTATTTTTGACAAAAAATCTTTGCACTTATCCGAGCCGAGACTTACCGCCGTATAAAAATCGGTGTCGGGATTCGCAATTTTAATTTCGGCAAGCTCCTGCGCCGTAAAATTCCCAATCGGACTGAGCATGACAGCGGCAAGCGGTATATCCTGCCGCACATTGTCAAGCAACTGCAATAAGCTGATGATAATTTGAATCTCCGTCGCCCGAAAATAATTTTCTTCATCGGGCACGTAGGCGGGCACTCCGTATTTCTTTAGCGTGTCGAGAATTTCAAAGGCGGTTGTCTTCGGCGAGCGGTGAAGAATTACAATATCCTTGAACTCAACGGGACGATAACTGTCGCCGTCGCGAACCAACTTTTTCGACGCGATAAGCTCATGAATTTTCCCCGCGATAAATCGCATTTCAAGTTCAATATCCTTGCTGTCGTCGCCGTCGCCGTCTCGTTCCTTCCTGATATAGAAAAATTCGGGGCGTTCGTCAAAATAATTTTCGCCGACTTCATAGCTTGCGCCGAATTGCAACTGCGCTTCCTCGTTGTAATCAATTTCCGTTGCCCGCTTATTCATCAGCCGCTTGAAAATGTCGTTGACTGCGTTGATAATTTTCTCTCGACTGCGGAAGTTTTTTGAGAGATTTATACAGCGATAATTTTCCATTTTGTCCTTGAAATTGGCGGAGTCTACAAGCCGGAAACGATAAATCGACTGCTTAACGTCGCCCACGAAAAATAAATTATCGCCGCGAGAAATTTTTTGGACAATCGCCTCTTGGACGCCGTTTGTATCTTGATACTCGTCAACCATTATGAACTTAAATTTTTCACGATAAGCGGCGGCAACTTCGGGCGCGTCGTCGAAAATTTTCAGCGCGAAATGTTCCATGTCAGCGAAATCGATAATACCGCGTTCGCGTTTGGCGTCGGCAAATTTTTTAGCAAAATCTTTTGTAATCCGCACAAGTTCCTTTATCGGCTCAAAAAGTTCGCGAACGTCCGAAATCATTTTACCTTCGGGCGCGAGGAAATAATTTTTACGCAGATTCTCAAGCTTATCTTTGTAGCCGTCGCGCAGATTTTTAATTGTGTCCTTGATGATTAACTTGTCGCCGACAAATTTTCCGCCTCCGAAACTGTCAAATTTTATCGCCCAAATTTTGTCGTAGGTTTTATCCCAATCGTCGCGAGAAATTTTTAAGTCGTTAAGCTGATTAAAATCTTTGGCAATGACATTAACCTTGATATTATTTTCTTCGGCAAGTCGTCGAGCCTCCGCGCAGTCGTCGAAAATTTTATTGAGCGTCTCGGCAATGTAGGGCTTGAGAAATTTGAACCAAGAAGTATCTTCGAGCCGCGCAGATTCGGGCAAGTCGTAAGGCGCGGCGAGCGTATCAAGCCATTTGTCGGGATAAGGCGTGCTCAATGAAAAATCGTGCAGGTCGATAATCATTTCGTGAATTCTATCGTCGCCGTGAACCGTGCCGCCGAATGCGTCCGTGAAATTTTTAAACGTGTCGCTACCGTCCGTGTAATTCTCTTCAAAAAGCTCCTCAATGACTTCCTTTTTTAAAATCGCAAGTTCATTCGTATCAGCCGTGCGAAATTTCGGGTCTAAATCGATTCGCGAAAAATTTCTGCGCAAGACCGATTGACAAAATGAATCAAACGTTGAAATCTGCGCGGAGCTTAAAAGGATTATCTGCTTTTCCAGTCGCGCTTGAATGTCCGTATCGAGTTCAGTTTGAAGGCGTTCGGATAATCGCGCTTGAATTCGAGACCGCATTTCCTGCGCGGCGGCGTTCGTGAATGTCATGATTAACATTTCGTCGACTTCGCAGGCGTTTTCTTCAATCAAAGTTACGACGCGCTCTGTAAGTGTTCGAGTTTTGCCCGCGCCCGCCGCTGCTGCCGTCAATAAATTTTCGCCGCGTAATTCGACTGCCGCCCGTTGTTCGCTTGTCAGTTCCATGTTTAAAATTTTAACTCTCCATTTTCCAAACGTTCGCGAAGTGTCGGAGCCTTAGCATCCTTATCAGCTAAAATCGTCGGCTTAAAATTCCACGCGATATTAATTTCTGGGTCGTCCCAACGAATATTCCCGTCGCAATTCGGCGCGTAAAAATTATCAGCCTTATATTGAATCTCAACGTCGTCGGTTAAAGTCAAAAAGCCGTGCGCAAAGCCGCGAGGAATCAAAAGTTGCTTTTTATTTTCGGCGGTGAGTTCGACGGCAACCCATTTGGCAAAAGTTTCCGAGCCTTCGCGAATGTCAACAGCCACGTCTAAGAGTTTGCCGCGAGTGCAACGAACCAATTTAGCTTGAGCAAAAGGAGCCGTCTGATAGTGCAAGCCGCGAAGTGTGCCCTTCTGCGCGGAGTAAGATTGATTGTCTTGCACGAAATTAAAATTCAAACCCGCCGCCTCAAATTTGCGAGCCGACCACGTTTCCATAAACCAGCCGCGAGCGTCGCCGAAAACTTTTGGCTCCAAAATCAAAACGCCTTCTAAATCTGTCTTAGTAACTTGCATAAAATTTTCCTCCTAAAATTGATATTTTGCAGTTTATATGTTTTGCTGTTGACCGTCAAGCGGCGACAGGATATATTATAATCGTTTATCGAAAGGGGAAATTTACAATGGAAAAAACATTGGTACTTATCAAGCCGGACGCCTTCGGGAAAAATCACGCAGGCGACATTCTCAAGATTTACGAAAACGCGGGCTTTAAAATTCTTGCGGCAAAAGTTATGAAGATGACGCCCGAACTTGCCGCTAAACATTACGTCGAACATATCGGACGCCCGTATTATCCCGCGCTGGTCGAATTCATGACGAGTGCGCCGATTATGGCGTTGGTACTCGGTGGCGACGACGTGATTAAAAAAGTCCGCGAGCTTAACGGCGCGACGAATCCCGCTGAGGCGGCTGAAGGCACCGTTCGCAAGCTTTATGCCGAAGATAAAACTAAAAACGCCGTTCACGCCTCCGACAGCCCTGAAAGTTCTGCGCGGGAAATTCCGATTTTCTTCAGCGCGGCAGAGATTTTTGATTAAGAGGTTTTGTAAATGCTGAATTACAGAAATGAACTGGATAAAATGCCGTCTTATGACGGGGTGGAGAAAAATTATCGAATCAAGGTTAATGCCAACGAATCGACGCTGAACTTGCCGCCGCTTGTCGAAGAGCGCGTTATAAATAGGTTGGCAATGTTGGCGTTCAATCGCTATCCTAACGAAGAATATTATTCGCTTGTCGAACAAATTGCCAAAAATTTTGCCGTCGAGTCCGCGCAGATTTTGTTGGGGAGCGGGTCGAGTGAGATTATAGAAAAAGTTTTTCATGCCTTCGGCGGCGCGGGTAGGAAAATCGTTTATCCTCAACCGAGCTTTTCAATGTATAAAATTTACGCTAAGGCGGCGGACGCAGAAGGCGTTCCCTTCGATTTGGACGAGAAATTTAATCTCAACGTCGACGAGTTCATTAAAACAATCCGCGAAGTCAACGCAAGTCTTGCCGTCGTCTGCAATCCGAATAATCCTACGGGTAATGCCTTGACGCCCACGCAGGTTGATAAAATCGCCGCGTCGATTGATTGCGCCTTTCTGCTTGATGAAGCCTACGTTGAATTCTACGGTCGGTCGGCGGTTAATTTAGTTAAAAAATATCCTAACTTAATCGTCGCCAGAACTTTTTCCAAAGCTTACGGAATGGCGGGGGCGCGTGTTGGCTACATGATTGCGCAAGCCGAAGTTACCCGCATGATTAATAAAACTTTCATGCCTTACCACATGAACATTTTGAGTTTGGCAGCGGCGGACATTGTTTATCAAATGCGCGACGAATTTGTTCCGCGTCTTCAAATGACAATCGCCGAACGTAAGCGCATGTTCGAGCGGCTTGAAAAATTATCGGGCGTCGAAGTCTTCCCGTCCGAAACGAATTTTATTTTGTTCAGACTCGACCGCGCAGAGGAACTTAAAAATTATCTTGAGTCGTTGGACATCGGCATAAGATATTTTTCGCCGAATTCGTTTGGACTTAAAAATTGCTTGCGAATATCAATCGGCACGCGCCTTGAAAACGACGAAGTATTTTCCGCGATAAAAAATTTCTTGGAGGTCAGATAATGAGAATCGGCAAAGTTAATCGCAAGACGAACGAGACCAATATAAAAGTCGACTTGAAATTGGATACCAAAGGCAAGGAAAAGATTGAAATTAATTCGGGCATTGGCTTTTTCGACCACATGTTAAATCTTTTCGCGGCGCATGGGAAATTCAGCTTGAAAGTAGTTTGCAAGGGCGATTTGGAAGTTGACGGACATCATAGCGTTGAAGATATTGGAATTGCGCTTGGCACGGCGTTAAAGTCTGCACTCGGCGATAAGAAAGGCATTGCCCGTTACGGGACGTTTTTCCTGCCTATGGACGAGACGTTGGCTCTTGTCAGTCTCGACATAAGCGGGCGACCATTTTTAGTCTGCGAACTCGGCGAGCTTGCTCCGACAATCGGCAACTTTGATACTGAGCTTGTCGAAGAATTTTTGCGGGCGTTCGCCTTCAACGCGGGAATTACTCTTCACGTCAAAATTCTTTACGGCAAAAATTCTCATCATAAGATTGAGGCGATTTTCAAAGCATTGGGGCACGCGCTCCGCGAGGCTGTCAAAGTCGACAAAAAAAATAAGGACGTGCCTTCAACTAAGGGAGTCCTTTAAGAGGAACTAGTTTTTAGGAACTAGGAATTAGGGGTTGTTGGTAAAATATCTACTTTCTTTTGTTATACTGTCTTTTCAGTGGTTATGTTTCTTTTGGTAGTACCACGCCCAACCGATTAAAATTATCGCGAAGATAACAACGACAATTATCCGCATCATGCCTTCTTCGTGTAAAATTGCGTCGTGCCCAATTATAGCCTCAATGCCTGTTGACGGAAACTTTCCGACAAGTGACGCCAAAAAATAATCTAACAAACTCATCGAGCTTAACGCGCCCGCCGCATTCAAAATACCGCTTGGCACATAGGGCACCATTCGCGCTATCAACATGACTGTAAAGCCATTCTTCGAGCTGTACTTGTCGACCGAGCGCAGTCGTTTACTCTTTGAAATTATTTTCCTTGCGCTATTGCGGAAAAAAAATCTCAGCAAGATAAAACTTATCGTCACGCCGACAGTCTCCGCAATGACCGACAAAATTATTCCCGGTACAATCCCGAAAATCAGCGTGTTTGCCGTCGAGAAAATTATCGCGGGCGGAAAGCCGATTGCGTTTACGAAAAGCGTCAGTAGAAATGCGAACACGACCGCCAATGAGCCATAACTTTGTATGTATCCAGCCGTCTCAACGATGTCGCCATGTGATAGCAAGTTAAAAACTTCGGGCAAAAATTCTGGTGCGGCAAGGTGTATCGATAAGAACAGCGCGACGATTAAAAGGGCGGCGGCTATTTTAACTTTTAACATTTATAATTCCTTCCTGCTAAAAAATTCTTAAGCGATTGCCATTATAACACGTTCAGCGAAAATTTTTTGCAACGGGTAAATTTTTTTGCTATCATGTAGAAAATTTTTCTGGAGTGTGATAAATGGATTGCGGTTTGATAATACCGACGCTCAACGCGGGCAGTCAATTTCAAAAGTTACTCGGACAAATCGCCGCGCAGTCTTTGACGACAAAAAAATTAATCGTCGACTCTGAATCAGACGACGGGACGGCGGAGCTTGCCAAAAATTTCGGGTTTGAAGTCTTGACGATAAGGCGTGAAAATTTTAATCACGGGGCGACGCGGCAATTTGCATTGGAGCATTTGCTAAAAAAATTTCCGCTCGACGTGATAATCTTTTTAACTCAAGACGTTTTACTTCGCGAAGAACAATCGCTTGCAAAGCTGGTTAAAATTTTCGATGAGGATAAATCTGTCGGCTTATCTTATGGACGGCAACTCCCGCATGAAAATGCAACCAACGAGGCAAAATTTCTACGCGCCTTCAACTATCCGCCTGAAAGTCAGTTGCGCTCCCTAGACGACAGAAAAATTTATGGACTAAAGACGGCGTTCGCGTCGAATTCATTTGCGGCTTATCGTGTAGAGGCTCTGCGCGGCGTCGGAGGTTTTCCTTTAAATGTTCCGCTTAGCGAAGATATGTATGTTGCGGCGAAAATGCTTCTGTACGGGCTGAAAATTTTTTATGCGGCGGACGCGCAGGTTTATCATTCGCACAACTACACGGCGGCGCAAGAGTTTAGTCGCTACATTCAGATTGGAAAATTTCATGCGCAAGAAAGTTGGATTCGAGAAACTTTTGGCTCGGCAGAGGGCGCGGGTAAAAAATTTGTCTTAATGAAACTCGCCGCCCTTGCTAAAGAAAATCCGTTGGACTGCGCGGGAGCGATTTTCAGAGACGCCGCTAAATTTTTCGGTTATCGGCTCGGTAGATTGAGAGGTTGAAATAATTTTGACATTTGCCGCGAAAAGTGCTATCTTTTTCGACAATCTATCTTGAAGGGAGGTTTAACGCATGGATTTCAAGAAGATTAAGGCGAAACTTGAATCGCTGGGCTACGGTGTCACTTGCTTTGAGACGGCGGACGAGGCGGCAGATTATCTTGATGAAAACATTCAAGGCAAGAGCGTTGGTTTTGGCGGCTCGGTTACTTTGGAGCAAATGGGGCTTTATGACAGGCTCGCGCTCAACAACGACGTTTTTTATCATAATCGGTTGCCCGGCGGTGTTTCCAAAGCCGAAGTTTGCAAGAAAGCCGCGAACGCGCAGATTTATTTGTCGTCGGTGAACGGATTGGCGGAGACGGGCGAAATTATCAACATTGACGGCAACTGTAACCGCGTCGCGTCGATTCTTTTCGGGCACGAGAAAGTTTACTTTGTCGTCGGCGAGAACAAAATCGCTAAAGATTATGACACCGCACTTTGGAGAGCAAGGAACATTTCCGCGCCTAAAAATGCTCAGCGGGTCAAGGCGAAGACGCCCTGCGCGATTAAAGCTGATAAGTGTTACGACTGCGACAGCAACAATCGGATTTGCCGTGCGCTGTCCGTCTTATGGGCGGCTCCGCTCCACAGTAACTTCGAGATTATTTTGATTCATGAGGAGTTGGGCTTTTAAAATTGGATAAAGACATCGAACAACAAATTTGCGGGCGACCTATTCATTAGGCAACGCCCGCTTTTAAATTTAAAAAAGCGTTACGTACTACTGCTAGTAAAATTATCTTTTTTACTGTATAAAAATAAATCACAATGCTAAAATTTTTTCAAGCGGGTATTTCGGCAACGCCTTTTTACGGTAAACATTTGACATATACCCCTACAACCGATAAAATATCTTGGTATTCATTGAACAAACTTTTTGGGGGGTGAGTGTTATCGCAATTACTATCGCAGCAGTCATCATCGCAATAATTCTCGGCGCATTTGGCGGCTACACGGCGCGAAGAAGAACTGCCGAAAAACAAATCGGTTCGGCAGAAGAAGAAGCCCGCCGTATCCTAGACGAGGCGCATGAGAAATCTAACGCAGAAAAAAAAGAAGCCATTCTTGAAGCTAAAGAAGAAATTCATAGAATGCGGCAAGACCTCGACCGCGACACCAAAGAAAGACGTAATGAGCTTTCTCGGCTGGAGCGGCGTGTGGTTCAAAAGGAAGAAAACCTTGATAAGAAGCTGGATTCACTGGAAAAAAAGGAAGTTCTTCTGAGTAAGAAAGAGGCAAAACTTAACGAGTCGCAAGCACAGTTAGACGCAATGCAGGAAAAGGAAGATGCAGAACTCGAACGCATTGCGGCACTCAGTAAAGAGGAAGCCCGAAGTATTCTTATGAGCGAAATTGAGGAAAATCTCAAGCACGATAAGGCAGTCAAAATTAAAGAATACGAGGCGCAAATCAAAGACGAAGCAGACAAAAAGGCACGCGACATTTTAAGCATGGCGATTCAACGTTGTGCGGCGGATCATGTGGCAGAAACGACGGTATCAGTTGTGGCATTGCCCAGCGACGACATGAAAGGAAGGATTATCGGACGCGAAGGCAGGAATATTAGGACTTTGGAAACGGCAACGGGCATTGATTTAATAATCGACGACACGCCCGAAGCGGTTATTTTATCGGGCTTTGACCCTGTTAAAAGGGAAATCGCCCGCGTTGCACTTGAAAAATTAATCTCCGACGGCAGAATTCACCCTGCGCGGATTGAAGAAATGGTTGAGAAGGCGACCCGCGAAGTCGATAACCGCATGAAAGAGGCGGGCGAACAGGCGACCTTCAAAGTCGGAGTGCATGGAATTCATCCCGAACTTATCAAGCTTTTGGGGCGTCTTAAATATCGCACGAGTTATGGGCAAAACGTTTTAAATCACTCAATCGAAGTTGCGACGCTCGCAGGGATTATGGCGAGTGAACTCGGCGTTGATGTTAATTTGGCTAAACGTGCAGGACTTCTTCACGACATAGGCAAGGCTGTTGACCACGAAATCGAAGGACCTCACGTTACGATAGGCGCGGATTTGGCTAAACGTTATCGCGAAAATAAAAATGTCATAAACGCGATAGCCTCTCATCATGGCGACGTTGAGGCGACAAGCGTCGAGGCGGTTTTAGTAGCGGCGGCGGACGCAGTTTCAGCGGCAAGACCCGGAGCACGGCGCGAAAGTTTAGAAATGTATCTTAAGCGTTTGAAAATGCTTGAAGAAATTGCCGAGTCGTTTGAAGGCGTCGAACGTTGCTTTGCTATTCAAGCGGGGCGCGAGATTCGCGTTATGGTTAAGCCCGATAGGATTGACGACGCGGCGGCTATAACCCTTGCGCATGACATTGTTAAAAAGATAGAAAAAGATTTGGATTATCCCGGACAGATTCGGGCTACGATAATTCGCGAAATTCGAGTTGTCGATTATGCTAAATAGGAGCTAGGATTCAGGATTTAGGAAATAGTTCCTAAAAACTAGTCCCTAGTTCCTAATCCCTACAAAGGAGGTTAGAGCGATGTTTGATTTTCTGAAGAAGGCAAAGAAACCTGACCCAGACGCGGGACGGTTTTTGGCGTCAATTTTGGTGGTGTTTCCCGCAGTTCAGTCGGTTACTTACGATTCAAAAGATGAAACGCTTGAATTCTCCTTTGCGTTGAACGGGAAATTTTCACATGATGACTTTGAAAAATTTTTGAACTACGTCGCGGAGTCGGTAGAAGCTTTCCACCATTTGGAAGGACTAGGCGGCGCGACAATCGACCTCAATGTCGAAGGAATTTACGGCACATGCTTTCTGAACGTAAGGCGCGACGTTGCAACGCTGACTTGTCGGGAGCTGTCGCTTTTAACGGAGCTTGCGTTTAATTATTTCGGCGACAGATTGATTGAGGAATACGACGACTCAATTCCCGACGAAGAATATATTATGGCGCAGGAAAATTATTTGGAGCAATGTTTGAACAATATGCGGCAACTTCGCGTTGAAGGTCGGCTGGTCGGCGTCCGCGAACATGAGCGCGTTGTCGTTTATGCTCGGTAGGAAGGAGCGAATTTTTTGCGAATATTGACTGTTGGAGACGTTGTCGGCAGATCCGGCAGATATTTTTTTATGGAACAAACGCCCGAACTTAAGCAGAAACTTAAGCTTGATATGGTAATTGTCAACGGCGAAAATGCGGCGCACGGCAAAGGCTTAACGCCTAACATTTTCGACGAACTTATAAGAGGCGGCGCGGACGTTGTCACGACTGGCAATCACATTTGGGATAACTCAACCGTTCTGCAAATTATCGACACGGAGCCTTTCTTAATCCGTCCTGCAAATTATCCCGAAGATACACCGGGCAAGGGTTTTTGTATTTATCCTGTCGGCAGGAAAAAAGTCGGTGTGATTAACATGGCGGGCAGGGTTTTTATGCAACCGCCGATGGACGACCCGTTTAGGCTCGGCGATAAAATTCTTAAGGAAATTAAGAAGAATTGCGACGTAATTATTGTAGACTTCCACGCCGAAGCAACCAGTGAAAAACTTGCCTTCGCAAATTATTTTGACGGACGAGTTACGGCGGTGGTTGGTACGCATACTCATGTTCAGACTGCTGACGAACAAATTCTGCCGAAAGGTACCGCTTATATCAGCGATTTGGGCATGGTCGGCGCGAAAAATTCTATTCTGGGTATGGAGGTCGAGCCTATAATAAAGAGATTTTTAACGGGGCGTCCTATCAAGTTTGAAGTCGCCGAAGGAACCGCCATTTACTGCGCGTTGCTCATTGAAATCAACGACTCGACCAATAAAGTCACTAAAGTTAAAAGAATTTTTATTAGTCAATAAATCGCGAGTTTACTTACAGTGAGCGAGACCCGGTCGCACAGGACGTGCGACCGCCGCGACTATTTCGCGTGATGCGAAATACAGCGGACGGACGCCCTTTTCTTTGCTACTTTCTTTTGGGCGAACAAAAGAAAGTTGATTCTAAAACAAAATAAGTCACTAAGGTTAAAAGAATTTTCATTAAACCATAAATCAGCAGTATTACCGCCCGCAATAAAATATATGATAAAATCGTCGGGCGAAGTGAAGGATTTAAATTAACTTTGAAGAATTAATAAGGAAAATAATTTAGACGCAGAAGGAGCCGCAGCAAGTAGGAAACCACTACAACATCAAAATGCAACAAGGGAGGAGGAACCATCATGGAAATTCTAAAGGTATCAGCCAAATCTAACCCCAATTCCGTCGCCGGCGCACTCGCGGGAGTTATCCGCGAAACTGGAAGTGCCGAGATGCAGGCGATAGGTGCCGGAGCGCTGAACCAAGCGGTTAAAGCGGTTGCCATTGCACGCGGCTTCGTGGCACCGCACGGCGTAGACCTCATCTGCATTCCTGCTTTTACAGACATCGAAATTGACGGGAGTGAGCGCACTGCTATCAAACTCATAGTCGAACCGCGTTAATTTCTAGTTAATTAACCCTCGTCTTGGCACCCGATTTGAAGTTGTATCGAGAATTTTTTCAAGCCGTAAAGGCGAGACATTTGTAACAGGCACGGAGGGAAAATTTAATGGCGAGCGATTTGCACACCCATACGAATTTTTCGGACGGTTCCTTTTCGCCCGAAGAACTCGTGGCGGCGGCGAAGAAAATCGGTCTCCACTATCTGGGCATAACCGATCACGACACTGTTGACGGTGTTCGTCACCTTTACGAAAACGGACTCTATCCGGGAAGAGGCATAAATATTATTCCCGGTGTTGAGTTGAGCGCAAACCATCCCGAACGGGATATTCACATTGTCGGTTACAATATTGATATTTATAACGAAGCCCTTTTGGAAATGATTGAAAAGATTATCGAGGCGCGCTGGGAGAGATTCAGCGAGATTATAAGAATTCTTCAAAATAAGAAGTACAACATTCGCGAGGCGGACGTCTTGAAAATTGGGGGCACCAGTAGTTCAATCGGGCGTGCGCATATTGCGCGGGCGTTGGTTAAGGTAGGCGCGTTTAAAAGTGTTCGCGAGGCTTTCGACAAAATGCTTGGCAAAGACAATCCGGCTTATGTGCCGCGTTATCTGCCCGAAGTCGACGAAGTAATTGAGGTTATTCATTTGGCGGGCGGAAAAGCCGTATTGGCTCACCCAAAACTTGTTGGCGACGATGAGTTGGTTGAGGAGCTTTGCAAGAAATTGGACGGCTTGGAGGTTTATTATCCATGTCATAAGCCGCCAGAGGTTCAGCATTATTTTTTCCTGTCGAAGAAATATAATTTGCTGGTGACGGGCGGCAGTGATTTTCATGGAACGTCGTCCAGATTTGTCAAAGAGCTTGGAGAATTTACGATAAGCGACGCGCTTGCTGAGAAATTTTTTGTCGAGCCGCAAAATTAAACAGCGTGTATAATTAAGCAAAAAAATAATCCGTCTCACTTTCGAGGCGGGTTGTTTTTTATGTCCACCATTGATTACAATTCCTTCCTAAGCAAGTATAAAAAGAACGGTGCGCCTAACATTGCCATTAAAATTCCTACAGGTAATTCGGTCGGCGCAAAAATCGTTCGGGCGAAGGTATCACTTATAGTAACGACTGCCGCTCCTAAAAACGCCGCGCCCGGTAAAAGTATTCGATAATCCGAGCCTAAAATCAATCGCGCCGTATGCGGTACAATTAATCCGACGAATCCTAACAATCCCACGACGCAGACCGCCGACGCCGCTAATAAAGCCGCAATCGCTGTTAAAATCGTTCGGACAAGATTGACACGCAACCCTAAGCCCGTCGCTACTTCGTCGCCTAATTGCAAGACGTTCAGATAACGCGCCGCCAATAATGTTGCTAAAGTCCCCGCGAGTGAATACGGTAATAAAATTTCAACGTGTTGCCAACTCCGCGCAGATAAGCCGCCAACCACCCATAACAACGCGCCGTGAACTTTGTCCGAATAAAAAATCAGCAAAGCCGATATTCCCGCTCCTAAAAACGCGCTGACCGCTACGCCCGCCAAAATTACTCGAATCGGGCGAATCCCGTCCTTCCACGCCAAAATATATATCAGCGTCGCCGCTAACATTGCTCCGATAAATGCCGCCGGTGTTACCAGTGCGCCCGCGTCGCCGAAAATCATCATAACGAATATTCCGAATAATCCCGCTCCCGACGAAATCCCGATTATGTGAGGGTCGGCGAGCGGGTTTTTCATTACCGCCTGTAAAATCGCGCCCGATAACGACAAGTTCACGCCAACCAACATAGCTACTATTGTGCGCGGCAATCGAATATTCTCCAAAATTTGCCGCTTAGTTTCGTCCTCGACGCCAAAGAAAATCTGCGCGGAAGAAATTTCTACCGAGCCATTTATTAAGCTAAAAAAAAATCCCGCGACTGCCGCCGCGCAGATTAAGAAAAATTTTATCGTCTTCATTGAAATGTTAATCGTTAATCTCACAAGTAATCTTAGATATAATGCCGTTCACAACTTTGAACTCAATCTTTTTCGTGCGGTCGGTGCTGTAATATTTATATTCAATGCCGTCGTGTTCAATGTCAACCTTGTCAGCCTTGCCAAACGTCGTATTCAAAGCCTCCGCCGCTAGACCGACCCGAATGCCGTCGCCCGCCGTAATCAATTCACTGCGCGTCGAAACTTCCTTGACAATGCCGCCCTTAACTTCAACTTCAAAATTTTTATACGTCCAATCATCGCCGTCTTTGCGCGTTGGCTGTCCGAAGGCATTAATAAAATCAGTCTCGCTCATGCCCGGAGAAATCCCGCCGAGTAATATTTTACTACCGTCAACTTCCGCAAAACATAACGACGAACTCAAAATAATCGCGCCGAAAATAATTGCCGTCAAACTTTTAAACTTCATGACGATCCCACCGCCTTATTTGCCGAACCGCTTAACAAAAACGTCCTCAGTTTCGGGATAGCCAAAGTAGAATCCTTGAATAATGTCGGCGTTGCACTCGTCGCGCAGGTATCTATAAGTAATCTCGTCTTCAACGCCCTCAACAACAACTTCCATGCCGACTGCGTGACACATTTGAACAACGTGCTTGATAATCTGGCGGTCGTATTCGTTATTAACAAGGTCTTCGACAAAGAAACGGTCGATTTTAACTTGGTTGCAGTGGAAATTCTTAAGGAACGCAAGGTTCGCGTAGCCCATGCCGAAATCGTCCATTGCAATTTTAATTCCGAGTTCATGGAAGGCGTTAAATTGCTTGTTGACGAAATCCCAATCGTAAACTTTATTGCTCTCTGTCAGCTCAAAAACAATCGTGGTCGGGTCGATTTGATGACGCTCCAAACAATCCTTAACAAAATCGTAAAGCATATGCTCTTCGAGTTGGTAAAGGGAAATGTTTACGCTGATTTCAAAGCGCGGCATGAATTGTTGCCAATACTTCGCCGTCTTAACCGCATTTTCAATAATCCAATGCCCGACGGGAATAATCATGCGCGAACGTTCAAGCATGGGGATAAATTGCATGGGCGCAACGACTGTGCCGTCTCTGTCGTACCAGCGAAGAAGAGCCTCCGCGCCGACAAGTTCCTGCGTCTTGGCGTCGACTTGCGGCTGATAGCAAAGGAAGAAATCTTCGCAACCGCGAGCAATCGAATTCTGCATAAGGTTTTGCATACCGACATCATAACGCCAACGATCATAATAGGCACTATCGAAGAACGCAATTTGGTCACGACCTCTTTGACGGGCAAATTCAAGCGCAACTTCGGCGTAACGCATTAAAGTTGTTACGTCATAAGCGTCATCGGGATAGAACGTCGCGCCACCCGACGCCGTGCAGAAAATTGTATCTTCAACGTTGCGAATTTCGCGCATACAAAGTTGAACGCTGGAGAAAATAATTTCAAGTTCCTCAGGATAAACGTCTTCGACAAAGAAAGCGAATCTGTCATTATCGAGCTTGTAAAGGCGAATATCGGGCGGCAGAATATTAGTTATATCCTGTGCGAGCTGTTTAAGCGCGTTATCGCCGAATTCATGTCCGTAAGTTTCATTGACGAGTTGGAAATTATCAAGCCCGACAAAAACAACTGCGCCGTGAACGTCGGGCGAGCTGTTCAATTCCTGCATTAAAGCGGTTTGGAAAGCATTACGGTTAAGAAGTCCCGTAACGGGGTCGGCTTTTTGTTTTAAATCCATGCGAGCAATCACGCCCGCGATAAGTTCGGGTTGTCCGAATTCATCTGCGCCCGTCGTCATGCGAAGAGATACCCAGCCATATTCGCCGTTTTGATTCAGCATACGGAATTCGCAAAAAACCTCGTCGCCGGGATTTACCGAATCAATTTCGCTCATTGAATCTTCCAAAATCTCGCGGTCGTCATGCCAAATAAACGGCATGATAAGCGTTGCAAAATCTTCAACAATTTCTTCGGGGAAATTGAAATCGCGCAAGAAATTTTTAGACAGCAATGTTTGCCCTGTATTCAAGTTTTTGACGAAAAAATATTCATCAGCAGAATTTTGCAGGGCGTCGAAATAAGTCTTGATTCGGCTCAACGGTGAATCCTCGCCGACTTGGAGAAATAAATTTGTGCTCATAATCATTCTTCCTTTAAAATTTATCGCTCTACATTTTGCATTTAATTTCGACGCCGCCTTAAAACTTCCTGCAACTTTTTAACCGATTGAAGACGATATTAAAAATTCTGCTAAAAACGCGGCGGAAAGATTTTCGGTAAAAAAAAACGAGCGGAGGATTTTTTCCTTCGCCCGATAAAAATTTATTCAGTCAAGTTATAGATTAGGTTGTTGTTTTCTTAGTTATGCCATTTGAATTTACGGTGAAGTCGTCGGTCTTGTACGCAACGCCAGACTTAACCAAGTTCGTCGAGTAATTCAAATCGATTATCGAATAACCTTTTGAACTCAAACCCTTAGCCGTCGAATCCGAAATCTTGGAAATCGAAGTTACCCAAACATCTTTTTGCTTTTCGCCCGTGCTGTCCGTGAATTCTTCGTCCTCGAACCAGTAATAGGTATTGTTCGCCTTGATGAGGGCACTGCCGAGAGTATCTTTAAAGCTTGTAATGTTAAGACCGCCGTCAATAGCACTTTTCTTTTTGCCGTCACTCGTCGTAGCGAACAAGATACTGCTATTACCACTTTGCGAAATCTCTTTGAGAATACCGTCCGCGAGCTTGAGTTTGTCGTTTGTGAAGTCAAAGTTTTGAATCGTGACAGTATCTTTATCGCCCTTCGCGAAGAAGAAC
>JAFYNH010000028.1 GCA_017549815.1 Selenomonadaceae bacterium
AAGAACAATTAATCTTCCCGGAAATTGAATACGATAAAATTGATAAGATTCGCGGTATGGACATCATCATCACTACTTCCGCTTATTCCGATGAAGAGGCTAAACATTTCCTCGCTCTGCTCGGTATGCCCTTCGCTAACTATAAAATATACGACGAAGACGACATGATATGGCTAAAAGGCGATTATGATAAATATGATGAAGACGACCTTATATGGTTAAGAGGTGACTATGACAAAAATTAACGTAATACTATTGGCAATTTTCTTTATCGTCTGTATAATAGCTAGCAAATAAATTTGAAAGGAGAAATGCCATATGCAATTCAGCGACACAATGACCGCCAAAATCACAGCAACTTTGACGGGCACGACGAACAGAATCACTTTCGACGGTACAACTGCTGATACGCCGACACCCGAAAACGCGAAAGCGCAAATCGATAAGATTCTCGACATTGTCGGCAAATCCGTCACGACGAACAAGATGACAAGAACTATTACACAGGAGGCGAGCTAAATGGAAACGCGCTCTGTGCGTCTCACATTCACCTATGAAGACTCTGACCAAACACGAATCTACACCTTATCGGATTTCCCAGCGTCCGTATCCGCTGACATTAAGTCGAAAGTTAAAGCAATCAATTCATCTCTCGAAGCAGGAACTTCCGGCGGTCTTAATTTATTCTTCACGGACGATGAGGGAAATGAGTTCGCTCTCATCAGCGACGCAACTTTGATTATCGAACAAGAAACTCCGCTCGATTTGGGAGGCGAATAATATGCAAACTTCGCTGAATATCACATACGCAGACAGCAGCTTGAAAAAATCTACGAAGTCGCTGACATATGTAAACCCCGAAGCAACAAACGCTGAACTCGAAATCGCCGCAAGTCTCTTTTCGGCTATCAGTCAAAACGATTATGTTGGTGCTGAACGTATCGACAGAATGAACGTCACCGAACCCGACCCAACGCCCGCAACGAAACCGAGCGCAACAATCACTTCGCACGGGCAAGTTCAAAATGAATTGGTTATCGGTTTCATCGGCGAAGCAACGACTTTGACATCTTCGTTCAATTACACCGCAAGCGGAACGGCAACTGTCGGCTATTCGTCTGCTTGCACTGTCGACGGGCAGAATGACGGCGTAATATTCTTCAGACCAATTACAGGCACGTCATACGAAAACGGCTCAGTAACTATTTATTCGCAAGAGACAACGAATTATGCGGCGACATCAACAACGATAACCGTAACCGCTCAATAAGGAGTGATTTGAATGGCTGATAAAGTCTCGACATCATATACAGTTTCAATGGTTGCCGAATTCTCCGACGGCGATACAAGAACTATCACGCAAGATAAACCTGTCGAAAACACGGCGTCGCTCGTCTCGGCTATCAACGCATTTTCGGCGTATGTTAAAACGAATAATATCTTAGTCGGCGACAAAGCGGGCGGCGCGTTCATGGGCGTGAAAGAGGCAAAGATAAGAACCACGACTTCAACCAAATTCGACTTAAGCTAAGGTAAAGCCGGCGCGAAAGGCAAGAAATAATTAAGAGAGGGACAATCATGAAACTCGACCACGTTGTCATGTACGTTAACGACTTGGAGGCGGAGAAAAATTTCTTCGTCAAATACTTCAACGCCAAATCCGGTTCCAAGTACAGCAATTTCCGCAATGACTTCAGCAATTACTTTTTGAAATTTGACGACGGATCCCGTTTGGAAAT
>JAFYNH010000029.1 GCA_017549815.1 Selenomonadaceae bacterium
AAAGCCGAAAATAACATCTTTGCCGTCGCCGTTTGCATAAATGAAAGTATCGGCTCCAGCATCGCCCCAGAGGCTGTCGTTGCCCTTGCCGCCCGTGAACGTATCGTTTCCTTTTGTCCGTAAAGTTTATCGTTGCCCGCATTGCCGAGCAAATAATCATTTCCGTCGCCGCCATAAAGAGTATCATTGACGGAACCGCCGTAAAGCATATTTGCAAGCTTATTGCCGCTGAGCTGAATGGCAGTTGTCCGCGCAGTAGCGTCGCCAATTTCTCGCCATGATTCGAGCGTCACCTTAGCACTTGTAGAATTATTTATCGAAAGAGCACCGCCAATTAAGGTTTGCTCCTTGCCGTCAGCGTTTACAAATGTAATTTCCTTGCCTTTGCCTTTCGTGACGGTCAAGGTATTCTTGCCGATTGTAAAGATAGCGTCCGAACCTTTTAACGAAGTCTTGGAAATCGCCGCGCCGAGTGAAATTTTATCGCCCGCCGCATAGTCAGCAATAACGTCATTGCCCGCGCTGTAGACGAATAAATCATTACCTGCGCCGCCCCAGAGGGTATCGTTGCCGCCTTCGCCGTAAAGAATATCGTTGTCGTTTTGTCCGTAAAGCTTATCATTACCCGCGCCGCCGTAAAGTTCATCATTGCCTTCAGTGCCGTAGAGATTATCGTTACCTGCCTCGCCATAAAGTTTATCGTTGCCTGCATTGCCGATAAGCGAATCATTGCCGACTCCGCCGTATATTAAATCGTCGCCGTTCTGTCCGTAAACTTTATCATTGCCCGCGTTGCCGAGCAGATAATCATTACCGTTGCCGCCGTAAAGGGTATCGTTGACAGTTCCGCCATAAATCGTATTGGCAAGCTTATTACCGCTTAATTGAATTGCCTTTGTCCGCGCAGTGGAGTCGCCGATTGTCCGCCACGATTCGAGCGTCACCTTAGCGGCTGTAAAATTATTTGCCAAGAACGCGCCGCCAATTATTTTTTGCTCCTTACCTTTGGCGTCAATGAATATAATTTCCTTATCCTTGCCCTTAGTGACAGTCAGCGTATTTTTGCCGATAGTAAAGACGGCGTCGGAGCCTTTAATTGAAGTGGAAGAAATCGCCGCGTTGATTGAAATTTTATCGCCCGTTGCATAGTCGGTAATAACATCATTGCCCGCGCTGAATACGAATAAATCGTTGCCTTTACCGCCCGCGAAGGTGTCATTACCCTTGCCGCCGGATAAGGTATCGTCGCCTTTGCCACCGATAAGCGAATCATTACCAGCGTCGCCGTTCAAATAATCATCGCCGTTTCCGCCCGATAAAGTGTCATTTCCATTGCCGCCAATAAGTGAGTCGTCGCCCGTGTCGCCGTTTAGATAATCATTGTCTGCGCCGCCGATAAGTGAATCATCGCCCGAACCGCCGCTGATTGTAACTTTGTTGCCTTTTTCGTTTTTAACAATGTCGTCGCCCGCGCCCGCGTTTATCGTGACGTTGGAGCCGTAATTTGTAATTGAATCGTCGCCGCCGAGTGCTTTAATCGTAACCTTATCGCCGTTATTCTTAATGGTGTCGTAAAATCCCGTGCCCGTGATTAAGGTTGCGTTGACGCTGTTTGAAATGCCGAGTGCGGTCGGCGTCGTGTCTTCGGGCGGCGTAGTGATTGCTGTACCGTCGGGCAGGAGAGTATCGCCAATAGTTTTATCGGCAACGAGAATTTTATAAACGGTACCGCTTGAAGAAAGAATCGCCGTGTTGATACTTGCGAGCGCGGCGGCTCCTTTGAGCGTCATTTTGCTTTTACCGTCAGTTAAAATTACGTCGTCGCCGACAGTGTTTTTGGTGAGGTTATTTGCCGCAAAAACAGTATCGTTTGCATGATAATTTAAGACAATGTCGTTGCCGCCGCCGAAGATAATTTCGTTGTTACTTGCGTCTTTGGCGAGTGAAATTGTATCGTTACCCTTGCCCGTGACGATTACATTGCCTTTGCCGCCCGTGAGCGAAATGAGGTTGCGCCCCGAACCCGCATTGATAAATAAGTTGTTGCCGCTCGTGCGAATCAAATCGGAGCCTGTGCCCGCCTCGATTGTGTTGTAAGTGTTATAGTTTGTGTCGTAGTAATTTTCTGTGATAATCGTATTCCTGCCGTCGCCGACCGAAATGATATTGTTCGAGCCGTCACCCGCGATTGAAACTAAGTCATTGCCATTGCCCGCAGTAATCTTGCCGTAATGCATTGAGCTGTTGACGGTGATTTTATTGTCGCCCGCGCCTGCAACTATGGAAGTATACTTTGCCGAAGAATAACTAGGATTGTAAGCTTCTCCTCCGCCCGTGATTATCGTATCGTTGCCACTTCCTGCGATTATAGTCGAAATTTCAACGTTGCTGTTATTAATATAGTTGTTGCCATCGCCCGCATAAATTTTGTTGTAGTATCTTTGCTTGTCGACATCCGTAATGTTAATTGTATCGTTGCCTTTACCGGAAGAAATTGTTATTGCGTCATTAGCTGTCATGGAAAGTTCATTATTGCCGTCGCCAACGCTAATGTAGCCGTCAACGATTGCGATTTTGTTGTTACCGTTACCCATCGTTACATCTTCGCGCCCGTTCGTGCTGATTAATGTATTGTTGCCGTTGCCTGCGATAATATCATTGCCACCGTTGTTGAGGCTCACGAAATTGTTTCCTTCGCCGACGTTGAATGTTGAATCGCCAATATCTGCAATAACGGAATCGTCGCCACTGTTTACAGAAACCATATTGTTTGAACCGCCACCCGAAATTGAAACTAAGTCGTTGCCTCCGCCCGTGAAAATTTTGCCATACTTCATGTAGCTGTTGACAGTGATTTTATTATCGCCTGCGCCTGCAACTATGGAAGTATACTTTGCCGAAGAATAACCAGGATTGTACGCTTCTCCTCCGCCTGTGATTATCGTATCGTTACCGCTACCAGCGTAAATACTTGAGCGTTCAACGTTGCTGTTGTTAATGTAGTTATTGCCATTGTCAGCGTCAATGTAGTTGTAGTAACGTTGGTCTTTGGTTTCGTCTATGTCGTTGACATTAATTATATCGTCACCCGCGCCCGCAATGACACTCGAATTGCCGCTTGTAGTCAACGAAACATCATTTTTGCCACCGCCAACGTTGACATAGCCGCCCGCGACCGTAACTTTATCGTCTCCGTCCCCCGTGTAAACATTTTCGCGACCGCTTTCGCTCTTGACAGTGTTATTTCCTGCGCCAAGCGAAATTTTATTCTCGTCTCCCGAATCATTTATAAGGACAAAGTCATCATCGTTGCCCGCGATAATGCTATTGCCTGAACTGTCCATATTGAGTGTCACGAAATTTTTGCCAATGCCGACGTTGATTGTCGATTGACTCCCGCCGCTGATAACCGAATCATCGCCTTCTTTGAGATAAATGCTATTATTACAGCCGTTACCCACGATTGAGACAAAATCATTACCTCCTTCCGCATAAATCTTGCCGTAAGTTATGCCGCTGTTGACGGTGATTCGGTTGTTGCCCGTGCCCGCAACTATGGAAGTATACCTTGCCGAAGAATAACCAGGATTGTAAGCTTCTCCTCCGCCCGTGATTATCGTATCATTGCC
>JAFYNH010000030.1 GCA_017549815.1 Selenomonadaceae bacterium
TAAAAAGTTACGCCAATATCGTAAAAGCAAACGCCCTCCGAATCGACTGGAAAGAGATTTTTGAGGGAAGTAGCGAATTAGGGAATGAGGGAAGTAGGTCAACAGCTACTTCGCTATTTCCCTACTGCTCTAATTCCCTGCCAAACTACATCATCGGCAATCCGCCCTTTGTCGGCTACTCTAACCAAACTAAAAATCAAAAGCTCGACATGCAAAATCTGTTCGTTGAAAACGGCAAGCCTTATAAAAAAGCTGGCAAAATCGATTACGTCGCCGGTTGGTATCTCAAAGCCGCCGAATTCATGAAAGATAATGCCGTTCGCGCCGCCTTTGTCTCCACCAATTCCGTTACGCAGGGCGAACAGGCTGTCGACGTGTGGAAATTTATTCTCAATCGCGCCCCGATTCATTTCGACTTCGCCTATAAAACTTTTCGCTGGGAAAGCGAATCAGCCGACCTTGCGCACGTCCATTGCGTCATTATCGGTTTCAGCGTCGCGCCCAACGATAAGCCTAAAAAAATTTTCAGCGGCAATGAATTCGTCACCGCGAAAAATATAAATTTCTACCTCCTCGATTCGGAAATGACTTTTATAGAAAATCGCGTCTTGCCGATTTGCGAAGTGCCGCAGATGACAACTGGCAATCGTCCTGCCGACGGCGGCGCACTTATCATTGAGGAAAAAGATTATGCCGACTTCATTAAACGCGAACCCGCCGCGCAGAAATTTATTAAGCGGCTTATCGGCTCCGAAGAATTTATCAACGGCAAACTGCGTTATTGTCTGTGGTTAGTCGACGCCACGCCCGCCGAAATTCGCAAGCTGAAATTAATTTATCAGCGTGTGCAACTCTGCAAGGAAAATCGCTTGAAAGGTGCGCCCGACCGTCAAAAACTCGCCGCGACGCCTCATCTTTTCCGCGAAACTAAAAATCCCGCGCAGTGTATTGTTGTTCCCAAAGTTAGCGGCGACCGTCGATTTTATATTCCAATGGACATTGTCGGCGACGAAGTTATTTTGACTGATTTATTATTCATGATTCCCGACGGGCAGTTGTATCACTTTGGAGTTTTGATGAGTTCAATTCATATGGCATGGACGCGAGTAACTTGCGGACGTATGGGAACTAGCTATCGTTATTCGGCTACGATAGTTTACAACAATTTTATTTGGTGCACTCCGACGCCCGCGCAAAAGAAAGCTATTGAGTCGACCGCGAAGAATATTTTGGACGTTCGGGCTAAGTATCAGGGAAGTAAGGAAGTAGGGAAAAAGGGAAATAGCAATAAAAATTCTACTTCACTACTTCGCTCGTTCCCTAATTCCCTAGCCGCTTTATATGATGAATTGACAATGCCTAAAGACTTGCGCGAGGCTCACCGAGCGAACGACAAGGCAGTTGCGGCGGTTTACGGTTTTGAAAATATTTTAGACGACGAACCAGCCATTGTCGCCGAGCTGTTCAGACTTTACGACGCTTTGACAAAAAATTGAACGTTTCGTTTTGCCATGCATAGCAGGAAAAAATTTCTGTATCAAGAAAAATTATATGCAATAAAAAATTCTTGCGGAGGAAACTTATGAGCAGTAATAGCCAACGCCCCGATTGGGACGAATACTTTTTGAACATAGCCCGCGAAGTCGGCAAGCGGGCAACTTGTTTGCGTCGACGCTACGGCGCGATTATCGTTAAGGATAAAATCATAATCAGCACGGGCTACAACGGCGCACCACGCGGCGAGACGAATTGCATAGATAGCGGGATTTGCGAGCGCGAACGTCTTCACGTGCCGAAAGGCGAACGCTACGAACTTTGCGTTGCTGTCCACGCCGAACAAAACGCGATAATCAATGCCGACCCCGATAAAATGAATGGCGCGACGATTTATATAGCGGGCGTGAACTGCGCGGACGGCTCCAATGCATCGGGCGAGCCTTGTAAACTTTGCCGCCGCATGATAATCAACGCTAGAATTGCTAAAGTGGTTTACGAAGACCGCGACGGGAAAATTATTAGTAAGGCTTCGAGTGAGATTCAAAACTGAATATAAAAATTCGGCAGGTTAATAAAAACAAATGCCGAATATTTTTTTGGCAAGGGAGGCGATTAGAATGCTTTACGCGATGATAGACATTGGCTCGAATACGATACGAATGGCGATATATGACATAGACGGCGACCGCGTTGAAATGATAATGAAAAAGAAACATACAGTCGGGCTTGCGTCCTATGTGCGCGACGGCGTTATGCAACGAGCGGGCATTGACAAGGTAGTTGATATAATCGGCGAATATCGCCACTTTCTGGACGATTTCGGAATAACGCAAATCACGGCGTTTACGACCGCCGCCCTTCGCAATTCGGTAAACGGTTCGCAAGCAGTCGACGAAATATCTTATCGGACGGGGATAAATATAATGCTGATGAGCGGCGACGACGAGGCGACTTTTGATTTTATCGGCGCGACGCACAATCTGGTTGACGAAAAGGGCTTGCTGATAGACATTGGCGGCGGATCGACGGAAATTGTTTACTTCAAAGACCGCGAGATAAGAGTTAAGGCGAGTTTACCGATTGGCTCGTTGAGTTTTCATACGCGATACACGGGGATTCACATTTTGCCGAGTGCGGTTGAAATTGCGGAAATGTACGCTGAGGCAGAGGCGACAGTCAGCGCGGTTAAAGAATTTCAAGCTGTGAGCCACGCGCAGATTTGCGGAATAGGTGGGACGTTTAAAGGGGCAATGGCTCTTTATAATGCAATGTACGGCATGACGCGGCAAAATATGCGCATGGAAGTTCGGCGTATTCATGACATTTTGCACAGATTCCAGCGCGACCACGAATTGATTGTTCCTGACAAAATTTTATTAATGAAAACCGTCCCCGAACGAATGCATACATTTATGCCGGGCTTGATAATCGCGGACGTATTGGCGAAACGCTTTGGCAGTCTGAATATAATTTACAGTGATTCGGGCGTTCGTGAAGGCTACATTTACGACAAGATTATCGACAAGGAATTTTTTTTATAAAGCTTAGCAAAAGTTCAACGTTTTATTAGGCTCCTTAGCACATTAAAAATTCGGCTGAGGAGATTTTTTTTCGTCCTAAACGTCAGGAAAATCCTCGACGAACTTTCTAAAAATTTGAAATCACTGCGGAAAATTTTGGACAGCTCAATAACTCCCTGCGCGGAAACTCTTTTCAAGTCGCCGAAAATTATTTCTATGCGCAGATTATTTTCTTGGACAGATTTAACGCCCAACATTTTTGCAACAATTCGGATTCGCGTCACGAGTAACAAATTTTCAACAGGCTCGCTGATTTTCCCGAATCTGTCTTGTAATTCTTCGCGCAGGTCTTTTAGCTCAGTATCGTTGCGAATAACCGCTAATCGCCGATAAATTTCTATCTTGTCGCCCGCATTGGAAATATATTCGCGGTCAATAAAAGCCTCCGTCGGCAAATTGATTATCGGGTCGGGGTCGTCGACATTTTCCATTTCCTTATGCTGGAGCTTATTAACCGCCTCTTCCAAAAGCCGACAATACATTTCAAAGCCGACGCTCGCAATATGCCCGTGCTGTTGTGCGCCAAGCAAATTACCCGCGCCGCGAATTTCCAAGTCCTTCATAGCAATCTTAAAGCCCGCCCCTAACTGCGCGAATTCCCGCATAGCTTGAAGACGTTTCTCAGCGTTTTCGCTCAAAAGTTTATCTGCGCGGTGAACAAAATACGCAAAAGCCATTATGTGCGAACGTCCGACGCGCCCGCGCATTTGATAAAGTTGCGCCAAGCCAAAGCTGTCCGCATCGTAAATTATAATCGTGTTCGCGTTGGCAACGTCAAGCCCGCTCTCAATAATCGTCGTCGTCAGCAAAACATTAAATGCGCCTTCGTAAAAGTTCATCATTATATTTTCCAAGAAATCATCAGACATTTGCCCATGCGCCGTCTGAATTTTAGCTTCGGGCACAAGCTCGGTTAATCGGTCGCGCATTAAATCAATCGTCTCAATCCGATTATAGACGAAATAAACTTGTCCGCCGCGTCGAATTTCCCTGCGAATCGCCTCCGCAATAATTTCGTCGTCGTCCTCAATAACGTAAGTCTGAACAGGAAATCTTTCAGCGGGCGCAGTTTCAATCAAACTCATGTCACGCGCCCCGACTAATGACATATGCAAAGTTCGCGGAATCGGCGTCGCGCTCAATGTCAACACGTCAACGCCTGCACTCATTGCGCGAATTTTTTCTTTCTGCTTGACGCCGAATCTATGTTCCTCGTCGATTATCAGCAAGCCTAAATCTTTAAATTGAATTCGGCTCGATAAAATTGAGTGCGTCCCGATTAAAATATCCACTTGACCTGCGCGGACTTTTTGTAAGGTCGTGCGTTGTTCTTTAGGCGTTCTGAATCGGCAGATAACATCAATCGTCGGTAAAAATCCTGCGAATCGTTCCGAAAATGTTTGATAATGCTGTTGCGCTAAAACCGTCGTGGGAACTAAAACCGCGCATTGCTTGCCGTTCATTGCCGCCTTATAAGCCGCACGAATCGCAATTTCTGTTTTGCCAAAGCCCACGTCGCCGCAAATTAATCTGTCCATAGGTTGCGGGCGTTCCATATCCTTTTTAACGTCGGCGATTGCGCGAGCTTGGTCGGGAGTTTCTTCGTAGGGAAAGGCGTCTTCAAATTCGCGTTGGCTAGCGTCATCTTCGGCGAAAGCAAAGCCCGTTGCCTTTTCTCTACGGGCGTAAAGCTCCAAAAGTTTTTCGGCAATATCTTCGACAGCGGCGGACGCTTTTGATTTGGCTTTTGCCCAATCGCCCGAACCGAGTCTTGAAAGTTTTGGAACCGCGCTGTCGCCCGAAATATATTTCTGCAGATATTGCGCCTGTTCGACGGGGATAAAAAGTTTGTCCGCGCCGCCGTATTGAATATGCAGAAAATCATTGTGAACGCCGTCGAATTCAAGGGTCTCAATGCCGAGATATTTTCCAATGCCGTTTTCGACGTGGACGACGTAATCGCCGGGGTGAATATCGCTGAAACTTCTGATTCGTTCGCCCGCCTCTGCGTAATAAGTTTTGACGCGCCGTTTAACTTGTCCGCCGAAAATATTTTTCTCGGTAAGGACAGTAAGTTTGGAGTTCGGAAAGATAAAGCCGTCGTTCAGCGTGCCGAGTTGAAGATTAATGCCCGTTAAATTATTTTCGTAAAGGAGTTTCATGACGCCGTTAAGTTTCGCCTGATTTTTGAACAGGATAAAAACTTTTTGGTTAAGTTCAAGGAGCCGCGCCATTTCCTCTAAAAAAAATTTCGTTTGTCCTTGAAAGCTCGTGACGTTGGCGGCGGTTATCCCGATTGATTCGTTCGGTTCAATGCCGCGAATATTTTTCATCATCAGTTCAAAGTGAATCAGACTTCCGGCGCGAGAATTCTTTACAAGCTGTTCAAACGTGAAAATATTTTTCTTAATCTCTGGGTCTTCGTGAATCAGATTTTGAATCGCCTCGTAAATCCGCGCAGGTTCGTCGAAAATAATCGTGCCGTCTTCGCCCGCGCAAGTCAGAAAGGATTCGCCAGTCTTACCAAACGTTTTAATCGGGAGAATAGAGACGGCTTGAGATTTTTTCCCCGAACGCAACGTATCAAAATTTATAGCGCGAATCGAATCAACGTCGTCGCCGAAAAATTCAATGCGGTAGGGCGTCGGCTCGTTAATCGGAAAAATGTCTACAATGCCGCCGTGTACGCTGAATTTACCGATTGCGTCAATCTCGTCCGTCCGCTCGTAGCCGAATTCGACAAGCTTTGATAAAAATTTTTCTATCGATAAAGTTTCTCCGACTTCGACGCGCAGTTGGAATTTCAAAAAGTCTTGACGCGAAAAATCTTTCTTTACTGCCGCCATTGCCGACGCCAATACGATAAATTTTTCTCCGCGTAGGAGTCGCGCCAAAATTTCAAGACGCTTTGCCTGTCGCTCAACGCCGATTGTACTTGCTTGAACGTTGATTAAATCCAATTCGGGCAACTCGGCAACTTCAACGTCTGGTAAAAGTTCTGCGAAGTCGTCGCGCCACTCTGCCATTTTTTCTCTGCCGCTGACTAAAATTATCGTCGGGCGCGGTTTAATTGTATAACCCGCCGCCGCCATTAAAATTTTCTGCGAGCCTGCCAATCCGTAAAGCAAAAACTCGCCGTGCTTGGAAAATTTTTTAGCCGCCTCGCAAATTATTTCGTCGCGCAGTGCCTCTTCTAAAATTTTATGCATGTTCATTACTCCGTACATTTTTGAAACAATTATATTTGGCGGCGCGGGATTTTTCAACGCTTGACTGGCGCATAAAAAAAACGGCGATTTTCTCGCCGCTAATCAACAAAAATTATCTGGCGTTATATCCGCCGTCAATATTTAAAATCGTTCCTGTAATAAATTCGTTTTCAGCGGACGCAAGGAAGAATATCCCGTTGGCGATGTCTTCTACTTTTCCGAGTCTGTTCATTGGATGAATCGCCTCTATGCCTGACACGTCGTAAGTTCCTGCGTCAATAGCATTTTGAAGAATGTCCGTTTTAATTGCGCCCGGTGCGACTGCATTTATGCGTATTCCCTGCTGTGCATAATCAATGGCTGCGCCTTTAGTCAAACCTACTACAGCATGTTTTGTAGCACAATACTGTGCAGTTGCATACAACCCGTTGAGTCCCGCAATAGATGCCAAGTTTACAATCGCGCCGCCATTTGTTTTGAGCATTTCTTTTATCGCGTACTTCATGCCGTAATAAACGCCCATAACGTTGGTATCGAGCATTTGTTTCAAATCATCGGACTCTGTCTCCGCCAATACGGCGTTGCCTAATGAAATTCCTGAGTTATTGACCATGACATCTAATTTCCCGTACTTGGCAACCGTTTCTTGTATTACAGCCTGAACTTGTTCCTCATCACGGACATCGAGTACTTTGAAATCTACTTCCAAGCCTTTAGCCTTGAATTCATTTTTTAAAGCAGTTTCTTTTCTTGAATCACGACTGGTAACGACAACATTGTAGCCATTTTCAGCGAACTTGATAGCAGTCGCTTTACCTATTCCTGTTGTGCCGCCCGTGATTATTACAGTTTTAGATTTCATTTCTTCCGTTACTGAGAACTTATAAAAAGTTATAAAAACCTTTATGTCCCATTCCTGCTTCGCCGCGTCCGCTTTTGCCAATTAGGAATTTGAAATTAGGAATTAGGAATTTCTTTTCATTCCTCATTTCACATTCCTCATTCCTCATTGTTATGACGCTCCACAGGCTTGAATTCCCCGCTAACGAACGGGTATTTTCCGAATTTGGTTTTCGTTCGGATAACGGGAAATTTAGCATAACGAAACATAAAAGTCAATCAGTAACGGCATTCACCTCCTTTTAAATTTTATAGTGATTTGGGAGCTTTTTATAAGTTTTCTTTAACTGTTCAATGCCTCCTTGTTTTGTAGACGTAGATTAACTGTTATGGTTGGAATTTTAAGCTATTTATTATCTATGTCAAGCAAAAACTCGCCTCGCATAAATTTTTCCCGCCTTAGTTTTTCAGCCATTATAGCACTTTGTGGAAAAAATTTTTTGTGTTAAAATGCCGTCAAACGAATTCAAAGGAAGATTGAAATGCGGGAACGACAGATACAAATTTTAGACATCATCGGCAACAAAAAAAGAGTGACGGTACTTGAACTGGTGGAAATTTTAAAAGTCTCGGAAGTGACGATAAGGAAAGATTTATCGGTTTTGGAAGAGAAAGGGCTTTTGAAACGCGAACATGGCTTTGCGACCTTGCCGGAGAGCGACGACATAAGTACACGGCTCCTTTTCAATTACGAACTCAAACGCCGAATCGCTAAAAAAGTTTTGGAGTCGATTAAAGACGGCGAAACGCTCATGATTGAATCGGGGTCGAGTTGCGCGTTATTGGCGGAGGAAATCGTCTTGAACAGGCGCGGCGTGACAATCATAACCAATTCGGTTTTCATCGCGACGTTTTTAAGAGATAAGGTCGGGGCGCGGTTAATTTTACTCGGCGGCGAATTTCAAGCCGAAGCGCAAGTTATGGTCGGACCTCTGATTAAGAAATGCGCGGAGAATTTTCACGTTGAAAAATTTTTCATGGGCACTGACGGCTTTAACGAATCGGGCGCAATGTCGGGAGATTTAATGCGTGCGGAGGCTGTTCGCAACATGGCGGAATCTGCGCGGGAAAAAATAATCCTGACCGAGTCGAAGAAATTTTCAATGGCGGGCGTGGTTCCGCTCTTGACTTACAATGAAATCGACGCGATTTATACCGACGATAAAATTCCCGACGACGCTATAAAAAATTTGGAAGAACACGGCGTTAAAATTATTCGTGTTTAATAAAAAACTCCCGTTCAAAATCGAGTGGGAGCTTTTTTTACATATCAATTAACGGCGTTTTCTTACCGTAAATCAACATATCAAACGGGTCGTAGTAAAAAGGATTGCCAAAACAGAAATGATTTACAACATCCCAAAATGGCAAACCTTTGTGTATTTCAGGATTAATATACCATGCCGAATCTAAATCAGACTTAAAGGGCACAAAACAAACTTTTTTACCATAAGGTAACGCGTCGAATTCCTCCAAAATTTCTTCACTCTCGGTAGCCATTGTCACGAAAAGATTATACCAATTAATTCTAGTTTTTCGTCTGTTCCACTTTTCAACAGCCTCATTAAAGTCAGTATCATGATTCATGGAAATATCGACATTTCCTAAAGTAACGATTGGAAAATCTCGTTTTAAGTTTCGTTCAAAGCCTGTTTTCTTAAAATAAAATTGTTCTTCCATGTAAATACGGGGCGCACGAAGAAGTTTTATATATTCTTGTTCACCAATAGCTAGGTTGATAAAAGGCGAGCGAAATTGTAATCCAAGCATATTGCTAATGAAACCACCGAAACAAAATGAAGAGAAAATCGAAAGGCGCGAACGTTGAAGGCGACGATACTTTTCAAGTGTGAACCCGGGAATACAGACAATCCAGTCTCCTAAAAGTTTTTCTTCGGGTAAATTAAGTTGGCGGGCGGCTTGTGTGATTTGGCTCATGCCGAATTGTCTCGCGCCGACGACAAGGATAATATCAACCCCCCCCCCCAGTCAACCTGTCAAGCGGAATGAAGGGAACATTTCGACCATCCTTGACCAGCCCAATTTCTTCATTAGCCGTCACACCGATAACTTCAAGCCCGTTGTGTTGCCGCTCTAAGATACTCATTGCGCCTTGAAAAAATCTACTGTCATTCGAGACAATCCAAATTAAAACTTTTAACAAGATTTACCTTCTTTCTACATTTCGATAAGCGGAGTTTTCTTGCTGTAAAGGAGCATATCAAACGGATCGTAGTAAAAAGGATTGCCAAACCCAAAGTGATTCACAATATCCCAAAATTCCAAATCAGGTATCGTGTTCGGATTGATATACCACGCCGAATCTAAATCAGACTTAAAAGGCACGAAACAAACTTTTCTGCCGTAAGGGAGTGCGTCAAACTCCTCTAAAAATTCTTCATTCTCTGTGTAAGCTGTCACGAAAAGATTATACCAGTTAATTCGCGCCTTGCGTTCATTCCACTTGGCAACTGCCGCCTCAAAGGTTTTGTAGTGATTCATATGGATAGTCACGTCGCCAAGCGTGACAATCGGATAATCAAATTTTAAGTCCGCCTCCCATGCTGTTCCTTTAAAAATTATCGGCTCCTCAATGTAAGAACGCGGCTCGCGCAGGAAACGCAGATAATCTTGCTCTTCAAAAAACATGTTGACGAACGGCGACAGGAATGATAAGCCTAACATATGCGAAATCGCTCCACCAAAGCAATTCATTGAAAAAATCGACAGGCGCGAGCGTTGAAGGCAACGATACTTTTTAAGTGTAAAACCCGGTATGCAAACAATCCAATCGCCTAAAAGTTTTTCTTCTGGCAAGTTGAGTTGGCGGGCGGCTTGTGTGATTTTACTCATGCCGAATTTTTTTGCGCCCACGACAAGAATAACGTCAACATCTTTACAAATAACTTTGGCAATGTCTTCGCCTGCCGCCTTGCCAACAATTTCAAGTCCGTCACTTTGCTCGTCCAAAATATTTATCGCGTCGTGGAAATATCTCGTGTCTTTTGAGATAATCCAGAGAAAATTTTTCATTAGATTCCACCCGTTGCTCCTTAAAACATAGTCACTCGTGGACATTTATCCGCTGTATCCACATTAATACGAATAAAACAAACCACGCTATTCTGTCTCATTTTTTCTTCGGTAGGCGCATTCTAGGAAATAATTATACTGTTGTCAATATTTTCATCTACTGTTGCTAATTTTTTATTTAAAAATTAGGAAATAGAAACTAAGGACTACAATTATTAAGCTACAAATTATCTTGCGAAAGTAAAAAATTATAACTCTAATCCTTTAGGCATTTTTCTTTTTACGTTATAGTAAATTGGTAAGTTCTAAAAATAAATGTATACAAGGATACAACATTTTTAGGTCTTTACATGCAGATTAGTTATGCTATAATTGCGACAATCAGCTGATATAGATTCTTAATTAGGCAGTGATAAAAATGAGCAGTGGAGACACAGCATGGGTATTGGTAAGCGCGGCGTTGGTTTTCATAATGACGCCAGCACTTGCGCTTTTCTATGGCGGAATGGTACGTAGTAAAAATGTCCTCTCGACGATAATGCAGTCGATGTTTATTCTCGGCATGGTCAGTGTTGAATTCATCTTGATTGGTTACACGCTCGCTTTTGGCAACGATATAAACGGCTTAATCGGCGACTTATCGAAAATCGGATTGTCGGGCGTTGGTTATAATATTATCGAAGGCGGCACAATTCCTGAATTGGCGTTCGTAGCGTTCCAATGTATGTTCGCGGCTCTGACTCCCGCGCTGATAACAGGCGCATTTGCCGAACGCATGAAGTTCAAAGGCTTCGTATTGCTGATGTTGCTTTGGGCGATTTTCATATATAATCCTATGGCGCATTGGGTCTGGGGCGGCGGTTTTCTCGCTCAACTCGGCGCATTGGACTTCGCGGGCGGATTAGTTATTCATATACTCAGCGGCGTGAGCGGCTTAACGATTTGTATCCTGCTCGGTAAGCGAAACGGTTATGGAAAACGGGCGATTGTTCCGCACAATATCCCAATGACTGTTCTCGGTGCGTCGGGACTTTGGGTTGGTTGGTTTTTCTTCAATGCTGGTTCTGCACTCGGAGCAAATGAACTCGCGGCAAATGCTTTCGTCGTTACTCAAGTTGCGGCGGCTTCGGGATTGCTCGGTTGGACTTTGATTGAATGGATTCGTCACGGCAAGCCTACGGTTGTTGGTGCGGTATCTGGAGCAGTCGCGGGACTTGTAGCGATAACTCCTGCGGCTGGTTACGTTACAATCTTGCCTAGCGTCGCTATCGGTTTAATCGGCGGAATGGTCTGCTACACTGCCGTCGCGATTGTCAAGGCAAAACTCGGTTATGATGATTCGCTCGACGCTTTTGGAGTTCACGGCGTCGGCGGCATCTGGGGCGCAATTGCTACGGGACTTTGGGCAACAACTTCCGTTAATCCAGACGGCGCAAACGGTCTTTTCTACGGTGAAACGGATTTATTCTTCGCGCAGATTATTTCTATCGGTGTCGCTGTAATTTTCGCGGTTGTTGGCTCGACTCTGCTTTATAAAGTTGTCAGCGCGATTGTTTCACTGCGTGCGGACGAATCTGAAGAAATTTCCGGGCTCGATTTGGTCGAACACGGCGAACGCGGCTATAATACCGGCGTTTACTCCGGAACTTCTAATATTTTCGGCGAATCGGAGCCTTACACCTTAAATTTATTCCCCAGCGTTAAAAGTTCGCAAGGTTGAGGTGCTTATGAACAGAAAAATTACCAAAATCGATATAATAACCCGCCCAGCAAAGCTTGAGGAGCTTAAAGACGCTCTGAACGCTATCGGCGTGCTCGGTATGACTGTTTCTCAAGTTTACGGTTGCGGTTTGCAACGCGGGCATAAAGAATTCTTTCGCGGACACGAGTACGAAGTCAATTTAGTACCAAAAATTAAAGTTGAAACCGTCGTTTGCGAAATTCCAGTAGAAAAAGTTCTTGAAGTCGCTCAAAATGTCTTGCGCACCGGTAAATTCGGCGACGGAAAGATTTTTGTCTATGAATTAAGCGACGCCGTAAGAATTCGTACTGGTCATCGCGGTGCCGCTGCTATTATGGATATTCCGGGCGAAAAACCCGAATAGGAGGGCAACGTGAC
Organism: Selenomonadaceae bacterium; assembly: GCA_017549815.1. Lineage (GTDB taxonomy): Bacteria > Bacillota > Negativicutes > Selenomonadales > Selenomonadaceae > Quinella. The sequence continues at coordinate 12,339 of JAFYNH010000030.1, forward strand.
GTTGCATCCAGTGGACGCGCCAATTTTTTTCGATAAAGAAAAGTTACTCGCCGCGCCGATACATTTTCAAGGAGGTTATCAGAATGAAAGATTTGCTTTACACAATCAAAGCGAATACGCCGAAGGAAGAAATTATTCAGCAGTTAAACGATCACCCCGAAATTAAATTCGTCTCGCTCGTCGGAATTGACCTCGCGGGCAACGATACTGACGAAAAAATCCCCGTTCGCCTCTTCCTCAAGGACATTGACGAATTTTATGCCGGTCGCGCTGTCCAAACTGACGGATCAAGCGTCGTTTTGCCCGGTATCGCTACGCTCAACAACGCCAAAGTCGATATGCCCGTCGATTCTAACGTTAATTGGTTCGTCGATTATAATTACGAGTATTTTGACGATGAAACGGGCTGTCCTGTCGGTACTCTCCGAATTCCCAGCTTTTTGATTCACGAAGGCAAACGCGTCGACTCCCGCGCCATTCTTACCGATACTTTGGCTTTCGTTAAGAAAGAATTGCTCGATTTGTTCCATAAACAGCCCGAAATTGACGGTCTCGAAGTCAGCGGCAACGATATTACCGATATTGTCTTCACTTCCGCCACTGAACTCGAATTTTGGGTAAAAACGCCCCTCGAAGAAGCCGCTATCGAAGAAATGAGCGCGTCGCAGGTCATGCAGGAGCAATATTGGCAAAGAACTCATGGCGCGGTTCGTTGTGCACTCGAAAAATGCGTTATCGAACTCGATAAATACGGTTTCGGCGTCGAAATGGGGCATAAAGAGGTTGGCGGGCTTAAAGCGCAAATTAACGAGTCCGGTCACCTTACTCACGTCTGCGAACAGCTCGAAATCGATTGGAAATTCGCCGATGCCGTTCAAGCCGCCGATAATGAAATGTTCGTCCGCACTATTGTTAAAGAAGTCTTCCGCGCTGAAGGTTTGGAAGTCAGTTTTAAGGCTAAACCCATGATCGGGCTTGCGGGTAACGGCGAACATACTCACATTGGACTTGCCGCGATAACTTCAGACGGAAAACTCCATAATCTGTTCGCAAATAAAAATCCCTCCGAAGATTTTATGAACGCGGTCGGTTACGGCTCGATTATGGGCTTGCTCAAGAATTACGAAGTCATTAACCCGTTTGTCAGCGCGACTAACGACTCTTTGAACAGATTAAAGCCCGGTTTTGAGGCTCCCGTTTGTATCGTAACCTCTTTGGGGCATACTCCGAAGATTCCTAGCCGTAATAGAACAATTTTGGCGGGTTTGATTCGCGATTTGAAAAATCCTATGGCGACTCGCTTTGAACTTCGCGCTTGCAACCCTTATACTAATACTTATCTCGTGCTCGCGGCGTGTTATTCCGCTATCCTCGACGGCGTTCGCTATGCCATTGAAAAAACTTCCGTCGATTTGCTCACAGAACTCAGCAAAAAAGCCGGTCAAGACGGTTTTTATCTCGAAAAATCCCGCGCTTACCGCTCCGAAGAAGATGTTTTCGAGGATTACACTGCTGAAGAACGCGATGCCATGTTTGGTGCTCCTCCCGCTACCGTTTGGGAAAATATGCAGGCTTTCGATACTTTTCCCGCTAAAGTCAAGGTCATCACGGCGGGCGGCGTCCTTAATCAGCGTACAATCAATTCTTTCAAGGAAGGCGCACTTCTCCGCTGGAAAACCGAAATTATCGCTCGGATTCTCCCAGAAATGCGCAACGTCGTTCGCAAGGCTCATCTTATCGAAAGTAATTTCCGCACCGACCAAGATTCCTACATGTGGAATAAAATTAAAGACCTCCGCGAATACCTCGCTAAGGACGCTATCGATAAAAAATCACTCTTCACCCGCCTTACCAACGCCCTTAATAGCGGCGACTTCGCCACTGCCTCAAAATTGCAGGTCGAAACCTACAACAAGATTGAAGAACTTAAGCAACTCTATGATGAATACGTTAGGAACAATATCTGAAATTTTAGCCGTCACGTCGACAAAATGAAAATTGCATATCTGTGCATTTTTCATTTAGGACTTTCAAACCACCAAAATTTTTGTTACAATCTCCTCGAAATCGTCTTGAGGAGGTTTTTTTTATGATTCACATCGATAAATCCGTCTTCAACATGCTAAATAATGCTCCGACTGCTTTGACCGTTAAAATTTTCTTCTATATCGCTCTCAATCAGCCCGATGACGGCATTCGCGGGTTTCGTTACACTAAAATTCAACTCGCTATCGATTTGAACTTGAATATCAGAAGTATTTTTAACGCTCTCCATTGGTTAGAAGATAATTTGCTCGTTCAAGAACTCAAACTCGCTGAGGACTTCGATTTTATGGTCAATCCGCGCTTCGTCATGAATAATTCCGACTATCATGAACGTTTCGCCGAATGGAACCGACGTTGCAACCTCGATTCCGCTCGTGAAGTCCGTTTGAGACGTGAAAGACGCATTCGCAAGCTACGCAGTGAGAAAAAGCAAAAAAATTAGCCCCGACTTCGCTTCGAGGCTTTTTTATCATGATTTTTTTTGCTCAAAAGTGTCTTTATAGTATAACCCAAAATCATATAGCGTATTCAGGACAAATTTGAACTCTGTACCTAACTTTGTAAGCGAATACTCAACATGAGACAGCTTTTCATCGAAAATTTTCCGTTCAATAAGACCGTCAGACTCCAATGACCTCAAACTGTCCGTCAAAACCTTTTGGCTTATGCCATTTATGGATTTTTTTAGTTCATTGTACCTGTATGAATGATTTTCTAGTCGTTGCAGGATAAAAACTTTCCACTTGCTGTTAATTAAGCTTAATGTCGTCGCTACAGGACAATCAGGCAAGTCTTTTTTTCGTATCATGTAATCTCCTCCGATAAAATTTTAATTCGCTGTGCCAAAAATTGCAACTGGTTATAAATATGTGCCCTATTGCCATTTACATAGAAAAAATTTATAATGCCGGAAAGATTTTTTGGAGGTTGATAATATGAAAGTTGCAGTAGTGGCGGCGAGCGGTAAAGCCGGCAGAAAAATCGTCGCTGAGGCGGCTAATCGCGGTATTAAGGTTACTGCTTTCGTCAGACGGGCTGTTGAAGTCGCCGGTGCTAATAAAATCGTCGTTAAAGATATTTTTGACTTGACGGCGGGCGATTTGAACGGATTCGATGCCGTTGTCGACGCTTTCGGGGCTTGGACGCCTGAAACTTTGCCTCAACATTCTACTACGCTCAAACATTTGTGCGATTTACTAAGCGGAACTGATATTCGCCTGTTAATTGTCGGCGGAGCGGGCAGTTTGTACACTAATCCCGAACATACCGCGCAAGTTATGGACGCTCCTAACTTTCCCGACGCATTTAAACCGTTAGCGGCGGCTCAAGGCAAGGCTTTGAACGAATTACGCGCTCGCGATGATGTTAAATGGACATTTATAAGCCCTGCCGCTGATTTTCAAGCTGACGGCGAAAAAACCGGCAAATATATCGTCGCCGGCGAAGAATTTACGCTGAATTCTGCTGGAGAAAGCATTATCAGCTACGCTGACTATGCCGTTGCTATGATTGATGAGATTTTGAACGGCAAACACATTAAACAGCGTATCAGTATCGTTAGAGCATAAAAATTTTTAACTTACGTAAAAAAATTAGCCCCGACTTTGCGTCGAGGCTTTTTTTTACTCCAAATCAAGATATGTGGTCGTTGTATTACGTATTGCCGCCTTCCTTATCTTCCGAAAGTCCGAACTGTCGCGGTCGCCGATTATTATATGGTTTTCTATCATGAAACTTTCCAAATTCTCTATGTCGCTAGATGAAACGGTGCTTTTCGGATTCTTTAACGTAATTGTCCGCGTGTCGCCGTCATTGAAGACGCATTCGATTACCAAATTAGCCGTAGTTTTTACTTTATCAGCCATTATATCACGCTCTCTTTCGTGATTTTCGTTACTCCTTCGTAAGTGTCCGTCGTTAAGGCGATTAACATCTGCGCGAACTCTTTTAAAGAGGAATTAGTCGCTTGCGGATTGATATAGCTGATTGTCGTAGTATTTTTCTTGCTCGAACTGGTCGTTGATTCAATTTCTATGCTCACTTTAGCCACTGTAAATCACATCCTCTTGAGTGCTGACGATTTTGCACGATTCGATACTTACTACCGGCTCGCCGTCATCAGATACGAACGTTGCATAGAAATTCGCGTATTCGTTATTCGCATTGGCGTTGATTGATTGGATTTTCGACTTGACAGTCATTAAATCGGCACTTGCGACGTTCTCGAAGGTAATATTACGCGTAGAATCATCATCAAAGCGCAAAGTTATGACGACATTATTCGTTAGCGACGACATTTTGATTCACCGTCCTTACAGCGTCTTCTGGGTCGAATTGATTTTGGAAATTGGCGATAGAAAGGAGCTGACTGACGCCGCCGATTATGATATTGGCGTCGGATTGTTGCGCATCGATTCCGTGAAGCGTAAAAGTCTTGCCATATGAGCCGAAATTGTTCAAAGTAACCTTGCCGACCTTATCAGTTGTGAATTCGTATGTCATATTCATCACCTCGCCCGTATTCTACTTGACTTCATAAAAAAAATCAACTAAAATACAATAAAATTTGTTTTGAAAGGAGATTTTTGAATGGGATTGCAGACATTTATAATAATCCTTATCATAAGTGCATTTTTTTCATTACATAGCGATTTGTATTGGATAATTTACGATTATCGTTTAATATTATGGATTATTTTTGCTTTTTCTATATATAGCACTGTAAAAAAACACGAAATAAAGGGACTTCTAATTTTATCAATATTTTCATTCTCAGTTTTTATAATTATATCTCATTTAATAGATTCAAACTTAATTTCTCATGATGTAATGATAGTAATAAAAAATGTGTTATGGGGTTCAGTAATTGCATTTGTTTTTAATATTGGAGATGTTGTTTATTATGTTTTTTCTAATCTTGGATACGAATCTGGAAAAAATATTAGTACTAAACATATAGATAATTCAGAGATTGAAAATGTATCTGAATCTAATAATGAAATAGATTTAGATGAAGCTTTAAGATTATATGAGATTGAAAAATTAGAAGAAGAATGCGAAGAAATAGAAAATGAAATAAAAGAATTACGTTATCAGCGTGATGAAATAAGAATTGGTGGCTGGTTAGATAATACTGGATATGATAAACCTATGAGTAGAGAGGAAGAAAGTAGAAATAGAAGATTATACGATGAAATATCTTCCAAAATTCGTGATTTAGAGTTTCAGAAAGAAGAAAAAGAACGTAAGATTAGTTCTTTGCAAAAATAGACATTGAGATTTATAATGTAGATAACAAAAGCCCTTCGGCGCATGGTCGGAGGGTTTTTCGTTTGACAGAGACAAATTTTCTGATAAAATCTTAGTGGAGAGGTGATTAGATGAGAATTTACTTAGACAACTGTTGTTATAACCGTCATCATGATAAAAAAGTCTCTGATGAAATTACTCAAGATAAAAATGCCGTCATCGCAATTCAAAAAGAGATTATCAAGAAAAATATCGAACTTGCTACTTCGTTCATGCTTCATTACGAAAATAATCAGAACAAAAATATTCGCGACAGGAACTATAATGACTTTTTCATCAAAACTTACAGGACAACTTACATAGGCATTGATAGAGCAGAAGATTTATCAAAAAAAGTCGAGTCGATAACTAAAAGCGGCATAAAAACTAAAGATGCATATCACATAGCGAGCGCGATTTTGGCTGAGTGTGATTTTTTCGTTACTGTCGATAAACGACTGCTTAAATACTCGTCCGAAGAAATAAAGATAATCAGTCCTGTCGATTTCGTAAAAATAATGGGGGAATAGTAATGACGAAAGAAGAATTGATAGCTAAAGGCGTAAATTGCTTGATAGAAAATCTCGGATACATTGAGGCTGGCGAATTTTTGAAATACATAGCTGATAATGATGATGAGTATGACGATTACACGGAATGGCGGCGCGATAATCTTTACAAAGGCATGAACGATAACGAAATAATAGAAAATGCAATCACGTATTCCAAAACTCATAATCTTAGTTGAAAAAAGCCCTTCGGCGGTTGTCGGAGGGTTTTTGTTATGTATACATCAATCTGAAAGTCAAGTATACAAAAAACTAAAGGGTTTTAGGCTATCTACAACGAATATGATATGCGAAGTACGAAAAAAATGTTTTGGAGTGGTTAATATGTGCAGAATAGGAGCGGTGAAGAGCAAAAAGCCCGTGTACCCGTCGACGGCGTTGCGATTGATGTTGCCGCAACAGGAAGGGCACGATAATTCGGGCTTCGCAATGGTAATGCAGGATTTGGCGGGCGTATTCTCGATTTATAAGGATAAACCGCTGTTGTCAATGGCTTGCACGAAACAAGGAGCGCGACTCGTCGAAGATTACATGGCGGCTAAAAATTTCGTCAAAATGGCGGAGTGGTTACCGGTTCCGAATAAGAAAAAAGACCTCGACATACAGGCGATGCCATATTATATCTTTCGGAATTACGATTATCCGGAGCATTACGACGATAAAGAGAGTCGCGAAAATCTTTTGCTCGATACTCGGCTTGCATTGCGTAAAATTTTGACTGAATCGGGTCAAGGATACGTATATTCCTTTTGGCCTGACGTTTTGACGCTTAAGGAGATAGGAGATCCGCGAGATATAGCAACTTATTTCCGACTTTGGGACGATAACGGCACATTGCTTGCGAAAAATATAATCGTGCAGTGTCGGCAGAATACAAATTATAAAATTGTCCGCTACGCCGCGCATCCGTTCTTTTTGCAAGGCTATACACTCTGCGCGAACGGCGAAAACACTTTCTACACGAAAAATAAGGAGTTCCAAAAGAATTTACATCGCGGCTATATCGGATTCGAGTCTGATTCGCAAAATTTCCTGTACACGTTGCATTACGTCCTGCACGAATTGAAATGGTCGATACCGTATTATAAGCACGTGATAACGCCGTTGCCATTCGCGGAGATAGAAAATCGCCCCGACAGAGATATTTTGCTGTCAATCCGTCAATCGCTGGCACATTTGGAGATAAACGGACCGAACACGATAATTGCGGGCTTACCTGACGGAAAAATGATGACATGTTGCGATTCAAAGAAATTACGCCCCGTAGTAGTCGGCGGTGATGATAATACGGTCGCAATTTCGTCCGAAGTCTGCGGAATCAACGAGATTTTGCCCGATAGGAACATGGAACGCGATATTTACCCGAATGAGCGCGAAGTCGTCGTAATCGATAACAATTTGGAGGTGATAAGATGGAAGCAATAAAAGTTCAAGACATAGCGGCGAATGATTTGCCTTGGAAAATCGAATATGATGCTAATCGTTGTACAATGTGCGGCAGTTGCGTAGCGTCTTGCACTTTCA
>JAFYNH010000031.1 GCA_017549815.1 Selenomonadaceae bacterium
TATTCTAACGGCGACGGCAAAGATATTATTTACGGTTTCGACAATACGGATATGTTGCAAATCATGGACGTTGAAGCAAAGAATATCACGGGCACGGTTAATACCAAAGGCACGGAAATTTATTTCAAAGTCGGCAAGACTGCAAGCGCAATTACGCTGAAAGATTTCGGCAAGACGACGAGTTTCAACGTCAACGGCGACTCTTACAAAATTAGCAACAAAAAATTGGTTCCTAGTTCCTAAACCCTCGTCCCTACAAAAAAATTATCCCCACCAAACTCGGCGGGGATTTTTTTATTTCAATAATTGATACCGCAAAACAGTGCAAGAAACCAAGTGGGGGATAAGCCACTATTGACTTTGAAAAATTACTAAATTAAAATTCCAAAAAGAGGTTAGCATTCCTATAAAAAAATTTTCAAGGAGAGATTCAAGAAATGAGAAGTGACATTGTAAAGAAAGGCGCGACTCGTTGCGCTCACAGAAGTTTATTCCACGCGAACGGCTACGGAGTTGAGGAGTTGAGTCGTCCGTTAATCGGCGTGTGCAATTCTTTTAATGAAATAATTCCTGGACATATGCATTTGAAATCGATAACCGAAGCCGTAAAACTCGGCGTGGCGGCGGCGGGCGGTACTCCCGTCGAATTTCCCGCAATCGGCGTGTGCGACGGAATTGCAATGGGGCATACGGGCATGAAATATTCATTGGCGAGCCGCGAACTTATTGCCGATTCAATCGAGGCGGTCGCAATGGCTAGCGGATTCGACGCGCTGATTCTTATTCCGAATTGCGATAAAGTCGTTCCCGGTATGTTAATGGCGGCGGCGCGTTTAAATATCCCGTCAATAATTGTCAGCGGCGGTCCTATGTTGGCAGGGCGTTTTCACGGAAAAGATATAAGTGTCAGTCAAGCGTTCGAGGCGGCTGGCAAATTCGCGGCGGGCAAAATGACTGCTGAAGAAATGACCGACCTTGAGGCTCATGCTTGTCCGAGTTGCGGCTCGTGCGCGGGACTTTTCACGGCTAACACGATGAATTGTTTAAGTGAGGCTCTTGGTATGGCTTTACCGGGCAACGGAACTATTCCTGCAGCTTACACGGGCGACAGATTTATCCTTGCCAAACGTGCCGGCGCGGTGATTATGGACTTGCTTAAGAAAAATATTTGCCCGCGTGATATTCTGACGATGAAAGCTTTTGAAAATGCCATAACGGTTGATATGGGAATCGGCGGCTCGTCGAATACGGTTTTACATTTAACGGCGATAGCTAATGAATGCGGAATCAAAATCCCCGCGACGCTTTTCGATGAAATATCTGCGCGGACGCCTTACATAACCAAATTAAGTCCTGCGGGCAGTCATCATATGCAAGACCTTGACGAGGCGGGCGGTATCAATGCAGTTATGCACGAACTTTCCAAGAAAAATATCCTCAATCTCGACGCGCTGACAGTTACGGGCACTTTGGGCGACAGAATCAAAGACGCGCAGATTATGCGTCCCGACGTGATTCATACTGTCGATAATCCCTATCGTGCGACGGGCGGTATTGCGATTTTGCAAGGAAATCTTTGTCCCGATTATGCTGTCGTCAAGGCGTCGGCAGTCAGCGAAGACATGTTGGTTTACAAAGGCAAGGCTAAATGCTTTGACAGCGAAGAAACTGCGATTAACGCGATAATGGCGGGCGAAATTCATAATGGCGACGTTGTTGTTATTCGCTATGAAGGACCTAAGGGCGGTCCCGGTATGCAGGAAATGTTGAATCCGACGGCGGCAATAACGGGCGCGGGCTTGAAAGTCGGTTTGATAACTGACGGCAGATTCAGCGGTGCGAGTCAAGGCGCGTGTATCGGACATATTTCGCCCGAAGCTATGGAAGGCGGCACAATTGCGCTGATTAAGGACGGCGATATAATTTCGATTGATATTCCCGCTCGCAAATTGGAGCTTGAAGTTTCCGAAGAAGAACTTGCCAAACGTCGCGCCGAGTGGACTAAGCCCGAACCGAAAATCAAGACGGGTTATCTTGCTCGCTATGCAAAGCTTACAACTTCAGCCTCAACGGTCGCAGTTTTGAAAGGCAATTAGGTATTAGGAATTAGAAATTAGGAATTATGAATTAGAAATTAGGAATTAGAAATGCGCAATGCGTAATGATTTCGTTTTCTAATTACTCATTACTCATTACCCATTACTCATTGATTTTAAGGGGGGGTGATTCGGAATGTTTTGGGAAGAATCATTCGGAATGCAGTTGGAAAAATTTTTACGACCGGAGCAATTTATATTCAGTGCGCCGATGAGTGAACAAACGACTTTTAAAATCGGCGGTGAGGCGGACTTATTAATTTTTCCGTCAAGCGCGGAGGAAGTCTCGAAAATTTTTAAACTCGTCGACCTGTTTAATTTGCCCTGCGTCATTTTGGGCAACGGCTCAAATGTTTTGGTAAGAGATAAAGGAATTCGCGGCGTTGTCGTCAAGTTCACCGAAAAATTTTTCGGAAATATTCGTTGCGAGGACGAAAAAATAATAGCCTGCGCGGGAGCCGAATTAAAATCTGTTTCGGACTTCGCGGCTGAGAATTCTTTGACGGGCTTGGAGTTTGCTTGCGGAATTCCCGGCAGTATCGGCGGGGCAATTTTCATGAATGCGGGTGCGTATGACGGTGAAATGAAAAATATCATTGCAAAAGTCAAGGCGGTTACTCCCAATGGTGAACTTGTCGAATTTGGCAGAACCGATTTGGATTTGGGCTATCGTCACAGCATTTTTCAGGAAAATAACTGCGCGATTTGCGAAGTGGAATTGAATTTGCGACGCGGCAACATTGAAGAGATTAAAAATAAAATGGCTGAATTCACGACTCAGCGCGAGAGTAAACAGCCGCTTGAATTTCCGAGTGCAGGCTCGACTTTCAAACGTCCCGAAGGAAATTTTGCGGGCACGTTGATTGATAAGGCGGGCTTAAAGGGTTTGAAAATCGGCGGAGCTATGGTTTCGGAAAAACATGCGGGCTTTGTCGTGAATGCGGGCAATGCGACGGCTCAAGACGTTTTGAATTTGATTGCGGAAGTTGAGCGGCGCGTCAATGATACTTACGGCATTGAACTTTCGCCCGAAGTCCGCATTATTGGCGAGGAATAATTTCATGGCAAAAAATAAAAATCGTAGGCAAGAAATAAATTCGCCCGTCGTCTCCGTCACTGAAAAAATCCCGCTCGTCAGCGTCGTTATCCCAATGTACAATGCGGCGCGATTCGTTTCACAGACGCTGGAGAGTTTGCTTTATCAGACGATGAAAGATTTTGAAGTCGTCGTAGTGGACGATTGCTCCACCGATAACAGCGTCGAAGTTGTCGAAAGTTTTAAAGAAAAATTTACTAATTGGGGGGGGTACGGCTTAATGTCATCAAGCTCCCCGAAAACAATGGAGCACCGGGTTTGCCGCGCAATGTCGGGATTCAATTTGCTCGCGGAAAATATATCGCCTTTCTTGACAGCGACGACCTCTTTACCAGAACTGCCCTTGAGGAAATGACGACGCTCGCCGAAAAATATCAAGCCGACATCGTTCACAATGACGAATTTTATTTTTTCAGCGATGAGAAATTAAAAGACGCAACAACTGAAGAATTATTGAATGCAAAAAATCTCAGAACTATACATTGCAACCCTGCCTCGTCGCGTCTTAGTAAAACAACCGACGAACCTAATAATCTTGCCGAGCGCGTCAAACTTTGGGTAAATTCCGATTATCATTGGGCGACGTGTGCCCTGTTCTGTAGGAGAGATTTTTTAATCATCAATCGGATAAGTTTTCCTAAGATGACCATAGGCGAAGACCAAATTTTAAATTTCGCTTGTTTGTGTTTGGCAAAAAAATTATTGCGCATTCCAAATCTTACTTACATAGTACGACAGCGCACAGATTCAATTTCTCATCACAACATTGATTTAGAAAAATATTTTCATAAATGGCTGGGGAGTTTGAATATCGGTTTCAACGAGTTTAATAAAGTTATGAATCAAGTTCCGTTTTTCAGTGAACACCCCGATTATCGATACGCCGTATTAAATTATTTTTTTGAATTGACTCTTAGAGACGCTTGGCAGTTGCGGGCAGCTTACGAACAAATTCATGCGTTCCAATTAAATGCGCTTGTCAAAAAAGAATTTCATCCAGACGACGCGGCGTTTTCTTCATACTTATTCGACATGGTAAATATTTATCGGCTCCAAATTATGCAGTTGCAGGTGGAGCTGAGCAAGTTTCAAAAGCAATAAAGGAGTTTTTTAAGTGATTAAAGAAGCAATCGTTAAAATAGTGAACAAGGAGGATTTGACATACGACGAGGCATTTGCCGTTATGAATGAAATCATGAGCGGCGAGACTTCTCCGACGCAAAACGCGGCATTTTTATCTGCGCTGTCGACCAAAAGCGCGGGTGCCGAAACGACTGACGAAATTGCAGGTTGTGCGGCGGCAATGCGTTCACATGCGACACCTGTCGAAACGGGCATGGAACTTTTCGAGATTGTCGGAACGGGCGGCGATAATTCGCACAGCTTTAATATCTCGACGACTTCGGCGATAATCGCGGCGGCGGGTGGCATGAAAGTTGCTAAGCACGGCAACCGAGCCGCGTCTTCAAAATGCGGTGCCGCAGATTGTCTGGAGGCTTTGGGCGTCAATATCAATCAATCGCCCGAAAAATGTATTGAGCTACTTAACAAAGTCGGTATATGCTTTTTCTTTGCGCAGAAATATCATTCATCAATGAAATACGTCGGCGCGATTCGTAAGGAGCTGGGATTTAGGACGGTCTTTAATATTCTCGGACCTTTAACTAATCCCGGCAAGCCGTCAATGCAAATTCTCGGCGTCTATGCGGAATATTTGGTTGCGCCGCTCGCGCAGGTTTTAATCAGTCTGGGCGTAAAGCGCGGAATGGTCGTTTACGGGCGCGATAAGCTCGACGAAATTTCCTTAAGTTCGCCGACTTCGATTTGTGAAATCAAAGACGGTTGGCTTAAAAATTATGTTATAACTCCGGAAGATTTTGGCTTTGAACGTTGCACAAAAGACGATTTGCGCGGCGGCGACCCCGAAGAAAATGCCAAGATAACTCTTGATATTCTGAACGGCGAATACGGGCATAAGCGCAACGCGGTCTTGCTTAATGCGGGCGCGGCTCTCTACGTCGGCGGCAAGGCGAACAGTTTTAAAGAGGGCGTCAATCTTGCGTCGGTGCTTATCGACAGCGGCGAAGCTCTTAAGACGTTGAAAAAATTTGTCGTCGTCAGTCAAGAGGCGTAAAAGGCAATTAGGAATGTGGAATGAGGAATTAGGAATGACGATTCTTGATAAGATAGCCGAACGGACAAAAATTCGCGTCGCGCAGTACAAAGATAAAATTTCTCTCGACAAAATTAAGCAACAAGCCCTATCGTTGCCCAAAGGAAATTTCGCGTTTGAAGTCGCGCTGAGGAAGTCGGGGCTGTCTTTTATCTGCGAATGTAAAAAGGCGTCGCCGTCGAAAGGATTAATCGCGCCCGATTTCCCGTACTTGCAAATCGCCAAAGAATACGAGGCGGCGGGAGCCGATGCAATTTCTGTTTTGACGGAGCCGGAATTTTTCTTGGGCGATGATAAGTTTTTATCCGAGATTTCCGCGCAGGTTTCAATTCCCTGCTTAAGGAAAGATTTTGTCGTAGATGAATACATGATTTATCAGGCAAAAATTTTGGGCGCAAGTGCCGTGCTGTTAATCTGCGCGATTCTCGACGATATTCAACTTAAAAATTTTATCGCGACTTGCGACGAGCTGGGATTGAGTTCATTGGTTGAGGCGCATGACGAAAACGAAATTCAGCGGGCGATTGATTGCGGAGCGCGAATTATCGGCGTGAACAATCGCAACTTGAAAGATTTCAGCGTCGACATGGATAACGCAAAAAAACTTCGGGAGCTTGTTCCGTCCGAAATAATTTTTGTATCGGAAAGCGGCGTTAAATCTGCCGACGACATTAAACGGATTCGCGAACTCGGAGCCGACGCGGTTTTAATCGGCGAAGTTTTAATGCGAGCCGCCGATAAGAAATTAAAACTCGACGAGTTGAAAGGCAATGTATGACTAAGATAAAGTTTTGCGGATTGAAAAGTCTTGACGATATTTATTATGCCAATGAGCTTTTGCCCGAATACGTCGGCTTTGTCTTCGTGCCCAAAAGCAAGCGATATATCACGCCCGCGCAGGCTGAAAAACTTCGCGCCGCATTATCTGAAAAAATTTGTGCGGTCGGTGTCTTTGTCAATGAAAATCTTGCAAACGTCGCCGAACTTTTGAACGCGGGAATTATCGACGCGGCTCAACTTCACGGCAACGAGGACGACGATTACATTAAAATTCTGCGCGGACTCTCAAATAAGCCGATAATCAAAGCCTTTCAAATTCATTCCTCATTGCAGTCTTCTGCCGATTTTATTTTGATTGATTCGGGCGCGGGCGGCGGCAAAGTCTTCGATTGGAATTTGATAAAAAATTTGCGGCGTGAATATTTCTTGGCGGGCGGACTCAATCCCGAAAACGTCGGCGACGCAATTAAAATTCTGAATCCGTTTGCTGTCGACGTAAGCAGCGGCATTGAAACCGACGGCAAAAAAGATTTTGACAAGATGGCGGCTTTCGCCAAAGCAGTAAGAGGAAGTAGGGAATTAGTGAATTAGAGAAGTAGGGAAGTAGAGAATTCGGGAAATAGGGAAATAGCTACTTCGCTACTGCGCTACTATCTACTTCCCTAAGGAGGTTTTTATGACAAATAAAAAGGGGCGTTTCGGCATTTACGGCGGGCAATATATTCCCGAAACGCTGATGAATGCGATAATCGAATTGGAGGAAGCTTATAATCGCTTTAAGGACGACGAAAATTTTAATCGCGAACTCGACGAGCTGTTTAAAAATTATGCGGGGCGTCCTTCAATGCTTTACTTCGCCCAAAAAATGACTGACGATTTGGGCGGCGCGAAAATTTATCTCAAGCGCGAAGATTTAAACCATACAGGTTCCCATAAAATTAATAACGTTCTCGGTCAAGCGTTGTTGGCTAAGAAAATGGGCAAGACTCGTTTAATCGCCGAGACGGGCGCGGGACAACACGGCGTTGCAACCGCTACCGCCGCCGCGCTGTTCAATATGGAGTGCGTAATTTTTATGGGCGTGGAAGATACAATTCGCCAAGCCTTAAACGTCTACCGCATGAAACTTTTGGGCGCGACAGTTATTCCCGTCAAGAGCGGCACGGGCACTTTGAAAGACGCCGTAAGCGAAACTTTCCGCGAATGGACTAATCGAATCAGCGACACGCATTATTGTTTAGGTTCGGTTATGGGTCCTCACCCTTTCCCGACGATTGTCCGCGATTTTCAAGCTATCATCTCTAAAGAAATTAAAAGTCAAATCCTTGAACGCGAAGGCAAATTGCCCGATGCGGTTGTTGCGTGTTGCGGCGGCGGCTCCAATTCTATCGGCACGTTTTATAACTTCATTGACGATAAAAGCGTTCGATTAATCGGTTGCGAGGCGGCTGGCAGAGGCATTGATACTTTTGAGACTGCGGCGACGATTGCAACGGGTAAGACGGGAATTTTTCACGGCATGAAGTCCTATTTTTGCCAAGACAAATACGGGCAAATCGCTCCTGTCTATTCGATTTCGGCGGGGCTTGATTATCCCGGTATCGGTCCGGAACATGCGTGGCTCCATGACATTGGTCGCGCAGAATATGTTCCGATAACCGACGATGAAGCAGTCAACGCCTTTGAATATCTTTCGCGGACAGAAGGAATTATCCCAGCGATTGAATCGGCTCATGCAGTCGCGCACGTCATGAAGATTGCGCCGAATATGGCTAAGGATAAAATTATCGTCATAACTCTTTCGGGGCGCGGCGATAAGGATTGCGCGAGCGTTGCCCGCTACAGAGGAGAAATTATCAATGAGTAAAATTTTTGAAGCGTTCGCGCAGGGCAAAGCGTTCATACCGTTTATAACTTGCGGCGACCCGAATTTAAAGACAACCGCCGCCGTCGTCCGAGCCGCAGTAGAAAACGGAGCCGATTTAATAGAATTGGGCATACCCTTTTCAGACCCGACCGCTGAAGGCGTTGTTATTCAAGAGGCAAATATTCGAGCACTTAAGGGCGGTGTCACGACCGATAAGATTTTCGATTTAGTCAGAGACCTGCGCGGCGACGTGAAAGTTCCTATGGTTTTCATGACTTATGCCAACGTGATTTTTTCATACGGCGCGGAAAAATTTATCTCAACCTGCGCGGAAATTGGCATTGACGGCTTGATTCTGCCCGATTTGCCGTTTGAGGAAAAGGACGAATTTCTTCCTTACTGCAGAAAATACGGCGTCGATTTAATTTCGCTGATTGCTCCGACTTCCGAGAATCGAATTGCGATGATTGCCCGTGAGGCAGAAGGTTTTGTTTATATCGTTTCGAGCTTGGGAGTTACGGGCGTTCGCAGTGAGATTAAAACCGATTTAACTTCGATAATTGCGGCGGTCAGAGCAAATACAAAAATTCCGTGTGCAGTTGGTTTCGGTATTTCGACGCCCGCGCAGGCTAAGCAAATGGCAGATATTTCCGACGGCGCGATTGTCGGTTCAGCGATTATAAAAATCATTGCCAAATACGGCGAGGCGGCTCCGAAATTTGTCGGCGAATACGTCCACAAAATGAAAGACGCTATTAGGTAGGAGCTAGGGACAAGGGACTAGGGACTAGGAGTTAGGGAAAAGTATATCCTAAACATAAAAATTAAGTTTGAACAAAAGGTAATTACGCAAGCGCGGCGAATTCTAATGACAAATTCCCCATTCCTAATTATTTTAACGGAGGGTTGAGGTCATGTTGAAAAAAATTTTTACGGTAGCATTGCTCCTCGTGACGCTGGTATTCACGGGTTGCGGCGATGGAGGTGATAAGCCTTCAAACACGAGTAGCACGGATAATAAAACTTCCGCCAATAAGCTCGTAATCTACACGTCGATGAAGGAGTCGCTAATCGGCGGCATTGTCGAAGGGTTCAAAGCTCAAAATCCCGGAGCCGAAGTCGATTGGCAATCTTCGGGCGCAGGTAAGATTATGGCGAAACTCGAAGCCGAACGCCAGAGCGGGCATCTTATGGCGGACATAATTTGGACGAGCGAAGTTCCCGACTTTTACCAGATGAAGAACGACGGCTTACTCGAACAATATCAGCCCGCAGGTTTCAACGAACTCTTAAATCCATTTGACGATTATGACGGCTCATTTACAGCCGCCCGACTCGGCACGCTCGGCATTGTCATTAACATTAATAAGATTTCAACGCCGCCCGCAGGTTGGGAGACAATCACAACCGACCCGAATTATAAAGATTCGTTCGGGATTGCTGATCCTGCACTTTCCGGTACGGCGTTCATGAGTATCGCGCTCCTTGAAAAGCAATTCGGCTGGGATTATATCGTTCGCCTGCACGACAACGGCGCGACTAAGAGTAAAGGCTCTGGCAGAGTTGTTGACGATACTGCCGACGGCGTCCTGAACGCTTGCTTGGGCGTTGACTACATTACGGCAAGTAAAATCGATAAGGGCGCACCGCTTAGAATGGTTTATCCTCAAGAACTCTTAATGGTTCCTAGTCCCGTCGCTATCTTCAAGGACGCCGAACATAAAGAACTCGCTAAAAAATTCCTCGATTATCTCGTGACGCAAGAGGCTCAACAAATGGTCGCCAATGCAGGTACCGTTCCCGTTCGTAGCGATGTCAATATGCCCGAAAAATACGGTCTGCCCGCGCCCGAAGACGCTCTCAATAACGGTATCAAAATCAATTATAACGAAGTCCTCGAACATAAGGACGACACCGTTAAGAAATTCTCTAACCTTTTCAAGTGAAATTTTAATCTTACAGAATACAAAACGCCTCCGAATGTGCTATAATCAGCTAAGCTCGGAGACGTTTTATATTTCAAATCCAAAGGAGAGGATAGATTTATGGCGACGATTCAAACTGTTGTTTCAAGTAATTTTGACGGTACAGAGGGTAATACCTATTTCGTTTCAAGCAGTGCCAATTCAATAAGCATAACTTGCGCTTCAGGCGAAGACACTATCGTTAGCACTGGTAATAAAGTTTATATCAGAGGTGACCTTAAATCTAAGCCGGGCAACAGTGACTTAATTATAAGCAACGGTGACAACTGCACGACTTCGGGAGAAGCAGGCAACGATACAATTTATATCGGCTACGTCTACGATGAATCATCAATAAAAACCTCTAACGGCGGTTCGGGAGCGTTGGTTTGGGGCGGCACAGGCAACGATTTGATTTTCAATCAAGGTTCAAACTCTGTATCGTTAATTGGTGGAGTCGGTTCGGATACTATAAATAATTACGGCAATAACGTTAAAATTCTCAGCAATGATGATGATGCAGCCGATTCAATATCTAATTATGGCGACAGTGTAACAATCGACAGTAGCGTAGGAAACGATTCCATTGACAACAGCGGTTCAACTGTCACGATAAACGGCGGCGCAGGGGACGATAAAATCACGAACAACGGCGACACGGTGACAATCAACGGTGGCAAGGGCAATGATTTCATTGTCAACGACGGCGGCACTAACATTCTGTTCGAATACTATAAAGGCGACGGTAACGACGTTATCGAAGGCTTTAATGAAACTTCGACGCTTGAAATTGATGACGGCGACGGTATTTACTCGAAGTCAACGGTCAATAACGATATAATCCTCACGGTCGGCAAAGATTCAATTACGCTTATTGACGCGGCAAATTTAGAGACGCTCAATATCGAAGGCTTATATAAAAATTCTTATGTTAATAGTCTCGGCACGGCAAATGCAGACACCATTGAAAATACTCTTGACGGATTAAATATAGCGGCTCAAGGTGGTAACGATACCATTACTAACAGCGGCGCAAGTGTTTCAGTCAACGGCGGCACGGGCAACGATGAAATCACGAATAGCGGTTCGGACGTGACAATCAAAGGCGGTAAAGGCAACGATTTAATCACGAACAGTAGCAACAATGTAACTATCAACGGCGGCGCAGGCGATGATTCAATCAGCTTGACTACGGACGCCGCAAATAATGTAATCAAATACACTGTGAACGAAGGCAACGATACCATTGTCGGCTTTAACGATACCACGACGCTCCAAATCGGCAACGGCGAAGATATTACTTTTTCGTCTTCCAAAGACAGTTACGGTAATATGATTTTCATTTCGGACTCGGCAAAGATTACACTTAAGGAAGCTGGTCCTCATTTAGTTATTCAGTCTATTGCGTCGGGTAACGGAAATATCACGCTGAAAAATGCCTACGCTACAGCCGATTATATTCACATTAACAACGCAGAAATTACGCTTAGACCAGAAGGCAAAGTTAAAAAATTTAAGCTCGTGCCCGATAAAAATGATTACATAGAAATTACTAAAGACAATATTTCAGTCAGCGGCGACGAGAGCAACGCAACAATTATAAGCGACGGCGATTCAGTCACAATCGATGCGGGCACGGGCGACGACCAAATCAGTTTGGGTTCCAATGCCAATGATAATCTCGTTATATATTCGCTGGGTAGCGGTAACGATATTATTTACGGCTTTAATTCAAATTCGAGCTTGCAAATCGGCGATGGCGATGGCTCTTACGCGCAACTAGAGAAAGGCAACGACCTTATCTTGACGGTCGACAAATGCAAGATAAGTTTAATCGGCGCAGTCGGAAAAGGTACTGTTATCGGCGAACTCAAGAATCCAGTCAATCCAATCGGAAGCGAAGGCGATGATTCAATCGATAACCCATTCGATGAAGTTACGATTCAAACGTTCGGCGGCGATGACACTATCAAAAACTCCGGTAACAGAGTTCTGATTGAGGCGGGCGACGATAACGACAACATTGATAATAAATCCGTAAATATAACAATCTTGGGCAATGGCGGCGACGATTTTATTTTCAACAGCGGTTACTATTCGACTATTGACGGCGGCACGGGCAACGATACCATTTCCAATAGTAGTTACTGTGCAAGCATAATCGGCGACGCGGGCAACGATTCAATCAATAACTGGGGCAATGAAGTTACAATTAACGGCAACGACGGCGACGATTATATATACAACACAAGCCTTGCCGCGAACGTGATAATCAATGGCGGCGCAGGTAATGATTCAATCCGAAATTACGGCTCATCCGTTACAATCGACGCGGGCGACGATGACGACCTAATTTATAATTCAAGCCTCGCCGCGAGCGTCTCAATTAATGGTGGCACGGGCGACGATTATATCAGCAATTCGGGTTCCAACGTAACAATCGAAGGCGGCGAAGGTGCTGACGAAATTTATAATTCAAGTCTCGCCTCCGACGTTTTAATCAAAATCAGCGACGCCAACGATAAAATCCGCAATGAGGGCAAAAAAGTTACAATCGACGCGACGAGCGCGGATAAACTCTCAATTAATAACAGCGGCGACGACGTGACAATCTTAGGCGGCAAAGATGTCGATACCATAACCAATTCTGGTTCCAACGTTTCAATCGCGTCGGGCGCAGGTAATGACAAAATTTCAGTCAGCGGTTCTTCAGTCACAGTTGACGCGGGCAAAGGTAACGATTCAATCAAAGCTAAAACTGGCAACTCGACAATCTGCGCGGGCGCGGGCGATGATACCGTTGACTTGACAGGCTCAAGCGGAAATAATTTGATCAAATACGCGGCGGGCGACGGCAACGACTCCATTTATAATTTCGGCTCGACGGATTCGATTGAAATTTCGGGCGGCAAATATACTTCAATGCTAAGCGGCAACGCCATGATTTTAAGCGTCGGCAAAAGCTCGATAACTATTTACGACGCGGCGGAGCTTTCGACGGTTAATGTTGTCGGAACTCTTGACGGCGAAGATAATACCGCCTTCGTAAACAACGATACCAAATCGCCCGTAACTTCCGATAAGGAAAATATAATTTCCTTCGGCAGAACAAAGCCCGTTCAAATCACAGGCAACAGCAAGAATAATTTAATCATTGGCGGCAAAGGCGCGGATACTCTCGCTGGCGCGGGCGGTAATGATACGCTCACGGGTAATAAAGGCGCAGATATTTTCGTCTACAGCGCGGGCAATGATGTCATAACCGACTACGGAAACGGCTCCGATAAAATCAGCTTGAGCGGCTTGGCAATTTCCGACGTGGCGATTAGCGGCAATGATGTTTCGCTTAAAGTCGGCGACGGCTCTCTTAAGATAATCGACGGCAATAACAAGAAGAGGAAAATTAGCTTCGTCGAGGGCAAGAAATCAACGGCGTATATTTTCGACGACCATAAAATTTTTAACAGCGGCATGACGGACGTAACCCTTACGGCGGGCGCGAATGATAAAACTTTAACCGATTTGAGCAGTAAAACTTTCAACAAGCTAAAGACAATCGACGCGACGAGCGCACCTTCCGTTAAGAGTATCACGGGCAACAGTAAGGCGAATAAAATTTACGCGGGCAGTAAGGGCGTCACGCTAAACGGCGGCAAAGGTAACGACACACTTTGGGGCGGCGACGGAGCTGATATTTTCGTCTACAGCAAGAACGAGGGCAAAGACATTATCGAAAACTACGGCGCGAGCGACACGATAAGTTTGAAAGGCGCGACGATTTCGGAGGTCTCGACCAAAAAGAACGATGTTATCTTCAAAGTCGGCGGTAAAAAACTTACGGTTAAGGACGCCGCTGATAAGACAATCACCCTTAACGAAGGCGGCAAGATTAAAACTTTCTCTGGTGAAGTGCTTTACGACGGCAAGACTTCCGCGACACTCGCCACGACTTTTTACGCTAAGACGACAACCACAATCAACGCCTCAACGATTGATGCGACGCTTGTTAAAAAGGCTGTCAACATTTCGGGCAATAGCTCGGCGAATACGATTTTGGGCGGCAAGAAAAATGATACCCTTTACGGCGCGGGCGGCAACGACAGCATAATCGGCGGCAAAGGCAAGAATGTCATTTACGGCGGCGCGGGTGATGATACTCTCAACGGCGGCAAGGGTAATGATTCGCTATGGGGCGGCGACGGTGCAGACACTTTCATTTACGAAAAGAGTAGCGGCAACGATTTCATATTCGGCTTTTCAAATGAGGATACTTTGACGCTAAGCAGTGTTATAAAGAGTTCGACGGTTAGCAAGAAGGGCGACGCGGTTACTTTGAAACTTTCGGGCGGCTCGGTGACGCTTAAAGAATTTACGGCGAAGACCTTCCACATTGGCAAGGACACTTATCAAATCAGCGACGGTTCGTTTGTTAAGAAATAGTGGTTAGGGGCTAGGGATTAGGGATTAGAAGTTTTTAGTCCCTAGTCCCTAGTTTCTTGTCCCTAGTCCCTACTTTTGTTATAATTGCGGCGGAGGCGAATTTTATGAGCGTGAAAAGCTTATTGGCGATAATTTGTTTGGCGATTAATCTGATAGCGTTGCCAGTCGCTCAAGCCGAAACCAAAACTTATCAAGGCGTCGGCGAATACAGAATGGGCGAGCGCGATACTCTTGAGATTGCCAAACAAAGCGCGAAAGAACGGGCTATGCGTAATGCCCTTGAGCAAGCGGGCGTATTGGTTCAAACCAGTGCGCGTATGGAAGATATGGAACTCGTCGAGGACGTGATAACTTCGCGGACGGGTGCCGTCTTAAAAGTGTTGGAAGTCAATTACGAGGAAGGCAATTATTTAGTTCGGGCGATAGTTAAAGTTGAGATTGACCCCGAAGATTTAAACAATCGCTTGCAGAATTTCGAGCGTAAGTCAAAATTTTCTCCGTCGGCAAAGAAGTCAGATGATAATATTTCGCTGTCGAATAAAAAATCCGACCAAGCCTTTGAGCTTTTAAGCAAGGGCATTGTCGACGGCGTGTTACCGATTTTAAAGGAGTCGTTGCAACTTAACGAAACTAATGCGTCGGCTTATGAGAAATTGGGCTGGTTCTATAGGGAAATGAAAAACTATGATGAATCCCTCCAAAACTATAATAAATCGCTTGAAATTAATCCCGATTGGATTTGGAATTATGCGGGGCTTGGCAGGACTTATTATGAGATGAAAAATTATGAGCAAGCGATTCAGAATTTCAGCAGATTTTTAATGTACAACAAGAATGAGGAAGAAATTTATCAGTTACGCGGCGAATGTTATCAAGCGGTCGGCAGAACAGAAAAAGCCCGCGCAGATTTAGAAATGTCAAAGAAAGTGGCGGCGGCTAAGGAAAAAATTCAAGAGGCGCGAAAGCTTTGCGAGGCGGGAAAATATGATGAAGCGTCGCCCATTGCCAGCGAGGCTTTGACTTTAAATCAGAATAATGCGTTGGTGTGGGAAACTCTCGGCAGAATTTACAACGGGAAAAAGGAATACGACAAAAGTCCTTTTTATTACGAAAAGGCGATTAAGCTTGACCCGCAACTCGCGGACGCTTATATCGGGCTTGGACGCGCTTATTTAGATTTGAAACGATACCACGACGCGCTTAAAAATTTCGACAAATATATTGAGCTTAATCCAGACGCCACGGCATTTATTTATCAATGTCGCGGGGAATGTTATCAAGCAGTCGGGGAGCGCGAAAAGGCTCATGATGATTTTGTGACGGCTCGGAAGTTAGAGCAGAACGATTAACAGTTTAGGAGCAATGACGGTGAAGCTTAACATACATAGAAAAGTTTTAATTTTGGTGTTCGGGACGGGGCTTGTGACTTTCCTTGTGCTCGGCATTTTTTCTTATTTCGGAAAGAATATTGTCCAAAATGATATGGTGGATATGAGCATTGAGCTTGGCGATAAAAGCACGGGCTATACCGAAGAACTTTTGATTGACAAACTCAAGCAAACTTTAGGCAAACTTGCGGAGGCTAAGGCAGATTTTATTAATCGCGAAATGACGATTATGCGCGACGACGCAGAACTTTTAGCAAACGCCATGACGGAGATAATGTCTCACCCCGAAAATTATTCGCCGAAAACTTTACCCGACCCGCGCACCGACCCTGTAAGGAATTGCGAGCCGTATATAATTTATGCGCCCGAAATTCGCGACAATATCACGCCCGAAATTAAAAAAGAATTGGAACTTGCGGCGAATGTTAAAGACTTAATGACGGAGCTGTTGAAAAGTCATAAGGGCTACAACGCTACAACCTTTGTTGGCGGCGCGAAGGGTTGGCATATTGGCGACAGGCAGGTTATTGACGCGGAAGGCAATACTGATTTAGAAACGCCTCTTCCTTTTTCTCATGACCGAGTTTACGAATTCGACCCGCGCAAGCGTCCTTGGTACATTAACGCCAGAAATGCCAATGCGCCCGTCATCTCTGAACTTTATCGCACGATTGAAATGGGAAGTGCACTTCAAACTGGCGCGTCGGCTCCTTTTTATGACGCGGCGGGGAATTTAATCGGCGTTGCTGGTGTGGACGCCGTGAACGAAGATTTTTATGGCTACTTTAACAATCCGAACGAGTTGAGTTTTGTTTTGAACAATGACGGCGAAGTAATTTTTTCCTCGCAGGCTGAAGGAACTTTTGCCGTAAAAGTTTCAGAAGATATTATTAATCGAATGGCTGGGCGCGATTTACGAAATAACGACGAGAAAACTTTGGCGGCGGCGGCAAGTAAAATGGTTGCGGGCGAATCGGGCGTTGTACCGATAACTTTGCAGGAAAAAGATTTTTATTTAGCGTTCGCGCCCATGAAGGACATCGGCTGGAGTTTTGGCGTTATTGTTTCGGAGGAAGAAATTTTAAAGTCGACGCAAGGAACGCACGAATATTTTTTGAGGCAGATAAAAGATTTGCAAGACAGAATGAGCCAAGAGTATTCCTTCATTAAAGAATTTCCTTTTATAATTCCGTTTATAGTGCTAGTGATTTTATTTTTTATGAGCACGAAACTTTCGCGGCGATTTGTTGAGCCGATAAAAGAACTTTCCAACGGCGTCACGGAAATTTCGAGCGGCAATTTGGACAAGAAATTAAACGTTCAAACGGGCGACGAGCTTGAACATTTATCGACGTGCTTTAACGCAATGACGGACGAGCTTAAGAAATACATGGCGAATTTGGAAAAGGAAACGGCAGAAAAAGAACGCATTGCGACCGAACTTGACGTTGCTAAAGATATTCAGAACGGCATGTTGCCTAAAGATTTTCCTTGCCGCGCAGATTTTGAACTTTATGCGACGATGACGCCCGCTAAAGAGGTTGGCGGCGATTTTTACGACTTTTACTTTTTAGACGAAACGCATTTAGCGATAACGGTTGCGGACGTTTCGGGCAAAGGAATTTCAGCGGCTTTGTTTATGGTTATCAGCAAGACAATTTTGAATAACTTCGCGGAGACTTTTTACAAGCAAAACGGTTTAGCTCCCGTAGTATCGGCGGCAAATGAGCAACTCTGCGCGAACAATGAGGCTATGATGTTCGTTACGGCATTTATCGGCGTGCTTGACTTGGAGAGCGGCGAATTTACTTTCGTGAACGCGGGACATAATCCGCCCGTCGTTTACCGCGCTGAAAATAATCATTGCGAGTTCCTTGACGTTAAGAAAAATTTTGTACTCGGTCCGATGGACGGCATTTCCTTTATCGAACAGAAAATAAATTTCAAGCGCGGCGATTTAATCTTCATTTATACGGACGGCGTAACGGAGGCTTTGAACGTTGCGGAAGAAGAATATTTGCCCGACCGCTTGATAGAATTTATGAACTCAACGGACTGCGCGGCTGACTTGGAAACGTTGCTTGCCAATGTTCGCGGCGACGTAAAAAAACACGTCGGAGAGGCTGAGCAATCCGACGATATAACTATGTTCGCACTAAGGTTTAACGGTAAGGATTAAAAAAATTTTAAACCCGTCGAAAAGCTCGGCGGGTTTTTTTGATATAATTGCTTGCAAAAAATTCAAAGGAGAAAATCATGGACAGAAGAAAATTTTTACGAGTAATGGCACTGTCGGCGGCGAATATTTTTTTGGGCGAGGAAGAAGTTTTGGCTCAATACATTTTGGATACGTGGGAACCGCCGATAAGGAAATTATTTTTGCAGTTTACGGAATACGAGTTGCGCGAGTCGACAGAGATGATTGTTATTCATCATGCGGGCTTTCCCGACGGCGATAAAGATTCTTCGGCGGAGGAGATTCATAAATTTCATCAAGAAACTTTAGGTTGGGCGGGAATCGGCTATCATTATGTGATTCGCAAGGACGGCACGATTGAGCAAGGGCGTCGTCCGCAAATGGTCGGGGCGCACGCTTATCATCACAATAAAAATTCTGTTGGAATTTGCGTTGCTGGGAATTTTGAACTTGCCAAGCCTAATCGCAAGCAACTTGATTCACTGAAACTTTTGACGGCGTGGCTTTGTCAAAGATACAAACTCAATCCGATGAAAGACGGCGTTATTGTTGGGCACAGAAATTTAAACGACACGGATTGTCCCGGCAAAAATCTTTATTCAAAGCTCGGAGAAATTCGACGTTACTGCCGCGACTTTTAAAACTTATCTTCGCCGCCGCATTGCCCGACGTTCTCTTTCCCATTCTTCATCGCGATTCAGTTTAACGGGTTTGGGCTTAGGCTTTTTACTTAGTCTGAAAATCGCGGTGACAAAAATAAGATCTAAGAAGAAGAGCAACATAATCGTATGGTTACTGTCGACTTCCGCCTTAGCTCTGTCCTCATAAGTTATGGAAGAATTCTTTTCACCGCCGAGATATTTAGTCCAATAAGTATCCAATTTGCCGACGCCCGTGCGTTGCGAAATGCCCGCGTCATAGGAAACAATCTTCATAGTGTTCGAGTTGACGCGCCAGATAAGATAAACATTCGTGATAACCATAAATATAAGCAACGCGATTGAAATATTTTTTTTAGTCATGAAGCCGACTCCTTTCTAAATGTTAGGGATTTGCCAATTAATTGGAGTTTCACCGACCGATTCAAGGAAATTATTAACGCGAGAAAACGGGCGACTTCCGAAAAATCCTCCGCTCGCCGATAACGGACTTGGATGCGCTGATTCAATTATCAAGTGGCGCGGATTCGTTATCATATTTTTTTTACGCCGCGCAGGATTGCCCCATAAGATAAAAGCAAGCGGACGTTCGTGTTCGTTAAGGAGCCTAATAATTCTGTCGGTGAAAATTTCCCAGCCGTGCCCACGATGAGAATTCGCCGCGTGTGCTCTGACCGTCAAAACCGCATTTAACAATAAAACGCCCTGCTCCGCCCAAGGCTTAAGGCAACCGTTATTCGGAATAAAACAGCCTAAATCGTCGCGCAGTTCCTTGAAAATATTCATAAGCGACGGCGGCGGCGGAACGTCTGGCAATACCGAAAAGCTTAAGCCGTGCGCCTGCCCCGGCTCGTGATAAGGGTCTTGCCCAAGAATTACGACCTTTGTATCGGCGTAGCTCGTGAAGTGCAACGCATTGAAAATATCGTACATGTTCGGGAAAATTTTCTTTGTGCTGTATTCCTCAATTAAAAATTTCCGCAACTCTTGATAATATTGCTCCTTAAGTTCGTCGTCTAAAAGCTCCGCCCAATCATTCCTAAAAATTTTCTTCATCGCTTATATCTCCTGAATTCAAAACCGTCAAAAATCTGCGCGGCTTGCAAAGTAAATTCGTCAATGTTCGGAAAGAAAACGTCCGCTTGCGTCTCGGCGTCGACGACCGTTAAAAAAATTTCTTTGGCGTAGGGAATAAGTTCGTTAAAAATTTCCGCGCCGCCAACGATAAAATTTTCTTCCGCCTCGTCGAGCTTATCAAAAAGTTCTTCCACGCTCTCAACAACTTCCGCGCCCAAAATCTTTCCAAGCGTCTTGCTTAAAATAATATTCCTGCGCTTATCGAGCGGCTGAAGGTTAGGAAAAGTTTCAAGCGTCTTTCGCCCGTAAATAATAGTGTGATTCAGCGTGAGTCGCCGGAAATTTTTAAGGTCGGCGGGGATTCTAAAGAGCAAATTATTTTTATAGCCAAGCCCAAAATTTCTATCGACGCAAGCGATTAATTTGAAATTAAAATCTATCGGCGAACCCGCGCAGATTGAAACTTTATCGCCGTGAAATTTGCATTCAAGCGACGGGAAAATTTCTTTCAGCGGTATCAGCGCGAAATCTCTTTCAAATAAATATTTATGCGGTACCGTCAGCCGTTCCGAAGAAATTTCTGCGCCGTAAAGAATATCTATGTCGATTGTACGCGCTCCCCAATGTTCGCGGCGAATTCTGCCCAGTTCAAGTTCAATTCTCTGCAATTCGTCAAGCAGGACGAGCGGCTCAAGCTCCGTAGAAATTTTTATTGCGGCGTTGATGAAGTTCGGCTGATTGACGACGCCCCAAGCCTCCGTCTCGTAAAATGACGAAACCCGCAAAAGCTTTACGGCGGGAATTTTTTTTATGCCTTCGATTGCCCGCCGTAAAGTCCTTTCGCGTTCGCCGAGATTCGCGCCCAAGCCTAAATAAAGAATCATCCTCTGTGCCGAAGAATTTCGATTGACGCACCGCCGAATTTCTCACCAACAGGCGGCGAGGGCTTATGAATGGCAACTCTTACGCCTTCCAACAACATGTAGCGGCGCAAAAGAAAATCAGCAATTTCCTGCGCGACCGTTTCAATCAAATTGCGCGAAGTTCCGCCGACAATCTTTTTAACGTCGGAAAGAACCGCCATGTAGTCAATCGTGTCGCCGAGATCGTCGCTCTTGCTAGCTTGACGCAAACGGAGATGAAGTTCAATATCAACGACAAAACGCTGCAACTGAACACGTTCCTCCGCCGAGCAACCGTGTCGACCTTTGACCTCGATGCCCTTCAAAATGATTTTGTCTGCCAAAATAATCACAGCTCCTTTAATAATTTGTCTGCCATAAGGCACATTCGAGAAATCATTTTAACATTGTGGACGCGAACAATATTAACGCCTTTGCTTATCGCGTGAACACAAATTGCGCCAGTCGCCTCGTCGCGTTCGCCAACAGAAAGTCCCGTTGCCCAACCGATAAAACTTTTGCGACTCACGCCAATTATCAAAGAAATTTCTTCGCCGTCCAAAGTTTTCAGCTCGTCAAGGCGGCGCAAAATTTCCAAATTCTCCTCCTGCGTCTTGCCGAAACCTATACCTACATCAAAAATAATCTGCGCGGGATTGAGTTTAATCTCCGTCATGCGGAAAAATTTTTTAACGTCGTCGATGATATTATCGTCGCAACACTTTCCGCTATGCCCGACGACGACAGGCACGTTAAATTTTCTAATAACGTCGACCATGCGCGAATCTTCCAGCCCGTAAACGTCGTTGATAATGTCCGCGCCATTTTCTAAGGAGTATTCGGCGACTTCGGGCTTGTAAGTATCGATTGAAATAGGAACGGGCAAATTTTTAATAGCGGGCAAGATTTTTTCTAGCCGAGAAATTTCTTCGTCAACGCTAATTGGCTTTGATTCGGGGCGAGTAGATTCGGCTCCTATGTCCAGAATATCCGCGCCGTCAGCAATTAATTTTTCGGCGTGAGAGATTGCCGCGTCGACGGGAAAATATTTGCCGCCGTCGGAAAATGAATCGGGCGTGACATTTAAAATCCCCATGATTAGGGTTTTTTCGCCAAGCACGAGTTTTTTACTGCCGCGCAGGTTAAAAAATTTTTTCAAAGAGTTTCAACTCCCAAAGAGAACATAATAGCGAAAACATTAATGTGAGGTAAAACCCGGCGCACATGGACGTGCGCCGCCGGCAATAGAAACATGGATGTTTCTTTGCCGGTCAAACGCCTTTTCTTTTTGTAACTTTTTCTTTGGGCGAGCAAAGAAAAAGTTTTACACAAATGCAAAGAAAAAGTTTTGCATAAACGCAATGAAGAAGTTTAAACCGCAAAAGTTAAATTTTCAAATTGATAATTCCAGTTGTCTTTGAGTCCTTTTGCTTAACAAACGAAAGGACATTTTCCTGCATTATAGCGCATAGTTGCCGCAAGTTCAAATTGACATTTCGCCGCCGAAAACGTAAAATTCTTTTTGAATTTTCAAAGAAACGGGAGGGGTCGAAGTGGTTTTATCGAGAGCCAAATTGATGACAATGACGGCACTATTCGCCGCGTCCTCAATAATTTTCGGCGGTTGCGGCGATGAACAACCAAAACAAATGCAAATGCCAAAGGCACAAGTCAAAGCAATGAAAGTAATTCAGCGCGACACGCCACTAGCCAGTGAATACGCCGGTCAGCTCGTCGGCACAGACGAAGTTAAAATTCAATCCAAAGTCTCAGGCAACATCGTCGAAAAATACGTAAACGGAGGACAATACGTCCAAGAAGGACAACTGCTTTATCGAATCGACTCGCGCCAATACAAATCAGCCGTCTTGCGAGCAGAAGCCGACATTGCTCAAGCTAAAGCGGTTCTTGAACAATCATTGGCAAATTACAACAACGCCTTGACTGACCTTCGACGCGACCAACAACTTTTTGAAGAATCAGCAATCGCCGAACAGGTTATTGTAACGCAAGAGGCTAAAGTCCGTGCCGAAGAGGCAACCTGCGCGGCAAATAAGGCGTCAATAAATGCCCTTCAAGCCGCCCTTCAAACTGCTCAAGAAAATCTAGCCGATACAGAAATTTACGCGCCGATAAGCGGACAACTCGGCGTCGACGACGTGGCTGTCGGTACTTTCGTTTCGGCAGGACAAACGACGCTTGTAACTCTCGGCTCGCCCGACCCAATCTACGCGCAATTTTCTATCAGCGAGGCAGATTATTTGCACTTCATGACGGTTCAGAATATGCAATCCGACCATAATCCAATCGACGTATCAATAACGCTCGCCGACGGTAAAATTTATCCGTTTGAAGGGCGTATCGTCGCAGTCGACCGCGAACTTGCCAACAGTACTGGCTCGCTCATCATGAAAGCAATTTTCCCAAATCCTAGCGGTCTCCTTATGCCCGGTATGTTTGCTCGCGTTAAGTTAAAAGGCGAAGTCATTCCCAACGCAATTTTAGTTCCTCAACGCGCCGTTCAACAACTTTTGGGTAAATCGTTTGTTATGGTTGTCGGCAAAGATAATAAATCGGAAGCGCGTACAATCGAACTCGGCGACCAAGTCGGAAGTTATTTCGTCGTCACTAAGGGCATAAGCACAAGCGATACCGTCGTCGTCGAGGGCTTGACTAATCTGCGCGAAGGCGTCGATATGGATATTAAAACTGTCACGCCCGGCGAAATGGGCTTTACCTTCGCAAATGCAACTAGCACTTATAACGCGGACGCGGGACTTCATGCGCCCAGTACTAATCCGAATGCTCCCGATAATCTGCGCGGAAAGTGAGGCGGCGTAGACGTGGCAAAGTTTTTTATACACAGACCGATATTCGCGATAGTTATTGCCTTGATAATTACGCTCGTCGGAATTCTTTCGGCAATTCAACTTCCTATCGCGCAGTATCCGCAAATTTCTCCGCCGACAATTTCTGTTAGCACGAATTACACGGGCGCAAATGCCTCTGTCGTCAATGAAACTATCGCGCAGGTTATTGAACAACAGGTAAACGGTACCGACGGCATGGACTACATGAGTTCCAACAGCGACGACACGGGACGTTACAGCCTCAGCGTCGTCTTTGAAGTCGGCACGGACGGCGATATGGACTCTGTTAAAGTTCAGAATAACGTTGCTGTTGCCAATGCCAGCTTGCCTACGGACGTTCAGCGCGTTGGCGTCACAACTCGCAAATCTTCAAGCGATATGGCTTTATTCCTGTCAATGTACTCTCCGACCGGTGAATACGACCGCGCCTTTATGAAGAATTACGCCGATATTTATCTTATGGACGAGATTAAGCGCGTCGACGGCGTTGGTGACGTTCAGATTTTCGGCTCGGATTATTCCATGAGAATTTGGCTTAATCCCGACAAGCTTGCCGAATATAATTTGACGGTCAATGAAGTTTCCGCCGCAATTAACGAACAGAATTTGCAAGCGGCGGCGGGCACAATCGGTTCAATGCCTTTGGCTAACGGGCAGGAGAAACAATATACCGGCAAAGTGCAAGGGCGTCTTACCGATATTGAGGAATTCAGCAATATAATTCTCAAGGCTAATGCGGACGGCACCTTTGTTTACATGAAAGACGTTGCGCGAATCGAACCCGGTCAAAAGGCTAATAACGTCGTTGCGAAATATAACGGCACGCCTGCTGTCGGCTTTGGTATTCAGCTTACCTCCGACGCGAACGCTATGACGACTGTTAAAGCTGTGCAAGATATTATCGACCGTCAACGTCCTAATCTTCCGCCAAATTTGTATATCAATCAAATTTTCGACAGCACGGATTATATTCGCGCCTCGATTGAAGAAGTCGTCCACACTTTTGTTGAGGCGTTGCTCCTTGTCGTGTTCGTCATTTTTATCTTCCTGCAGAGTTGGCGGGCGACGATTATTCCGTTATTGGCGGTTCCCGTGTCGTTAATCGGAACGTTTACGGCATTTACGATTTTGGACTTCTCAATCAACACGCTGACCTTATTCGCAATGGTGTTAGCAATCGGCTTGGTCGTCGACGACGCCATTGTCGTTATAGAAAACGTTGAACACCACATGGAAGAGGGCTTAACGCCTGTCGACGCAACCGAACGCGCAATGGACGAAGTTCAAGGCCCGGTCGTGGCGATAGCATTTGTATTGGCGGCGGTGTTTGTGCCCGTTGCATTTTTGGGCGGCATGATGGGCGTACTTTATCGGCAATTCGCGTTGACGATAGCAATTTCT
The DNA here is from genome assembly GCA_017549815.1 of Selenomonadaceae bacterium. Lineage (GTDB taxonomy): Bacteria > Bacillota > Negativicutes > Selenomonadales > Selenomonadaceae > Quinella. The sequence goes on from JAFYNH010000031.1 coordinate 24,911, forward strand.
ATGGGCTTATCGGCATTCGTCGCGCTGACTTTGACGCCCGCCCTTTGTGCTATGATTCTCAAGCCTAAAGACCCATTAGCCAAGAAAGGATTGCTCGGCAGATTCTTTGACGGCTTTAATAATTGGTTTGAACGCACGAAGAACGGCTATGTTAAAGTTGTCGCGTCGTTTATAAGAGTGTCAAAGCTTGCGATAATTTTCTTGCTGATTGTCGGCGGCGTGACGTGGATTATTTATGAGCGGCTCCCGTCAACGTTTGTTCCCGAAGAGGATCAAGGCTATTTCATAACGGCGATAAGTTTGCCCGAAGGTACTTCGATGAATCACACGGTCGAGACAATGGATAAGCTTGGCGCGGCGGTTTTGGAGAATATGCCGGGGCTTAAATCCTGCATGATGGTTACGGGCTTTGATATTTTATCGGGCGGCGCGAAACCGAGTGCGGGCGTTTGTTTCTGCGGTTTAGAGTCGTGGGATAAACGTTCCGTTTCCGTCAATGATTGTATAGGCATGATGTTCGGACTTGGCGCGAAGGTTACGCCCGAAGCGCAAGTTATCGCGATTAACCCGCCTGCCTTACCGGGTCTCGGAAATATCGGCGGTTGGTCGTTGCAACTTCAAGACATGGCAGGACACACGGACGTTGAGCTTGACGAAATTACAAAGCGCATTGTCGCCAAAGCTAATCAGCGTCCCGAACTGCAAGGCGTCCGCACGACTTTTAACATTGCGTCGCCGACTGTCGAATATCAGATTGACCGCGAAAAGGTTAAACTTTTAGGCGTACAACTTTCCGACGTGTTCACGGCTCTGCAAGTTAATTTCGGCGGTATGCAGGTTAATGACTTTAACAAATTCGGTCGGACGTATAAGGTTATGTTACAATCTGACGTACTTTATCGCAGTGAGGCTGAATGTGCCCGTTTTGTTTTCGTAAGAGGCGCGGAAGGGCAAATGGTTCCGCTTAACAGCTTAGTCACTCCGCACTATTCGACGGGTCCAACTCAAATTTCAAGATTTAATGCTGCCCGCGCAGTTACTATTCAAGGCAACGCGGCAAAGGGCTATTCTTCTGGGCAAGCGATGAATGCCATTGAGGAAATCGTCAATGAAGAGGCGGGCGTTGGTTTCAATATCGAATGGTCGGGGCAGTCTCGCGAAGAAAAAAAGGCGGCAAGTTCAACGGGACAAGTTTTAGCGTTGGCATTGGTTTTCGTTTTCTTAATGCTTGCCGCGCTGTATGAAAGTTGGTCGGTGCCGTTCGCGGTATTGCTCAGCGTCCCGACGGGCATATTAGGCGCAGTCTTTTCAGAATTTTTCTTATCAATGGTTGAGGCGTCGGCGGGACACCCGAACGCAGGACTTCAAGACAGCGTTTATATGCAAATCGGAATAATCATGATAATCGGGCTTGCGGCGAAGAACGCGATACTGATTGTTGAGTTCGCGAAAGTCCGCGTCGATAGAGGCATGGATCCGATTAAAGCGTCATTGGAGGCGGCGGGCTTGCGACTTCGCCCGATATTAATGACTTCGTTCGCGTTCATAATCGGCTGCTTACCTTTAGCAATGGCGGCGGGTGCAGGTTCGGCGGCTCGTAATGGAATGGGCGTTGCGGTTGTCGGCGGCATGTTATTTGCAACGACGCTGGGAATTTTTGTAATCCCTGTGCTGTTCGTAATAACCGAATACGTCGCGAAGAAACTCGGCTTTATGAAACAAGATAAGCAAAAAACTTCTCTGGACTATATGTGATGAATCAAGCTTATATCGTTATTAAAACCGTCCGTATATAAATCAAAAACTCCCGTCAAAATTTCTTGGCGGGAGCCTTTTTTATTCATTTATTTAAGAACGAAAACCGTAACATTGCGGCGACCGAAATCCATAGCCTCGCCATAACTTTCCATGCATAAATCGATTCTGTAGCCGTAAATCGCGCCGCCCGTATCAGCCGCAAGTGCTTCGCCATAGCCGGGTATATAAACTCGCGAACCGAGCGGTATTACTTCTGGGTCAACCGCAACTATTCCATAAGTCGCGGGAATTCCCATTGCCGTTATTCCTTCTCCTGAGCCGTCCGTTGGCAGATAAGCCGTCGCCTCCATGCCCATGACTTGTGTATATTCAACTAATCCTTGCGAAGTTTCGACAACATTTTGAGGCGGTTCTTCGACTATTTCCACCGTCGATTGTTCTGCGGACGCTTCCTCGCCCGTCGCCGATAAATCTTTTCCAAGCGAATTTTCTATTATCGCCGCAAATTCTTTCGTTAATTCGTCGTCTTCGCTGATTTTTATATTTCCATTTTCATCTATTGCTATTGCTGTCGGTTCTGCGCTGGTCTCTTCAAGCATTTCTTCTATTTCCGTGTCTTCGCAGGGAATTTCTTCTTGTTGCGCGGTGAAACCGGTATTCATAGCCGCCAATCCCGCTAACATGAGACATAACGCGCATTTTCTTTCTAATCTCTCAAGTCTCTTAAGTTTCTCAAGTATTTTTCGCTTCATCATTCCGCCGCCTGACGCAAATTCTTATCGCGTCCCTAGCAGGACGACTGACTTAGTCGCCTCTTATGCTTCGGAGCAGCTTTTCCCCCTTTCAACATTGAAAACATTAATCAACTAAAAACTGCCGCGTAATATACAGCACGGCAGTTATTTTGTCAAGTTTTTAGCTAAAACTTATTATTTTTTATTGTTTATTATTGTTTGCTCCCTATTTTTTAAGCATAGTTACGGGAAATGTGAAGTAAGTATCGGGATAAGGTTCATTCTCCAGCGTGAAATGCCACCATTCTTCTTCAAGCGGCTTGAATCCGTGTTTAATCATAGCCTCGCGCAAAATCATTCTGTTTTTGTATTGTTTCTTAGTGATTTTCTTATAATCGGGATGTGAAAGTTCGCCGAAATAATCGAACGTGCCGCCCATATCGACTTCCTTGCCTGTTGACATATCAAAGAGCGTCAAATCGACCGTCGAGCCGCGTGAATGCCCGCTTTTAACTGCAACGTAGCCTTCAGGAATAATCCTGTCTTTGGCGATTTTGGGATAGAAATATTTTTTCATGCGGGTATCGTTGCTCTCAGCCCAGCGCATGAAATGATCAACACCCATTTGCGGACGGTAGGCGTCGTAAACTTTCAAGCGATAGCCTTTCTTTTTCAAGTCGTCCGAAACCGCCTTCAAAGCCTGTGCCGCCTCAATCGTCATAAGGGCGCAAGGTTGTTCGTAGCCGTCAATTTTTTCGCCGACAAAGTTGTAAGTCGAATAGTAGCGAATTTCTTGAATGATGTCGGGTATGAATTCACCCAAAACCACGAAACCCGAAGGATCATCGGGCGCGGTTGATCTCTGCGCGGCGGCGGGCGTCACGAATAAAATTATCGCTAAAAACGCCCCCGCTAAGATTTTGAACAGCCTCATTTCAAATTCTCCTCTCAAGAATTTTTAGATAATTATGAAGTCTATTTTAGCGTCAAAATCTTCAATAGGCAAGGCGTCTACGACTTGAAATTTATAGGCGAGTGCGATTTTTTTAGCGTTGACGGCGAACGGTAAAAATCGGTCGTAATAGCCGCCGCCCATGCCCAATCGTCCGCCTGATTTATCGAACGCGACGCCCGGCACTATCACGCAATCAATCTGCGCGGGATTTATGAAATTTATTAACTCCTTTTTGACGGTTAAGATATTAAATGCTCTGACTTCAAGCGAATCAAGGCTGGGAACTTCGACGGCTCGCATTTCGCCCTTGCCGACGATTAACGGTATCGCTAAAACTTTTTTATCGGCTAAAATCGCCGCGAAGAGTTCATAAAGTTGAATTTCGTCGGGCATAGACGCATACGCCATGATTATTTTCGACGCCCTATATATTTCCGTCGCCAAAAATTTTTTTATCAGCTCGTGACTGATTCGGTCGCGTTCGTCGGGTGAAATTGCCGCTCGTTTAGCCAAAAATTCTCGACGTAATATTTTTTTCTGTGTTTTATCCGACATCTCTTTAATACCCTTGTAAAAATTTCCATTTCATTATATTATTACTATAAAGGAGTTGATTAATGTGGTTGAAGCACAAACTTTGAATCCCGAAATTCTGAATGTCACGGAGAATGTTACCTTCACGCCGCTCGAATTGAAATATTTCGTCTTGGAACTTAAAGATATGATGGCTGAAGGCAAATTCGACCTCCCGAAGGTTATTCGCGCCGCTCGTTTCTACGCTGAAATCGAACGCAGTACAGAGCAATACAAACAAGGCAAAGTTGTAACTTTCACGGAAGAAGAATTGGAGGCTTTGGACAATGTTCAGAACCTTCACTGAAATTGGCTGGCAACACTACTCTTACTGGGAAGATCAAGACAA
>JAFYNH010000032.1 GCA_017549815.1 Selenomonadaceae bacterium
GCGCTTGTCAAAGTATTTTTATAAGTTGCAATCGAGCCGTTCAGTTCCCAATGAGCCGCCGTAGTCTGCGGAGTTGGCACGTCGGTCGCGAGAGATAAAGTATATCCGTTGCTGACTGTAACATTATTTTGATTGAGAGCCGCCGCGCCAACCATTATTGTATTTTCGCTTAAAGAAATGCTGTCCAAAGATTTAACGCCGTCAACTGTGATTAAATTTTCGCCGCCATTCTCCGTATTGTAAACGATTTGATTATTAACGACAGAATAACCCGCGCTTGTCGAAGTATTTTTATAAGTTGCAATCGAGCCGTTCAGTTCCCAATGAGCCGCCGTAGTCTGCGGAGTTGGCGCGTCGGTCGCGAGAGATAAAATATATCCATTACTTACCGTGACATTCGAGTTATTTAGAGCCGCCGCTCCGACTGTTATTGTATTTCCGCTTAAAGAAATGCTGTCCAAAGATTTAACGCCGTCAACTGTGATTAAGTCTTCGCCGCCATTCTCCGTATTGTAAACGATTTGATTATTAACGACAGAATAACCCGCGCTTGTCAAAGTATTTTTATAAGTTGCAATCGAGCCGTTCAGTTCCCAATGAGCCGCCGTAGTCTGCGGAGTTGGCACGTCGGTCGCGAGAGATAAAATATATCCATTACTTACCGTGACATTCGAGTTATTTAGAGCCGCCGCTCCGACTGTTATTGTATTTTCGCTTAAAGAAATGCCGTCGAGCGATTTAACGCCGCTGACTGTGATTATTGTATTACTTGACGTGCCGTAAGTGGCGGTTGTGCCGTTGAGTTGCCAAGTTTTTTTCTCTTCGCCTGCAATGTTCACGCTTGCCAAACTCGCCGCGCCAACAAGAGAAATTTCTCCGTCATCGACAGTCACAATGATATTTTTGCCGCTCTTTGTTGTGGAATACGAGCCGCCGATTATTGAAAGAGTGTCATCGCCGTCAAAGCCGTAAACAATATCGTTTCCATCGCCTGACTTGTAAATTATCACATTGTCTTCCGAGCCATAGCTTAAACTGATTAAATCATTACCTGCGCCGGTGTTGATTGTGCAATAGTAGCCCTCATTGTTATAAACGGAATCATTACCTGCGCCCGTGTTGATTGTACAATATTTGCTATGATTATAAACGGAATCCTTTCCTGCGCCGGTGTTTATTGTGCACCAGTCGCCAGAACTGTTATAAACTGTATCGGAGCCGTCGCAAGTATTGATTGTGCAATCGTCGCCCCAATAATTCTTAACTGAATCATTTCCTTCGCCCGTGTTGATTGTGCAATTGTGTGTGTAATATCCATAGTAATAATCATTGCCGTCGCCCGTGTTGATTGTGCAATAGTCGCCATAGTTCCAAACGGAATCATTACCTTCGCCAGTGTAGATTGAAACGTAGTTTGCACTTGAATATCCATAATCTCCGTTATATATGTTATCAACAGTATCATCGCCGTTTCCGGTGCTAATCGTGACTTTGCCACCGTAATTTTTTATTGAATCAGCCGCGCTCGTGCCTGTGATAAGAGTTTCGTGCGTCGTGTTCTTAAAATTAGCCATAAGACCGCCTCCATTTTTATTAATCATAGTTCATTCAAGCTTAAAAACGAGTTTGAATGTAACTTTAAAGGAAATTATATCACTAAAAGATATTTTAGCAAGTTTTTAGAGTAAAAATTTTTACGAGATGAATTTGGAGGCTTAAAATGCTTTTAAAAGTGATTTTGGAGCTGTGAAGATGATTTTGGAGCGTTAAAAGTGATTTTGGAATGTGATTTGGGAGGGCAGAATACTGATTCTACATTGGTATAATTTATATGTTGTGGAAATGGCGTAGCAATGCGTGTTTGTCTGGGCAAAAAAAAAGACCCCCCTGTTTTGTGGGGGCGAGTTAAGGTTTCAAATTACAGAATCCGCTATATTGGATTTTGTACATGTGATAATTGTAAACGCCTCTTTTTTGAATCACAAGTGTTTACGAAAGTTTTTTATCAAACTTTAATTTTAGGTAAAAAAATCTCCGCCGAGTTTGTCGACAAGGTTAAAAATTCTTCCAGACGTGTACTAAAAAAATTTCCTGCGTTGACATGAAAAAAATATGGTGATAGAATTTAATCCGTTGACAGGTAGGAGAGGCAATCGCGGTGGATTCGTCCAACGAGGAAAGTCCGGACTCCATAGAGCAGCGTGCCGGGTAACGCCCGGTGAGAGTAATCTTAAAGATAGTGTCACAGAAAAGAAAACCGCTTTACTAGGAGCTAGGGGCGAGGAATCAAGAACTAGTTCCTACCAGTTCCCAGTTCCTAAAAACTGGTTCCTAATAAAGTAAGGATGAAAAGGCAGGGTAAGAGCCTACCAGCAGTCGAGAAATCGGCTGGCTTGATAAACCTCACGCGGAGCAAAACTAAATAGGAAAGGGTTGAGGTTGCTCGCTGACCTTTCGGGTAAGTTGCTAGATTTGGGCGGCAACGTTCAAGCAAGATAAATGATTGCCATTATACAGAATCCGGCTTATTGACTGCCCGTCAACACACTGCGAAATTAAAAACGTCGCTGTCGAGAAATTTCGCGGCGGCGTTTTAACTTGCTAAGGCGCGGCGATTAATTGAAAACTTTTTAATAATTTGCCGCGACAACTGTTTGTCCACTTTTTAAAAGTGGCGCGGCGGCGTTTTACCTTTTCAGAAAAATTTCCAAACCCTAATTCAGGCATTAATCACGTCCATAGATTATAATCTGATTAAAATTTTAGAAAGGAAGTGGCTGATTTTGAGGAGTTTTTTGCGAGCGTTAGTTATGGTGATGATTTTGCTGTCAGTCAGCGTTCCCACAAGTCAGGCGGCAACTTATCGAGTAGGAGATCAAGGCAAAGAAATTGCAGAGATTCAAGGCAAACTTGTTGTTTTAGGCTATGATGTCATGGCGGACGGTGCATTTGGTCCCGCAATGGCTGATGCTATCAAAGCATTTCAAAAGTCGCAAGGTATGAAGGCTGACGGCTTAATTGGTCCGGCGACTTATTCGGCTCTTCTCGGAAAGGAAATGCCCGAAATTACTCACAGCTCCAACTACATTTCTCACAGAATTATTGCAAATGCGATGGATTATCTTGGCGTCCCCTACGTTTTCGGCGGCACTAGTCCTTACGGCTTTGACTGTTCGGGCTATGTCCAATACGTCTTCGCCAATGCTGGGGTTTCGTTGCCGCGTACTGCCGACGTTCAATACGAAGTAGGAACTCCCATTTCTACGACTGAACTTGTTGCGGGCGATTTAGTTTTCTTTAGCACCTATACTTGGGGCGCGTCGCACGTCGGAATTTATCTCGGCGACAATAATTTTATCCACGCTAGCTCAAGTCGCGGCATTTCCGTTGATTCTTTGGGCAGTTCTTATTGGAGCTCGCACTATATTGGCGCACGCAGAATTTTATGAGTCTGGAATGACTTTATCAAACAAAAAATGTCCTTCGGTAAGCCGGAGGCATTTTTTTTGCTAGGAACTAGGAATTAGGAATTAGGAACTGGTTGTTAAGGGTTAAGGATTAAAAATCTTTTTTTGTGAAGGAAATTTGCAACGGCAACAGAAATAAACGGCGTTGAATTTTTATTGGCTTTTACGGAGGAATTTTTATGTCGCAGTTTGACAAAAGAAATATCAGCATGATGATGGATTTTTACGAAATGACAATGGCAAACGGTTATTTCGTGCAGGGCGGCGAAAATACTCGCGTTGCCTTTGATGTATTTTATCGCCGTAATCCCGATGCGGGCGGCTTTGCGATATTTGCGGGGCTTGAACAGGTTATTGAGTACGTTGAGAATATGCAATTCAGCGCGAAAGATATTGATTATCTGCGCGGGCAAAAAATTTTCAGCGAGGAATTCTTGGATAGCCTGAAGGACTTTCATTTTCACGGCGATATTTACGCCTTCCCCGAAGGAACGATTATGTATCCGAATGAACCGTTTATGACGGTCGTAGCTGATTTAATCGACGCTCAACTTGTCGAGACGGCGATATTGGCGCAGATTAATCATCAATCGCTTATCGCAACAAAGGCGCGGCGGATTGTTCGGGCGGCAGAGGGTCGTTTTGTATCGGACTTTGGGGCGCGTCGTGCTCACAATATGGACGCGGCAACTTATGGAGCGCGAGCGGCATTTATCGGCGGCGTAAACGGCACGGCGACTGTCAGCGCGGGGCAACTTTTTAATATTCCTGTCAACGGGACAATGGCGCACAGTTGGGTTATGTATTTCCGCAATGAATTCGAGGCTTTCAAGAAATATGCCGAAGTTTACCCCGATTCGACGACTTTATTGGTTGATACTTATGATGTCGTTCACAGCGGCATTCCCAATGCGATTCGCGTTGCCAAAGAAATTTTAGAGCCGCAAGGAAAACGTCTGCGCGGCGTTCGGATTGATTCGGGCGATTTAGCTTATCTGTCTAAAAAAATTCGCAAAATGCTTGATGACGCGGATTTAACTGATTGTAAAATTATCGCGTCGAACAGCCTTGACGAATTCACAATAACTTCTCTGATAAGTCAGGGCGCGGCGATTGATAGTTTTGGTGTCGGCGAACGTTTGATAACTGCGAAGTCCGAGCCTGTCTTTGGTGCGGTTTATAAGATTGTTGCTGTTGAAGAGGGCGGAAAATTTGTGCCGCGAATCAAAGTTAGTGAGAACGTCGAGAAAATCACTAATCCCGGCTTGAAGACTATTTACCGCATTTATAACGAGGACGGGCAAGCAGTCGCAGATTTAATCGCGTTGGTTGATGAGACGGTTGACTTGACAAAGCCTTATCGCTACGTCGACCCTGTTAAGCCTTGGAAAAATCGTCGCTTTGAAAATTTCACGGCTAAAAAGTTGTCGCGGCTTTACGTTAAGGACGGGCGGCGCGTTGAAGAACTGCCGTCGCTCCATGAAATCAGTGATTATGTTAGACATCAGCTCGCGCAGGAAATTTGGCAGGAGGAACAACGTTTTGAAAATCCGCACCGCCACTATCTCGACATGACGCCAGACTATTACGATATGAAAATGAGTTTGCTCCATAAAACGCGCATAAATATGGACGCTTAACGAGGTGAAAAATTTTGTCATCAAAAGTCGCTGTCGTCATTCCGATTTACAAAGAAGAAATTGATGAGCTTGAAAAAATTTCGCTCGCGCAGGTTAGGAAAGTTTTAGGACATTATCCGATTATATTCGTCGCGCCCGAAGGAAAAAATTTTTCGTACCTTGAACCGGGAGAAATGCTTATTCAATTTCACCCGCAGTATTTCCAAAATGTTAATACTTATAGCCTACTCTTGCTGTCGCCTTTCTTTTATGAACCGTTCTTAGCTTTCGATTATATTTTAATTTATCAGCTCGACGCCTTTGTTTTCTATGACGCGCTGGAGGATTTTTGTAGGCTTGGCTACGATTATATTGGCGCACCAGCTCCTGTTTCTTGGGGCAGTTCAATCGGTGAAAAAATTCCGCGTGTACTAAATGGCGGCTTTTGTCTTCGCAAAGTAGCGGCTTGTCATAAACTTTTGACGCGCCCCCCTTTTTCAATCCATAATATTTCGGAAGACAGTTTCTTTGCTTTTTACGGAAGAAAGGACGTTAATTTTAAGAGTGCGCCCGCCGAAGTCGCAAAATATTTTTCTATGGAACATTATCCCGACCGTTGTGTAAAGCGATTGGGCTATGAGTTACCGTTTGGCTGTCACGGCTGGACAAAATTAAGCGCAGATTTCTACGTTGAACTTTTTGCGCGGCTCGGCTATGATTTGCGTCCGTATCGTGCTCAAATGAGAAAAGAGGATTATGAAAAATTTCTGCCGCAATCTCTCGCAATAGTGGCGATGGAGCGTCTTATTCGGGAACTTGATAAAAAAAATCTTGTACAATATCTGCCGATAAAACATTTTGCTTCTGTCCGCGTAATAAGAACGTTCGACGCTATGAAAATTTTGACACGACTTTTGACAGAAGAAAATTCTCTTGCCGATAAGATTTTTATTTATGATAAGAAGAATACACAAGCTTTGATTTGCGACGCTGAAAAAGAAAATCCGCCTCAGCTTGTAATCTGCGTGGATTATGATATTTCTGGCAAGAATATTGTTTCATTTCGTCAAGAATATCTTAAGGCTCAAGAAAAACTTTTCCACAGCTTAGGCAGATAAATTTTGCGTAAAAAAAAATCAGCGACAGACTTTTTAGTGTCTGCCGCCTTTTTTTATTTAAAAACTATCTTATCAATCTTGAGGTCTGGGCTTACGAATAAAGCCGAGAATCACGCAACCGACAATCGAGCCGATAATAATCGCCGCCAAGTAACCCAGCGGATTGCCGATAGTCGGGACGACGAAAATACCGCCGTGCGGAGCCATTAAGGTGCAGTCAAACATCATAACCAACGCGCCTGCAATAGCCGAACCGACCGCGCAGGCAGGAATAACATGGAGCGGGTCGCCCGCCGCAAAAGGTATCGCACCTTCAGTAATGAACGACAAACCCATTATGATATTGGTCGGAGCAGTTTTCTGTTCGTTTTTGGTGAACTTGCTCTTGAAGAACATAGTCGAAAGCGCAATGGCAATCGGAGGAACCATACCGCCCGCCATAGCCGCCGCGATAACGTAATAGTTGCCGTCAGCCAAAAGTCCAACGCCCGTAACATAAGCCGCCTTGTTGAGAGGACCGCCCATGTCGATAGCCATCATACCACCGATAACCGCGCCCATGACGAGTTTCGCGGAAGGATCCATGCCGCCGAGAGCATTCTTGAGAGCCTCGTTGACGCCCGCGACAGGAGGACCTATAACAAAGTTACAAATCAAGCCGATAATCAAAACGCCGAGCAACGGATAGAACAGAATCGGCTTTGTACCTTCGAGCGAAGGCGGTAAAACGTTAAGAGCCTTTTTGAGCCAGTTGACTGCGAAACCTGCGATAAAGCCCGCAAGTAATGCGCCCAAGAAACCGGAGCCGTTGGAAGCACTCAATGCGCCGCCAACAAAGCCCGCCGCTAAACCGGGACGGTCGGCGATTGACATAGAAATAAATCCTGCGAGGACAGGCAACATAAATCCGAAGGACGCGCCACCTATGCCCATGAACGTTGCGGCGGCAGGAGTTATCGAACCGAATTTGCCGCGTTCTTCTGCAGGTAAGCTGTTCAAATCAACAGACGCGCCGTCAATCAAGAACGAAATCGCGATTAAGATACCGCCGCCGATAACGAACGGTAACATATGTGAAACGCCGTTCATTAAGTGCTTGTAAACTTGGCGACCGATACTTTCATTTTCAACGCCGCCGCCCGCGTCGCCAGCAGATTCGCCCGCTTTAGCGTGATAAATCGGAGCCTTTCCGCCGAGTGCTTTGTCAATGAGTTCGTCAGCCTTGTTGATACCGTCGGCAACTTTGGTAATGACAACGTGCTTGCCGTCAAAACGAGCCATTGCAACATTTTTATCCGCCGCAACGATAATGCCGTCCGCCTTAGCAATTTCTTCCGCCGTCAAAACGTTCTTCGCGCCGCCGGAGCCGTTAGTCTCAACCTTAATCGAAATGCCGCGTTTCTTGGCGTGTTGTTCCAAACTTTCTGCCGCCATAAAAGTATGCGCAATACCAGTCGGGCAAGCCGTGACTGCCAAAATTTGAATGTGGTCGCTTGCCTCTTTTGACAACTGAACGCTTGAGGAACTTTCGGGAGCTTGGAATTTGCCGTCCTCTTTGTCGTCGATAATCTTAAGGAATTCCTCTTTCGTAGTGGCTTTAATCAGAGCCTCTTTGAAATCGGGATCCATAACCATAGTAGCGAGCTTCGACAGAATCATTAAATGTTCGTCGTTGCCGCCGTCGGGAGCCGCAATCGCGAAGAATAATCTTGCGGGATTGCCGTCCATTGACTCGAAGTCAATACCGTCGGGGATAGTCATTGCGGCGAGACCCGGAGCCTTAACGCCCGAAGATTTCGCGTGTGGGGTCGCAATGCCGTCGCCGAGTCCTGTGGTGCCAGACGCCTCACGAGCAAAGACATCTTTTTTGTACTGTTCTTTGTTCTTGAGGTTGCCGCCCTTATCCATCAAGTCAACCAAGTGCGAAATCGCGTCCTTTTTGTCCTTGACGGAGGCACCGAGATCAATGCTCGCATTTTTGAGCAAATCTGTAACTCTCATGGTGCACTTCTCCTTACTACTAAAAATGTATGAATGATTTCTAGCCGCCGCCTTAACTTCAACGACGACTTATGTCAATCGGCATGAAAACCGACTGTTGACGTTATATAAATTTACTTAAAATCGGCTCGGAAAGTTTTCAATTTGAATTGTCATTGAAGACCGTGATGTTCACACCAGTTCTAGTTGCTCTTCGTTAAGATTAAAGCGGAATTCTTAATAATGAGCAGTACCCGCTCCATCGACTGTTATTCTTCCTACTTCAAAAAGATCAATTCCATACCATTCCCAAACAGTGCCATCTCTAGTAACAACTTTAAAATCCCAATATCGATCTGAATAACCATTGACTGCTATATCTCTGCTATTACCATGATAAATTGGAGAGTGAAGAACATTTCTTCCAAAATCTCTGTGATTGCTTGGACTGAAACGCAACTCTGTGATTACTTTTCCAGAATTATTAACGAAAGTGAAATCTTGCCGCCCAGCAAGAGCCGAACTCTGTACCGCCGTGACGAGGAAAAATGCCAAAACGAAAATTCTAACGAACGTCGAGATATAACTACGTATTATGGAATGGGGGGGGGGTATTCGATTTAATCATATTAATCAATCCTCCTTGATTGAAACCGAAAAACTTAATGCCGATTTCCGAGTCGACTTTAATTCATAAGTTAGCCGCGAGCGTTCACGGAATATCTGCCGTATTCTATGCTCAATCGCCACACGTTAATCAAATTAACATCTTTCCAAGTGAGCGTCGAACCGTTCTCAAACTCAACTTTGATCTTGTAATTAGCGAAATCCGTATCGTAATTGATTGAACGTTTGTCGCCTTGATTCATTACGCCGCTACCGACTAAATCATTGCCCCAATCTTTTTTCTGCATGGGAACGAAGTACAGCGACATAATGGGTTGCCCTGTTTCATTTACGATTTCGAGAGGTTCGGTTATCCCAGCAAACGCCGAATTCTGCGCGGACATGATAAACAACGCCGCTAACAGAAAAATTTTTAGTAAATGTTGTGTTAATTTAATCATGAGAAGATACTCTTAATCTTGTTGAAAAGTTTTTCGCCGAGCGTTTCGTCGTCCTCTGTGGCTTGGAAGGGCTGAGCTTGTCCCTCCTTAATGCGCTTAAAGAGTTGTTCGGGCTTGCGAATGCCAGTACCGACCGCCGTTTGAATCATCAATTTGCCGTTGAATCTGGACAGCGGGACGCGCTTACTTGCCGCGACGATAACAACGTCGGCATTTTTAATTTCTTCGTCAGTCAATGCGTGATAGACACCAGCCGCGCCGTGAACTTCAACGCGAATGCTTAAGCCCAATTTTTCGGCGCATTGCTTGAGAGCCTCGCGAGCCATAAATGACGAAGATATTCCCGTCGGACAAGCCGTGACTGCGATAATTTTTGTATTCGCGGAAACGTCAGGTTCGGGAGTCTCAGTGCGAGCGCGTTCAGCCTCTTTATCGTCGATAATCTTAATGACTTCGGCGGGCGACTGCGCTTTTATCAAAGCCTCTTTAAAGTTATCGTCCATAAGCAAAACTGCAAGTCGACCCATATTTGTCATTGCGGTATCGTCAGCCTTTTCGGGAGCCGCGAATAACAGCAACAGCCGCGCAGGTTTGTTATCCATAGAATTGAAGTTGACGCCTTCGGGAACCGTGATTATCGAGATTGACGGCTTTTTAACGGAGCTATTCTGCGCGTGCGGAGTAGCAAGTCCGTTCGCCAAGCCCGTTGAGCCTTGAGCCTCGCGCTTTAATACGTCGCGTTTAACGACAGATTTATCGCGAATTGTGCCCGCCGTCATCAGCAAATCGACAAGCATATCGATTGCCTCATTTTTATCGGTCGGGTGCACATTGAGCGCGATTGATTTTTTCGAGATATAATTTGTAATTTTCACTGGAAAAACCCCTTTTCAGTGGTAAGCGGTCAGTGGTCAGTGAAAAATTTAAACCACTAATCACTAACCACTAATTACGGATTTTTTTTTAGGGTGAATTATTCGAGAGACTTCAACAGAGCCTCGACTTCGGGACGAGTCGCAAGATTTTCAGAGAACGCCGACGCTGAACCCGTGCAAAGTCCAACTTTAAATGCGCGTTCATAATCGCCGTTGCTTTCAATGAATCCTGCAACAAAGCCCGCAACCATTGAATCGCCCGCGCCAACCGAATTGACGAGTTTGCCCTTCGGAGCTGGCGAGAAATAATCTTTGCCGTCTTCCGTAAGCAAAATTGCGCCGTCGCCCGCCATTGAAATTAAAACGTTACGTGCGCCTTTTTCCTGCAACTTTTTAGCGTATTCGATAATTTCTTCGTTCGTCTTGAGTTTAACGCCAAACATATCGCCGAGTTCGTGATTGTTAGGTTTAATCAGCCAAGGATTGAATTTCAAAACTTTAAGCAGAAGACCTTTTTCCGCGTCGACGACGAAACGAATCCCTTTGCCTTGAATGCGCGAAAGAGTTTGTTCGTACATGTCATCGGGGAGCGTGTTCGGGATTGAGCCGGAAAGAATCAGCGTATCACCTTCGCCGAGCTTTTCGAGTTTTTGGAAGAGTTCTTCGCGTTTAGCCTCGCTGATTTTCGGACCTTGACCGTTAATTTCGGTTTCGACATCGGCTTTAACTTTAACGTTAATGCGGGAGAAACCTTCATCGAGTTTGACGAAGTCATCAGCGGCGTTGAAGTCGCGGAGTTGGCGAACAATCTCATCGCCCGTAAAGCCCGCGAGGAATCCCGTAGCCGTCGACTTATGCCCCAAATTGCCGAGCACAATCGAGACGTTGACGCCCTTGCCGCCGCCGAGCACTTGCTCATACGTCACGCGGTTAATCGCGCCCGTCGTGAGCTTGTCAAGGCGAATGATGTAGTCAATCGCCGGATTAAAAGTTACGGTGTAAATCATGATAAAGTTTCCCCCTTATAAAATTGATAGAAAATGTTCGCTTGTAATTATACAACAGGCATAAATAGTTTTCAAGGCAACAGGTTTTCAGATAGAATATTTTTTATAAAAAAGCCGCCAAAAATTTCTGACGGCTTCTTTAAATCACTTTTTAAAAATTTTATGGGCGAGGCTTACCGCATTCCGCGCAGAATCTGCCCTTATTAACGGCTCCGCATTCACATTTCCATTCATTGCTGACGGGTTTAGGCTTGCCGCACTCCGCGCAGAATTTTCCTTTATTAACAGCTCCGCATTCGCATTTCCATTCATTGACGACGGGTTTAGGTGCTCCACATTCTGCACAGAAATTGCCGCGATTTTCTTCGTGACCGCAAGCAGGACATTTCCACGTTGCAGGCTTTTGTTGTTGAGCTTGTTGAGCCGCCTGTTGTTGTTGCTGAGCCATTGCAAATAAATTGCCCGCGTTAATTCCGCCCGCTTGAGCCGCCATACCCATTCCCATAAAGCCCGTCATTGCGCCCGAAGAATTATTTGCCGCGCTTTGCATTGCATTAGCCTGCGCGGAAGTCAAAACTGCCGCCGCCATTGCAGGATTTCTTAATGCGCCGCTACGTTGCATTTCCTTAATCATTTGGGCATCTTCTTCGCTCGCGCTGACACTCGACACGCCGAACGAGACAACTTTTAAGCCACGCAGTTCGCCCCATTTATGACTAAGGACTTGATTAAGCACGTCAGCAAGCTCCTGCGTATGAGCGGGCAGGGCACTGTAACGAATTCCCATTTCAGAAATTTTTGCAAAGGCGGGCTGAAGAGCCGTCATTAATTCAGTTTTCAACTGCGCGTCAATCTCCGAACGATTATAAACGTCCTTAACGTTGCCGCAAACATTAGCGTAGAAAAGCATTGGATTGATAATCTTGTAGCTGTAGGAGCCGAAACATTTAATGGAAATATCAACGTCGAGTCCGATATTGTAATCGACAACGCGGAACGGAATCGGGCTGGGCGTGCCGTATTTGTTGCCGATAATTTCTTTGGTGTTGAAATAATAAATGCGCTCGTCGCGTCCGGTATCGCCGCCGAAAGTGAAACGGTCTCTTATGTTGAAGAAAATATCTTGAATGTTTTCGACGATAGTTTTGTTATTGTTGAAGATTGAAGGCTCAACGGATTTGTCGTAAACATATTCGCCGCTGTCCGCGCAGATGTCGATAACTTTGCCGTTCTGAACGACGATAACGCATTGTCCGTCGTTGACAGCGACTTTTGAGCCGTTCGTGATGATATTATCGTCGCCGTCATTGGAACTCCAACGGCTAGTTTTACGTCTGTGACCTTTGGAAACTAAAATTTCGGGCGTGAGACTGTCGCAATAAAAATATTCCTTCCACTGGTCGCCCAAAACGCCGCTTGCCGCCGCCAATGCCGCTTGAATAAATCCCATAAAGAATCCCTCCATAAAATTTTTAAAGATTATACCACGCGATTAAAAATTTTTCCAAAAATATTCGGCGAAGAAATTCATGATAAATGTTGCCGCTTAAAATTTCTTGTGGTATAATGCGGCGCGTTTAACAAAATCCACGCGGAATCGGAGCGTCGCCTGTGCGGACTAGGGACTAGGAGCTAGGAATTAGGGACTAGGGATTGGTTCGTTTATCGGCGCGAAAATGTTCCGCGAATGTAAAACAGGAGGTATTTTCAAATGGCAGTTATCTCTATGAAACAGCTTTTGGAAGCTGGCGTGCATTTCGGTCATCAAACTCGTCGTTGGAATCCGAAAATGGCGCGTTACATCTTCACCGAGCGCAACGGCATTTACATTATCGATTTGCAAAAAACCGTTCGCAAAGTCGACGAGGCTTATAACTTCGTCCGTACCGTTGCCGAAGAAGGCAAATCCGTTTTGTTCGTCGGCACCAAGAAACAGGCTCAAGAGGCAGTTAAGGAAGAGGCTATCCGCGCAGGTCAATTCTTCGTCAATGAACGTTGGCTCGGAGGTATGCTTACCAATTTCCAAACCATTCAAAAGCGTATTAATCGCCTTAAGGAATTGGAAGCTATGGAGCAGGACGGTACTTTTGAAGTCCTTACCAAAAAGGAAGTCATGCAACTCCGTCACGAAATGGCGCGTCTCGAAAAATATCTTGGCGGTATCAAAGAAATGAACAAATTGCCGGGCGCATTGTTCGTTGTTGACCCGCGCAAAGAACGTATTGCAGTAGCTGAGGCTCGCAAGCTCAATATCCCGATTGTCGCGATTGTCGATACCAACTGCGACCCCGACGAAATTGACTACGTTATTCCCGGTAATGACGACGCGATTCGTGCTGTGAAACTTTTGACGGCGAAAATTGCTGACGCTATGCTCGAAGGCAATCAAGGCGCAGAAAGTGCCGAAGCCGCCGAAGAGAACGAAGAATAATTTTGAGGTGAAAAATAAATGGCTATAAGTGCTTCAACTGTTAAGGAACTGCGCGAGAGAACTGGCGCGGGCATGATGGATTGCAAAAAAGCATTGACTGCGACCGATGGCGACATGCAAAAGGCGATTGACTGGCTCCGCGAAAAAGGCATTGCCAAAGCAGCTAAGAAATCCGGACGTACTGCCGCTGACGGAGCTGTTGCGGCTTATATTTCTAAAGACGGCAAAACGGGCGTCCTCCTCGAAGTCAACTGCGAAACCGACTTCACGGCGAACAATGAAAATTTCCGTGCGCTGGAGAAAAAAATTATCGAACTCATTGCCGAAGTTAAACCCGCCGACCTCGACGCTCTTAATAACAGCGTTATCGACGGCAAAAAAGTTTCCGACCTCGTCACCGAAGCAACTGCGACTATCGGCGAAAAAATTTCGATTCGTCGCTTTGTCACCTACGAAACCGAAGGTAAGCTCACGACTTATATTCACATGGGCGGCAAAATCGGCGTCCTCGTCGAAATGACGGGTGGCACTGACGAACTCGGAAAAGATGTTGCTATGCAAATCGCGGCGGCTAATCCTTCCGCTGTCGACCGCGACGGCGTTGACGCCTCCGAACTCGAACACGAAAAAGAAATCCTTCGCAAACAAGCTCTCGAAGAAGGCAAGCCCGAAAAAATCGTTGAAAAAATGGTTCTCGGTCGCATTAACAAGTTCTATAAGGAAGTCTGCCTTGTCGAACAGATTTTTGTTAAGGACAACGAAAAGACCGTTAAAGATATTCTCGGCAAAGAAAAAGTTTTGAGATTCACCCGTTGGCAACTCGGCGAAGGCATCGAGAAAAAAGAAACCGACTTCGCGGCTGAAGTTGCGGCTCAAGCTGGCATTTAAAAATTTATAACGTTCATAAAAAATTTTATCGGCTCCTCAATGCGGGGAGCAATTTTTTTTGTAACGTGCTATAATCATAAAGAAATTTTTCAAGAGGAGATGATTTTGATGAGCAAACTTATCGTCGGTAAATCGGGCAAGGATATACTCACTGTTATTGAAGATAAGACGCAAGTTTACGGCTTATCGGGCAATGATACCATTGAAAGCAATGGAAAAAATTCCGTAACGTTGCTGGGCGGTTCGGGCGATGACGTTTTAAATATGACGGGCGGCAACGGGATTCTGAACGGCGGGAACGGTGCGGATACCTTTAAGTTTAATTATTCTGCCGCGTCAAAAATTTCTGCAGTTATCGAAGACCTCGACCCAAATCAGGACAGCTTTATTATCAATTATAATGGCAACGCGCCGACATTGAATTATTTCGTTCAAAATGGCGACGTTTTGTTATACGACAGCGAAGGCTATCTGAATATCACGCTTAAAGGAACGCGGGAAGCTAATGACTATTACGACGAAGCTGGCAACGATAATATCTGGGAAGTTTTGCGCCTCGTTAATGAAGAACGCGAACAGCAAAACTTAAATCCGCTTGTGTTGTCGCAAGGTTTATGTGACGGCACGGCAATTCGTTCACGAGAAATTATTAACACGTATGCACATACTCGCCCTGACGGCTCGGATTGCCGGTCTGTGCTGAAAAAATCTTATACTTATGTAGGCGAAAATATTTATTCCAGTCCTTCTTCACCAGAAGCCGCAATGGAAGGTTGGATGAATTCACCCGGACACAGATCCAATATTCTGAATTCCAATTATAAAAAACTTGGTGTCGGCTATACTTATGACGCCTCGTCTCAATGGAAATATCATTGGGTACAAATGTTCGCGGGCGGTTTAGACGATAAAGAGACTGTAAGCACAGACAGCCTTTTGAACACGGCAACAACTTTGCAAGCGTCAGGCTCCTTTGTTTCAAGCAACGGTTTGAAAAATATCTGCGCGGACGACACTTCAACCTTAAGCGGCGAGTCGATAAGTAACGATTATTCGGACACGATAATTAACGGAACCGCTTACACCGACACCATAGAAAACTTTGCTGGGAATGTTACAATAGCGGGCGACGCGGGAAACGATTCAATCTCCAATAAGCTGACTAAAGAATACAATTTTAATACATCGAAATGGGAAATTGTCCGAACACCAGACAACGTGACAATCAACGCTGGCGACGGTTATGATACTGTTGATAACGCTGGGCAAAATGTTTTCATTTCTGCGGGCGCAAATAATGACTTTGTGATTAACGGACGATATTGGGAATACGAACGCGGCGGCTCTCAAGTTTCAATCAGCGGCGACGCGGGAAACGATACAATTACAAGTCACGGTTCAAACTCTCTGCTTGACGGTGGCGCGGGTGACGATGTTATTTTCAACGGCTATCGTTATTACGAGTCTTGGAATTATTTTTACGATTTCGATGACGAAAATTATAAGGGCAACAACGTTACAATCAGCGGTGGCAAGGGCGACGATACAATAAAAAATCTTGGCGACAACATTTTGATTGAATACCGCGCAGGCGACGGCAATGATTATATTGAGGGTTTCCGCGCAGATTCGACGTTAAGCATTTCGGGCGGCTTCTATTCCACGACGACAAGCGGTAATGATGTCTTAGTCAAAGTCGGTACCGATAAGATAGTTTTGAAGGACGCGGCAAGCTTGTCTAAATTGAATATTGTCAACGGCACAGGCGGCGGCTCGACAACTCCCGCAACAACGCCGTCCTCTTCAACAACTTTAATCGTCACAAACTCAACTAAATCTCCCGTAACGGTCGGCTCGTCCGTCAAAATTATCAACGCCTCGAAACGCACTAAAGCCGTTAAAATTACAGGCAATGCTAAAGCCAATACAATCGTCGGCGGGAGCGGCAAGGACACACTTTATGGCGGCAAGGGTAATGATTCAATCGTCGGCAATGCTAGCAATGATAAACTTTACGGACAGAAAGGCAACGATACGCTTTACGGCGGCAAAGGGAATGATTCACTGTCGGGCTACAGCGGTAACGATAAACTTTACGGCGGCGATAATAATGATTCGATACTTGGCGGAAGTGGCAATGATTATCTAAGCGGCGGAAGTGGAGCCGATAAACTTTATGGCGGATCTGGTAAAGATACCCTTTGGGGCGGCAAAGGCAACGATAGTTTATGGGGTAATACGGGCGCGGATAAATTTATTTATAACAAAGGCGACGGCAAGGATATAATTTATAGTTTCGATAACGACGACATGCTAAAAATCACGGGAGCTTTCTCCGCGTCTTACAGCAAGTCCAAGAAAGAAATTTACTTCAAGGTCGGCTCGACAAATAAGGCAATTACGTTAAAAAATTTCTCGGCGACAAGTTTCAACGTCAACGGCGACTCTTACAAAATTAGCGGCAAAACTCTTAAGTAAATCTGCGCGGAAAAAATTCATCAGCTCTTCAATGCGAGGAGCTTTTTTATTTAAATTTGATTAAAAAGCCCGGTGATACTTGAAAAGGCTTTTTGGCATTGATAAAATTGATAAAAATTTTTCCTTAAAAAGGAGGGAGCAGTAACATGAACAAAATTAACTTCGACCTTCAAAGATTTTCCGTTTACGGCACAGATTACAAGGAAACGCTTAACGCTAACGCCAATAACTCCTACGTCTACGCTTACGGCGGCGACGACTACATTTACAACAGCAAATATAGCTACGTCACAATCAACGCGGGCACGGGCAACGATTCTGTCTACAGCACAAGCTTAACTTCCAATTCAATAATCGACGCGGGCGCAGGTAGCGATTCTATCAACAACTGGGGAAGTAAAGCCTCCATTCTAGGCGGAGCTGGTAATGATTCAATTTATAATTCCAGCTTGGCTTCCAATTCGACAATCGACGCAGGTTTTGATAATGATGTCGTGCGCAATATCTCTGACGGCTCAAAAATCTTTGGCAACGTCGGCAACGATTCACTCGTCAACTGGGGCAATAAATCCACCATTTCGGGCGGTACGGGTAACGACACAATCGTAAATAATGCAAGCTCGACATCTTGGGGACAAAATAATTCCATAAGCGGCGGCGCAGGTAACGACCGAATCAGCTTGAGCGGCAACGCCAAAGGTCTCACCGTCAACGGCGGCATGGGTTACGATACCATTTACGGCAATAGCTCCGGAAATAGCATTGTTTATCAATTCGCGGCGGGCGACGGCAACGACGTAATTTATAACTACAAAAACGCCGATAAAATTTCTCTTGAAAGCGGAACTTACTACACGCGCTCGACCGTCGGCAGTAACGTCTTAATTCGTTTGGAAAGCGACGACGTAATAACTTTAAGCGGCGCAAAGGGTAAGACAATCAGCATAACAGGCGGCATTCAAGTCGGGAACGTTGCTAAAAATACAGTCAATACTTATTCAAATGGTATCGTCTACGGCTCCTTTTACAGCGACACCATTAGCAATCAGGGCAACAGCGTCAAGATTCAAGCTCTTGCTGGCAATGACTCCATTTTAAATTACGGCACGGCTCCGAGCATCACGAGTGTTTCTTATGGCAAATACGTTTTAATTAACGCGGGCGACGGCAATGATACCGTTTTAAACAGCGGCACAAATTCCACAATAAACGGCGGCAACGGCAATGACATTATCGACAATACGAGTTACGGCAAAATCGTTAAGATAATGGGCGGCGCGGGTGATGATTCTATCGTAACCAGTGCTACCGCCACGATTTACGGCGGAACAGGCGCGGATACAATTAATAACGCTCTAGGCGCAAATTCTAAACTCGTCGGCGACGCCGGCAACGATTACATTACGACTTATAACGCCGACAAAGTTTCAATCGACGGCGGCGCGGATAATGACACGATAGAACTGCGCGGCTCGGCAAATAATTTAACCGTTAAGGGCAATACGGGCAACGATACAATTTTCGGCTCAACTCTCGGCGGCGGTATAACTTACCAATTCACGGCGGGCGACGGCTACGATGTCATTTACAACTACAAGAATGCCGATAAAATTTCTCTGGCAAGCGGAGCTTATTACACGCGCTCGACGATTGGCAGTAGCGTCAAAATCAGCCTTAACAGCGGCGGCTCAATAACTTTAAGCGGCGCGAAGGACAAGACGATTAATGTTGTTGGCGGCACTCTCAGCGTTACTTCGGCGGGTGCTAAAAATACCGTTAATTCTTCTGCCAACGCCACTGTCTACGGTACTAACTATAACGATACCATTAAGAACAACGGCAATGGCTCCAAAATTTTTGCATACGCTGGCAACGACTCCATTTATAGCTATGGCACAAAAGTTTCAATCAGCGCGGGAGCGGGTAATGATTCAGTCTATATCGGATACGCCGACTCGGCTTCAATCGATATGGGGCTTGATAACGATTTCATTCAAGGCAATAACAACCGCACAACCATTCAAGCGGGAGACGGTAACGATACCATTACGGGCAACCATTATAGCTCGAAACTTTTTGGCGGCTACGGCGACGACTTAATAAGCATAACAACTTACTCTTACGACACAATCGACGGCGGCGAAGGAGCTGATACCGTTTATTCGGCAGGCAATTTCCTTTCCGTCAATGGCGGCGCGGGCAACGATAAAATCAGTCTCAGCGGTTCCTACTTGACGGTCGCGGGCGGCTATGGCAACGATACTATTTACGGCGACATTGCAAAATCTCATCTTTATCGCTACGGCACGAACGACGGCAACGACATTATTTATAATTGGAGTTCAAACGATACCTTAACTGTTACTGGCGGTCAAACTTCAAAAAGGGCTAGCGGCAACAATATCATTGTAAACATTTCAAACGGTGGCAAAATTACACTAGTCGGCGCGAAGGGCAAAACCGTCAACATTAACGGCATTACAAATTCCGTCGTCGAAGAAGAAGTTACGCCACAAGACGTTATCAAAAAATTTATGTGGTCTCTCGATAACTCGACGCTTTCTTCCGCAACGACTATGCTTGATAATGCTATTAAGTACGCGACTAATTCAAAGTACACGACTGTTCAAGATGCTGTTAATGCTATGGTCAGCGATTGCAAATCTTATTCCGGCAAGTGGGAATCTTTCCTTAAAGAGAAATGCGACATTGATTTAAACAACGACGACACTGGCGCAATTTCAGGTTATGATGCGGGCGGCTCTGCTACAGAAAAAACTAAAAACTCCATTGTCAAAGAGACGGGCACCGTAAATAAAAATTTCAAGGGAAATAACTTCCAAGTCAACGGTTTGAACGTCTACCTTGCCAAAGAAAGCGGCGACAGCGTTCAGACTATTAATTACAATGATTCTTCGCTCGACAGTGACAAGCGTTATATTTGGCAAGCCCTTAAAGATTGGTGGTTGCCCGGCGCATTGAATCTTATCGAAGAATCTTACGGAAATAATTTCGGGTTCAGCAGTAATTCTTCTTCGACGATTAGTAATAATAGGCTTTACGTCGTCTTCTACAACGACCCATACGACTCTGCGCTTGCGAGCGTCGGACTTCTCAATAATTCTCAAGGTGTACAGATAAACAACAAGGGCGAAATCGTCGGAGCACTTAAACTTAGCATTAACATGAAGTATTATTCGGACATCATTATCGACAACGAGGACGGCAAGCGGAATAATTCAGAAAGTTTTTATCTCGACCGCGTTTTGGCGCACGAATTCACGCACGCCGTTATGGACGCCAATATCCGCTATGCGACGGGATATAGCGGTTTGCCGCAATTCATTAAGGACGGCATGAGCGAATTGACGCACGGCATTGACGACGAACGCGAAAGCGACATCAAAGCCTACGCGGGAGATTCCACCGCTCTCAATAAAGCTCTGGACGTGAGCAAGCTTTACAGTCATTATCCTGCTTATGCCGGCGGTTACATGTTCTTGCGCTACATTGCCAAGCAAGCCTCCAACGTTTCCGACGTTAAAGCCGATAAATCGCTTTATTCGTCACGTTCGATTTTAAAGAATTTATCGACAAAAGGGCTTTCACAGGACGGCGCACTCCTCAAGGCGACGAGCACTTTCAAAGGCAGTACGATTTATCTTTCGGACTACGCGGACAGCATTAACAACATTAATGCAACGGTGCTTAGCAATGCGATTGAGATTATGGGCAACGAGTCGGGCAACTCCATAAAGAGCGGCACGGGCGACGATAAAATTTACGGCAATGCAGGCGACGATACCATCTGGGGCGGCGCGGGTAGTGATAAAATTTATGGCGGCTCCGGTGATGATAATCTTTACGGCGACGCGGGCGACGATTCGATTCATGGCGGCATGGGCAACAATACTTTGACGGGCGGCGACGGCAATGACATTTTCGCTTACGAAGGCGGCAACGACTTCATTGCTGACTACACGGCGGGCGAAGATAAGATTCAGCTTTTGAGCGGCTCGATTGAAGAATCTTCTATCAGCGGCGATAATGTTATTCTTACGACCGAAGACGGCTCAATAACAATTAATGGCGGCAAGGGTAAGGAACTTTCTATCATAGTCGGCGGCAAAGAGATAGCAACCGTTTACGGCGGCACTCCGACAACAACTTTCTTGGTTGATAATTTAATAAGTTCGCCTGTTAAAGCTGGTTCAACCGTTAAAAATATCGACGCCTCCTTACGGACTAAAGCTATTAAAATCACCGGCAACGAACTTGACAATTCAATCGTCGGTGGCTCTGCAAAGGATACGCTTTACGGCGGAAGCGGCGCAGATTCAATCGTCGGCAACGCGGGAGCCGATAAGCTTTACGGGCAAGCGGACAATGACATTCTCACGGGCGGCAAAGGAAATGACTCGCTCTGGGGCGGCGCGGGTAATGATACCCTTTACGGTGACGACGGCGCGGACAAATTTATTTATGCGAACGGCGACGGCAAGGATTTCATTTACGGCTTTGAAGATGATGACATGTTGAAGATAACAGGTAATTTCTCCACGTCTTACAGCAAGTTGAAAGGAGAGATTTATTTTAAGGTTGGCGACACGTCCAACGCTATTACGCTGAAAGACTTCACAGCGACAACTTTCAACATTAACGGCGACGCTTATAAAATCAGCGACAAAAAACTAGTCCCTAGTTCCTAACAACTAGTCCCTAGTCCCTAAAATAAAAGCTCTCAATATTTTTTGGGAGCTTTTTATTTTTTTATAATCAATTTCTTATAAATCCTATTGCATTTACTAAAAAACTTTTGTAAAATAATGCTGTCATCAAGTGAAATTTTCTATAATTTTTTAAGGAGACGATGAAAATGAACAGACTTGTATTTGACCTACAGAGGTTCGCGGTATATGGCTCATATGGAAACGATACATTAAATGTCAATGGTAGTAATTCTTATGTTTATGGTTACAGCGGTAACGATTACATTTACAACAACAAATATAGCTACGTCAAAATCGACGCAGGAACTGGCAACGATTCCATTATTAATAACGGCTATAACAAGTATGTCACAATCGACGGCGCAGAAGGTAACGATAATATTTCTACTGGCACGGTTGATTATATGTCGGTAAATGGTGGCATGGGTAATGATTCGATAAATATTTATTCAGCGTGGTACAGCACAGTCAATGCGGGTATGGGTAATGATACTGTAATTGTACCTTACAGAGCATGGCAAGATTCGATAAATGGTGATTTTGGTAATGATGAAATAAGTTTAGGTAGTGGCACAGGCGACGGCTATAATGGTAAAAATACAATAGTTGGCGGCTATGGTAACGACACTATCTGGGCAAATCCAACGGCAACTGTCGGCAACTTTTATCAATTCACGGCGGGTGACGGTTATGATTGGATTTACAACTGGAATTACCTCGATACCATTTCACTTGGCGGCTATTACTCAAGCAACTATTATACACGCTCGACAGTGGGTTCAAGTGTCATTATCAGTTTAATAAGCGGCGGCGCAATGACATTGAACGGCGCAAGCGGTAAAACTATTAACATTGCCAACGGTATTCAGACTGTCATTGGCGGCAAATATATTTCAAACTCAAACTCAAACAGCCTTCTCAGTGGTACATCTTACAACGATACCATTATTAATAACGGCTATAACAAGAACGTCACAATCGACGGCGCAGAAGGTAACGATAATATTTCTACTGGCACGGTTGATTATATGTCGGTAGATGGTGGCATGGGTAATGATTCGATAAACATCCATTCAGCGTGGTACAGCACAATCAATGCGGGCATGGGTGACGATACTGTAGTTGTACCTTATAGAGCATGGCAGGATTCGATAAATGGTGGTTTCGGTGATGATAAAATAAGTTTAGGTAGTGGCACAGGCGACGGCTATAATGGTAAAAATACAATAATTGGCGGCTATGGTAACGACACTATCTGGGCAAATCCAACGGCAACTGTCGGCAACTTTTATCAGTTCACGGCGGGCGACGGTTACGATTGGATTTACAACTGGAATTACCTCGATACCATTTCGCTCGGAGGCGATACTTATACACGCTCGACAGTAGGCTCAAGTGTAATTATCAGTTTGGTAAGCGGCGGCGCAATGACATTAAACGGCGCAAGCGGCAAAACCATTAACATTACAAACGGTATCCAAAGCGTTACGACAGGCGGCACATGGCTTAAAAATTCCGACTTAAACAGCTTGGTCAGCGGCACTTCTTTTGCCGATACCATTTACAATGAGGCGGGAGGCTCGACTCTGCGCGGCGATAACGGAAACGACTCCATTTATAGTAGCACGTTGTATACAGTAAAAAGTTCTTACGGCTATGTTACAATCGACGGCGGCAACGGTAACGATTCAATTTACAGCTTTGATCCGTATGTAAGCATAAATGGCGGCGAGGGCGCAGATAAAATAAGCGTCTACAGCTCGGCTAATTACAAAGGAATAACGATAAATGGCGGCGCGGGTAATGATACTATTTATGGCAATAGTCTCAATGGCGGCGTTCTTTATCAGTACAACAACGGCGACGGCAACGATTTAATTTATGGCTTCACAGCGAACGATACTTTGAGCATCTCTGGTAGTTCCTACACAACTTCGACGAGCGGCAATGATGTTTTGGTTAAAATCGGTAGCAGTAGCACGATAACTTTGGACAGCGCAAAAGGTAAAAGCATCAACATTTATCCAAAAGACTCTCCCACGCTAGGAAAGAATTTTTACAACACCACGTCCAATACGTCAATCACTGGCACAAGTTATGCCGACACAATCAAAAACAATCTTGCAGGCGGCGTAACAATTAACGCGGGAGCAGGAAATGATTCAATTTACAATTACGCCAACAAAGTTACGGTAAACGGCGGCAACGGTAACGATTCTTTGACAGGCGGCTACTCCAATTCAAAAATCAATGGCGACAACGACAACGATTTAATCAATCTCACGGGTTCTTATTGGTGGAATACAATAGACGGCGGAGCAGGGAATGATACCATAATCACAGGCGGTTCGGCTCATTCCGTCAATGGAGGCGCGGGAGCAGATAAAATTAGTCTTAGCGGCGACAAATTAACCGTCAGCGGCGGCACGGGCAACGACACTATCTACGGCTCCACTTCAGCTTCTCATCTATATCAATATAAAAAAGGCGACGGGAACGATATTATTTATAACTATGGCTCCAATGACTCGATAACAATCAGCGGCTCCACGTGGACGAGTTTGACGAGCGATAATAATATTCTGATTAAAGTCGCAAACAGCGGAACAATAACTTTAAACGGTGCCAAAGGTAAAACTCTAAATATTTATCCCGCCAAAAAACCCGACACAGATCCTACAGATCCTTCCGACGTTTCGCCACAAGACGTTATCAAAAAATTCATGAACTGCCTTGATAAAGCAAGTTATTCGGGAATCAGTGCTCTGAATCAAGCGGTCTCAGTCGCTTCGGGTGGATATTTCACCGACGTTTATTCAGCAATCAGACAAATGGTCGCCGATTGTCGTAAAACCAATAACGCAACTTCTTTCTTGAAAAATTATTGCGACATAGACTTAAGCAACCCGAAAACCGCCGACACTGGCGCGATTACTGGCAAAGAGGCGGGCGGATCCTCTGTTGATTTGACACCCGAAAAAATTGTTCCCGAAAGCGGCTATTTAGATACGAGCTTTAAAAAAACTTCCTTTAACACAGACTATGGCGTAACCTTCTACCTCTCCAAAACCAGTTTAAGTGACGACGAATTTTATATTTGGCGAGCTCTCAAAACTTGGTGGGCTAATGCGGCTTTCAAGCTTATCGAAGATTCCTATGATTACAGTTTCACGGACTCTGATGCTTCGGTTAAAAATATCACCGTAGTTTTTGAAGAAGATTACAGTAGCAATGGCTATTTGGCTTACACTGGTTGGCCTAAGTATATAAACGGAATTTACACGCGAGTTTTGGGAATAAACAAAGCTTACTATAAAAACTTCGAGAGTACGGATGTCAATGGCGAAAGTCCTAATGGACAAGGTTATCTTGACAGAACAGTTGCTCATGAATTGACGCACGCAATAATGATGTCGAAAGTCAGTAGTTTCAGCGACTTGCCGCAATTTATTACGGAAGGTACGGCGGAATTGGTGCATGGTATCGACGACTTTAGAGGCAACGTTATTTCTTCATTGGCGGGCAGTTCTTCTCTGTTAGAAAGTTCTTTGAGCTTAATTCCGGGCACAGGTGGAAGATATGAATACGCGAGCGGCTACATGTTCCTGCGCTATCTGGCAAAACAAGGTTCGGAACATTATGGCAATTCGGGTAGCGCGGGTAATTTATCAATAATTAACGACGCAATGAATTCTGACTCCTTTACCGTGAAAGGCTCAACCTTAACGGTCGGAAAAGATTTTTATAACGACGTGATTGATCTTACGTCCTATGCTTCAATCAAAAGTGTTGACGCGACAAATTTGGCAAAGGGCGTAATGATTGTCGGTAATAAAAAATCGAATTCAATCGTAGCTGGCTCTGGCAACGATACTATAAGCGGCAACAACGGCAATGATACTCTGCGCGGTGGCGACGGCGATGAAATTATTTTCGGCAACGCTGGTAATGATTTTCTCAAAGGTGAAACGGGTAATGATACGCTCTACGGTGGCGACGGCAATGATACTTTGACGGGAGGCGACGGCGCGGATATTTTCGTTCACACCGCAGATAACGATTGCATTACCGATTACAAAGCGGGCGTGGATAAGATTAAATTCGTTAAAGAAAATGCTTCCGTGACTTCCTCTTCCGTCAGCGGCGATAATGTCATTTTGACAATAAGCGGTACGGATTTAATCACCATCAAAGGCGTCAAGAATCAAGAAATCACGTTCATAAATTATAACGGTAAAGAGACGACGTCAGTTTATGGCGGCGGCTCGACAACCTCGACGCTTTTAACCGTCACCAACTCAACTAAATCACCCGTAACGGTCGGCTCCGCAATTAGAACGATTGATGCTTCGATGCGCACGAAGGCTGTCCAGATTACGGGCAACAGTCTTGCCAATACGATTGAGGGCGGCTCTGGTAAGGATTTGCTTTACGGCGGCAAAGGTGATGATTCAATCGTCGGCAACGCGGGAGCCGATAAACTCTACGGACAAGCGGGCGATGACATTCTGCGCGGCGGAAAGGGTAATGATTCGCTCTGGGGCGGAACGGGCAATGATACTCTTTACGGTGATGACGGCGCGGATAAATTTATCTATGCCAAAGGCGACGGCAACGATGTCATTTATAATTTTGCTAACGACGACATGTTGAAAATCACTGGCACTTTCTTCACGTCTTACAGCAAGTCCAAGAAAGAAATTTATTTCAAGGTCGGCTCGACTTCAAATGCCATTACGCTAAGAGATTTTGGCTCGACTTCAACGTTTAATATTAACGGTACAAAATATAAACTCGGAGGTTCAAAGCTCATTAAGAAATAAAATTAAAATCTGCGCGGACAAAAAAGAGAGCTACCCGAAGTTTTAGTAGCTCTCGATTTTTTTTACCCTAAACGCGACTCTTGCTTAGTCAAAGCCTCTTGCCAGACAGCTTTAAGCGGCACGGAATTTTTTTCGGCAAGGCGGCGACAGTCTTCATATTCGGGTGTTATCGAAACGATTTTGCCGTCATACGCGCTGACTTTGCATTGAACTTCACCAAAACTCGTTTCAACCTTTGCAACCTTGCGAACAGCCTCGACTCGCCGCGCAATGTCAATCACTCGCAAACCTATCGTCGTTGTCTCCTCGAAAATAATTTTTATGCAAATTTCTTTATGCTCCTTGTCGACCAAAACGCTCAACATCTGCGCGGGACGATTTTTTTTCATGAAAATGGAAGTCGTCCACACGTCAAGCGCACCTGCGTTAAAAAGTCGTTCGTAAAGCCAGCCGTAAATTTGCGGATTCATGTCGTCAATATTCGCCTCAAGCTTGACTAAATGCCTTTCCGTCTGCCCGCTGAATTCGCCAAGATAAATCCTTAAAACGTTGGCAATATCTAAGTCCCAAGTGCCCGCGCCATAGCCAATTTTCTCTGAAGAAAAATCTTCGGGCAAATCCGCGCTGTATTCGGCAAGAGCTTTAACAATCGCCGCACCCGTTGGAGTCGTCAACTCTTTCTCCGCGCCGAAACAATAAGTTTTAAAGCCCTGTAAAAGCTCGGCAGTCGCAGGCGCAGGAACGGGCATTAAACCATGAGCACATTTAATAAAGCCGCTCCCTGTGTTGATTCGCGAGACGAAAATTTTCTCGACGTCCAAATAATCAAGGCAAATGACACTGCCAACAATGTCGATAATCGAATCCGTCGCGCCAACTTCGTGAAAAGTAACTTCATCGGCGGGACGTTGATGAACTTTGCCTTCAGCCGACGCAATCACTCCGAAAATCGTCAACGCACGAGTTTTAACGGTCTCGCTTAGCTCCGACGCCTCAATAATTTTTTTTATATCAGTAAAAGTTCTGTGGCTGTGATTTCTAATATGTTCATAGCGGTGCAGATGTCTGATGTTCGGGTGGTCAAGTTCTGAATCAAAAGTTTTCGGGAGCTTAACGTCAACATAAGCCGCGCCGATTCCATTCTTGTTGACGTTGGAAATTTCAAGTTTAAAATCACCCGGCAGATTCAACTTGTCAAGCTCGCCGCGCAGATATTTTTCGGGCACGCCCAGTTGAAGACACGCCCCCAAAAACATATTGCCGCTTATGCCCGCCGCGCAGTCCAAATATAAAGCCTTCACAAAATCCCTTCTATCCGTCAATTTTTTGCGCAGTTTAGCAAATCCGCCCTTGCTTGTCAAAATTGAAGTCCAGTCTAAGAATCAACGCGGCATTAAAATTTCCAGCAAGTTCTTTCCGATAATTTCTGCGTCATCATAGGAATTTTCTTTGCCAAAAGTTATTCGGATTGTTCCGCGAATGTAATCCTTTGGAACGGCTAAAGCTTTAAGGACGTGAGAAATTTTCACTTGCCGAGAATTGCAAGCCGAGCCGGTCGATACACAAATATTTTTCAAATCAAGGCGGTGTAAGAGAGTTTCGCCGTCGTAATTTTTAAATGACAAACTCAAATGACCGGGTAAACGAATTTCGCCGCCGTTCAAAATAAAATCAACGTTATTATTTCTCAATCTGTCGAGTAAAATCTTTGCGCAAGCTGAAATTTTTTCCGAGTTCCTTTCCATATCGCGACAATTTTTTTCGAGTGCAAAAGCCATTGCCGCAATCGCAGGAACATTTTCAGTCCCCGCACGCCGTGAAAATTCTTGTGTGCCACCGTCAAGATAGGGCAAGAGTTTCAGTCCTTCGCGAATGTAAAGAAATCCGGTACCCTTTGGAGCGTTGAATTTGTGCGCGGAGGCGGAGAGCATATCCGCTCCCAAAAGTTTTACGTCAACGGGAATATGTCCGACGGCTTGAACCGCGTCAGTATGAAAAATTTTTCCTGCCGTGTGTGCAATTTCTGCGAGAGATTTAATCGGTTGAATTGTGCCGACTTCGTTATTTGCGAGCATGACGGAAATAATTTTTGTCTGCGGTAAAATTTTTTCGTGCAGGTCGTCGGGATTGACCGTACCGAACTTATTGACAGGTAATTTCGTCACCGAACAGCCGAGTCGTTCCAATGCCGCGCAGGAATTCAGAATTGCCTTGTGCTCAACGGCTGAAGTGATTATGTTCGGACGTTCGTTCAAATTTGCAAGTACAGAAGATTTTATCGCCCAGTTGTCACTTTCCGTGCCACCCGACGTAAAAAAAATTTCCTGCGGCTCGGCGTTAATGCAGGCGGCAATTTTTTCACGCGATTCTTTCAGAATTTTTTTTAACGGACGCGAGAGCTTGTAAGCCGATGAAGGATTTGCAAAAAAATTTTTCTGCAAGTCAATCATCAATTCCAAAGCGTCCTCATCAAGTTTAGTCGTCGCCGAGTTATCGGCATAAATAATTTCACTCGAAGAGCTTGCAACCGTCATTCTTGAAGTCCTCAATCTTATCTAAAATGTCTTGCGGCTCGACTTCCAGAAAATTCGCCAAGCAATTAAGGCAATAAAAATTCTTGCTTTTCATGCCCAAGAGTTTTTTGTTAATGCCGATTTCATTTTTGCTCAAAGGACGTTTCCCGCAAGCAATGCACTCAAAAAATTTTTTAGCCAACTAAATTACCTCGAACTTCGGAATTTCCTTGCCGGCATACTCAATATCCAGCAAGGCAAGTTGTTTTCTAATCGTCGCCCGCATTTGACAGGCACGCTCAAGACAGTAACGACTGAAAAGTTTTTTGTCGACTTCTTCAGCGCGTCTGACATTCGGGAAAAATAATTTCAAATACGCCGTTGCAATTCGTTTAATCGCGGCAGTATCTCGCGTGTCGGCTTTTTCGGGAACCTTAACCAAGTTGTCAACGATTGCCCGATAACTGACATCTTCGCGCAGTTCATGGAGGATTGAACAAAAATATTCGGAGTTCAAAGCCCAGCCGCAAATTTTCATATCGTCATTCATGCGCGGGATATTCCAGCCCTTAATAAAGCCGTGAAAGCGTTCAATCAGCGCGGACTCATGAAAGACTGTCGGCAATTCCTCGAACATATTCGCCGCGCCGTCCATATCCATTGCAGATTTTGAAATGTTGCCGCTGAGAATAACTCCCGCGTCGGCGTTGTTTGAGTGGTTGCCGACCGTGTAAACTCCATTCTCCAAAAAACCTTTCAACGCGGCGCGCATTTCGTCTGTATCCTTAAAAGAAATCGTCTGCACTTCGTCGAGTGTCACAAAATCGTTGTAAGCAACAAGCCCCTCTTGACGTTTCTGCATATCGTAAAACATTTTGGCGCGACTCATGATTCCGCCGCTCGACAGCCAACCGAAACGACTGATTCGCCCGAAAACGTAAGATTTGCCCGTTCCCTTAGGCGCAAGCTCAATAAAATTCAATCGCTTTTCAACGAAAGGCAAGAGCCGTGTGAGCATTGTCAATTTTTCTTCTTCGCGCTCGTAGCCTGCTGCATTGTAGTCAATCGCGCCTAAAAGAATTTGCAACCACTCATCGAACGAAAAATTTTTCCTTGCGTCCTTGTAAAAATCCAAGTTGATTTTGTACGGACAAAAATTTTTGAACTTTAATAAACGAATTTTGCCGGGCACTTTAGGACGCGAATCATAATCGGGCGGTCGGTAGCCGAGCTGAATCATTCCCCAAACTTCGCGCCCGCCGACGAGTTCATCTTTGTAAAGGTACCAAACATTTTCGTCAATCATCGTTTCCTTAGCCGTGAGTCCGAAATCCGGCAGAGAAAATGACGCCGTGCCGTTCGCTACGTCAATTTCAATGGAAACCTTCGCCAGCAGTTTGACATGTTCGTTATCCATGACAATACGGCTTTTAATCGCTTTCCAATCGTCCTTTTTGGGAATAAATTTCTTTACGAAATCCGTCAGTTCATCTGCGTCAAATTTTCCGTCCGCATCTTCAAAGCGTCGCAAAAGCCAATCGCGCATAAACGACGGCAGACTCAACGCAGAAAAAAAATTGCTGTTCTTCAAATCTTTATAAACGACCATGTCGGAGAAAATTTTTTTTAATCTGTTTTCCATTGCTCGCTCCAATCAATCCAAAAGAAAATCGAAAGCGTCATCTGTTTTTTGCAACGCAGGAATTTTAACCTCATTGTTCGCCGTCTGCAAAGAAAATTCAATAATGGGCACCAAAATTTCTTCAAGTGTCGCGCCGCCGTGAACTTCGACTGAGGATAATCGCCCGCCCGCAAATCTGTCGTAATTCGCCAAAACCCAAAAGCCGTTTTCTTCAATCGCGCAATCCGGTTTTTCATCGAATTCATTTATCGGACAACAACGCCCCGAATGTTCGCCGACGGATTTCAGCTTGAATTTATTTTCGTGCCCGTACATAACGGCGAGGCGGCTTGCTCCATGATCCGAAGTCAAAATAATTTTTTCGACGCGGTGATTTGCCAAAGTCTTTTTTATTTCGTCAAGCACGTCATTAATTATCCTAAGTTCGTCGTCAATATAAATCGGCGCAGAACATTTGCCGTTCGCGTCAAATTTCTCCGTTGAATGTTTTAAATCGTCCAACTGCTGATTCTTATCAAATTTATCGCCCGACCAATCATCGTAGAAATTTTTGTTTTGAAAAGTCAGCGTCGGTAAATCTGCGCGGGCAATCTGAATCTGCGCGGAAAGTCCTAGTTGCGTTGCCTTTGTCTTTATGTAGCCCAAAAACTCAACGCCGAGCGCGTCTAACCAATAAAGCTTTGCATTTTTATCTGCGTTGTCCAAGATTTTTTGCCGCGTCTCAAATTTGTTGTACGGTCTGCCGAGTGCGATTTCATGAACATGCTTTTTAAAATTTTCGTCGTCGACGTTGCAGAGTTTAATCTTTTTGTAACGCCGAAAATAAATCGTAATCTCCTCGTCCCCGAAGTCGTAATCCGTCAAGTAATCATTCATAGCCGAATAATTCTTCTTGAAAACGGACGGGATTGCATTTCTGCCCTGTATAAACTCAATCATTGCGCGACGCTCCTCGCCCGTGTTATCCGTCAAATATTTTACGGCGTCGGGGAAATTTTTCAGTCGCTCAAGATATTCGTCAAGATATTGCGTCGAAATATTTTTGACTGCGGCTTTTCGCAACGAATAAAATTCCTCAAAAATTTTTTCGTCTTCAATGTCGAGCAGAGCAAAAAATAAATTCTTACGATACTCTTCATAAGTCGCCGAATGTTCAAAAGCATATTTCAAATACGGATTGAAAATTTTATTCTTAAAGCCCGCCGCAAAACTGCGCCAATGTTCGGGCGGATACCCTTCACAATTATTATCAAAAAAATATTCCCGCCATTGTTCCTCGTTTAGCGCGTCAGGCGAAACTTTAAAGTGCGGCTCCTCATTTTTAATCGCGTCGTAAAAAGTATTTATTTCTTTAACATTTCTGAGCGGCAAATTTGATTGCACAGTCAAATTATTTTTCCCACCCTCCGCAAGTTTGAGAAGCTCGGAAAAATTTTTGGCGTCCGTCGAAACATTAACGTCAAAACCGTATTTCACGACAGAAAAATTCTCCTTGCCGCCAGCTTTGCAAATATGATTCGTGCGAAATTTAAAATCTTCGTCGGCGAGACGCTCAAGCAAATTCGTAATGCCTCGACAGACGAAGATAATTTTCCGATTAAAATTTTCGTCCTGCAGTCTTCGCAAAATATTTTCTTGCCCCGTAAAGTAAATGTATTCGCCCAAGCCGAAACACAGTACATTGTTTCCAAATGTTTTCAATTTCTCAACGAGCCTGTCGGTATCTGGAAGAAAATCGCCCGCACAAAAATCCGAGACGTAAATTTTCTCGAAGTCGCCGAAAATTCTTTTTAGTTCCGCGCAGATTTTCACGTCGTCCGAAATAACAAAATACGGGCGCATAGTGTCCCGTTTCAAGTAGATGCGAATTCTTTTTACGACCTCTTCAACGTTCAAAATCTCCAATTTAAGACTCCCTTAAAAGTTTCAAACCGACTTCATAATTTTTATCAACCAATTCAATCAGAAGTTTTTTCGCGTCGCCGTCCGACATTTGCATAACCCGCGCCGTCACTTTGTCATAAGCCCCGCCGCTGTAATATTTATTTTTCGCAAACTCCTTTACAATCTCATTAATACGAACGTTGGAATACCATTGATAAGCGTCGCCCTTAAATTTTGATTCCAATTCGTTGCGGACTTCGTCGTTGTCGTCCAATATGCTACGTTGTTCGCCGATAATTTCTCTGCGGAAAGCCTCTTCAATCTTCCGCTTATCCTTCAACGCGGCGAAATACGACGGACGTTTTTCAAGATAATCAATCGCGAGCCGTACATCTTTTTCGTCGGGCTGATTCGCCATGACGGTACTAAAAACTTTTCGGGCGTTATCCTGTTCCGACTGCGGCACCATTGCCAAAATCGGCGTGCGATGAATTTTCGACCATTCACGCGGCGAATTATTTCCAGCAATATTTTTCCACAAAGTCAAAAGTTCATTCTTCAGCTGTTTGCCCTTTATTTTCTTTGCATAATCATCAACATTTTTATGATAGCGTCCCTGTGAATCAGTGAACGAAGTATTTGGCAGATAGCTATGGAGTTCTTTAATCTCTTCGTCGTTCAAGTCGTTTAGCTGATAAGAATATTTGTCGCGCAAAATTTTCAGTGGCTCATTCATTGCGTCGCGAATAATCTCTGCGTTATCTATAAGTTGGCATAAAAAAAATTCCCTTTTGCTTTGAGAAATTTCATTGCGCTGAAACATTTCCTTTAAGACCGCGAAGAAATCTTTCAGCGTGGGATAATAATCTGTGATTACGTCGGCAGGGATTTTCAGATTGAATCGGCAATAATCCGCCCAACTTTTCACGCAGGCACTTAGCGATTTTCCGTTAATGCCAAAGTTACGGCTCTCAACGACAATCTTGTAATCGACGACCAATTTTTTTAAATCGTCCGTTGCGGTTTCCTTATCGCGTAACCAAATTCCGTCGCCCGACGTTATTCGCCGTTGACATTCCGCAACAGGATTTTCTATACCGATTTGTTTAGCCAACTCAAAAATTATCCCGTCCTCAAAATTTTTAACGAAGTCGCTAAAAATTTCGCGTCCTTTTTGAGCCGTGAAAAAATTTTTTAAGTCATGAAAAGCCGCGGGATTATTCAATAAAAATTGCCCTGCGCGTTCCGCCAATGCCGAGACACTGACGGCTTGTTTGGAATTGGCTATTTCGGTAAGGAGGTATAAAAAATCTTTGTACTTATCTTCCGCCGCGTCCGCATAGCACCAAAACGGATAACCCAAATTTATCAACTTCAAGCGGAGTTTCTGCGCACTCTGTTCAACGGATATATCTTCCGTCACGTTGAAAATTTCAGACGCAAATAACATGAACTGCCGCTGATTCTGCGACATTATCTCAAGATATTTCGAGTGATAATTTTTGACGGGATTAAATACTTGCTTGATACTTTCGCCGATATATTCCGCTAACTTCTGAACGTTCATTGCGCCGCCCAAATTTCCGTCGATACCCGCGCTGAATCGGTAAGGGTCGCCAGCGTATTCCTTCAATAAAAAGCCAGTCAAGAAAGCATAAATATTCAGCGGCATAAATCCGCGCTTAATCAAGTAATCAATAATATCGTCAAAGGAAATGTGCGTATTTTTTTCAAGCTCACGTTTAATCAATGCGTCGACTTCGATTTTCAAGCGCGAAATACTCAAGTCGGGATAAACTTCCCAATACTTTCCTGACATTTGCCACGCGTCGCCCAAAACAATTTTAATCGAGTTCATCTTGAGCATAGAATATTCTTCCTGCTTTATTCCTGCCTCAGAAAGTTTTTTCAAAGGGGAGGTTTGAAAAAGTGTGTCGGTGATATTGGCGTCATCAAAAGAATACGGATAAATTTGCCGCACATTATCTTTAAGCTTATCTTTAACTTGGTCGGCACTCTGGCAGGAAATGCCCTTGCGTTCGTCATTATAATTTTTAGTCGCGGGATAATAAACAAAGGAGCCGTTCGCGAAAGAATTATGCCATTCCTTCAAGCAATCGGCGGCATTATCTTTCATTTTGTCGGCAAGCCCGTTATCTTTGCCGCGCCAATACTTTTCGTTCGCGGAATTCTCAACCCAGCGCGTGAAAACTTCGCGATTTATCAAATTCGACGAGGCGTCAATAAAAACCAATTTATGATAGCGTTCATTGTCAATCGCGTCGCCGATAAGATTATAAATTTTATTTTGTTCGTCTTCGTTGCGGGCAAAGCAGACAACCGCCTTGATGTGATAATCTTCCTTTTCATTCGTGATTTTCTTAATTGTCGAAGTTAAATTGTCCGCCGCGACAGAATACAAAATGTAACGGAATTTTTGCGCCGCCGACAGATTTATCGTTTCAATAAGCTTGGCGGTGGGGATAAGAAGGTCGGCAGTCCTTACGGTTTCGGTGATAGATTTTTTCAGACGTTCAATCTCCGCGAAGTCGCCGTTTAAAGCCATTGCCGCAAAAGTCGTAACCTTGCCCGGTTTCCTGAACAAAATATCTTTGCGTACTAAATCATTTGCGATAGCTACGGCGCGTCCGTTTTCCATGTCAGCGACGCCAGTAAATGCAAGCTCCAAATTTTCTTCCGTCGGTCTGAAAATATCAACTCCGCCGCGTGATTCTTGATCTATGGCTTGGAATAATAAAATTGTCTTCAAAACAATTTGCTCGTCGAGATTTAAAGTATCTTTATTCAGCGCGTAAGAATCGAGAATTGCGCGAATCGACGGCTTTAAATTCATGCGTCCGACGTTTCCGCCGTGTTCGTCTGTGCCGCTCTCGTAAAAAAAGTTCCACAGATAATCTATCGTCAAAAGGTCGCCGTCTTCGGGAGCTTTCGTCGCGATAAATTCTTGGAAGGCTTTGATATTTGGGTCAGTATTCTTTATGAAATTAAAAATACTCCGTTGATTTGAGGCGAAATAAGACGCGAGATTTTTCAAGAGAATTGCGGTCATTGGGTGAATCGGCAAAATATCGGTTAGAATTTTTTCGTTGCGAATTTTTGCGAAGTTCATAACGATTTTGCGCGGCTTTTCGGTACGTGTCCTGAGCGCGGAAGAAATACATTCCCATTCATTTTTGGCTACGTCCTTAACTTTCAGCGCGTGCCCGATAAGTTCAAGGGCAATGTTGTCGGGCATAGTGATATTCATATGGGTAAATCTATCGCTGACAATGCGAAAAGCTTGTTCGCTTTCTCCGGCGAGGCTGTTTGATTCGTGGGTAGCTATGATAAGGTAAAACGGCGCGATATTCGACAATTCTGCGAGCCGTTGAAATTCGTCAAGATTATTACGGTTGTTGCCAAAGAACTTGGAAAACTCGTCCCAAAATAAAATTATCGCCTTCAAATCATTTTCCGCGATAACTTCAGAAATCCACTCGGTTAATTCTTTCATGTTGATATTGAAAGCGAGGATACCTTCCCGCTCGCCGAGTCTTAAAATTTCTTCGACTAGTTGAGAGACTTCCGCTTGAGGATTTTTCAGACGCTCGATAATTTCTTCCGCGCTCCTGTTCGCCAAAGACGCGCTCATTCTGTATTCTGATTTTTGAATTTTGGCGCGGAACATTTCCAGATTTGCTTTGTCCGATTCAAGCCAGTTTGCGATTTTCCCGCGCAGAGTTTTTGCGCCGTCGAATTTGCAACCGTTTTTTCTAAGGGCACCGCTCAAGCTCTCGAAGACTGCGAAAATCAATTTCTGCGTCGAAGTAATATCGCCCGTTGCATAGCGGACAGCTGTAATGATTTTTCCGTTGCGTATTGCTCTAAGACGTTCGCGCAGATCTATTTCGCCGCGCAGGTTGTCATACTCATCAAAATAGGCGTCGAATTCATTTTCGGGGCACGACAAAAGATTTTGCATCATCCAAAGAATCCGCGATTTGCCCGTCCCGTAAGAACCTTCAAGCCAAAGACTTTTTTTATCCGAACGTGACAATGCCCGCTCTGTCAACTTCAACAACGCTACAATATCTTTATGCGGGAAGGTGTGTTGCCATTTATTTTTCGGGTCTTTAATGGAGCTTTCGTTGATTTCGGGATAATAGCCCTCGTCTATTACGAAATACTCAAAATATTTATTTGGTTCGTATGCCAACGCCGTCACCGTTACTGAGAACTTATAAAAAGTTATAAACTCTTATGTCCCATTCCTGCTTCAACGCGTCCGCTTTTGCCGTAGCTACTTACGTTTGGTATGACGCTCCACAGGCTTAAATTCCCCGCTAACGTACGGGTACATATACAGGTTTCCGTGAAAGTGGAACTTCCTGCATTAGTCTTTACTGCGCTCGGAGTTTTACGGTGACAACGTTCACGAGTCACCAACCGCCTAACCCAACTTTTCAAAGAACTGTCGGGATTATAACGCAAATAAATTCGTTAGGCAACATAAAAATTTTTCAGTAACGGTCTTCACCCCCTTATAATTTTGATAAACTTTTGAGACTTGTTATAAGTTATCTTTATCTGTTAGAAGCCTCTTAACGGTTAAACAAATTCAAAACGTCCTGCGAAGTTTTTTCCGCGATAAGCGAAATTTTTTCAAGGTCGTGCGTAAAAGTTGCGTTGAGGAATTCGGGATAATTTGCTGACAAGCCGTTAAGGAATTGTTGCATACCCTCGCGGTCGATACCGAAAATTTTTGACGGACTCACGCCCGCAGAATCCGAATCGCTCATCAAGCGCGTTAAATTTAATTGATACCAGCCGTCAGTAGCCTCCGCGAATTTGTACAGCGAATAAAGAATAACTCGCCCGTCTTCAACCTTTGCATTTGTGCGTTTCAAGGTTGCAAGGTTGCGCCCGTCGCTCGTCGTCGTTCCGAAGTTTAATTCAGTACCAAGCGGCGTCTCGCATAATCGCTTGAAGGCTTTGACTATCGACTTTGAATCTTTAACGGAAACTTCAATTGCTTGTAATTTTTCTTCGACAACAGCGCGGTCTTTTCCTTCATTGATAGGCAAATTTTCTACATACCAGCGAATTTGCGGATTGTTATAAACGAGATTGACGAGAATCAAGCCCCATGCTGTCGC
Source organism: Selenomonadaceae bacterium (assembly GCA_017549815.1). Lineage (GTDB taxonomy): Bacteria > Bacillota > Negativicutes > Selenomonadales > Selenomonadaceae > Quinella. The sequence continues at coordinate 37,679 of JAFYNH010000032.1, forward strand.
CGTGTTCCAACCGATTTTCTTAACAAGTTCGGTAAATTCCGTTGACATTTTATCTTTCCTGTCGACAAGTTCAGCATCAAAAAGAAACCTTTTGAATTGTACATTTTGCATTGAGCCAAGAGTATTTTTTTTCAAAAATGAATTGGGATTGGCAAAAAAATCTTTAAGCCACTCAGTTTTTGGCGCGTGGTCTGAAAATGTGTTTAATTTCTTATCGTTCAACTTACCGCCTCCTCCTATAGATAATTTTGTAGAATTAAAAAGCAGACAACCCGAATCAATATCATGACATTGCAGGCAGTGGACGCATTTTTTCTTGTCAATGTGCAAGCCGTCATTAAAAGAAATTGCTCCATGACTGCAATTTGATTCGCAAACTCCGCAACCGATACACGTCGCCGCCTTATGAAAAACGGATTTAAAATTTTTCAGCTCCGTTGTTCCGCAGTAATCGGCTTTAACTTTTGCAGTGACGATTTTATTTTCAGAATCGGTTTGAATTTCATAACGAAAAGTAGGTTCGCCGATAGTCTTAATCCACTCTTGCCAATCGGTTTTGGGATTAGTAACGGTGATATAAAAATAATCGTCCTTAACTTCCTCGCTGTAATTCGTCAGAGGACTTTTTAAGTCTCTACCGTTTTTCCGATTAACCCAGCCGCCGTTCGATATATATGAATCAATATCTTCATCCGTGACATTTTCGGCTATGTAACCAATAAATTTCTTTAATTCGTTCGGATAAGCGTTATTACGAAAAAAAACTGCTCTGCCGCTACTCATTGGGCAAAGCAAACAACCTGCGCGGGAATTGCCCTTTTTGTAGCAGTCGTTAATCGGTAAGCCATGCATAAAGATATACAGCCAGACTTCCGCCGAGCCCCATTCCAGAATTGAGTTATGGGAATATTGTCCGCGTTGTTTCTGCCCTACATTTTCAATATCGTATTCCGAACGCTTGAAACTTTCTTGAGCGCGAACACCGATAAAGTCCGCTCCGACAAAATCGGGTTTACCAAGAATTTCGCGAATCTTCAAAGTTTGCGGCGCGGCTTTATGAACACTGCAACACCAACGCAAAACGCTTGAAGGAGCACCGAAAAGTTTCCAACTCTCTTCGGGCAAAAACTTCGACGCGGCGCGATAAAAGCCGATACCTTCTGCGGCGCATTGTTTTTCAACCACATCAACGATTTTATATGTATCTGGGAATTCCATATGCGTATCGCCGAAGACAACGATAAAAGACGACTTGGGCAAGGCGTGCTTAACCAAATCCAGCAAGACGACAGAATCTTTGCCGCCGCTGAACGCTACATGAAAACAATCCAGTCGCTTTTGATGACTTTTCCAATAACGATAAATGCGCTTGATAGTCTCCTGCCGCAGATTTTCCATTAGCTCGAAATTTTTTTCGGACATTTTCTTTAAGTCGACGGGCAGAAGCGTTTCACCTTGCGGCAAGCCGTCTTCCTCAACAAATTCAAGTTGCGGCTTTTCATAAAGAGAGCCGCCTTTGACGACGGCAATTTTTTTCCCGTGATAAAAATAATTTCCAGCCTCTGCCCAAAGGTAGGGAACAGCATTTTGATTTTCGTAATGCCAGCGGCTGTTGAAGCCCAAAATATTCATTTCTTCGGCGTAAATCGGACGCGGCTCCTTAGACATTAGAGCCTCTGTATCCGTTAATAAAATTCCGCCGGTTTCTTCATCGAATTCATATTTATACATAACGGCGGCTTAATTCTTCACTTGTTCAAAATTTCCTGCGCATGTGAAATAATTCTCACCGTTGTTTTTTCAAGACGTTTTGCTCTGAATCCTTGATTGATTAAAAAACTTTCGACGGCAGATTTTTCAAGCGGAATTTTTTCTTGAAGGACTGCCCGCGCTTGAACGTCAAGATAATCTTCAAACTTCATCGACTTGGGATAAATCGCGCCGATATTTGCGTTGTTGGCGGCTGAAGTGTCGAATGAATATTTTTGGCTGAACCTCCTCAAGAAACTTTCAAGCAAGAACAAATTCCACGAATAGCCCGCGACAGGCGGAAAACCCGTAAAACTTGTGACGCCGCGCAGAGGAATAATTTTCCCTTGCACAAATGACGTTAAAGCCTCGTCGACTCCTGCAACGTCAAAGCTTATCAGCGAATCTTCGACGAACAAATCTTTCTCAACGCGAATCATCATTTCATGTGCCACCGACAATGAAACGGTTGCATATTTTTTTGAAAATCCTAAGCTTTCAGCAAAGGCAAAAAGTTTTTCAACGGACAATTCCTTATACTCCGAAATAAATTCTCGTAGGCTTTGCGTCGAATCGGAAGTATTTCTTTTGGCTACGTCACCTTTCCTGAAAAGTTTCATACCGCGTTTGGTAAATTCAGCAGAGAAAAATTTTTCATAGATAACGTTGCGCAAATCTTTTTCGGCGATTTCGGGGTTGAGATCAAAGTTTGAAGACAAGTCATAATCCTCAGCAGTGGCGTAGCCGTTTGATTCAATTTGTAGAGTTATTTGTCGCTTAACTGATTGAATTTCTTCCGCATCGAATTGGACTTTGGAAACGGGAATATATTTGCCTGTATTTGTCCGCAGAAATTTTTCTATGTCTGAGAGCACCGCCAAAATTTTTTCCGACGGCACGTAAGGCAATTTTTCTTGTAAATCTTCGAGCGATAAAGATTTTCCCGCCGCCATAAAAATTCCCGAAACTTCATAGTCAAGGCGAATTCCTCTGTTAGTCGAGCAAAACTCGGCAAAGCAAAAATAAGTATTCGTCACACGCAAAATTTTTCTTAAAATTTCGGGCGAAAAAATATGCAACGGCGTAAAAAAGTCCGAATACTTTTTGTAAACGGCGGAATAGTAAACGATTGAATTTATCCTTAAAATGTCGTCGAAAAGGCTTTTAATCTCCGCCTCGTCGTTTTCAGAAATAAAATAATATCGCCCGCCGTCTTCAATTCCGTTTGAGTAAATAACATTTGAAATAAATTCTCGCGAAATATTTTCATTGCCATAACTTGCCGAGTAAATTCGCAAAACTTTACTCACGTCAATGAAGTCGTCGCGTATCCCGTTAATAAAATTGTTCCTTATGATTTCGATAATTTTTTTTACAACATATTGCATTGTCTATCCCCCTTAAAGCGAAGAAAATAACCCCGCCCTCCGCAGAGAACAGGGTTATTCTTTGTTCAATGTGTTAAAAAATTATTTGTCGATATGAGGACCAGCCGCAACAAGTGCTTTGCCAGCCGCGTTGTATTCGTATTTTTTGAAGTTCTTGATGAAACGACTTGCCAAATCTTCAGCCTTTTTATCCCATTCGGTCGGGTCGGCGTAGGTGTTGCGCGGGTCGAGAATATTTGTCGCGACGCCTTCGAGTTCGGTCGGAACTTCGAGGTCGAAAATAGCAATTTTCTTTGTCGGAGCGTTTTTAATCGCGCCGCCCAAAATTGCGTCGATAATGCCGCGTGTATCTTTAATCGAAATACGTTTGCCAGTGCCATTCCAGCCCGTGTTGACAAGGTAAGCTTTCGCGCCGCTCTTTTCCATACGCTTAACGAGTTCTTCAGCGTATTTGGTCGGGTGGAGTTCAAGGAACGCTTGACCGAAGCACGCGCTGAAAGTCGGAGTCGGCTCAGTGATTCCGCGCTCAGTGCCCGCCAATTTAGCAGTGAAGCCGCTAAGGAAATAATATTTGCACTGTTCGGAAGTCAGAATCGAGACAGGCGGCAATACGCCAAATGCGTCCGCGCTAAGGAAGATAACCGACTGCGCGGCGGGACCATGACTGTCGGGACGTACGATATTTTTAATGTGATAAATCGGATAGCTGACGCGGGTATTTTCCGTAACGGATTTATCAGCGAAGTCAATTTTGCCGTTTTTGTCGACAGTGACGTTTTCAAGGAGTGCGTCGCGGCGAATCGCATTGTAAATATCAGGCTCGGATTCTTTGTCGAGGTTGATAACTTTCGCGTAGCAACCGCCCTCAAAGTTGAAGACGCCCGTATCGTCCCAGCCGTGTTCGTCGTCGCCGATAAGAAGTCTCTTCGGGTCGGTCGAAAGCGTCGTTTTGCCCGTGCCGCTAAGTCCAAAGAAAATCGCGGTGTTCTCGCCGTTCATATCGGTATTAGCAGAGCAATGCATTGCGGCGATACCTTTCAGCGGCAGGAAATAGTTCATCATGCTGAAAAGACCTTTTTTCATTTCGCCGCCGTACCACGTGTTGAGAATAACTTGTTCTTTGGTGGTAATGTTAAAGACGGTTGCGGTTTCGGAATTCAAGCCGAGTTCTTTCCAGTTGGTGACTTTAGCTTTGGACGCATTATAAACGACAAAGTCGGGTTCTTGGTCAAACTCTTCCTGATTCTTCGGGCGAATGAACATATTAGTTACGAAATGTGCTTGCCATGCGACTTCAACGATAAAACGAATTTTCATACGGGTATCTTTATGAGTGCCGCAAAAGCCGTCGACGACAAAAAGGCGTTTGTTGGAAAGTTCTTCCTGCGCCAATTTTTTGAGAGCGTTCCAAGTCTCGACCGAGCACTTTTTATTATCGTTCTTGTATTCTTCTGTCGTCCACCAGATTTCGCCCGGCGCGCCTTCCTTAGTCGTGTCGTCGTAAACGATGAATTTGTCCTTCGGCGAACGTCCGGTGTAAATACCCGTCATAACGTTAATCGCGCCGAGTTCCGTCTCTTGTCCGACATCGTAGCCAGTCAGTCCCGGCTTTGTTTCTTCGTTGAATAAGACTTCGTAGCTGGGATTGTAAATAACTTCTTTGACACCAGTAATGCCGTACTTCGTGAGATCCATCATTGGCATAAAATCTACCTCCAGAAATATTTTTTTATTGCATTGCCGATAATAAACTTTTGCGCGGCAGTTGTCAATTAAAAAGCCCGCGCAGATTTTTTGCAGGCTTAAAATTTTCATAATCATACTTTCAAATTCTTCGTTCTAATGACGGATTTTTTTATTGAAAGTCTTGCGATTAATGCTATAATAATTCGGCTTTTTATATTAGGAAACAGGAATTAGGAATCAGGAATTAGTTCCTAAAGGGGGATTGAAATGGAAAACAAAAAACAAGGTTCAATGGCGGGCTTTTTAGTTCCGTCAATCATCGGAATAATTTTGTTCATGATACCCGTACAATATGACGGGAGTTGGACAATCGTCGTTAAAATCGTCGCGGATATGATAAGCAACGCGATTGGCGATTATCTGCCCGCTTTATGCGTGTGTATAGTGACTTTATCGGCGATTCTCGGCGTCATTTTCTTGGGCAAGCCGAATTTCATCGCCACTTATCCGATTGTCGCCAATACTTTTTCGACGACGGCGATTTGGGTTGTAATCAGAATCTGTGGCGCGATTTTTATCTGGCTGACTTATCTGGGCGTCGGCGCGGAAGACGAAGACAGCGTAATAGGCTTGATAACGAGCGGCGATAACGGCGGCTTCGTGCTTCATGATTTACTTACTGTCCTTGTGGTAATTTTTCTTTTGGCGGGCTTGCTGTTGCCATTGCTGTTGGATTTCGGACTGCTTGAATTTATCGGCGCAATGCTTACAAAAATTATGCGTCCGCTATTCACAATACCGGGTCGCGCCGCCGTCGACTGTATAACGTCATGGATTGGCGACGGTACATTGGGCGTCATGCTCACCGCGAATCAGTATGAAGGCGGCTATTATTCAAAGCGCGAGGCGGCTATTATCTCGACGACTTTCTCCGCAGTCTCGATAACATTTTCAATCGTGGTGCTCGCGCAGGTTGATTTAATGGAATATTTCGGGCTGTACTATCTTTTAATCTGCGCGATTGGTATTGTCTGCGCGTTAATCCTTCCGAGAATCCCGCCGCTTAGCTTAAAAAAGGACGAATATTTAGTTCCCGGTAAGGCAATGGGTGAATCGCTCCCCGAAGGTTACACGACTTCATTTCAATATGGAATTGCTTTGGCAAGAGAGCGCGTCGGCGAACATCGCGGCTTTGAACAATTTATGGAAGGCGCGTTTAAAAATGCGGCGGGTATGTGGTTCGGAGTTTTGCCGGTCGTCATGTGCATAGGAACTTTGGCATTGGTCTTGGCGAATCACACAACAATTTTTGACACGCTGGGCTTGCCGTTTCTGCCGCTTTTGCAACTTTTAGACGTGCCGCAAGCTACGGAAGTATCAAAGACAATGATAGTTGGCTTTACGGACATGTTTACGCCGTCAGTACTCGCGGCGGGCACGATAACAAGCCCTATGGCAAAATTTATCGTCGCGGTTATCTCAGTCACGCAGTTAATTTATCTGTCGGAAGTCGGCGGCTTGATTCTCGGCTCAAAAATCCCCGTCAATCTCCCCGAACTTTTTATCCTCTTCCTTGAGCGGACAATTATCAGCTTATTAATCGCGGCTCCCGTCTCTCACATGTTCTTTACAACTTGAAAACTTTTAGGAATAAAAAAAACCCGTCGGCTAATCGGCGGGTAATTTTTTTAAATTAAAAAGATTATTTCCTTCTACAATTATCCATTTGTGATTTTAATTTCTGTATCCTAATTCCCTATATTTTGTGAAGTAAAATTGCGATTTTTCATTGTCTCCGAGCTCCCTATAAATGATTCCAAGAAGTTCATAACCTTTTAAAAAATTTGGGTCTAGTTCAATAGCTTTTTTAGCATCAGAAAGAGCTTTATTTAAATCTCCAAGAATCCCATAAGCGGCGGCACGAGTACTATGTAACATAGCATAATTAGGATTTAACTTAATAGAGTAGTCAAAATCTTGAATGGATTTATCGATTTGGTTTAAATTTAAATAAGCAAGTCCGCGATTGAAGTATACCTCAAAATCATCAGGCTTGATTTGAAGAGCTTTATTATAGTTAGATATTGCTAATTCCAATTGTTTTAAGTTCCTATAAGAATTTCCACGATGTTTATAAGTAAAATAATCATTCGGATCAAGTTCGATTGCTTTATTAAAGAATATAATAGCCTTTTCATATTGTCTTAGCTCATTAAAAGCATCTCCTAGACCAACATAAGCCATACTATTTGTTGGATTAAGCTGAATTGCCATACTGAAATCAAAAAATGCCTTTTCATATTGTTTTAATTTCCCATAAATGACTCCACGAAGTAGATAAGACATATAGTTATTAGGATTGAGCTCAATAGCTTTACTTAAATCTTGAATTGCCGGTTCGTATTGCTCTAACTCAGCATAAGCGACACCACGATTGTTGTAAGCAATAGAGTCATTTGGATTTTTATTAATTTGCTCTGTGTATTTTTGAACGTCTCCATAAGCATCGGCATTAACAACACTGGTAGAGACAACAAGCAAAGCAATAATAACTATATAAAAAGTTTTAATCATGATTACAACCTCCGTAATTTTATTATTTCAAGTTCAAAGTTTTAGATATATTCTTGCACAAAATTCGGAACGCACCACGATTTGCGCGACGTTCGTTATAAGGTGAAATATTTTCACTCTCCTCTTCAAAAAGCTTCAAAGTTTCACCCTCATGATTCATTATGACAACGCGAGATCGAAGGTGAGTACTATTAATATAACTTTTAGTATAAACACCAAAAATAAATACGCCGCCATTGTCCACAATTTCCGCATTTGCCTCTTTGAACACGACAAAAACTATCTTATCAAGATTTGTCCTGCTGATAAAATCGGAAAGAATTTCTTTACCTATTCGCTGGTCATTCTCTTCAAGATTCATATTCCAGCAATATTGACTCCAATAACCCTGTAGTTTTTTAGAAACGATATAATCACTGCTTAAATTTTTGGTCGCGATTTCCAAAAACTCATCGGTCGTAAATTTAGACGGCGCAATAAATAAAACGTATGTCTTTTCAGTAGCAAAGCAAGACGAGCACGACAGGAAAACTGCACTAATTATAAAAATCGGCAAAAATTTTTTCATAGTAATCACCTGCTAAGATTATGAGTAAGAAAGACCTTTCACGACGCAAATTTCAATCTCGTATTCGTAAGCATCAACATAAACATGAGCAGGCTCCGATTCAAAACGATACTTAGGAACATCTGATCTGCCAGTATGAACGAGTGACCAATATTTTGCTCTGCCGGTCGGTGCAAGTTCACTTTCGACGACTTGAAAATTATCATACGTCAACATTTGAACATACTTTGCAGCATAAATTGACCCGTAGCCGTCCCGGCAAGCGTAATGGTAATAACAATAATTGCCTGTTATATAAGCGTCATCCAGTATTAAATTTAGAGCAAGTCTGTGAAGGCTTGGAACATCGCTTGCAAAGGCAGATTGTGAATTCGCAACTGTAAATATCATTAATGTAAACAAAGCGAGATAAAATTTTTTCATACATCTCATCCTTTCTTAAATTAAAAGAACTTAGCGAATGTAAAATATCGTAAGCATTATAAAAAAAAAACGATTGTCAAGCGAAAATTTTAAGGTTTAGAAGAATTTTTAAGATTAGCGAAGGCGTTTACAGCAGATGCTAACTTTGAGTGTAAAAAGAAATCCTCCGACATTAGCCGAAGGATTTCTTTTTAATCTTTGACGTTAGCGAATTGCAAAGCGAAATCTTTATGAATCAGATTTAAATTAGCGGCTTTGTGATAGTAAAGTTTCAAAGCCTCTAAAGCCTCCGCCGTCAAGTCCCACTTAATGACGTTGCCCAAATATTTATTGAGTTGTTCAAAGCTGAAAGGCTTGGTCGGCAACACAGAGTTTATCGCGTCGGCTTTATGTTCAATGCCGAATTCAAAGGCGCGAATTATTTTTTCATAGGTCGATTGCAACGGCTCGTTAAAATTTTTTCTGACAGCCCAAAGCCCGTAAACCATTTGCCGTCCCGTGAGTTTATGCCACTCCTTGCCCAAATCATACACATAAAAATTTTTCGGGCGATTAAGATAAATATAAAGCGCATCATCACCGATTAAAAGCGCAGCGGTTGCGTCGTCGTCAATAGGATTTTCAACTTTAACGGCTCGTGTCTCGTAATTCGGAGCGGCGTCGTAACCTTCATGCAAAATAATCTTAAGCAGACATTGAGCGGTTGCCGACTTCGACGTTAAAATAATTTTATCATCGCGCAGATTTTCAATCGGCTTGCGCGAAATCAAAATAATACTCGTAACGTCTTCATCTGCGCGGACGCAAATTTCAGGCAGAATCAAAAGGTTATCGCTTTGTTTAGCGTATTCAATCGAAGAAATATTGCTTAGGTCGATTCGTCCCGCCTCAAGTTCGCCGTTTAAGAAAGTCGGGACGCCGTAAAAGATTTTCAAGTCCTGCGCGGTGTGTTGATAGCCGTAATTCAGCGGCAAGACGTTCAAAAAATTTATATGCCCGATTCTCGGACTCATCTGAACACTTCCTTATTCAAATTCAATCGTGGCGGGCGGCTTGCTCGTGCAATCGTAAAGCACGCGATTAACGCCTTTAACCTCGTTGACAATGCGATTAGCGACGACGTTTAAGACTTCAAAAGGAATTTGAGCCGCCTCAGCCGTCATGAAATCGCTGGTAAGCACTGCGCGGAGAGCAATCGCAAAATCATAAGTTCGTCCGTCGCCCATTACTCCGACCGAACGCATATTAGTCAACGCCGCAAAGTATTGCGATAAATTTTTTATGCCCGCTTTGGCAATTTCTTCGCGATAAATGGCGTCGGCGTCTTGAACTATTTTAACTTTTTCAGCCGTCACTTCGCCGATAATCCGAATTCCCAAGCCCGGTCCCGGAAACGGTTGACGACTTACAATATTTTCCGGCAAGCCCAATTCGCGCCCCGCTTGACGAACTTCATCTTTGAACAGCAAACGCAACGGCTCCACAATCTCCTTGAAGTCTACGAAATCGGGCAAGCCGCCAACGTTATGATGAGATTTAATCACGGCAGATTTGCCAAGCCCGCTCTCGATAACGTCGGGATAAATCGTGCCTTGAACCAGATAATCAACCGCGCCGATTTTTTTGCTGACTTCCTCAAACACGCGGATAAATTCTTCGCCGATAATTTTGCGCTTGCGTTCCGGCTCGACGACGCCTTTTAATTTGCTTAAAAATCTTTCGCCCGCGTCGACCTTGATAAAATTCAAATCAAACTTGCCGAAGACTTCTTCAACCTCAGCCGCCTCGTTCTTGCGAAGGAGTCCATGATCCACGAATACGCAAGTCAGATTTTTGCCGACCGCCTTACTAAGCAGACAAGCCGCAACGCTCGAATCAACGCCGCCGCTTAAAGCACATAAAACTTTGCCGTCGCCGATTTTATTTTTGAGGTTGTTAATCGTGTCGACTACGAACGAAGACATTTTCCAATCGCGCTTGCAACCGCATATGTCCACGAAGTTTGAAAAAATCTTCATTCCCTCGACCGTATGAACAACTTCGGGGTGAAATTGCACGGCATAAAAATTCTTGGCGGGATTTTCCATTGCGGCAATCGGACAATCTTTAGTCTCGGCAGTCACACTAAAATTATTGGGCGCGGTAAAAATTCTGTCGGTATGGCTCATCCAAGCAATCGATTTCTTTTCGACGCCCTTAAAAAGTTTCGACTCGCCCAAAGTTTCAATCTCGGTCTTGCCGTATTCGCTGACCCGCGCAGGTTTAACTTCGCCGCCCAAAATCTTCGCCATTGCCTGTGCGCCGTAACAAATCCCCATTACGGGAATATTCATATCGAAAATCTCAATCGGCGGCAGGAGCGAATCTTTTTCGTAAACGCTTTGAGGTCCGCCCGTCAAAATTATTCCGACAGGATTAAGCGCACGAATTTTCTCAATGCTAAGTGCCGTATGAACTTCGCAATAAACATTATTCTCGCGAACGCGCCGAGCTATCAGCTGATTGTATTGCCCGCCGAAATCCAATACCAATATCATTTCCCTTGCCAATCGAATCACTCCCAAAATTTTTTCTACCATTATAACCAAAAAAAAAGCTCGTGCAAATTTCTATGCACAAGCCCGAAAAATTTTTTATCTCAAAGTCCTGCCGCTTTTCTCAGAATGTCGGCTTTATCTGTACGTTCCCAAGTAAAATCTGCGTCCGTCCTGCCGAAATGCCCGTATGCCGAAGTCGCTTTGTAAATCGGGCGGCGCAAGTCAAGCATTTTAATAATTCCTGCGGGGCGCAAGTCAAAATTCTCTTTAACAAGTTTCTCGATAAGCTCTTCATCAACTTTAGCCGTTCCGAAACTCTCAACGCGAACCGATACCGGATAAGCCACGCCTATTGCATATGCAAGCTGAATCTCGCATTCGTCGGCAAGCCCTGCCGCTACGATATTTTTAGCAACGTAACGAGCCGCATAAGCCGCGCTCCTGTCAACTTTTGTCGGGTCTTTACCGCTGAAAGCTCCGCCGCCGTGACGCGCCCAACCGCCATAAGTATCGACGATAATTTTTCTGCCCGTCAAGCCGCTGTCGCCTTGAGGTCCTCCGATAACAAATTTACCTGTCGGATTAACAAAAAATTTCGTCTCGGCAGTCAAAAGTTCCGCAGGTACTACGGGCTTAATGACATATTCAATCATGTCCTTTTTAATCTGCTCAAGTGTAACGTCGGGATTGTGTTGAGTCGAAATAACAATCGTCTCGACTGCAACGGGCTTGCGTCCTTCATAAGCAATCGTGACTTGAGTTTTGCCGTCGGGGCGAAGGTAATTTACTTCCTTAGTGACTTTACGAACTTCGGCAAGACGACGCGCCAATTTATGCGCCAAAGAAATAGGCAACGGCATATATTCGAGCGTTTCATTGGTCGCATAGCCAAACATCATGCCTTGATCTCCCGCGCCGATTGCGTCTTCAATCGCCATATCGCCTTCGCGAGCCTCAATCGATTTGTTGACGCCTTGCGCAATGTCAGGCGATTGTTCGTCAAGAGAAATCAGCACGCCAACAGTATCCGCGTCGAAACCATAAGCCGAATCGGTATAGCCAATATCGCGAATCGCCGTCCGAATTATTTTGGCAATGTCAACGTAACAAGTCGTAGAAATTTCGCCGACAACATGAGCTTGCCCCGTCGTTACCAATGTTTCACAGGCGACGCGCCCCATAGGGTCTTGCTCCAAAATAGCGTCCAATATGCTGTCCGAAATTCTGTCCGCAACCTTGTCGGGATGCCCCTCCGTCACGGATTCTGATGTAAATAACATTCTGCGCATTTTTATACCTCGCTTTTAAAAATTTTTATAGATAACGTAAATAAACATAGGCGGTTGAAATAATTATCGAGAGAATCATCAGCGGGAACGCGACTTTCATAAAGCCGATAAACGAAATCGCCCGCCCGCGTTGAGCCGCCATTGACGCAACAACAACATTTGCACTCGCGCCAATAAGTGTTCCGTTGCCGCCGAGACACGCGCCTAACGCCAAGCTCCACCAAAGCGGGTCGAGATTCGTTAAGCCCATTTGTCCCATATCCTTAATCAGCGGAATCATCGTCGCCACGAACGGAATATTGTCGATAAATGCCGACGCTATCGCGCTCATCCAAATTATAACTATCGCGGTAAATGTGAGGTCGCCTTTAGTAATTTCCATTGCCTCTTCCGCCAACATTTTTATTACGCCCGTCTCAACCAACGCGCCGACCAAAATAAACAGCCCGCCAAAAAAGAATATCGCAAGCCATTCAACTTTACTTAACATTTTGGCAATCATTTCTTCGTTGTGCGGGAACGTCACCAACAGCAATAAACTTGCGCCCGTCAGAGCCGCCGTCGCCGATTCAAGTCCTAACATTCCATGACACGCGAACAAACTAATCGTTATCGCCAAAACGCATAAGCATTTTTTCAGCAAAAGGAAATCGGTAATTTGTTCCTTTTCGTTGAGGCGCATAACCTTATCTTGAAGTTCGGGCTTGGTGTGCAAGTCGTTTTTGTAAATCACCATCATAATCGCAACGGTTACAACGAAAATTAAAACCGAAATCGCCGTCATGTTCATTACGAAATCGCCAAAGCTTAAGCCGACTGCCGAGCCAATCATAATGTTAGGTGGGTCGCCGATAAGCGTCGCGGTGCCGCCGATATTCGAGCTGATAATTTGCGCCATAAGGAAAGGCTTAACGTCGCATTTCAACTGCGCGGCGATATTGAAAGTTATCGGCACGGTTAAAAGGACGGTCGTCACGTTATCGAGCAATGCGGAACAAACGGCGGTTAATACGCTAAGCGCAACCAGCAATTTAACAGGGTGCGCTTTAACTTTTTTAGCCGACCAAATCGCAAGGAAGTTAAAAAGTCCTGTTTCGCTCGTGATATTTACGATAATCATCATACCCATTAAAAGCCCGATTGTGTTGAAGTCGATATGGTGAACTGCGGTTTCTTGGTCGATAATTCCGATTAAAATCATCAGCATTGCGCCGAAAAGTCCGACAACTGTTCGGTGGATTTTCTCGGAAATTATTAGCGCGTAAGCTAAGACAAAAATTCCTATAGCCACCCACGTCATTGTTTCCATTGATTCTTATTCTCCTTAGAAAAGTTTTTTATCAGTGACGGTTAAAGTAATTTTTTCGCCGTCGCGTTTGATTTTGAAGTTGTAACTTTTGATGCCCGCATTGGACAGTTCGATTTTCAGCGCGAGTAATTCTCTGCCGAGTTTATCTGTAAGTTCGGGCGTGAAACCTGCCTTAGCAAGCGGTGCGGGAGGAGCTTCGGCTTCGGCAACTGCGCGGAGTTTTTCAGCTTTTTTAGCGGCGGTTAAAAGTTGCTGTTCGATAGTTTCTTCCTCGACGTAATTTTTAACCATGTCTTTATCCGTCAAGCCGCGTGGAATTTTCGGCACATTCATAACCCCCTTATCCCTAATCACTAGCTCCTGACCCCTTAACCTTTGCCCAAGTATCTTTCAAGCCGACGACGCGATTGAAAACCAACTTATCGGGCGTAGTATCTGGGTCGACGACGAAATATCCCATCCGCAAAAATTGATAATGACTTCCTGCGGCTGTCCAACGAACGCTCGGTTCAATCAAAGCCCGCTTGACAATCAGCGAATTCGGATTGAGCGCGGCGATAAAATCTTCGGGCAAATTTCCCTGTGCGTCGGTCGTCAAAAGATAATCGTACAGGCGAACTTCGGCGGGCAAGGCAAATTTCGCGCTCACCCAATGAATCGTGCCTTTAATCTTACGTCCTGCAGTCGCACCGCCCGATTTTGAAGTCGGGTCGATTGTGCAACGCAATTCGACGATTTCGCCCGCAGAATTCTTGATAACTTCTTCGCATTTGATAATGTAAGCGTGTTTAAGTCTGACTTCGCCGCCGGGTTTGAGGCGGAAAAACTTTTTAGGTGCGTCCTCCATAAAATCTTCGCGCTCAATAAAAATTTCTCTGGTAAAAGGCACAAAGCGATTGCCGCCGCGCTTAGGGTGATTCTCCGCAGTTAAATACTCAACGGAATTTTCTTCAACGTTAGTTAAAACGACTTTCAGCGGGTCAAGAACTGCCATAACTCTATCGGCGTTTTCGTTCAAATCTTCGCGGACGCAATGCTCCAACATTGAAATATCGACGACGCTGTTACTTTTGGCGACGCCTATTCTTTCGCAAAAATCTTTAATCGCCGCTGGAGTAAAACCACGCCGCCTTAAACCGCAAAGTGTCGGCATACGCGGATCGTCCCAGCCACGAACGTAATTTTCTTCGACGAGCTGACGAAGTTTCCGCTTGCTAGTAATTGTGTTCGTCAAGTCAAGGCGGGCAAATTCAATCTGACGCGGGCGCGTGTTCGGGTCGAAGTCAAGAGAGTCAAGTAGCCAGTCATAAAACGGGCGATGGTCTTCAAATTCCAACGTGCAAACCGAGTGAGTAATATTTTCAATCGCATCTTCAAGAGGGTGGGCGAAATCGTACATTGGATAAATCAGCCAATCGTCGCCGGTGTGATGATGTGTCGTCCGCGTGATTCGGTAAATGACAGGGTCGCGCATGTTTATATTCGGGCTTGCCATATCGATTTTCGCCCGCAGAACTTTGGAGCCGTCGGGGAACTCGCCCGCCTTCATGCGAGTAAATAAATCCAAATTTTCTTCGACGCTCCGATTGCGGTAGGGACTTTCCTTGCCCGCCTCCGTCAACGTGCCGCGATAAGCCCGAATTTCCTCCGCTGTTAAATCGTCGACATAAGCCAAGCCGCGCTTAATAAGTTCGACTGCATAATCATAAAGCTTGCCGAAATAATCCGACGCAAAAAATTTTCTGTCGCCCCAATCAAAGCCGAGCCATTTAATATCCTCTTGAATCGAATCGACAAACTCAACGTCTTCCTTAGTCGGGTTGGTGTCGTCGAAACGCAAATTACAAAGCCCGCCGTTATGGAGTGCAAGCCCGAAGTTCAAGCAAACAGACTTCGCGTGACCAATATGCAAATAGCCGTTAGGTTCGGGCGGAAAGCGCGTATGAATTCCGTCGGAGTACTTGCCTGCCTTCAAATCGTTTTCAATTTCCTGCTGTACAAAGTTTGTCATGTCAAAACTCCTTTAAAATTTTAAATGCCCTACTTAAACGCCGCAACGACTAAACCGCCGACCGCCGCCGCTATTGCTCCAAACCCCAACATTGTTTGAACAAAATTATTATGAATCTGATTCGACAGCGTTTTGAAATTGTCATCGATTTTTTTATCCATTGCGTCGAACTTGTCATAAAATCGCTTGTTCATCTCGTGCATTTCGGCATCGTGTTTAGCTTGTATTGCGTCCTGCCTGTCCCACAAGCGGCGCATGTCTTCGCGTTGTTGACGAATTTCTTCCAACATCATGTTAAACTTAGTATCAAAATTACTCAAAGCTTTATCCAACCGTGCATTCTGTAAATCGATTTGGTTTTGAAGTTGTTGGTTGATTTTTTCCTGCTCCGTCATTTTAGACACCTCCCGACAAATACATCTTATCGAGCCGCGAATTTATCTACTTAAAAGCCGCAATCACAATTCCGCCGACTGCCGCAGCTATTGCTCCAAAGCCCAACATTGTCTGAACAAAATTATTGTGAATCTGATTCGACAGCGTTTTAAAGTTTTCGTCAATCTTGTTATAAAATCGCTCGTTCATCTCGTGCATTTCGGCATCGTGTTTAGCTTGCATTGCGTCTTGCCTTTCCCATAAGCGGCGCATATCTTCGCGTTGTTGCCGAATCTCTTCCATCATCATGTTAAACTTAGTATCAAAGTTACTCAAAGCTTTATCCAACCGTGCATTTTGTGAATCGATTTGGTTTTGAAGTTGTTGGTTGATTTTTTCCTGCTCCGTCATTTTAAAAACCTCCTTACGTTTTAAGTTTTTCCGCAACGTGAAGTTTCAAACGGCGAACACCATCAGCGATTTTTTCGTCCATAGGCAAGTTGGAAACGATTTTCTCAATGTAGCCGCGCTCAACGATTTTACGCATTGTCCACGAAAAATTTATATCGTAAAGCCACATGAGCCGAACAATTTTTCTGTCGCCGTTCGTCCGAATTTTTCTGTAATCGGCTTGCTCGCCCGTAACAAAATTTTCTACAAAGTCAGGACTTATATCCGCAACCAATTTGCCCGTCGACTTAATAAAGTTCGGCATTTTATCAACTTCCGACTGCGCAAGGAAAGGTTCCAATACCCGATAAATATCTAACTTGTCAGCGTCGCGAATTATCTTGGCAAATAAAATTTTCCGTTCATCATCGGTCGGCGCGACGGTTTTTTTATTGTGGTTCTGAATTGCAAACCTCAAAATTTCATAATCCTGCGCGGACAACTCCTTAAAAAATTCCAGCTCGTCAATGACTTTTAAGGCAAGGTCGGCGTGGTCTTCGGAGTCGGCGTCGTTGAAAGTTTTATAAATGCTATACTGCCGAAAGCGTCCCACGTCGTGAAACAATCCGATAATCTCCGCAAGTTCCGCGTCGTGCGTCGACAGCTTTAAAAATTTCGCAAGCTCCACACAATTTGCCGTCACGTAACCTGTATGCTTTTCCTTAATCAAAATTCCCTGCTGAACTTCCGCGTCGTCCGAATAAAAACTTTTCATGTAACGCGCCATCCACTCGTGCATTCGAGTGAGCAATTCCCGCATTCAATCCCCTCCAAACTGAAATCATATAGAATTATATAACCAATTTAAGCTTTGCGCAATTTATTATCGGTAAATTTATTGACGCGGGCAGATTGCCTGTGTTAATATTGGCGCGTTTTTAGAGTCAAAAATTTTTGGAGGCGATTTTTAATGAGTAAAATTGCGGTCGTGTTCTGGAGCGGCACCGGCAATACTGAGGAAATGGCTAATGCCGTAGCCGAAGGCGCAAAAGAAGCCGGCGCGGACGTTGAGATTTTCCAAGTCGACGACTTCAGCGCAACTGACATGGCTGATTATAACGGCTTTTTATTCGGTTGCCCCGCAATGGGCGATGAGGTTTTGGAAGAAGATTCTTTCGAGCCTTTCTTCACCGAAGCAGAGGCGAAACTTAACGGCGTACCAGTCGGCTTGTTTGGCAGTTACGGCTGGGGCGGCGGCATTTGGATGGAAAATTGGAGCGAGCGTACTAAAGAGGCGGGCGCGAAATTTGTCGGCAGTGTTATTGCTGAAAATGCCCCCGACGATACCGCCCTTGAAGATTGCCGCAAACTCGGCGAGGATTTGGCTAAGGCTGTGTAAATAATTTTTCAGTGAAATAAAAATCCCCTTCCTCGTCGGAGGGGGAAATTTTTTTAGGGCAGGAATTAGTTGTTTAGTTGTTAGGAACTAGTTTTTAGGAACTGGTAGTAAATAGTTCCTAGTTCCTCAATCCTAGTTCCTAGTCATATTGACCATTCGTCACTTCCAACCGACCAATGCATTCCGTTTGCCGTCGACCAACGATGTAAATGATATTCGCGGTCGAGAATTCCCAGCACAATTAGATTTTCCCAGTCGCCGTCGTTCAAAATAATTTCGCGCAGAACGCCTTCGCGGACAAAGCCCAAACTTTCATAGAGTCGGAGCGCAATGTAGTTATAATCTTTGCAGTCAATCCAAATGCGATGAAACCTTTTAACTTCAAACGTCCACTTCATTAAAAGTTTGAGAGCCTCGCGCCCGTAGCCAACGCCTTTTTTATCAATGATGACGTGCGTAAATTCCGCGCAGGGCGTATCCAATTCGCGGAGCATAAAGTAGCCGACGGCTTGCCCGCTATCAATTTCCTCAACGATAATATCCATTTTGTCCGCGCAGGTGAAAATTTTGCGGTGATAATCTTCGTCAAACGGCACAATGAATTTCAAATTTTCGGGCGCGTATTGCAACGTCATAATGTAATTTAAATCGTCGAGGGTGGCGCGTCTTAGTTTCAAGCGGCGTCCTTCGATTAAAACTTCTTTCATGTAATCAACTCCTTAGTTAGGAACTAGGAGCGAGTTTTTAGGAACTAGTAAAAATCAGTTACTAAATCTTGGCTCCCAATAAAAATATAACAAATTTTAGGAACTAGGAAAATAGAAATTAGGGACTAGCAGTAATTAGTTCCTAGTTCCTCAATCCTAGCCCCTACAAAACGAGGTGTCTTGTTTGGACTATTTACAAAATATCGACTGGTTGGCTTTGGGACAAAAGCTAATCATTCCCGCGTGTATCTTAGTATTTTCGTTTACCGTCGGCGTCGTACTCGATAGAATGTTGACGCAGAAACTTGAACGAAAAGTTAAGGCAAGCGAATCAGAAATAATAGGAATTTTCTTCCGAGCAATGCGCGGCGTGCCAATTTATCTGTGCGTCGTTATCGGTCTTTATTGGACTGTCACGACTTCTAACTTGCCGCCGGGTCTCGAAAGAATTTTCTCCTACATTTTATTCGCAATGATTGTGTTTTCAATAACGCGAGTTTGTGAGCGGACATTATCGGGCTTTATTCGCCTTAAATTTTCCGGCTCAAGCGACATGACGCAATCAACTTTGCTCGATACAATTTTCCGCGTCGCCATTTACGCTTCGGGCGCATTGATTATCCTCGATTACTTCAACATTTCCATAGCTCCGATTATGGCGGCAATGGGTGTTGGTGGTATGGCGGTTGCCTTTGGTGTTCGCGAAACTTTGGAAAATATTTTTTCGGGCTTACAATTAATCGTCTCGAAACAACTGCGCGTCAACGACTACATTAAACTTTCGACAGGCGATGAAGGACGTATAACCGATATTAACTGGCGATATATAACGGTCATGCCGCCCAATGAAGGCAGCGTCGTTGTTATCCCGAATAAAATTATTGCCAATGCCGTATCGACGAATTATTCTCAGCCTCGCGATGATATTATCGTCGTCGTGCCAATCGGCGTTTCCTATGACAGCGATTTAGATTTGGTTGAGCGCGTGACTGTCGAAGTTGCTCGCGACTTGATGATTAAAGTCGACGGCTACGAACCGCAATTTGATTCTGAAGGCGTTGACAGAAATAATCTCGCACCAGTCGTTCGTTTCCAATGTTTTAACGATTCGTCGATTGATTTTAATGCGGTTATGCACGTTCAAGTTTTTACCAATCAATATCTCCTTAAGCACGAATTCATTAAGGCGATTACCAAGCGTTATCGCGAAGAGGGCATTAATATTCCGTTCCCGATTCGCACGCTCGATTTGCCTGAGGATAAAAAAATTGAGTTGAGGAAGTGATTGCTTATGGTTGTTGACGGCGTGAAGATTAATTTCGTGGGCATTGACGACTACACACGCGAAGAGGCGGCGAATTATCTGGCTTATGTCAAAGAGCGGACTTCGATTCCCGTTAAAATCATTAACGTCAAGGCTTGCGAAGATGGTTTGGTCGATGTCAGCTACACTGCGCGGGGCGAAAAGTTTGAGCGCATTAGAAGGATTACCGGTTAAAGGATAGCCGCCCGTCAATGAGCCGAATGAAATTGACGGTGAACAGCGCGGTAAAAATCTGGAAACTCTCTTTGAGACAATCAGAGGCGAAGGCATAAGCCAGCCGCAGAGCATAGCGATTGAAATAATATCGCCACGAGACCGCGCCGCGCACGGCAAAAAGCGCGAAAAGATATGCCGAACTGCAGGGCGACTTGCAGAAGTCGAGATAAAAAGCTCGGCGATAACAATTTGTATCTCGTAGGCACAACCGACCGTTGGAATGACGCCAAAAAATCAGAGGAACACGACAGAGTTAAACACAACATCTTTGAATGAATCACTATTCCTTAAAAAAATTAACCTCCGCGCAGATTGCGGAGGATTTTTTTATCATTTTTAGTCTTCGTCGTTCTCTTCTTCCTGATTAAATAGCTCGCAATAATAGCCGTTCTTGCCGCTGTTCTTGACGTGATAAACCGCCTTGTCCGCCGACGCAAATAAACTGTCATAATCGCGCCCGTTCTGAGGAGCTATCGCAATGCCTATGCTCGCCGTGACAATATGCCCTTTGCCTTCAACCATCAGATTAAAAGCAATCTGTTTAATCTGTTCCGCCTTGCGAATCACAACGTCCATATTCGGCAAGCTGTCAACGATAACAACAAATTCGTCGCCGCCAAATCGCCCTATGCAATCGTTCGGACGGAAAATTTTCTTCAAGCCCCTTGCAAATTCTATCAAAACTTTGTCGCCGAATTGATGCCCCAATAAATCATTGACTTCCTTAAAATGGTCGAGGTCGATTATATAAAACGCCATGAAAATATTTGAAGCCCCATTTTCATTGAAAGTCTTGAGTTTCATCTTGCAAAGATTTTCCATTGTCTTTTTATTGAAAAGCTCCGTCAACTTATCAAGCTCCGACTCCAACTGATAGGCGTCGCGGTCGGACTTCATCTTATTAAAAGCATCCGCCATTTTGCCGAGTTCGTCGTCACGTTTAACTTCAAGCTTGCCAATGTCCCCTTTACCGCTGACAATATCATCAACTACATTGGACATTTCGATAATCGGTTTCGCAACACGCCCAGCCAATAAATAAGCTACAAGCGTTCCGATAAGCAACAGAATCAATCCGAAAATAATCGCCTTAGCCGCGTTGTCGTAAGCTTGCTCCAAAATGTAATGATAAGGGCGAATCGTAATAATCATCCAGCCCGTATCCACATTTCGCGAATAAGTTACCAGCGAATCTAAACCGTTGACTTCAAGCGGAATAACGCCGCTACTGTTATAAATCCTGTCGAGAATAAATTTGTAGCTGTTATCAGTGGCGTATTCGCTACCGAAGTCGGGAATGTTATCGGAATTGGCGATAATCTTGCCTGTACGATCCATAACGACAAGCGAAAATTCTTCGTCGTCAAAGGATTGAACAAATTCTTGAAATGCCTCAAGGTCAAAATTCCTCTGAACCATACCGACGGGCTTTTTATCCGCATTGAAAACCGGCACTTCCATTACGATAATCATTTTGCCCGTTGACATACTGGAGATAATATCCGAGACGTAGCTCCTGCCCTTCATAGCCTCGTGGAAATGCTGACGTTTGCTCAAGTTTACGAGGGCAGATTCGTCCGTGCGAATTAATTGTTGTCCGTCGCCGCCCGTCACCGCCATTAAATTTTCATCGCTAAAAATGCCGTTCGTGTCGTACAAGATTTTCTTAATGCGTTCCTTTTTATCTTCGGTGGGAGCTTGGACGTATTCAATTATTTCTGGATTCAAAGCTAGCGAGCGGAGCACCTGTTGATTTACTTCAATCAGCGAGGATAAATGTTCGGAAAGGAGCGAATTTCTAAGCAGGCTATTTTGCTTGCCGGAAGTCTCCAATTCGGAAACGGTATTATACACGCCAGCAATTACCAAAACTATAAATGGGATTGCGCCCATTAAAATAAACAAGGAAAAAATTTTTGCTTTTAGACCTTTGCTAAATTCCATAATGTCATCCAAATTATTATCTGTTACTCATATTTTGCATAAGCGTATACATTGCGGGGAAAAGCAACACCACGAACATTGACGGGAAGATAAATAAAATCATCGGGAAAAGAATTTTGACGGGAGCCTTTAACGCCTCCGACTTTACCCATTGCCTATGACGGTCGCGCATGTTGTCGGCTTGTGTTTTTAATGTTCGCGTCATACTCGTTCCTAATTTTTCTGCCTGTATTACCGAAGTCGTGAACAGATAAATTTCTTCCAAGTCGCAACGTTTAGCCAAAGTCGTCAAGGCGTATTGGTGCGTCATGCCTAAAGAAACGTCTTGTTGCATTCGGTTGAATTCGTCGATAAGAGGACCTTTCATACGCTTTACCATTTTAGATACTGCGCCGTCGAAGGATAAGCCCGCTTGGACGCTCACGCAGAGTATATCCAAAAATTCGGGCAGTTGCTTACGAATAGTCTTTTGACGTTCGCGAATTTTAGCGTTGAGTACGGCAAACGGAATGCCTGCGCCAATAAATACGCCTAAGGTGATAGCCAAAAATCTCTGTGCGTGATTAAGTCCCGGGTGGTGTTGTACAAAGAATAACGAACCTACCGCAAATACTGCAAGCGAAAAACACCAGCCAGCTATCAAGTGTATCGCTTCCCAAGAGCCAGTTTTACCTGCGCGGAAAATTTTATCTTCGATTTGTTCTTTAATAGCTTCAGGCGCGAGTTTTTGAACATATCCGCTTAAAAATTTTATGAACGGTCGAACTATACGGTCGTAAAGAGACTCTCGCTGTTGTTCGATTGGCTGAATATCGTTATTTAAGGGCATTAAGATTGACGTTGTATTTTTTTTCTTCTTAGGATTTTTTAAACGTTCCTCTTCCGAATGGTCAATCATCTGATTTAATCTTTTACGAAGTTGAGCCTCCGGCGTTTGTTTCAAGCGCAAAAGCAGGACGAGAAAAACAAACCAAGCAAACGAACTGATTGCCGCTACCGTTAAAGCCATTAAAAATCACCCCGATTTGAAAAGAAGGTAACTGGCAAGTCGATACCGTTCATTTGGAATTTATCCATAAATTTCGGTGCAAGTCCCATGCTTTCAAAATGCCCGACGGATTTTCCCGTTTCGTCGATATAGTCTTGGACGTATTTAAATAAATCTTGAAGGATAATCGTATCGCCTTCCATGCCCTGTACTTCCGTTATGTGCGTGATTTTCCTGCTACCGTCGCGAATTCTGGACTGCTGAATAATCAAGTCAAGCGCGGAGGAAACTTGCGTTCGGACTGCGCGGACGGGTAATTCCATACCTGCCATTAAAACCATTGTTTCAAGACGGCTTAAAACGTCGCGTGGCGTGTTAGCGTGGGCGGTTGTCAAGGAACCGTCGTGACCAGTATTCATAGCTTGGAGCATGTCGAGAGCCTCGCCCGCACGAACCTCACCGACGATAATTCTGTCGGGGCGCATACGCAAGGCATTTTTAACCAAATCGCGGATAGTTATCGCGCCGTGTCCTTCCAAGTTAGCGGGACGACTTTCAAGCGTGACGACGTGTTCTTGTTGCAGTCTCAATTCGGCAGCGTCCTCAATCGTAACGATTCTGTCGGTTTCTGGGATAAACGACGAGAGGATATTGAGCGTAGTAGTTTTACCAGAACCCGTGCCGCCGCTTACCAAAACATTCAATCGCGCTTGGACGCAAGCCTCAAGGAAAGTCGCCATATCTTTATTGAGCGTGCCAAATTTTATCAAATCGTTTATGGACAAAGCTTTTTTGGAGAACTTACGAATTGTGACGGCAGGACCGACTAACGACAACGGCGGGATAATTATATTGACGCGGGAACCGTCGGCAAGGCGGGCGTCAACCAGCGGCGAAGATTCATCAACGCGACGACCGAGCGGCGTCAAAATTCTTTCAATGATACTCATCAAGTGGTTATTGTCGTAAAAGTGAATATCGGTAAGTTTGAGTTTGCCCTTTTGTTCGATAAAAATTTGGTGTGGGCCATTAACCATGATTTCGGTAATGAGATCGTTTTGAAGGAGTGGCTCCAAAGGTCCCAGTCCGAGCAATTCATTGCTTATATCGTCAACGAGTTGCATTCTTTCGCCGCGTGACAAGGTGTAGGCATTTTCCGCCATTTCGCGGTTTGCATAAATAGTGATGATATTTTTTATTTGTTCGCGAGCCTCTTCGCCGCGCACCAAAGTTGCTTGTTCTTCGGCGGTCATTTCGTCGACAATGCGGCGGTGGACGGCGAGTTTTAATTCCTGCATTATATCGACTCTGGAGGCTACGGCGCGTCTGCCTACAAATGCCGACGCCTCAACTTGTGCTTCGCGTTCTTGTTTAATTTGTTTTTCGGTGTAAGAGTGTTTCGTCAAAGCCTCATGTTGCATTACGTTTATTTCTGGCTTTGAGAATTTAGGCGGTTCTGGAGTTTTAGTAATTGGCGAAGGAGCCGGCGGCGGTGTTGGTTGTGGCGTCGGCGGTGGTGTTTTTTCTTGATGAGTTATTCCACCTAATCTTTCGAGCAATGAGAGCGGTCTTGGCATTGGAAATTTCACTCCTCTATGATTTATTTTAAGTCGTGCTTTCAAGCCTCATCGTATAAACTATGGCGAATTCTTCGGGCATTATGAGAAAAGAATCGCCTCTTTTAAAATTGACTTTGACAGTTACATCTTCTTCGTCGGTGGTAACGTTAATCGACACTTTATAGATGCCGGCGTCGTCTGTATAGCCATTGTATCTTTCTACGACATCTTTTCTTTCCTCGCTCGTATTAGCCAAAGAAACTTCGCGGGCGATAGTGCGCGCTTGATTGTTGAAGTTCAGATAATCCATGAACATTATTCCGCCGTAAATCATGCCGAAAACTAGCATAAAAACAATCGGTGCCATGAGCGCGAATTCTACTGCGGATTGACCTCTTTGTCT
Organism: Selenomonadaceae bacterium; assembly: GCA_017549815.1. Classification (GTDB taxonomy): domain Bacteria; phylum Bacillota; class Negativicutes; order Selenomonadales; family Selenomonadaceae; genus Quinella. The sequence continues at coordinate 62,518 of JAFYNH010000032.1, forward strand.
TATCATAAGAATCGGCGCGGCGTTTTATCAATTAGGAATGCGTAATTAAGGGGTAAGGGAAAAGGTGTCGGGGTTAAAGGGTTTTTCCCTGAACCCTAAATTCTGACCCCTAAATCCTTAACCCTAGTTCCTAGTTCCTAGACCCCAGTCCCTAATTCCTAATTGCTTTTCCGCACCACTCACCTCTTTTCTGATTGAAATCATACCAAGATATTGTAAAAGAAAATTTCAGCGTTTACAAGCCTTTTGACAAAGAAAAAAGCCCCCAAAACAATTCGGAAGCTATTGAAATGAATTTGCGGTTAGATTAACCTGTCTTTCTGATTCTCGTCGATTGACAAGCGCAAGCCAAATTAGGCGTTGCTTTTACTTACCAATAGAAGTGGCTGCCTCGTTAGCACCTTCAATCATAGTGCTTGCATTTTCAAATGCGCTACCGATAGCTCCGCCGAGACCGTCGTCGCTGAGAACAAAAATAGCAATCGCCGCAACAAAAGCGATGATGAGTGCATACTCAACCATGCCCTGTCCCTTTTCAGAGGACTTAATTTTTTGGATTAATGCATTAATGTACTGTAACAAGAGAATCTCCTCCATCCTTAGATTTAAAAAATAATTTATTCCCTTGACAACTTAACCTGTCACGTTAGTTGGTTCAAAGCTAGTTTAAAGATTAAACTTCAATGTCAACAATCTTTTGGATTAAGACAAAACCGATAATTTCCATAGCGACCGCGAAAAGCACGGCATAACGCCCCGCTTCCTCCGTAACGAAGACTTGCATTTGATCATGATTGAACATCCAGCAAAAGATCGCCATGAAAATTGGCAAGGCGACTAACACCCATGCGGAAAATCTTCCTTGCGCCGTCAGAGCGTTGATTTCGCGTTTCATGCGAATACGCTCATTGATTGTTTCGCTGATTGTGTCAAGGATTTGGGCAAGGTTCCCGCCGACTTCGCGCTGAATTAAAACCGCCGTAACAACTAGGTCAAAGTCAGCACTGCCAACGCGCCTGTTCATCTGCTCAAGTGCGCCTTCCAAAGATACGCCCATCGTAATATCTGTCATGACGCGCTCGAATTCGGTACTTATCGGCGGCTCCATTTCCTTCGCGACTACGTCCATAGCTTGTTGGAAACTGTAGCCAGCTCGCAAAGCATTTGCAACGGTCGTTAAGCAATCGCCGAGTTGTTCGGTAAAAGCCGTGCGCCGCCGACTTATCTTTATGGAAATCGCGCTCCACATTATTAAAGGAACCATAACACCTATTACTGGAGCAATGAATATATTCATCGTTATTACATAGACTAGAAAAGTTGTGATAAGCGCGGTACCTATCGAAACAACAGCGTACTCTGCCCCGTAAAGCGGAATGCCTGCCTGCCTTAGTTTGAAATCCAAACTCCTAGAGGCTTCCCAAGCTGAAAAGGGTCGCGCCAGTAGTTTAATTAATTTGTAGAGACGCTGTATCAGAGGTTCCTTTTCCTTAGCCTTGACTTCAACGACATTGTGGCGGCGGAGTCGGTGAAAAACATTCACGCTTTGACTTCTTTTGATGAACAAAACTATCAATCCTACGATTAGGAAAGTCAGTATCGCGCACAACGCCGCCAGAAATATCAGCAAGCTCCCTACCTCCCTTCCGCAATAACCTTGTCAGCCATATCACTTATACTTTTCATTAACAGAGTATCTGCCGGCAAACCTTGCGACAGACGCCCACTGTTAGCAATGGAAATCATTCGGTATTCGTTGGGAATCATAACATCAACGGGATAACCGAGATTGAGGGAAATTTTCAGGCGTTCTTCTTCGGTAAAAGGATTGACGCGGGTAAAAACCGTTTTGACGCTCCTTTTAAGGTCTTTTTGCGCCTCGAACATTTCCATAGTTTTTTTGACGTGCTTAATCTCAAAGCCGCTGTTAATCATCGTAGTAACGAAAACCAAATCGGAAATTCGGCAAACGTTCAGCGACAAGGGATTGAAACCCGCCGGAAGGTCAATCAGCACGTAGCGGAAAATATTCCCCGTCATCATGACAACTTCAACGAGATTTTCGGGCGAAACTAATTCGGCGTATTCGGGGCGGTCGGGACTGCTAAGGAGTGAGACGCCCTTTTTTATTTCCGAAAAGTAAGGCGCGAAAGTCATTGGCGTCAGGAGTTTTACGTCCTGTGTGGCGTCAACAACGGTTCGTTTCGGGTCTAAGTCGAAAAAAATCGGTAAGTCGCCGAATTGCAAATCCGCATCGATTAAAGCTACGCGCTCTTTGGTTTTTTCGCCGATAAGCAAGGCGAGTAATGCCGCCAGCGTAGTTCGTCCCGAACGCCCTTTCGGACTGAAGAACGAGATTAATTTTGCGGGCTTACGTTTGCCTCGCATAGAATAAAGTTGGAGATATTCTAAAACCTCTTTTGCGGAGAACGGTTTTAAAATGCAACCCATTGCCCCGCCTTCCAGAGCTTCTTGGGCTTTGAGCGGATCCCATTGAATCATCGTGCCCAAAATATATGCCCCCGGAAACATATCGACAAAAGCCGGTAATGCATTAAGAGTTTCTTCATTATCGATATTTATTAAAAACAAATTCGGGTTGAACATGGCGGCGGGACCTATAGCGGCGTTTGCAGTCTTATAGGTCGAGGAGACTTCAAAATCGGGTGATCTTCTCAACGTCATTACCATATCTTCCATTAAATCTTGGTTGTCTTCAATTACAATCACTCGATAAGCCAAATTATCAACCTCCTTGTGCTAAGATTTTTACTTATTAAAAGCCCAAAAATCTTTTTATGGTGCTGAAAAAGCCGCGTCCTTCGGTTTTAATTTCTGGCGCGACTTTAGATTGTCTTTGCGTGTAGTTGCCGACCAAATCATAAAAACTTTCCGTCAAGCGCGAATTAGGAGCCGCGAACATAAGCGGTTGTCCCGCATTAATCGACTTGTTGACGGCGGGGAAATCGTTCGGTAACTTGTGATAAAAGGGTTCGCCCAAAAGTCTTTCAACGTCCTTGCCGTTAATCAATTTCTGCGAGTCGGCGCGGTTTTCGATAAGCCGAATTTTACTTTCCTCATATTCAAAGCGGAGTAAAGTATCATAGCCGATTTTATAATTTTTAAGGGCGGGCAGAAAATCAATGACGCCGATATAATTTATTATGGTGCTTATGTCGAGCATAGCCAAATTCAACGAACTGAACATTGAGTTAAGGTCGAGTATAACGAAGTCAAAATAATCCATGCGGTGAATAATGTTCGTAAGAATTTGCACGTCGGTCTGATAAGCGTCGTAAATGTAAAGCGGCGCGGGCAAGATTGAAAAATTAACATTGCCCTGCGAATATTCTATAAGGAAATCGTTAATTCTGAACCCTTCGGGATTGTCGAGCAAGGCGCGTTGGGCACCAGCAATAGTATTGGTGGAGGTAAGTTTCAGATAATTGAGCACATCTCCGAATTGTAAATCCAAATCGGCGAGGCAAACTTTATAGCCTTCATTAGCTAAACCTGCCGCCAAATTAATCGCCACGATAGTTTTTCCTATTCCGGGCGACGTGCTGAAAACGCTGATAATTACGCTAGTTTTTTGAATTGAACTTTGTGCCATTGTTGCCATTTGAAACCCCTCCATTCTTCAAAATTTATCTTTTATCAAACGGTCTTTCCGTTTCTGGTTCGTCAAGCGCGAACTCAACAATTTCGTCTTTAGATTTATTTCTTTTATCGGTCTCGGACTTTTTATTGGTCGTTGACCGCGTGTTATTCGGGTTGTTAATTCTTGAAGGCGGCAAGATTCTTGGCGGTGGCGGCGGAGGAGGTTCCTCAATTACTGGCTCCGTCGCTGTCTCTTTAAAGTCCTTTTTATCCATTGAATCTTTATATGCCTGTTCTTGATTATACCACTCTTGCATTGATTGCGACATATCGGCTTGCGAATTGTCTTCATTGTTGACAAGGTAAGGCGTCACGACGATTATCAATTCGCGCTTATCCTTTGAACGGGACGTATGCTTGAAGAATTCGCCGAGAATCGGAATATCACCCAAAAGCGGGATTTTAGAAATGCGTTTACTCTCGGAGGAATCCATTAAGCCGCCAATTACAATCGGTGCGCCCGAATCAAGGTTTATAACGGAATCGGCACTGCGCGTTGTGATTAAGGGCAAGCCGTTATTCATGTATTCGCCAATGTTGCTAACTTCCGCGTGAACCATAGAATTTATCCTATTCTGCGAGTCAACGACGGGTTTGAATTGAAGAATAATACCGTAGTTTTCAAATTGCGTGTTGGTCGAGCCGTTAGCATTTGTCGTAGTGTAGGGGACTTTACCGCCGATTTGGATAGTAGCCTGTTCGCCGCTTAAAGTCGTCACACTCGGTCGCGAAAGGACTTTAGCTTTGCCTTCGCTAACCAAAAGGCTAATCGTGGCGTTAATCGGTCCAATTCGATTACTGAGCCACTCAAAAGCTGGCTTATCAAAAATTCTAATATTCGTATTAGCTGGCTTGTAATATTTACCGAAATAAAACTTACCGTCACTGCCGCTTTCGCCGTATTGGACGCCTAAATCTTTTGCGTTATTGGAATTAATTTCGATAATCTGCGCCTCAAGACGAATTTGCGTCGGGTGTAAAATTTGCAACATGTCAATGATCTTGCCCTTATTTTCGGACTTGCTCATTTCGAGATTGCCGCTCCTGCCGACATTGCTCGCCGAAGTCGTATTAAGGCTGGTATCAAAGCCGCTACCGACAAGAATACTGCTTTCGCTACTACCGTCCATAAAGAGCCGCGCAGTTTGCAGGGCATAATTTTTTTCGTATTGATTTTCGACGGTGCCCGTTAGCAAAATTCTTTCGCCGACCATTCTGACATGAACGTTAGGCAAGCCGATAGCATTTTCAATCAACATAGCTTGTCCGGGGTCTTCGGGCGAAACGACGATTAAATATTCGTGGCGAACACCGTCAGCCGTCCAAACGAAAAGCGCGGTTGAACTGGGATTTTCTTTCGTAACTATCAAGAATTCACTCGCGGAACCCGGCAGTTGAACAATAGACGCCACACCGGGGTTGCCGACGGCGATTCTTGTAATTTGCTGTCCCATGTTCATATAGTGCGAAGTTTTAACACTAATACTAAGAGTTTCGGGCGCGGCATATGCGTTCGGCGTAACGATTGCGAACGCCGCCGCTGTCAGAAAAAATTTTTTCAAAAAAGAATGGCTCATGATTTATAATTCCTATAATCATTGATTACCCGGAAAAGATTGGGCAATGCGCGAATTCGATAAAGCGGTATCCGAGACTGGCTCAGCCACGACTGGGAAACTTGCGCGGGGATTATTGCTTCCGACACGTTGATTAGGTACTGGAGCTTCTACGCCCGACGGAATTACAGGCAGTGACGCTTTTGCTGGTGAAACTATAGTTTCTTCTGCCTTTTGCGTGATTTGGTCGCCCTGAATAATTTCTATTTTCGGTGCTGGAGGTGTTGCAGGTATTGCAGGGGTCGTGGGTAGTTGCGGCAAAGGCATAACCGATGCTTGGTTTGAAGGAATAGCCGGCAAAGGATTTTCTATTGGTGCCGATGATTGAGACGACGGCGGCGGATATGTCGGTTCGGGTTCTGGCTCTGGTTGCGGGGCATTGACCGATTCGAGAGTATATTCCATCTCGGTTACGTACATATTGCGCGGCTTAGTCGGACGTAATGACATATAGATTTCTCCGAGCTTAGAGGCGGAAACCAATTTCAAAACGTCTTCGGGCTTGAGTGCGAAAGTTGCTATCGAAGGATTGCTGATAGCAGTTGTATTCGCAACGCCGTCGCCAACAGCATTTGTACCTGTCATGTCTTTATTTATGCTCAGGAGCTGAACATTTTGCAAGAGAACATTGGTCGTAACGCTGAACTGACTTTTTTCAACGAGGAGCAAATCGACGAAATCGCCGGGTTTAGCAAAGCCTGCGACGCCCGTAATATCGTTTACGCTTATTGAAATTGCTCGGCAATCTAGCGGGATAGTTGCGATAAAGCCTTCGTCATTTTTCTCCGCGAAAACTTTTTGGATTGTAAGAATATCGCCCGCAAAGATTGAGACTTTTACTTGAACGTCTAAAATATCTTTGAAACCAGTTATCGCACCTTCGGGCACCATTTCAACGGGCATTTCCTTTAGCTGCAACATATTTTCTTGAATTCTTGTGCGAGGCGGGATATTTGTTTTTGCGACGACAACTTGAGTTGTTGCGACGCGATTTTTTTCTTCATTTTTAGCGGCTTCTTCACCGCTTAGAAAACTCATTGCGGCATATACTGCTAAGAACATTAACAACGCCGCGCCTGCCGCCAACGTCAGCAACTGACGAGGTCGCAGGTCATTCAACTTATTTATTATTTTTTGGAACATGAGCAACCTTCTCTCGTCAAGGTTAATTTGTTGTTTTTCCGAATTATACCTTTTTACTGCAGTTTGTCAAACGTCTAATCAAATTTTAAACTTAGATGATTGCATTTTTATACGCGATTTAATTCCTACTTCCAAAAATTCCCCCTTCCCAAAATTTTAAATTGAACTCTGATTATAAAGTATATTTTTCTCAAAGGATTTGTCAAGCAAAAGGCATGTGAAAGATTTATTTAATCATTTTAGCAAACTGCGCGTGCAACTTTGTTGACCGTATTGCGCGGCTGATTTAAAATGCTGGCAAAGGAGGTTTTGACTTTATGGAAAAAATATCGTACCTTTCTTGGTCGTCAATCTTAAATCGTGTTTCGGGCGAATAAATTTTGAGGAGGATTTTTAATGGAGGCAATCGCTTCGTTAGCAAATGGATTTATGGATTTATTCCGCGCAGGTTCGGAAACGTTCGTTGCGTGGGTGACGGGGATTATCCCGCTGGTAGTAATCATGATGACGGCGGTCAACTCACTGATAAAATTAATCGGCGAAGACAAAGTGAACGGCGTCGCAGAGTTCGCAACCAAGTATACAATCACCCGCTATACGATTTTACCGGTCTTGTCGGTTATCTTTCTTTGTAATCCTATGGCTTATACATTTGGGCGTTTCGTCGAGGAAAAACATAAAGCCGCTTTTTACGACGCGGCAGTTAGCTTTGTCCACCCTGTCACGGGATTATTTCCTCATGCGAACGGCGGCGAACTTTTCGTTTATATGGGCATAGCGGCGGGCATTACGCAACTTGGCTTGCCGTTGGGCGATTTGGCGGTCAGATATTTTATCGTCGGCGTCATTGTGATTTTGATTCGCGGGATTATCACTGACAGAATTTATGCGCATATGAGCGGCAAGAAATAAGGAGGCGGCTGAATGTATCAAGCAGTTACGATTAAGGCGGGCAAGGGCGGTTTCGGAGGACCTTTGACGCTGATACCGACTGAAATTAGAAATAAAGTTGTGAGCATAACGGGCGGCGGCATTCACCCGATAGCGGCGAAGATTGCCGAGATGACGGGTTGTCCTGCGGTCGACGGCTTTTCTACGGGCGTTCCCGATAATGAAATTTTGGTTGCGATAGTCGATTGCGGCGGAACGGCTCGTTGCGGTGTCTATCCGAAGAAAAGAATTTTTACGGTTAATGTTTTGCCTGTTGGTCAGACTGGGCCGCTTGCGAAATTTATCACGCCCGATATTTACGTTTCGGCTGTCGATGAAAGTTGCATAGAACTTGCGGAAGGAAATTTAGAAGTTAAAAAGGAAATTTCGAGTGCTCCGAAGACTAAGGAGCAAGCCAAAGCTGAAGTCGCTAAGATGAACGAGGGCAAGCCGAAAAATCTTGCGACGCGAATAGGAATTGCAATCGGCGGCGTTGTGAATAAATTTTATGCGGCGGGTCGCGAGACGATTGACATAACGATTAAAACGATTTTGCCGTTTATGGCGTTCGTCAGTATGATTTTGGGAATTATCAGCGCGTCGGGAGCCGGTGACGTTATCGCCAATACAATCAGCCCTATAGCAAGTACGTTGCCCGGTATGTTGATTGTCTCTTTTATCTGCGCGATACCGTTTATATCTCCTGTGCTCGGACCGGGCGCGGTTATAGCTCAAGTTGTCGGGACTTTGCTCGGCGTCCAAATCGGTTTGGGAAATATTCCGCCGCAATATGCGTTGCCTGCACTTTTCGCGATTGATGCGCAAGTCGGTTGTGATTTTATACCTGTAGGAATGAGTTTAGGCGAGGCTGAACCTGAAACTATCGAATTGGGCGTACCAGCGATACTTTATTCTCGCGTCATTACTGGACCGATTGCCGTTCTTGTCGCTTATGTTTTCAGCATTGGACTTTATAGCTAGGAATTAGGAGCGAGTTTCTAGGAACTAGTTCCTACCGGTTCCCAGTTCCTAATTCCTAGTTCCTAAGGAGGGATTAAGCGTGAAATATCATACGATAATAAAGGGCTGGGGCAATGCCGCCTTAGATTTTCTTGAAGACCCCGAATCAAATTTCGTAATTATCTTTAATGAAGACGCGCCGCCCGATTTGGCAGAAGTTTCGATATTGCATACTAAGGAACGACTTTTAGCGACACCAGAGGTGGGCGATACCGTCCTTATCGGCGAAAAAGTTTTTGATATAACAGCGGTCGGCGAAGAGGCTAAAAGTACTTTAAAAAATCTTGGACATTGCACCTTATGTTTTAAGGGCGGCAGTGTTCCTGAACGTCCCGGCTGTATAATGCTTGAAGGTGAGGAGCCGCTCTTGAAATCGGATATTCAAGTCGAAGTGCCCATAGAAATTTACTAATCAATTCAAAACACAGCAGTCAGGTGAAACCCGGTCGCACAGGAAGTGCGACCGCCGCGACTATTTCGCGTGATGCGAAATACAGCGGACGAACGCCCTTTCTTTTGCATACTTTTCTTTGGGCGCAGCAAAGAAAAGTATGTTCAATAAAAAAAAGTATATTAATCGACTCAATCGAAATTGAAAACACTTTTGAAAGGAGAATTATCAATGCTGAACATGGACAAGAAACTTGCTCAACGCGAAGCGGAAGGCAAAATCATTCGGACGGGACTTGTCGGCGCAGGACAAATGGGACGCGGTATGGTCAGCCAAATGGTCGGCATGAAAGGCATTATGCCCGCAATCGTCGCCGATATTAAAATCGAAAACGTCATTAACGCATTTCACTACGCGGGCATTGACGACGCAGATATTGTTAAAACCAATTCGCTCGCAGACGCTAACAAGTTCATGGAAATGGGTAAATACATTGCGACCGAAAACGCCGATTTAATTTCGACGGCTAATCTTGTCGAATGCGCAATCGACGTGACGGGCGTCCCCGAAGTCGGCGTTCGCATTGCAACCGACGCCCTTAACAATAAAAAACATGTCGTCATGATGGACGTTGAAACCGACGTTGTTATCGGCTCGTGGCTTAAAAAACTCGGTGATAAAAACGGCGTCATCTATACAGGCTCGGCGGGCGACGAACCGGGCGCAGTTATGGAGCTTTACTGTTTCGCTAAGGCAATGGGCTTTCAAGTCAAAGTCATGGGCAAAGGCAAAAATAATAAGCTCGATTACGATTGCAACCCCGATACCGTCCTTGAAGAGGCGACGCGCCGTAAAATGAGCCCGCGTATGCTTTGCTCGTTCAAAGACGGTACAAAAACTATGGTTGAAATGACGGCTATGTCAAACGCAACGGGCTTGGTTCCCGACGTTATCGGCGGACACGGCGTCGCGACTAAACCCGGTACCGAAGGCGTTAAGGAATTGAATACGCTCTTCAAACTTAAAAAGGACGGCGGCATTTTAAATAAACATGGCGTCGTTGAATACGTCAACGGAATTGCGCCGGGCGTCTTCGTAACTGTTGCGACCGATAATGAAGAAATCGCCTATCAAATGCAATATCACAGCATGGGCGCAGGTTCGCTCTGGACACTTTACCGCCCGTATCACCTTTGCAATCTCGAAACGCCGCTCACCGTCGCCAAAATCGTTATCGATAAAGAGCCGACAATTATTCCGCTCGGTGCTCCCGTCAGCGAATGCATTACCGTTGCCAAAATCGACCTCAAGGCTGGACAGACGATTGACGGTATCGGCGGCTACACAACTTACGGCTCAATCGCCACCGCCGAAGAAACTTACAAGAAAGGCTACGTCATTTACGGGCTTGTCAATAAAAAGGCGAAGATGATTCGCGACGTTAAGAAGGGGCAACTCCTCACGCTTGAAGATGTGGAGCTTGACACTTCGACGCAACTTTACAAAACTCGCAAAGAGCAAGACGCTATGTATAATACTGGTTACGCGCTCAAGTAAAAAATGAAGGAGAAATTTTTATGATTAGTATGGAAAAGAAATGCATTAACGCGATTAGGGTTTTATCGGCGGACATGATTCAAAAGGCGAAGTCGGGACATCCCGGAATGCCGCTCGGTGCCGCGCCGACAGCTTACGAACTTTGGGCGCATCATATGAATCACAATCCGAAAAATCCTAAGTGGATTAATCGCGACAGGTTTATTTTGTCGAGCGGTCATGCGTCGGCAATGCTTTATTCGCTGTTGCACTTTTACGGCTACGGACTTACGCTTGACGACATAAAAGATTTTCGGCAGGAAGGTTCATTGACGCCGGGGCACCCCGAATACGGACGTACAGCGGGCGTTGAGTCTACGACAGGACCTCTCGGCGCGGGAATTGGAATGGGCGTTGGCATGGCTATGGCTGAGGCTCATTTGGCGGCGACTTTCAATAAGCCCGACTTCCCGATTGTCGATCATTATACTTTTGTACTTTGCGGCGACGGTTGCTTAATGGAGGGCATTTCGTCGGAGGCGTTGTCGTTTGCGGGGAATTTGGGGCTTAGCAAGCTGATTGTCATTTACGACAGCAATAGAATTTCAATCGAGGGCAGTACCGACTTGACTTTTACTGAAAACGTTGCGCAGAGGGTTGCGGCGTTTGGCTTCCAAACTTTAACGGTTGAAGACGGCAATAATCTTGAAGAAATTGCAAAGGCGATTGAGGCGGCGAAGGCTGATAAAACTCGCCCGTCGTTCATAACTGTCAAAACTGAAATTGGTTATGGCAGTCCTAAGCAAGGTTCAGCGTCGTCGCACGGGGAGCCGCTCGGCGAAGAAAATGTTCTTGCGCTTAAGAAAACTCTCGGCTGGGATAAGCCCGAAGAAACTTTTTATATCCCCGATGACGTTTATGAACATTATCGCGAACTTGCCGCTAAGGGCGCACAGGTCGAGGCGCAATGGAATAAACTTTTTGCCGAATACGCTGAGAAATTCCCTGACGCTAAAAAGTTGTGGGATAAATATCATGCGCCGATTGATGACGAAGCCCTTTTAAACGACGAAGAATTTTGGCGCGTTGACGATAAGCCCCAAGCTACTCGCGCAAGTTCTGGCAACATTTTAAATCATCTTAAAGACCTCTTGCCGAATTTAATGGGCGGCAGTGCTGACTTAGGACCTTCAAACAAGACTATCTTGAAGGGCGCGGGCGATTTCAACAAAAATAATTACGGCGGGCGCAACATTCACTTTGGCGTTCGCGAAATGGCAATGGCGGCGGCTTGCAACGGCTTATTCCTGCACGGCGGCATTACCCCTTACTGCGCGACGTTCTTTGTCTTCAGCGATTATCTTAAACCTATGGTTCGTCTTGCGTCGCTTATGAAAATCCCAATGATTTATATTTTCTCGCACGATTCGATAGGCGTTGGCGAAGATGGTCCGACGCACGAGCCGATTGAACAACTTGCAATGTTCCGTTCGCAACCGAATTTGAACGTTTTCAGAGCGGCGGACGCAGTCGAGACGGCGGCGGGTTGGTATTTGGCACTCACGAGCAAAAAGACGCCGACGGCTTTAATCTTGACGCGGCAAAATCTCCCGCAGGTTGTCGGCTCAAGCAGAGAGGCTTTGAAAGGCGCGTATGTCATTTCGGAGGCGGCGGGCGAGTTGCAAGGGATTTTGATAGCGACAGGCTCGGAAGTCGTGACGGCTCTTGAGGCTCAAGTCGAACTTGCCAAAGAAAATATTTTCGTTCGGGTAGTTTCAATGCCCTGCCAAGAAATTTTCGAGCAACAATCGGACGAGTATAAAGAAAAAATTTTACCGAAGAAAATTCGTGCGCGAGTTGCGATTGAGGCGGCGGCAAATTACGGCTGGGGCAGTTACGTCGGATTAGACGGCGCGACCGTCACCATGAGCGGATTTGGCGCATCGGCTCCCGCGCAGGTTCTCTTTAAAAAATTCGGATTCACTGCCGCTAATGTCGTAGCCACTTTCAAAAGCATTCTTTAACGTTTAACGATAAAAAACTTAAGCCGAACTCTCAGACGAGGGCTTCGGCTTTTTTCTTGACTTTATCGGCGATTTACATTAACCTTGAAAAAAATTCTACACGCGGAGATAAAATATGACAGACGTACAAAATCAGCCCGACCTGCGCGGGATAAAAATACAAAAAACAGGCGTCACAAAAGTACACCTGCCGTTTTTAATTTCGGACGGCGATAAAATTCAACAGGTCGCCGCGCAGATTCGATTCGCAGTATCGTTGGCAGAAAATCTGCGCGGGACGCATATGAGCCGCTTAACGGAAATTTTAACCGATTGGACGAGCCGCCCGATTAGAATTCCCGACGTTGAAAAAATTTTGCTTGAGGCGATTGATAAACTTTCTACCGACTTCGCCGCCATAACGATTGCTTTTAAATTTTTTATGGAAAAATTTTCGCCCGTGTCCGAAAAAATTTCTCTGTCGGTTGTTGACTGCGAATTTATCGGCGAACTCAAGCGCGGCGATCGCATGAAATTTACTTTGGGCTTGGTCGTGCCATTTACTTCGCTTTGTCCGTGCAGTAAGGAGATTTCTGATTTTGGAGCGCATAATCAACGCTCAGTCTGCCGTGCTAAATTGACTTTCAAGGATTTTGAAAACGTCTCGATAGAAAAATTTGTTCGGCTTATTGAGGCGCAAGGCTCGGCAGAAATTTTCCCGTTGCTTAAGCGCGAAGATGAAAAATTTGTTACCGAAACCGCCTATCAAAATCCCAAGTTCGTCGAAGATATTTTGCGCGACGTGGTGATTGCTCTGCGCGGCGAGGAAAATTTATCGGCGTTCGCGGTCGAGTGCGAGAACTTTGAATCAATTCATAATCACAACGCCTTTGCTGCTCACGAAGAATAAAATAAGCAGGGTAGATCGTTTACCCTGCTTAAAAATTTTGACTCAACTCTTTTTATAGCGTTTGTTGAATTTCTCAATGCGACCGCCCGCTTTAACGTCGCGCTGACGCCCCGTAAAGAACGGATGACATTTCGAGCAAACGTCGACGCGCAATTCTTTTTTCGTAGAGCCGGTTTTAAAAGTATTGCCGCAACCGCAAGTAACAGTTGCCTCGAAGTATTGCGGATGAATTTTTTCCTTCATATTAGCACCTCCTCTGAAACTAAAACAGTTGACGCAAAAACTGCGCAAGGTGTATTATACGCGCTGTAATTTTTTTTGCAAGTTTTTTTATTAGGAACTAGGAACTGGTTGTTAGGAACTGGGAGGAATTTTTTTCAAATGGCATATGAAAGTTATCATTGCAATGTTTGCGGTCGGCGTATCAGAATTCAGAATCGCTACGACATGCCCGTTCTCGACCCCAATACGGGTTTCGGCATTTGCAAAAGCTGTATCAAAAATATTTATCACTTTATCGAAGAAGAGGAAGGATACCAAGCGCACACCAACAAGAAAAATTTTAATAACGCGCTCGGCGAACTTTTGTCGAAGAATAAACCGCACGTCATAAAAAAATATCTCGACGAATTTATCATCTTGCAGGAGCGGGCGAAAAAAATTTTGTCGGTGGCGGCGTACAATCACTATAAGCGCATGAAATACGACTTGGATAATACGGGCGGCGACGAGGAAATTGACAAGTCTAACGTAATAATTATCGGACCGACGGGTTGCGGCAAAACGGCTATGCTTAGTCATCTGTCGAAACTTTTAGATATACCGTTCGCCGTGACGGACGCCTCAAGCTTGACGGAAGCGGGTTTTGTCGGCGCGGACGTTGAAGTTGCCGTAAGAAATCTTTACTACGCGGCGGGTATGGATATTGAAAAAACCGAACACGGAATTATTTATCTTGATGAGTTTGATAAAATTGCTCGCAAATCGGGCGCGAATAATTCGATAACTGCCGACCCCGGTCATGAAGGCGTTCAGCAAGGGCTTTTGAAAATGTTGGAAGGTAGCGTTGTCGAATTCACTGAGCGCGGGCAACGTAAGCACCCCGAAGCCCCGACGATTAAAGTTGACACGAAAAATATTTTGTTTATCGTCGGTGGCGCGTTCGTCGGCATTGAAAAGCTTGTTGAGAAACGTTTAAAAAAGGGCGAATCGCCTATAGGTTTCGGCTCCGAAGTTCCGTCCAAAGAGGATACCGATAAAAAATTCAACGAGCTGATTCATCAAGTGCGCCCCGAAGATTTAATGAAGTACGGCATTATCCCGGAAATTATCGGTCGCTTGCCCGTCATCTGTACGCTTGAAACTTTGGACGAAGACGCGCTGTTAAGAATTTTAACCGAGCCGAAAAATGCTCCCGTTAAGCAGTACGAAAAACTTTTGGCAATGGATAACGTTAAGCTGGAGTTTGAAGAGGCGGCACTTAGACACGTCGCGAAATTGGCAATCGAACGCAAGACAGGAGCGCGTTCACTCAAAGGGATTATTGAAGACGTAATGTTAGATGTCATGTTTGAAATCCCGAAGTCAAACAAGCCGCGCAGAATTGTCATAAACGAGGCTTGCATAAAGGGCGAAGAACAACCAAAAATTTTGCCGCTCGAAGAAGTCAAGTTGGCTAAGGAATCAGCATGAAAGTTGATTTTGCGATAATCGGCGGGTCGGGCACGCTTAGCAGTAACTTTCCTAAAAATTTTTCTGACGTAGAGATTTTGGAGGAGAATTTATTTTTCGAGACGCCTTACGGTAAAAGTCCCGCGTTCAGATTGTGCGAAGTCTGCGGTAAAAAATTCTTAACCTGTAAAATGCACGGCTGGCGGAGTGGCGTTACCCGCGCAGATTCTTCACGGCAGATTTTCTGGACGTTCAGAGAGGCGGGCGTTAAAAAAATTTTATCGGAGGGCGGCGTCGGCACGATTAATCACTTGCTCAATCCCCGCGACTTGATGATTCCTGACGATTACCTTGACTTGTCGACGCGCAAGGACGTACAACTTGACGGAAAATATTTGCTGATAATGCGCGAGGCACTTTGTCCAAATCTGCGCGGAAAACTTTTAGATTCGGCTAAAAAATTTTTTGACGGAAGAATTTTCGAGCGCGGGATTTACGCCGTAACGGACGGCAGACACTTTGAAAGCCCTGCGGAAATTTCTATGCTCAAAGGACACGCTGATATTGTCGGGCAGAGTTTGGCTCCCGAAGTTTATTTGGCAAGAGAAATCGGCGCGTGTTATGCAAATTTGTCGTTCGTAGTGAATTACGGCGAGGGAATTCGCGTTTGGTCGCATGAAGTCATGAAGGATATTTTCTTCGACGCCGCGCAGATGATTGGAAATATTTTACTCGACGTAATAAAAAATACCGACGCCGATAAAAGAAATTGTCAGTGTTTGGAACTGCGCAAGGAAACTCTGCTAAAAGAAATTTACGACGCCGAATAAAAGGAGCTTGATAAATTGAAAAAAAGTTTTCTGGCAGGAATTTTGGCTGTAAGTTTGCTATTCACGGGTTGCAGTAAAGATGATGATTCAAATGCAGAAAGTAAATTGAAGACGCTCAACTTTCAAGTCAACGACACGAGCGGCTTTCAAAAGCAAGCAGTCAACTGCGAAGGCGAAAGTATCGAAGTTGAAAGTAAATCCGTCGTCAACAAATCCGCCATGAATAAAATCGATTGGAGCAGTGCGCCGCGTTTCAATAATCAGTCCGACTTTATGCAATATCTTAACGAATGCCGCATAGATTTACAGGAAACGTTGCCAGTAGTTTTTACTAACGGTTTTAAGCCCGACATAAACGAGGCAATTAAAGTTGTGCCGACTTGGTATATGGAATGGACATACAGACAGCTCGACCCGAAGACGACCGCTTATCTCTTTGAAATCAGCGAATATCCCGGCGAGCGCGTCGCTTATGCCTACCTAAATAACGATACGTCTTTCCTTGACGAAGAAGAAATGCAACTCTATGATTTTGCTGTCAAATTCGTCAACGAACTTAAAAACGTTACCGATAACCTCCTGTGGCAGGAACTATTTATCCATACTTTGATAGCCGAAAATACTACTTATTACAACGAAAAACCTCAGCCGGCTCGTTCACGGTTCCAAACTGCTTTAGGCGCACTTATTGACGGCAAAGCGAATTGTCAAGGTTATACCGACGCTTTTTATATGCTTGGCAATATGTGCGGAATTAACGTCGGCAGAGTCAACGGCTACGCCAATAACGAGTTGCATACTTGGAATACCGTCAATTTTAACGATGACAGGACTTATTTCACTGACGTAACTTGGGACGACGCCGCATTTAAATTTGACGAGGTTGAATATCCTACATTTGCTTACTTCAACGCCTCAACCGATATTGTAGGTACAACTCATCAATGGTTTACCGATTATGCGCCGAAGAATTTACAACCGACGCCCGACGGTCGCGATTTCTATTTTACGCAGGAATATTTCAACTCGAATGAACAATATTTCGGCTATCATTTTGATTCGGCTCAAGCCGCGCTAGATTACATTGCCAAACGAGTTGCTAATGGTTGGAAAATTTCTTGGATGTGCGCTCCCTACGATGCGTATTACGCCGATTATAAAAATTCGCTCAATTATTTATTGCAAGTCTTACCGAATCAATACGGTTGGAACGGCAACATTACAATTAACATAGTCAATCGCGGCAATAAATATTTATTCATTATGGTTGACGCTAAGCCCCATTAAATTAAAAATCTTCGACTCCAAACTTCGAGGGCTGAAAATCTTATGCGTCGAATCATAAAATAAATTTCCAAGTCAGTACAAAAAAATCCTTCTCGAACTAGGGAAGGATTTTTTATAAACTAAACTTTATCGCTCAAAAATTTTTACTTTGCAAGTGACCAATTTGAACCGCTGTGAATGTCGACGACCAACGGCACTGCAAGCTCCGCGACGTTCTCCATTGAATCGCGCAGAATTTTTTCGACTTCGTCAAGCTCGGAATTTTTAGCCTCAACAACAAGTTCATCGTGCACTTGAATAATAATTCGACTGTCAAAACCGCGCAGATTTTCTTCCGCCTTAAGCATAGCCAATTTAATAATATCGGCGGCGGAGCCTTGAATCGGCGTGTTCATTGCCATACGCTCGGCATTTGAACGGATATTGAAATTCAAACTGTTAATCCCGAATAACGCCCTGCGCCGCCCAAACATTGTCATAACATAGCCGTTAAGATGAGCCTGCGCAACTGTCGCGTCCAAAAAATCCTTGACGCCGGGATAACGCTCGAAGTAGCGCACAATGTATTCGCCCGCCTCCTGTCGGCTGATATGTAAATCCTGCGCCAAGCCATAAACGCTAATGCCGTAAACAATGCCGAAATTAACCGCCTTAGCTTTGCGGCGAAGATCGGGCGTCACCTCGTCAATCTCTACGCCGAAAACTTCAGATGCCGTCCGCGCATGAATGTCCTGCCCTTTTTTAAAGGCGTCGATTAAATTTTCATCGCCTGACATATGTGCGAGCAATCGAAGTTCAATCTGCGAATAATCGGCAGATAAAATGCAGTCGTAGCCTTTGCCTGGTAAAAACATAGCGCGAATTTCTCTGCCCTCTTCGGTGCGCACGGGGATATTTTGGAGATTCGGATAGGAGCTTGAAAGTCTGCCCGTCGCCGTTATCGTCTGATTAAAATTCGTGTGAACGCGCCCGTCCGATTTGATTAATTTAATTAGCCCCTCAAGGTATGTCGACCTTAACTTAGACAGCATACGGAAATTTATAATTTTGGGAATAATCGGGTGACGATCTTTAAGCTCGTCCAAAACTTCGGCGTCGGTCGAAAAGCCCGTTCTGTTCTTCTTGACGGGCGGCAACTTCAAGTTCACAAATAAAACTTCGGCGAGTTGCTTAGTTGAATTTATGTTGAATACGCCATCTGCCATCGTGTAGATATTTCTTTCAAGCAGGAAAATTCGTTCGGACATCTCGGCGGATTTCTTTTTAAGCAAATATCTATCGACGAACACGCCGCGTTTCTCCATTCGCGCCAAAATTTCTGTCAGCGGCAATTCGACTTCGCGATAAAGTTTCATTAAGTTCGTGTCGATTAAAGTTTTCTCGTATTGCGGCGCGAGCTTTTCAAATGTAATTAGCGTTGTCGCCAGTTCTCGCCCAATGTCCAAATCGCCGTCGCGAATCCCCTTGTCACGTTCGGGATAAATCAGATAAGCCGCCAAATCCATATCGAAAAACTTTTCAAGGTTGGTGATTTTGAAGAGGCGCATATAATTTTTTAAGTCGTTCAGAATAATTTGCCCCTTAAATTCTTCGAGGATTTTCTGAACGTCGTTGTAATTCGCCTTAAGAATTTCTCCGCCGAAAATTTTTACCGCGAAGATATTCAAGTTGTGCTCGGCGATTATCAATTTATCCGCCGCAAAAATTTTTTTAAAGTCAATAGTCAGCTCGGAAGTTTCGTCGGTAGGGTCTTGAAAAACTGACTCTGGGGTATCGGGAGACATTGAAAAAAGCGAATCGACGCCGAAGAAATCATGAATTTTTTTGCCAGTAGTATTCAAGGCGTAGCGTCGGCAAAATTCGTCGGCGCGTTCGATGTCGGGCGTGATTTTAAAATCGTCCTCGTTGAAAATAATTTCGGGAACGTCGCAAATAATTTGCGCGAGTTTTTTACTCAAGATTGCGTCGTCGGCAAATTTTTCGAGCCCTTCACGAGCCTTTTTATTTTTAACTTCTGCGCGGTGTTCAAGAACATTTTCGAGCGAGCCATATTCTTGAATCAGCGACATTGCGGTTTTATCGCCAATGCCCTTGACGCCGGGAATATTATCGGAGGGGTCGCCCCTAAGCCCTTTAAAGTCGACGAGCAACGACGGAGCAAAGCCGTAATTGTCCATAAATTTTTTCTCGTCGTAAATTTCGATTTTGGATTTTGCGTTCAGAATGACTTGGGTATTGGCGTTGATAAGCTGGAGTGAATCGCGGTCGCCCGTCAAAATTCTAACAGAGAAATTTTTGGAGGCTTGCGTCGCCAAAGTGCCGATAATATCGTCAGCCTCGTAGCCCTCCGCCGAGCAAGACTTTATCCCGATAACTTCGATAAATTCTTTAATCGCGGAGAGTTGCGCGGCAAGTTCGTCGGGCATAGGTGGGCGATTTGCCTTGTATTTTTTAAAAAGTTCATTGCGGAAAGTTTTTTTAGCAACGTCGAAGGCAACCGCCACGAGTTCGGGAGATTGTTCGCGCATGATTTTCAAAAGGATATTCGCGAAACCGACAATCGCGCCCGTCGGCTCACCGCTCGGAGCAGTCAAATGCGTCATGGCGTAAAACGCTCTGTAGATAATGCTGTTGCCATCGACTATCAAAAATTTTTTCATACTTTCGCCTCCGCATCAATTTTAGGTTTAGATTCTTCTTCAGGTTTAGTCTCTTCGGGTTTAGTTTCTTCGGGTTTAGTTTCTTCGGGCTTAGTTTCTTCAGGTTTGGTTTTTTCGGGTTTAGTTTCTTCGGGTTTGGTTTCTTCGGGTTTAGATTCTTCAGGTTTAGTTTCTTCGGGCTTAGTTCCTTCAAAAGGCTCGGTTATATCGGTTTTGGGCTTATCGCGTTTCTTTTCTTCCTTAGGCTTATCGACGCGAGGAGCGGTCGGAATGGACTTGAAGCGGAAAATTTTCTTGCCGTCATTACCTGTCTGCAAGCCGCCTTCAATGTTGAATAAAATTATCGCGTCGTCGGCATTGCAATAAAGTTGTCCCTTGCGCTCGTAGCAAATGACCTTGCCGAATTTACTTTTGAGACTTGCCTCCGTCTTGTTCCATTCAAGCTTCATGCGTAAAATTTTAGCAATAGGCACGGCGGGCAGATAAGAAATTCCGTCGCGCAGAACAGCTTTGGCGAAATATCTGTTATTATTAGCGTCGGTAGGTTGCGCGAGTTCGCCGTTGACTTCGACGTTGTAAGGCTTGCCGATAAAAGTTGGTTCGCCGTCGGACGCCTCGATTTTCTGGGAAATGTTGTATTCGCTCTCGAAGGGCAACACGCCAAAAGGTTCAAGCCATTTAGTCACGTCGGCAACTGTAACGTTTTGTATGCCGTAGCCGTCGGGGTAAATGTAATAAACAACGTCATCATCGATATTTTTCTCAACGACGACGCGATTATAAGTTATCTCGACGGGCGTCCCGACTTCAACAACGTCAAAGAGTTCCTCAACGTCGCGTTCATTCATGCGTATGCAACCATTGGAAACGTAGTGCCCGATACTGTCTGGGCGATTGGTGCCGTGAATTCCGTAGTTGCCATAAATCTGCATCCAGCGATAGCCAAGCGGATTATCCGGGCCAGAAGGAATTTCATATTCGGGGTCGGCGGGGTCTATCCATGAGGGATTAATCGCCTTCTCGGTAATTTTGAAATAGCCAGAGGGAGTCGGCGTACTGACTTTGCCCAAGCCGAGATGATACATAGCGAGTCGGGTATTGCCGTCGTAAAGGAGCATAAGACGACTTGCCGAATTGATAAAAATTCTTTTCTCCGCCTGCGCGGGCGTGATTAGCAAGCCTAAAATAAAAATAATTGCCGTGAAAAATTTCAACGCGCTCATCTTGAAACTTCCTTTCCAAAAATATTCTTAGCCAATATATCAAGCAATTATGAAAAACTTTTGAAGCCCTTCACAAAGCCGCGCAGATTCGCTAAAATATTATCGAAAAATTTTAAGCAAGTTTTGGAGTGATTTAATGTCAGAGGATTTATGGAAAAAGCATTGCGCCCGAATTCAAGAGTATTGTTTTATGGACGATATATTTTTTAGCGTTTGCTTTGACGGGAACAAAAAATGCGTGCAGTATATTTTGCGCATAATCCTTGACAAGGAGGATTTGATTGTTGAGGAAGTTCACAGTCAGCAAACTATCGAAATTGTTTACGGGCGGTCAGTTAGACTTGACGTTTTCGCCAAAGACAGTTCGGGTAAACTTTACGACATTGAGATTCAGCGCACAGACAAGGGAGCGATTCCTCAACGTGCCCGCTATAACAGCTCAATGCTCGATTATCACAGTCTCAACAAGGGCACTAGTTATACCGAGTTGCCTGAGACTTACGTAATTTTCATTACGGAAAACGACGTACTTAAAGACGGCGAGCAAATTTATTTTATTGACCGCACGATTCGCAAGAGCGGCAAACTTTTTAATGACGGCTCGCACATAATTTACGTCAATGGCAGTATTCGTGCTGGGAGTCCGCTCGGCGATTTAATGCATGATTTTTTCTGCAGAACGCCTTCGCAGATGAAACATGAGACATTGGCGGATTGTTCAGAATTTTTCAAGAACCCTGACAGAGGAGGTTATATTATGTCAAGTGCTACAGAAGAACTGATTGCTGAAGGCAGGCACGAAGGCGAGGCTATCGGTTTTGCCAAAGGCGAGGCTGTCGGGCTTGTCAAAGGCGAGGCTATCGGTCTTACTAAAGGCGAGGCTATCGGTCTTACTAAAGGCGAGGCTATCGGCACACGCAAAACTTTGCTCGAAAATGTTCGCCACTTGATGAATAATTTTCGTTTAACGGCGGAGGCGGCAATGAATGCACTCGGCATCTCGCCCGAAACGCAAAAAGAACTTGCGCCACTCATTTGAAGGAAGTTATATTATGTCAAGTGCTACAGAAGAATTACTTGCTGAAGGCAGGCACGAAGGCGAGGCTATCGGTCTTGCCAAAGGCGAAGCTATCGGTCTTGCCAAAGGCGAAGCTATCGGTCTTGCCAAAGGCGAAGCTATCGGTCTTGCCAAAGGTGAAGCTATCGGTCTTACTAAAGGCGAGGCTATCGGCACACGCAAAACATTGCTCGAAAATGTTCGTCACTTGATGATTAATTTTCGTTTAACAGCAGAGGCGGCAATGAATGCACTCGGCATCTCGCCCGAAATGCAAAAAGAACTTGCGCCGATTATTAACGAAAAAAATTTGGAGGTAAAAACATGAAAATTATTCATACGGACAAAGCTCCCGCCGCTGTTGGACCTTACAGTCAGGCGATTAAGGTAAACGGGCTTTTGTACACGTCGGGGCAAATCGCTATCGACCCTGTTGTCGGCAAAATCGTCGCGACGAATATTGAAGGGCAAGCCGCGCAGTGTTGCAAGAATTTAGGCGCGATATTGGAGGCGGCGGGCTACGACTTCAGCGAAGTTTTCAAGACGACGTGTTTCCTCGCCGACATCGCCGATTTTAAAGCGTTCAATGCGGTTTACGAAAAATATTTTATCAGCAAACCTGCGCGGAGTTGCGTAGCGGTTAAGGACTTGCCGGCGGGCGCACTCTGCGAAATTGAATTAATCGCCGCCAAATGATTCGCGCTGAAAATCTGCGTTACGTCTATAAAAGTTCTTCGGGCGATAAAGTTGCGCTTGACGATATAAATTTTTCGATTGACGACGGGGAATTTGTAGCGATAATCGGCACGAACGGTAGCGGTAAATCGACACTCGCCAAACAGTTTAACGCGCTTTTAATTCCGACAGACGGGAAAATTTTTATTGACGGCTTGGACACTTCCGACGAAAAAAATCTTTGGCACGTTAGAGAAAAAGTCGGCATGGTTTTTCAAAATCCAGACAGTGAAATTGTCGCGGCGATTGTCGAGGACGACGTTGCCTTTGGCTTAGAAAATTTGGGCATTGAACCAGATAAAATCCGTGAGCGCGTCGACTTAGCTTTAGATTCTGTCAACATGAGCGATTATAAAAAATTTGCTCCGAGTAAACTCAGCGGCGGACAAAAACAGCGAATCGCGATTGCGGGCGTGATTGCTATGAACACGAAAATTATTGTCTTCGACGAGCCGACCGCTATGCTTGACCCAATGGGGCGGCGAGAAATTTTATCGCTGGTAAAAAAACTTCACACACAAGGCAAGACGATAATTTACATAACGCACTTTATGGAAGAGGCGACGGCAGCGCAAAGAGTTTTCGTTATGGAAGGTGGACGAATAATCCTAGACGAAACGCCGCGAGAAATTTTTACGAACGTCAAGGAAATGCGGCGGCTCGGCTTTGACGCTCCTGTTGCCGTCGAACTAGCCGAACGTCTTAGAAAAAAATTCAAACTCCCGCCGAAAATTTTAACCGCAGATGAATTGGCAGAGGCATTGAAATGATTTCCGTTAAAAATGTCAGCTATACTTACATGAAGGGCACACCTTTTGAAAAGACCGCGCTTGAAAATATTTCCTTTGACGTGGCAGAGAGTGAAGTTTTGGCGATAGCGGGGCATACGGGCAGCGGTAAATCGACGATGATTCAAATTATGGCGGGCTTGATTAATTTACAAAGCGGCTCCGTTGAAATTGACGGCTTAAGCGTCGCTGATAAAAGAATTCGTCGGCTCGTGGGGATTGTCTTTCAATATCCCGAACAGCAACTTTTTGAGGAAACTGTTGAGCTTGATATTGGTTTCGCGCCTAAAAATTTTGGACTTAGCTACATTGAAATATCTGCGCGGGTCGAAGAGGCTATGCGGCAAGTCGGACTGCCTAACGATTTAAAAAAAGTTTCGCCGTTTGAATTATCGGGCGGACAAAAACGGCGCGTTGCAATCGCGGGGATACTTGCACTCAAGCCGAAATATTTAATCCTAGACGAACCGACAGCAGGGCTTGACCCGCTCGCCAAAGAAAATTTGCTAAAAGAAATTTTCGGAGCCGTTAAAAAATCTGGCGTCACGATAATTTTAGTTTCTCATAACATGGAAGACATTGCCCGCTTTGCAAATCGCGTAATCGTCTTGGCGCAAGGAAAAATTTTATTCAACGGGACGCCGCGTGAACTTTTTGCGCAAGATAAAATTTTAGCCCGCGCAGGTTTGGAGCCGCCGCCGATAAATCAACTACTTCGCAAGCTAAACATTAACGAACAAGCCTTGACGCTCGACGAGGCTGAAAAAATTATCCTTAAAAATCTAAACAAAAAAGCCTGCCGCTTATGACAGGCAATTTTTTTATGTCAAGATTAATTTTTTACGCAAGGAATTTATTATAATCAACGAATTCGCGACCAAGTGCCTCCGCGACAGCTTTGTTAGTGAGTTTGCCGTCAATCGTGTTGAGACCTTTGGCAAGTCCAGCGTCTTCTTGGCAAGCCGACTTCCAACCTTTACCCGCAATTCTTAAGGCATAAGGCAATGTGGCGTTCGTAAGGGCAAGCGTCGACGTTCTGGAAACTGCGCCCGGGATATTCGCAACGGAATAATGAATGACGCCATGTTTAATAAAAGTCGGATCGCTGTGCGTCGTTACATGGTCGCAAGTGGCAATCGAGCCGCCCTGATCTATCGCAACGTCAATAATAACGGAGCCTTTCTTCATGTTCTTAACCATGTCTTCCGTAACGAGTTGCGGAGTCTTCGCGCCGGGCACCAATACCGCGCCAACGAGTAAGTCAGCTTGCTTCGTCCATTGAGCGATGTTATAAGAATTGCTCATAACCGTACAGACTTTGCCGCCGAAAATGTCATCAAGATAGCGGAGGCGGTCAATCGACAGGTCGATAATAGTAACGCGAGCACGCATACCGAGCGCGATTTTTGCCGCATTAGTTCCGACAACGCCGCCGCCGATTATGACAACTTGACCCGCCGCAACGCCGCTGACGCCGCCAAGTAAAATGCCGCTCCCGCCGTATTGACTTTCAAGGAATTGTGCGCCGAGTTGAATAGACATGCGCCCCGCAATTTCACTCATCGGAGCAAGCAAGGGCAATGTTCTGCCGTCACGTCCGACGACCGTTTCATAGGCAATGCCCGTAACTTTTTTGTCAAGCAATGCCTTTGTAAGCGACGGTTCGGGCGCAAGGTGCAAATACGTAAAGAGAATTTGCCCTTCGTGGAAAAGGTCGTATTCGGGTTCGAGCGGCTCCTTAACCTTGATAATCATTTCGGATTCGTCGAAGATTTTTTTCTTGTCCGCGACGATTTCCGCGCCAACTGCCGAATAATTTTCGTCCTCAAAACCAGAGCCGATACCCGCGCCCTTTTCGATAAGGACTTTATGACCCGCCTTGACAAGTGCGTCCGCGCCCGCCGGTGTCAAGCCTACGCGGTTTTCGTTATTCTTAATTTCCTTCGATACGCCGATAATCATATTGTTTACCTCCGTAAAATTTTTATAAAAAATAATACAGCCGCCAAAAAATGTCAACGATTTTTTATCCGCTTTACATAGTGCGTTTGCTTTTGTATCATAGGTAGGAAAGGAATGATGTATATGTTTAATTTCTCTCGCAAGGACACGGAGTTTTTCGATTTATTTTTGGAGAACGCGAAGTTTTTTCATTTGGGCGCGGTACTTTTGGACGAAGTGATTAAAGACCCTAATGAGGCACTCGAACGCATTGAGGATATTTTGGGCTTGGAATCTGCCGCCGACGAAGTAAACGAAAAAATTATCAACAAGCTGAACTTGAGTTTTATAACGCCCATTGACCGTGAGGACATTTATTCTATCGCAAATGAACTTGCCAACGGTGTCGATATGATGCAGGGTGCTTTGCAAAGAATAATTATGTATCACGCGGGGCACGCCACCAAACGCAGTCACGCTTTGACGAAATTTTTAGTTGAAAATACAGATGAATTGGTTAAGGCGTTCAAACTGCTAAACGACGTTAAAAAGAATCAGCGCGATATTCTCGACGCCGTTCACAGAATTTCCGATAATGAAAGTCGCGGCGATTTGATTTATCGTTCGGATATTGGCATTCTTTTTGATGAGGCTGTCGAGGCTTCTAAGGAACACGGGGCAAGCCGCGCAGTTATTCATCTTATTAAATGGAAAGATATTTTGGAGGACGTGGAAGAGGCACTTGACCATACTAAAAAAGTTGGCGACATGATTCGCGGCGTCGTCATGAAATACGCTTAACTAGGGACTAGGGACTAGGAGTTAGGGACTAGTAGGGATTAGAGACTAGTTCCTAGTTCCTAACAACTAATCAACAATCGAAAAAAGCCCAACCAATTTTGGAAGGGCTTTCTTCTTAAAAGGATTTGTTTTTTATGAAGGAGATGATTTTTACTTAATTCCTGCACCGTCAAGAGCCGAGCGGACAGATTTAGCCGCCGCATACATCTTTTCGAGTTCTTCGTCGGTGAGCGCAACTTCAAAGACGCGCATAATGCCATCGGCGCAAAGCATACGAGGCATAGAAAGAGCAACGTCTTTAATTCCGTATTCGCCTTCCATAATAGCCGAGCAGGGTAGAATCGTATGTTCATCGTAAAGGATTGACTTAACGAAACGAACAGCCGCCATAGCAATACCAGTGTTGGTGTAGCCTTTGCGGTTGATAACGTCGTAAGCAACTTGGATAAGCTCTTGCTCAACAGCTTTCTTATCAAGCGGTTCGGTGTGACGGAAATATTCGTCGAGTTTTTCGAGCGGGAAACCTGCGCAACCAGTGGTTGACCAAGCAACGAATGCCGCATTGCCGTGTTCGCCGAGTACATAGCCGTTAATGTTCTTCGGGTCGACTTCGTACTTGTTAGCGAGGACGCGACGGAAACGATAAGTTTCAAGCATAGTGCCCGTGCCGAGAATCAAATTACGCGGATAGCCGATTTCATCAGCGATTTTGCTGACGACGTAGGTAGCAACGTCAAGCGGGTTGGTGATGAGGATAATGACGGATTCTTTGGTGTGTTCGGCGACGGAGCGGAAGACCGAATTCATAATCTTCGCGTTGGTGCCAGCGAGTTTCAATCTGTCGGGAGTTTCACCGGGACGAATCGAAGGACCCGCGCAGATGATGATGATATTAGCCCCCGCGCAAGCACTGTAGTCACTGGTGGCACGGAATTTAATGTTGGTGCTGTAAACGCAAGCGGTTGCGTGGCTGGAGTCGGTTGCCTCGCCCCATGCCTTGTCCTGATTGAGGTCGATTAAAACGAGTTCGGACGCAAGTTGGAAATCGGCGATTTTGTTGACGACTGCCGAGCCGACGTTTGAAGTTCCGATGACAACGATTTTCCTGCGATTATTCATTTAACATTCCTCCCTTTGATTGACGAAAAACCTTCTCGGAGCGTTTGCCCCCTGTTGTGGAAAGTTTACAACTTTTAATGCCCGCCGTCAAGCTAGTTGGGCAAAAAATTCTGAAAACTTATTTGACATTATCAAATTTCGTGCTAGTATAAACGTAGGATATTGAGCAAGAAAATTCAGGGATTAGGATTAAGGAGTCAGGGAGTAGGGGGAAAATTTTTCCCTAAATCCTAAATCCTGTATCCTAAATCCTAAAAAAGGAGAGTTATGTATGACAACACTTTTGGAGAAAACAAGGAAAATTAACAAGCTGCTCCAGCGTTCCGAGAATGTGGAGTACAACGGCATTTCAAAGGTTTTGAGAAACGTCCTCGACGCGAGCATCTACATTGTCAACAAGAAGGGCGATATTTACGGTTACTCGCTTATCGACGAGGACGACACTTCCGCCGCGAATGACACCCTTCGCAAGGGCAAGTTCCCCGAAGCCTACACCAAGTGGCTGAATCGTTTCGACGACACGCAAGCCAACCCGAAGAATTACGTTTCGCCCGTCGCGGGAAAACACTTCACGATTGTTCCGATTTACGGCGTGGGTCGTAGAATCGGTACGTTGATAATTGCTCGTCTCGAAGAAAATTTCACTGACGACGATTTGTTGTTGGCGGAATACGGCGCGACAGTCGTGGGCATGGAAATGTTGCGCGACCATACTGAAAAAGTTGAGATTGAGGCTCGCAAGAAGGCGACAGTTCAAATCGCGTTGGCAACTCTTAGTTATTCAGAGGCTGAGGCGGCGATAAATATTTTGGGCGAACTTAACGGCAGTGAAGGCTTGCTTGTCGCCTCTAAGATTGCCGATCGCGTCGGGATTACTCGTTCGGTTATCGTCAATGCTCTGCGCAAGTTTGAATCGGCGGGCGTTATCGAGTCGAAGTCGCTCGGCATGAAGGGCACCTACATTAAAATTAAAAACGAATACCTTATGGAAGAAGTCCAAAAGCTTCATCATTAAAATTTAGGGACTAGGGACTGGTAGGGATTAGGGGACTAGTTCCTAGCAACTCGCCCCTTGTTCCTAGCCAAAAAAAAATCCGCTCTCAAATTTCGAGGGCGGTTAATTTTTTTATGTCAATAAAGTTATTTGCCTTTGATGTCGGAGGCGCAATGCGGACACTTCGTCGCGTCGTCTGCTACAACTTCACGGCAGAACGGGCACTTGCGCGGATCGGGTGCCGGAGGCGGCGGTGCAGGCATAAATCTATTTACTTGTTTAATGAGTATAAAAATTGCCGTCGCAACGATCACGAAATCGAGGCAAACGTTCAGAAATGCGCCGTAAGCAATGACAGGTGCTCCAGCCTCTTTAGCGGCGGCAAAGGTTTCATACTCGACGCCTGACAAATTTATGTAAAAATTTGAAAAATCTACCTTGCCGAGCAACAAGCCCAGAGGCGGCATAAGAATATCCGACGTGAATGAGGAAACAATTTTTCCGAACGCCGCGCCTATCACAACGCCTGTCGCCATATCGATGACATTTCCGCGCAATAAAAACTTTTTCCATTCGTCTAACAAAATATTTCACTCCTTAATAAAACTTGACAATAATTTAGCCCTTCTGCTAAAATGAGTCTGTACCAACTTACATCAACAGAAGGGAGATTCTAAGCATGAATGATAACAAAAGCGGCGAAGATTGTCAAACGTTGTCTTTCGCGGTTTACGTCATCTGGTGCCGGCTAACCAATATGTATTACGTCGGTGTAACGCGACAGCAGGTCACAACGCGCATTCGTCAGCACAAGAAGGGCAAGCAACAATTCGTCGACCGTGAAATCAAACGTCTCGGCTGGGACAGCAATTGGGACTGGTGGATTGTCGAGGAGCACGTCCCGGCTGATCAAATCAGCGACTGCGAGCAAAAATGGGTCAGTATCTTCGATTGCGTTTTCCCAAAAGGCTACAACAAGACGTGCGGCGGCATCAGCAAACTTACCGTCTCCGATGATACTTGCGAGCTAATTCGTCAAAATGCACTTGCCAGAAATATGAGCGGTGAAAATAATCCCATGTATGGCAAGCATCACACAGACGAGGCAAAAGCCGCAATGTCTGCTAAACTTAGCGGAGAAAACGCTCCAAATTACGGTAAGCATCTCAGCGACGACACGTGCGCAAAAATTGCTATCGCCCTTAGTGGCGAAAAAAATCCCAATTATGGCAAGCCCAGCCCGTTTAAAGGCAAAAAGCACACTGATGAAACACTCGCGAAAATGTCTGTCGCACATAGTGGCGAGAAAAATGGTTTCTTCGGGAAAAAGCACACGGAAGAGGCAAAAGCTCAAATGCGTCAATCACATCTTGGCAAAAAGCACACGGAAGAAACTAAAGCCTTAATGCGCGAGAAATCCCTTGCCAGACACGCCGCGAAAAGAGCCGTCAAAGCCGTCGCTGAAGAAAATCTTGCCGCTGCCAATACTGCGCCGACAAACCTAACGAATTTACTTGACGCTGTAATACTTAAGCAAGGCTTGCGTTCCGAGATTGCCATTGCCTGATTCTTCGAGCTTGCGGACTTCGTGGAGCACCATAGCCAAAATCGGGAGCGACGTGCCGTAAGCAGTAGCGGTTTCGTTGCCAATAGCTAAGTCCTTGCCAAAATGTTTCAGCATAAAACCGGGGCTAAAATCGCCGTCAAGCCCTTTGCGAGCGACACCCGTCATTTGAAATGAACCAGCCGCGCCCGTCGCTATAGCTTGGTAAACTTTTTCAACGTCAAGCCCCGACGCTTTAGCATAGGCAAAAGCCTCGCAGACGCCCGCCAAAGTTCCCGCTATCGCGATTTGGTTGCAAGCCTTAGTTTTCTGCCCCGCGCCCGCCGAGCCTTCGTAAACAATATTTTTGCCCATAGCTTTAAAGACAGGTTGCAAGGCGTTAAAAGATTCTTCGTCGCCGCCGACCAAAATAGTAAGCGTCGCATTCTTCGCGCCGACATCGCCGCCCGTAACAGGAGCGTCGACTGCGCGGAGATTTTTTTTCTTAGCCGCCGCAAATATTTTCTCGGCAAGTATCGGCGAGGAAGTCGTCATGTCGACAAGATAAGCTCCCGCCCGCGCAGATTCGATAATGCCGCCCGCGCCTAAATAAATTTGCTCAACGTCTTTAGGATAGCCGACGATAGTTATCACGACATCTTGATTAGCCGCGCAAGCTCCAACAGTCTCGCACCATTTCGCGCCGCGTTCAATCAGATTTTGCGCCTTCGACTTCGTGCGGTTGTAAACGCTGACCTCAAAGCCCGCGTCCATTAAATGCCCCGCCATTGCCGAGCCCATTATCCCAGTCCCGATAAAGCCGATTTTCTTCAAAGCCGTCATTCTGAATTCACCTTCTTTCACGCGGCGAAGTATATCACCCTTTTTTCAGTTTTTCAATATCCTGTTTCAGCTTTTAATTTTCAGGAAAAATTTTTTCGCGCCAAATATTGATTTAAATAATCAAAGTCTTTATAATACAAAATATCACAAGGAAGTTTTTCTGGGTTTTTTAAGGAATGGAGGAGATAACTCATGGCTAACTGGTACGGAATCACAAAAGGGAGTTGGTCGCTTAGCGGTACAACGGCAACCTACAAGGTTGAAATCAATGGCGTGTTAATTGACGTGGCTAAGCTCACGGGGCTTGCAAGCGGTCTCTCGGAAGAGGCTCTGAACAACGAAACAACGGGCATTCAAGTTACGGAACCCATAGCCAATGACGCAGACAACATCACGACGGCGGGAATTATCACACTGCCCGGCGAATTGCTCGGCACGTCTAAAGTCACGCTCACACTGAGCAACGGCAGTAATTACAGAATTGTTGCCGCCGACGCCGACAAATCGACAATCAGCAATGTTTCGGCAACCGTCGCTGGAACTAAGGTGACCGTCAAAGGCAACATTAGTGCTGGGTGGTTTCAAACCAACGACAAGACGCTTACCAAAATCGCTGAGGCAAAAACTGGCGTGACGCTTGCGACAGTCAGCGGCACCAAGTCGGCAACAACCGCCGAAGTCGTCACCAATGCAACGCCAGGAGAGGCTACCGCTAACGTCGTTGTCAATTCAGACAATGGAACAATCACGATTAAGAAGGACGCGCTCGATACTACGAAGGTTTCGCTTTCGACAAGTTACGGCTACAAGCTCGATATGGGCGCAGACGTTACAAAGTCGGCAATCAGCAACTTGACGAAAACCGCTTCGGGAACTAAGGTGACCGTCAAAGGTGACA
This sequence comes from Selenomonadaceae bacterium, assembly GCA_017549815.1. Classification (GTDB taxonomy): domain Bacteria; phylum Bacillota; class Negativicutes; order Selenomonadales; family Selenomonadaceae; genus Quinella. The sequence goes on from JAFYNH010000032.1 coordinate 94,117, forward strand.
TCGGAGTCGGCTGGATTCAAACCAATGACAAGACGCTCACCTACACCTCAGCGGCGAAAACCAATCAAACTTTGGCGACAGTCAGCGGCACAACAGCAGTAACAAGCGGCGATTCAAGCAACAAAACTGCAATCGAGAACGCCGTTGTCGTCAGCAATAAAGGCATCACGATTGGTGAAGCCGCGCTCGGCACCTCGAAAATTTCTCTTTCGACAAGTTACGGCTACGAACTTGCTATCAACGGAGAAGATGACGGCGTTAAAGGTCTCGTATTGAATGCTCCTGTTTGGTCTGTCAGCGGCACCACTGCAACTTACAAATACGATACCGACGCAGGTTACATGCTCGCCGATGACAAAAAGAGCATTACCTACACAAAGAAAACTACTACAACTATCGCAACGCTTAAAGGTCTTACTAAAGGTCTCGCAAACGGCACGAGCACAAATGCAGGCAAAATCGTTACCGTTAAAGATAACGTCGAAACTCTTGCGGGTATCACTGTCGTTCCTGCTACACCAGCAGTTGCAGCAGATCCCGACAACAACATTGAAGCTAAAGACGCAGAAAATGCCAAAATTAAGCTTTCTAAGGACGTGCTCACCAATACGAATGTGACGCTTACCCCCTCCACCGCTTATAAGGGCAAATACACACTCGCAGTCGACGCAATCACTGAAGACGAAGATAATCCCGGCACTTTCGTTGGCACCGTTCCTACCAAATCTGAGGAGAAAAATATTTGGTCTATCAGCGGCAACACCGCAACTTACAAGACAGTTTTAACCGAATATTATTCAGCCAACGGTAACACCATAACTTATGTGAAAGAAACTGTAAAGACTACTCTCGCCAAAATCAGCGGCATTAAGACAGGGCTTGTTGTCAAAGCTGACGGCATTTATTCTGCGGACGGCAGTACAAAAGTTATCGAAACAACCCAAGATTATGTCGCGCCTGTTGAAGGAAAAGAAGCTGTTGCGGCAAGCACAGATCCTGAAACTGGTGAAGAAATTCCAGCTCAAGATGCTGTTGAAGATGTAGTGGAACAAATCGGTACAATCAAGATTTATAACGGCGCACTCGACAGCAAGAACGTCACTGTTACAGACTTGAACGGCAATAAATATGAACTCGACCTCGACTCGGAGGTTACTGCTTCGGGCGGCACTGAACAAACTTGGACTGAAAACGGTAGCACCACTTACACTTACAAAGGCAAAGTCACAGCTGGTTACGATTTGGACAGCACGAAAAAGAAAATCGTTTATACCAAACCAGTTGATACTCCGGCATCTATCGTTGCAATCAGCGGACTCGCTAAAGGTCTCGTGGTTAGCAAAGCCACCGACTTGGACGAAAGCACAGGTGAAGTTCTTGGCAACGACGGCGCAGGCAAGCTTGGCATTAAGCAGAAAAAAGATTTCAGCGGCACAGAAAAAGAAGTTTTCGTTGAGCTTGTCAAATTCGGTGCAACGGACGACCCATTAACTCCAGAAAACGAAACAAAGATTATCACCATTGATAAGGCAGCACTCGGCACTTCCAGCGTCACGGTCGGCAAAGGTTATACTCTCAAGCTCGGCGTAGATGAGAACAATGAAGAGTTTGGTAAAACAGAAGAACCTGCGGCAGATAATGCTTGGCGTATCAAAGGCTCGAATCTCTACTACAAGAGTATCATACCCGCTTATTACTCTTACGATTCGACTAACAACAAAATCATCTACCACGCCGAACAAGACAAGGGAACTCTCGTTACGATTACGGGCTTTAACGAAAACATTGTAGTCAGCGACGGCACGCAAAAAGACGCGAGCGACGTAGCTGTTACGGCTGGCAAGCTCGGTATCATTACTACAGTAGTGGATGATAGCGACCCTGAAAATCCTGTTACCAAAGAAAATGTCTTCGTTGAAGTTATCTCGTTCGGTAATCCTGCTACGGCGGCAGATCCTGAAGCTGACCCGCCAGTTGAAGCCGAGACGGGAACGATTAATATTCTCAGCAAAGACGCCCTTAGCAATACGCACCTCAGAATCACTCAAGGCGATTATGAATTCGAGCTTGGAGACGACTTAACCACTGACGACATCAAGCCTGCAGTCGATGCCGAATCAACTAAATGGTATCTCAGCGGCACCACTGCGAATTTCAAGGGCGTAGTCCAAGCGGGTTATGAATTAACAGAAAACGACAAAGGCAAGAATACGACAGTCACGTACATTCCCGCGAATACTAATTACACTATCGTTAAAATTGAAGGACTCGCCAAAGATCTCTATGTCAGCAAAGGCACAGATAAAGTTGCAGTAGAGGACGGCGGGACTATCACTCTTGCGAATGCTACCGAAGGCAAGCTCGGTTATATCACGAAAGCAACCGTCGACGGGCAAGAAACAGATGTTTTCGAGGAACTCGTCACTTTCGGCACGGACAATGTTGATACTGAGGATATAGACGAATCGAAGATAATCACGTTGGCGGACAAAGCCATTGCGGGCACTACCGGAATTAAGATTGCGACGGGCGAAGGTTACGAACTCGCTATTAGCGAAGCTTCATTGACTACAGACGATGAGCTTGAAGAAAGCAAGAAAAATACTTGGGTTGATGGCACGACGGCAGGCAGTTACGATTATAAGATTTTCACGCCCGAACATTATTCTTACGACAAAAAAGACAGCGGAGAAAAAGACGTTAACGATAAACCCATAATGGTAGACGATAAAACCAAAATCGTTTTCCACGAAGATGAGTATTCCGAGACGCCTATTTTTTCGATAAGCGGTCTCAAAGAAGGTCTCGTGGTCTGCGACAGCGACAATATGAATCTTATCGATTATAACGTTAATGGTGCCGAAATCGAAGGCTCGACTCCAGCTAAAGGCAAAATCGGCTACACTAAGGAAATAGAAGTTGACGACGGCAATGGCAACACGACAACAAAGACTGTTTTCATTGAAGCTCTTGAAATTGACACGACCTTTAACCAAATCACGGTTAATGAGGGCGCATTCAAAGCTAGTGAAGAAAATTATGAAGTCGTTCTCACCAACGGCAAAGATGGAGACGGCGAAGACAGCACATTCGTGTTGGTGCTCGGCAAAAAATTCGACGGTACTACTACCCTTGCACAATTAGAAACAGAGCCGAGAGTTTTCACCGAACAAACAACTAAAGACGGCAAAACCACTACGACGCTTTTCATCAATAAAGCCAATACAACGGGCTACGAAATTATCGGAGAGAAAATCGTCTATACGCCTGACAGTGACGGCGAACCTCTCGTTAAAGTCGAAGGACTCGCAAGCGGTTTAACATTTTGCGATAGCGACGATATAAATCTTATCGATTATAACAGTGATGGTGACGCAATTGAAGGCTCGACTCCAGCTAAAGGCTATATCGGCTACACTAAGGAAATAGAAGTTGACGACGACAATGGCGGCACGACAACAACGACTGTTTTCGTTGGTGTTGCCCAAGTTGACACCACACGGCAAGAAATTAACATCTTTTCGAGAGACGCGCTCACTGCTGGCAGTGTTACCATTACCGACCTTGACGCCGAAGACGATAATGAAGATACAAATTATAATTACTCGCTGGTTCTTGACATTAGCAAGCATGCCACTTTTGAACCTGTAGATTCGGAGACAGCAGCTAATAACGATATATATCAAAAAGGTTGGAAAGTCGTCGGAAAGACTGCTTATCTCGTAGGTTACACTACAGCAGGTTATACGCTCCAAGATGATCCCAGTAAAGAAAATTATGGTAGCATTATTTACACAGAGCTTGAATTTGATGATATATCGACGGCTGTCGCGACAGTTACAGGTCTCAATTCAGATCTTGTTGCCGACGTAAACGGTCAGATCGAAGGTATCGAAATCACGGACAATGACTCGGACGGTTATGTTGTTACGCTTTCAAAAGAGGTGCTCGGCGACAACCCTATTGAGCTTATCCTTCCCGAAAATGCAAGTAATTATACTCTTGATCTTGCGGACAATTGCGCGGCTACAAAATCCAATACATGGTCTGTGAAAGCGGCATCGGGAACAAAGACAGCGACTTACACCGAGGCGATAACCAAAGGTTGGAAAGTTGAAGAAATTGCGCCCGAAGAAGACCCCGAAGAACCCAGCGGTAGCGACCCCGACGTTGTTACTAATCCCGACGGAGAACCTGCAAGCGAACCCGAACCCAATGTTGTCGGCAGAATTGAATTCACGCCGGAAAGCACAACTAAGACGGAAATCACTAACCTCAATTCAACTGTTGATGTTGCCGAACTCACCGCCGACGAAGAAGCCGCGCAGGATTCCGACGACCCCGACGCCAATAAAATTAACGGCATAACGGTTACGACGGACGAAGACGGCAAGAAAATCTTTACGGTTACGAATACAGACGTCCTCACGAATAAAGACGCGACGCTCAAAAACGCAAGCGGCAAGGCGTACGAACTTAAACTCGAAGAAAATCTCCTTGCCGAGACGGAAGATCCTTATTGGGATAAAGCAAACAATAGTACTGTTGCAACTTACAAGCAAAAGACAAAAGCAGGTTACACGCAGACGGTTGGTAATAATCTAACTATATTCTATGCGAAAGATGATAAAGTTATCGACCTCGTTGCAATTAACGGCATTCAAAAGGCTATCGTTCCCGAAGATGACGGCTCAATTATTGGTCTCGAAGTCACAACCGACGACGAAGGCAATCCTGTCGTTAAAGTCGATAAAGAAATTCTCGCTCAATCGAACGTGACAATCGACAAGACTAAATTCCCGTCTTACAATATCGCGCTCAACGGCGAGGCTGAAGATTTTGCCGTTCAAGAAGACGAGGCGCATTGGAATTACGACAAGCAGAACGGCAAAGCAACGCTTATCAAGGGCAATACGGAAGGCTGGGCATTCAAGCAAACTGGAGGCGCAAATACTCCCGACAATGAAGAAGACGACGTATACGACTATAAGACACTCGTCTACACGAAAGCGGCTCCCGTAACTCTCGCGACAGTCAGCGGCATTTCCAAAAAACTCACATGGAGCTCGGATTCTCCCGAAACGCTTGAAGGCGTCGAATTTGCAGAGGCAACTCCAGCAGAAAAAGACGCAGAAGGCAATGTAATTGTAGATGCTGTAGACGGAACAATCACTTTGTCTGATAAAGCCCTCGAAGGTACTACGAAAGTTACACTCGGCACCAGTGATAAATATGTACTCGACTTCGACGGTGATGTCAAAACGCCCGAAGATCAAGCAAACGTTTGGTCTGCCGACGGCAAAGGTAATGCCAAATATCAATACGATACTACGGCAGGTTGGGAGCTCACCAACACTAAGACGGCTTCTTGGGCAAAAGAGAAAACTACAGTCCTTGCAACAGTCAGCGGTCTCACTAATGGCTGGAACACTTGGAAGAAAGAGACTGTAAACGGAAAATCCGTAAATGTCGACCATCCTGAATACACTAAGGACGGCATTGAAGTTTCTGATCATTCCCTTGACGAAGACGACAAGATCGTAGCGAATTCCGGAGCAATCACAATTACGGATGACGCTTTGCTCGCCAAGAAAGACGTTAAGATAACCAGCACGGCTTACACCTTAGAAATCGACGAGAACTTTAATAAACAAAACTTCGAGGAGCCGAAATGGTACGGTAGCGGTAATACTGTAACTCTCAAGAGCGGCGAGACGGAAGGCTACAACCCAGCTGCCGAAGAGAATAACAAGACGATTAAGTATTACAAAGAAAATCCGAATGATACCCGCGCAACAATCAGCGGACTCGTCGGCGTCAAGATGAGTACCGCCACCGATATTGACGAGAATGGCAAACAGGTCGGCGCAGGCAAGCTCGGCGTCTATGAAACGAAAAAAATTGATAATGAAGATAAACAGGTCTTCGTTGAATGCATAACCTTTGAAGAAGGCGGCGACGGCGGCGGCACAATTACGCTGAATAGCAAAGTTGTCGGCACGTCGGACGTTAAAATTGCTAACGGCTCGTATAAAGACGGAGCCGAAACTAAGAAATACACCTACGCATTCGACGAAACAAGTCTCGGCGCACCCGAAACCAACGATCCTGTTTGGAGCGGCGGTAGTGGAACGTTAAAGCTCAATCAGCGCACTTCGGCGGGCTTCACGCTCAGCGAAGACGGGACTACCTTCAAGTACAGCAAGGAACAAAATCCGATTGTCGCGACGATCAGCGGACTCAATACGAGCCTTAAAGTCAGCACAGCCACTGATAAAAACGCGGCAGGTGAACTTGTCGGCGCAGGCAAGATAGGTATCGTCAATAACAATGTCTTTACGGAAGTAGCGGATGCCATTTCTTATTCCGACACAGTTATCACCGTTAAAAAGGAAGCACTCGGCACGTCGAAAGTTGCGGTTTCAGGCAATTACGGCTATACGCTTGCGCTCGACAGTGAAATTCCCGAAGATCCCGAAGAAGTTACCGAATGGGTTACGAGTAGCACTACTGCCAATTACAAGACTTACGTGAAGGATTATTACACGCTTGCCAAAGACGAAAAATCTATTAGCTACAAGGCACCGGAGACTAAGACAACTATCCTGACGGTTAAGGGCGTCGAAAAAGATTCTAATTTCAACGTCGACGGTCTTTTGGACACCGAAAACAAAGTTATCAAATTGGGAAGTGCTCAGCTCGCTACTGATAAAGTCACACTCGACAAAGGCGACGGCTACAAGCTCTTGTTCAATGGTCTCACCGAAAACAAAACTAAAAATGCCGCGTCGGGCGATTATATTAGTACTGTGATTAGAGACGAGAGCTGGTCGGCGGTTTCCAGCGGCAATGCCACGCTGAAAGGCACCTTGACTAAAGGTTACACGCTCGCGGCAGATAACAAATCCATTACGTATCAAAAGGAAGATAAAGCAGGTCAGTTGGTCGCGAAAATTACTGGTCTCAATACGAACCTCAAAACAATCAGCGATAGTTCTGGCGTCATAAATTTGGATACCGATCAGCTCACCACAAAGACAGTTACAGTCACGGGCGAAGGTTATACGCTTGGTCTCGATAGTAGCAAGAATCCGACAGTAACTTTGAGAGAAACTACTCCTGTTACTATTGCAAGCGGAACGGCTTCGGTTGTCGGTACAAGCACGGCAGGTCACGTGCTTTCTGTCGACAAGAAATCTGCTGTCTACAAGTCGGCGGTAACTAGTGCTAAAGCTCTCGCGACGATTAAGGGTGTTAAGGCGGACGCAGAGTTTACGGCTGAAGGCAACGATAAAAATGTTGATGCGGCTAACAAGAAAATCACTTTGTCTAATTCGCAACTTAATGACAAGGTTACGATTACGGGCGGCTTGTTCTCGTTCGATTTCGCGAATGATTATGCTGAAGCGTCGATAACTGGTTCTGCAGACTCCGACAGTATCAAAGTTTCAGGCGCGAATGTCAGCGTCAATGCGGTCGGCGGCGACGACTATATTGACTTCGACGCAAACAATAATGAAACGACTACTTTCTTCTATGCTAGCGGCAACGGCAATGACGTTATCGCGAACTTTGGCGAGGAAGACAAGATTAATCTCACTAACTCCACGATTACGGGAGATAACATTACAAAAGACGGAACCGACGCTATTATCAAAGTTGGTAGTAACACAATTAAGTTGCAGAACTGGGGTACTGATACAACTAAAGAGATTCACATCATCGACAAGAGCAAGAAAGAAACGGCTTATTCGTGGGTCGCTGCAAGAGAAGGTTTTGTCGGTGAACTCGTCGACAATTCTGCAGGCAACAGTTGCGTACTCGCTGACTTTGAGGCGACGGCAACGCCTGTTCTTGCCAAGCAAAATGCAATCGCTTACGGCGGCAAAGATAAGAAGTAATCAACAAGAAATTAATCAATGCTGAATAAATTTTTGGGCAGTCGGGAAGAAATTCTCGGCTGTCTTTTTTATCCCCTCTTTGCCAAAGAGTGGATTCGCAGAACCAGCTAGTTCCTAGTCCCCAGTCCCTAGTCCCTATTTTATATTTGAAAAACTTTTCTTTTGCTCGCCCAAAAGAAAAGTTACAAAAGAAAAGGGCGTCAGCCCGGCAAAGAAACATCCATGTTTCTATTGCCGGCGGCGCACGTCCATGTGCGCCGGGTTTCACCTAATCTCTAATTCCTAACCCCTAACTACTAACCCCTACTAGTTCCTAATTCCTAGTCCCTAGTCCCTATTCCTTAAAATCATTGACAGAAAATGATTCAACTTGTAAAATTGGCGGCGAACGGAGGCGGTCTGACTTTATGAAATATAAACGTGTAATTCTGAAGTTAAGCGGCGAAGCTCTTGCTGGCGAAAAAGGATTCGGAATAAATCCGCCCGTCGTCGAGAACATTGCTCGGCAAATTAAAAAGATTCACGAGGCGGGCTTAGAAATTGCAATTGTCGTGGGCGGCGGAAATCTCTGGCGCGGTTTAGCGGGCGCGGCTAAAGGTATGGATAGAACGTCTGCCGATTATATGGGAATGTTGGCAACGGTTATGAATGCTCTCGCCTTACAGGACGCGCTTGAACAGCTTAAAGTTTTTACTCGCGTACAAACGGCGATTGAAATGCGCGAAGTCGCCGAGCCTTATATCAGACGCCGCGCAGTTCGTCACTTGGAAAAAGGTCGCGTAGTTATCTTCGGCGCGGGCACAGGCAATCCGTATTTTTCGACGGATACAACGGCGGCACTTCGAGCGGCAGAGGTTGAGGCGGACGTTATCTTAATGGCGAAAAAGGGCACCGACGGCATTTACGACAACGACCCAAATCGTTTCCCCGACGCTAAAAAGTTCGAGACAATTTCCTACATTGACATTCTGAATCTTGGTCTGCACGTTATGGATTCGACGGCAACCAGCCTTTGCATGGATAATCACATTCCGCTTGTTGTTTTCAACATTGACGATTACGAAAATATTTATCGCGCCGCAATCGGCGAAAATATCGGCACGACGGTCAAATAAGGGGGAAAATTTCAAATGACTAAAGACGTTATCAAATCGGCGGAGGACAAGCTCAATAAAACTCTCGAAGGCTTGAAGAAAGATTATGGGACACTTCGCGCAGGACGCGCCGCACCAAGTTTGCTTGATAAAGTTACGGTTGATTATTATGGTGTTGCGACGCCCGTCAACCAAATCGCGAACGTCACCATTCCCGAACCGCGCATGATTATGATTAAGCCTTACGACAGGAATTCTCTCAAGGACATTGAACGCGCCATTCAGAAATCGGATTTGGGATTGACGCCCAATAATGACGGCACGGCGATTCGTTTGGCTATTCCTCAGCCGACTCAAGAACGCAGGAAAGAACTCGTCAAAGTCGTCGCTAAAAAGGCGGAAGAAGCTAAGGTTGCGATGCGCAATATTCGCCGCGACGCCAATGAAGCGATTAAGAAGTTGGAAAAGGGCAAGGAAATTACGGAAGACGACCGCAAAGACGCGCAGGAAGAAATGCAAAAGCTCCTTGATAAGTTCATTAAACTTGTTGATGGCGCGAAGACAACTAAAGAAAAGGAAGTTATGGAGGTTTAAAGGGACTATAAAATAGGAACTAGGAACGAGTTTTCAGGAACTATATTTTACTAGTCCCCAGTCCCTAGTTCCTAATCCCTAATAAAAATATGTGGGAGAGCGACGGCGGCTTGCTTGCGCGAGTCGATAAAACTAAAATGCCGCGTCATGTGGCGATAATAATGGACGGCAACGGACGTTGGGCAAATTGTCGCGGACTTTTAAGGAACGCGGGGCATGTCGCCGGCGTCAAGACCCTCAAAAATATTTTAAAAACGGCGGTCAATCTCAAGCTGGAGGCTTTGACTGTCTACGCATTTTCTACGGAGAATTGGAAACGACCTCACACAGAGGTTGATTTTTTAATGCATTTATTTTCGGATTATCTTGAGCGTGAAAAGCAGGAAATGCACGAGAACAACGTCCGCATAAAATTTTTAGGACGGACTGAAGATTTTGCGCCCGCGTTGCAAAAGTTAATGCGCGAGTCGATTGAGCTTATGAAGAACAATACGGGCGTCAAATTCAACGTCGCGGCGGACTACGGTGGGCAAGATGAAATTATCCGCGCCGCGCAGAAACTGGCTTATCGCGTTAAGGCGGGCGAGCTTTTACCCGAAGATATTTCTACGCAACTTTTTGAAGACGAATTAGATACATTTGGTCAGCCGCCTGTTGATTTGCTGATAAGGACGGGTGGAGAGTTGCGCGTCAGCAATTTTTTATTATGGCAAGCCGCCTACGCCGAGTTTTGGTTTACCGATACGAATTGGCCCGAATTCACGCCCGAAGAATTTATCGACGCGCTTGTTGACTTCGGCAAGCGGAGCCGTCGTTTCGGCACTCTTAACAATTAAAAAAACTAATGAGGAAGTGACGCCTTTGGCTTTAAGAATTATCACAGGGATTATCGGGATTGCCATTGCGTCGTTCGTGATTCAATACGGCGGCGCACCTTTCGCGGGTTTCGCGATATTTTTATCCCTGTTGGCTTGGCACGAATATTCCAGCGCATTTCGTCGGGCGGGAGTCATTACGACTTACATTTTCGGCGCATTGGCTCTGGTTTTAATTTTATGTTGCGCGTGGCTCGGAAATGCCGAAGAACTTTTAGCGGTTTTAACGCTGAGCATGATGGCGATTTTCTTATTGACGGTAATTCTGCGCGGGAGCACAAGACCAACGGACGCCTGTGTTTCCGTCGCGGGGATAATGTATATCGGGCTACCGTTCGCGCATTTGATTTTCCTACGTTTCTTGACGGATGAACCACAACCCGGCGAGTCTGTTACGACTGTTAAAGAAATCGCCACGAATAATTCAACTATACTCGATAAATTTGACTTGTCGAAGTTTACCGACTTACTGCCGACGCTCGACTTGCACTTGAATTTGTCATTGAGTGTGAACGTTGACGCGGGCTGTGCATTGGTTTGGGTGTTATTTGCGTGCACTTGGGCGAGTGACATTTTTGCCTACTTTATCGGCTCGGCGATTGGCTCTCACAGACTCGCCTCTTCGATAAGCCCGAATAAAACCGTTGAAGGATTTTTAGGGTCGATTTTCGGCACGATTTTAACGGCTATTGTCGTCGGCACGTTTATTTTCGGCTTGCCGCTGATTAAAATGGCAGTTGCGGGATTTATTTTGGCATTGGCGGCGACGTTCGGCGATTTAGTTGAATCAGTCTTGAAACGTTTCGCGAATATCAAAGATTCGGGCTTTTTCCTGCCCGGTCATGGCGGCGCACTCGACAGATTTGACAGCATACTTTACACTGCACCGACCTTTTATTACTTTATCATTTTGTCAGGAATAGCATAATGGAGGAACTAGGAGCGAGTTACTAGGAACTAGTTACCTAATCCCTACTAGTTCCTAACAACTAGTCCCTAGTTCCTAAACAACGGGGTGAGTAATTTTGATGTTGACGATAGCGGCAGTTGTCGCCGTCTTTGTCCCATTAGTTTTAGTTCACGAATTCGGACATTTCATTACGGCGAAAATGACGGGAATGCGCGTCGACGAATTTGCAATCGGTTTTGGCCCAAAAATTGTCAGCAAAAAATATGGCGAAACCGTTTATTCTATTCGCTCAATACCGCTGGGCGGCTTTAACGATATTGCTGGCATGGACGCCGAAACTAATACGGCGGGCGAACGCGGTTTTTGTGCAAAGCCCGTGCTCTCCAGAATGATTGTGATTTTAGCGGGCGCGGCGATGAATTTTATCCTGCCGATATTTTTATTTTTTATTCTTTACGCGACGCTCGGCGAAGGACAACCTGCAACCGAACCGATTATCGGTAGCGTGATAAAGGATATGCCGGCAGAAAAGGCGGGACTTAAAGAGGGCGACGAAATTTTAAGCGTGAACGGTCAAGCAGTCGTAACTTGGAAGGAATTCACCGATAAAATCAAAGCCGTCGAGGCGGGACAAAATATTTTGCTCCAATATAAGCGCGGCGACGAAACGGGCGAAGTTACGGTTGCACCGACGTTTAACGAACAAGAAAAACGCACCTTAATCGGCGTGCATAGCTCCGTTGTCTACGAAGAAAAATCGTTACCCGAATCATTTACGCTGGCGGTCGAACGCACCAAAGAAATTACGTTGCTTATGCTTGATTCAATCGCGACGCTGTTCAAAGAGCCAGAACAAACGGAAAATCTCGCTGGACCTATAGGGATTGTACAAATGGCGGGACAAGTCGCCGAACGTGGCGTTATTCCGCTTATGAACTTTGCCGCGCTCCTTAGCATAAATCTTGGCATAATAAATTTGTTGCCCGTACCCGTGCTTGACGGCGGGCATTTCGTGAATTTATTTATCGAGGCAGTCAGAGGAAAACCGCTCGGCTCAAAGGCGGCGGCTTATACTCAACGTTTCGGCATTGCGCTTTTGCTGATGTTGATGTTATTCGCGACGAAAAACGATCTCGTCCGCGTCTTCATGAAATGAGGAATTGACATGCGCAAAATTTTTACAATCGGCTCGTCGCGGAAGACAGCAAAAGAATTTTTCGAGACACTCAAGGAAAATGGCGTTACAAAAATTATCGACGTGCGCCTTAACAACAATTTACAAATTCTGGGTTTCTCAAAGTATCCAGACATTGAATATTTTACGGAAGAAATTTTGAAGGGCGAATATTTTTACGACAAGAAATTTGCTCCCTCCGAGAAAATTTTTGTTCGATATAAGAAGAACCAAATTGACTGGGAAGGCTACGAAAAAGAATTCGCCGAGCTTATGGCTTATCGCGAGATTGACGTTTACATTGCTGATAAGTATGGCGACAAAGAAAATTATTGCTTGTTGTGCAGTGAGCCTTCGCCCGAAAATTGTCATAGGCGGCTTGTCGCAGAAAAAATCCGTGACGTGCTTGGCGACGTTGAAATTATTCATTTGTGAGGTCGCGCAGATGTTCATTCGTAAGCTGATAATTCTTGCCGAGAGCGCGAAGTTTAATAATTATTGCGTGGCGGGCGTCGACATTGAAACGGGCGAGTGTATTCGTCCGATTTCCGAAAAGCCCGAATTAGAAGACGCAGTTCCGATTGACGATTTAAAATATCCCGACGGCTCGCGAGTTGAACTGTTGGACATTGCAGAAATAAAATTTTCCGACCGAGCGGCGAACAATCCGATTCAGCCGGAAAATTTTTTTTATAACGAAAAATATTATTGGCAGAAAGTCGGGTGCGTGACGCTACAGGAGCTTATTGACAAGCGCGGCTTTGACCAACGTGATAAAATTTTTTATAACAATGAACGTTCGATACTCGGCGCGAATGTCATAAAGTTTTCGGAGCGCGAATCGTTATTACTTTTGCCCGTCGAGAAGTTATTTATTTCGATTGAACAGGCGGAAGACCATAAAAAATTTTTTGGCGACTTTGTTTATCAAGGGAAAAATTTTTATAGGTTCAGCGTCGGAGATATTGCCGTCAGAAATCAATTCGCCGATAAGGACGCAGGAAAATATTTTTTCAAGGACAATGCGGTTGTCACTTTCAGCCTGACGAATCCTTTCCATTACAACGCCGAATGTTATAAAATGCTCGCGCAGATTTTTTAGCAATTCCCAGCATAGACGAAATTCAAATGACGCTTAGCGACTTCGACGAGTTCATAAATTTTATTGACGGGAGTCGGCGCAATGTTCGTGACTTTGTAGCGCGGGAAAAAGCGGCTTATATGCAACGGAATATCCTTCGAGATACTCGCAAGCCACGCCGCTTCTTTATCCATTGCGTCGGGCGAATCGTTCATTGTCGGCACGATTAAGCTTGTAACTTCGACGTGACAAGCCTGCGCGGAAATTTCAATCGTCTTGCGCACCGTCTCGAAGTCGCCGCCTAATATCGAATAAATTTCTTGGCTGAAACCCTTTAAATCAATGTTCATGGCGTCAATAAGCGGCAAAATTTTCTTTAACGCGGCGGGCGCAACCGTCCCATTAGTAACAAGGACGCTCTTCAAGCCGACAGCCTTCAGCAAATTTGAAGTGTCGCGAACAAATTCATAACCAATAAACGGCTCGTTGTAAGTGAACGCGACGCCGATATTTTTTTTCGGAACAAGCTCCTTTGCAATCTCAACAAGCTGTTCGGGAGTAATTTTGCGCGTCGGGAACGTCGAATCAGCCATAGAAATTTCGTAGTTTTGGCAGAACGGACAGTTCAAATTGCAACCGTAACTGCCGACCGATAAAATCCGACTGCCCGGAAAAAATTTATACAGCGGCTTTTTCTCAATCGGGTCAAGCGCAATCGAAGTTATTTCGCCGTAATTGAGCGCGGTAATTTTTTCGCCGTCATTAATTCGCGCCCGACATTTCCCGACCTCGCCGACCGCAAGTCGACAATGATGTGGACAAATCTCACAAACTTTTTTATCCATAACGTCATTCTGCTCCTTAAAACATGGTCACTCGTGGACAATCATCCGTTATGTCCATGTCAAGATGATTCGGATAGACCTCGCGGTTCTATCTTACTGCTTCCTCGTGTCCGTTCTCGGCGTACCTACTAACGTTTGTGCAACACTCCACAGTCGTAAATTCCCGGCGAGCCACCGGTATTAGCACTTCTTAAGCCGACTTGGTTTTCGTCGGTACGCACATTTTAGGACGTACTTTCACTTTTGTCAATATTTTAATCTACTGTTGCCAGCTCCCTTAGGACTGGAGCCACAGGGCTTGATATTTTTCCATTTGCTCAAGCGCGTAATTCATAAAGGATACCGCAACCCCAGAGTTCGTCCGCAAAACTTCAGTCATAGTGGAACGTGGAATAAGTAAAAGCTCGGCTTGCTCGGTTAAGACTTCGGCGGAAAGTATAAGCCGCCTTTTCTCCAAAAGATAAGTCGGATTGACGAACGAATTCTTGTCGATAACGTTAATGGGATTATACCAGCCGTCGCCCGTGTCAACACTCTGCGCCAACTTGCCGCTGACGACAAAAATAAATTTATCGTTGAGCAAGTCACCTGAAAGCCTGTCGCCCTCAAAGCGCGTGACAAGCTCGGCATTGCTCCCAAGTAAATAGTCGATATTGCCTTCGTGATGTCCCCGCAAAATCGGCAACTGATGAATGAAGTCGCGAATGTTTTTCTTGTAATCCTCTTGCGAAAAAGAAAAAGTTTCCGTCTCCGTAAGGTTTCTGATTCGCTTTGAAAGATTCGCGTTGAACTCGGAAAATTTTGCATTCCTGTCTACAAGCATTTGTTGAAGAACCAATGTATAAAGCCGCGTCAACATAGAAACGCCGAATAAAAAATTGCTCTCGTCGTAAAGGAAAGTCAGCGACAAATTTTTTTCGGAGTAGCGGAAATAGACGCCAAGTTTCATGCCCTGCGCGTCCCACGAATTACGCGAAATAATTTTGCCTTTTTTCTGCGCGGGCGTCTCGACGTAATTTAATTCGCTCGCTTGGAATTCGGCAAAGCTCAAGAAGTGGTCGAATAATTTTTTCCTGCCGCCCGTTAAAGTCTCCAACCCTTCCCAATCAAAACAACTGTAAGGTTGCGAAATGACAAGCTGGCGGATTTGTTGCTTGATAATTTGTTCGATTGTTAAATTATTCTCGGTCGTCAAACGGACGGGGACGATATTCAGCGAAGAATTTTTATCGCTCTGCCCCGACGATAAAATTTGGCAGAAAAGACAATCGCGCTGTTTATTCGTCACTTGCAACATAAGCCCCCACGCACTCTGTAAAATCGCAATCAGCATTGTCCTATTCGATTGAGCAAAGCCGCGCAGGTCGGAAAGAATATCGGCGGGAATTTTTGTACTGTAAGCCTTTTGACGATATACGCTACTGAATTTTTTAGCAAAGGGCAAAAGCGCGGGCGGCGGCGAATGGTCAAGAATTTTAGCCCAGTACTCGCGAATCTGCTCCTTAGCTTTGGGCGATAAATCGTCGGAAGTTTTTTGGGTATTAATTTCGGAAGGCAAGTCGAAAAGTTCCGCGAAAAATTTTTCACTGTCGAAACTGTCAGCAATTAATTGCGCCATAGTCACGAGTACAGCGAATTCTTCCGCGTCAGTCTTGTAAACGGAAAAACGAATCAGCGGATCATAACGAAGGTCGAAGTCGCGCCTCATATCGGCTTCCAAAATTTTCCTGAATTCGTCGTTAAGCTCGTCCTTTTCGACGTTCGACAAGTTGCGGAAAATAATTTCGGGCTTAACTTCGCCCTTGATAACCTTAATCGTGCGCTTGCCAACGTTGCAGAAATTGGCGCGAAGATTTTCCGATTTGCTAACCATGTTGTAGACGACACGATTAAAATTAATCGGGCTTATGACGCCGTTGACTTTATAAAGCGTCTGGATAAAAAAGTGCGGCGATAAAAAGCCCGTAAAAAAACTTTTCTCCTGCGCGGACAAATCTTTAATCGATTCAAGCCCTTTCGGATTGTAGCCAACGCCGCTTATTTGCCGCCCGTAAATACTCTCCACAATTCTTTTCTCGTCAAGATTGAGTTGCAAAAATGTTCCCATAATGCACCGCCTTTTAAAATTTTCTTAATATTGGAGCCACACGGCTTGATAACGTTCCATTTGCTGGATTGCGTAATTCAACACGGACAAAGTAACTTCCGAATTTCTGCGGAGGATTTCGATAAACACGTCGTGCGGGATTAATAAAAGCTCCGCCTGTTCCGTTAAAACCGTCGCGGAAAGCGTAAACATTTGCTCTTCCAAAAGGCTCGTGGGATTTACAAAGCTGTTCTTCTCGACTATGTCAAGCGTGTTATACCAGCCGTCGCCCATGTCCGCGTTGCGAGCAAGTATGCCGTCCGCCACGAAAATAAAATTCTCTTTGAGCATTTCGCTTGAAAGTCTGTCGCCCTCGTAGTAAGTGGCAATCGTCGCCTGATTCTCGAACATTTCAATCGTTCCCTCGAAACGCCCCTGCAAAACAGGTATCTGCGAAAGGAAACTGCGGAGTTTTTTACGTTCGTCTTCGGGCGAAATTGTTTCCTCTTTAGGTTGCACTTCGACGCGCTTTGTCAAGTGATTTGTGAACTCGGAAAATTTCTCGTTCCAATCAACCAGCATTTGCCGAAGAATAAGCAAATAAAATTCGTAAAGTTTCTCGACGCCACCGTCTGAAAATTTGCCCGCGTCATAAATAAAATTCACAAATAAATCTTTCTCCGTGTGGCGGAAATAAAGCCCTAAACTCATGTCCTGCACGTTCCAAGAATCTTGATAGACAATCTTGCCGAATGGAGCGGCGGGCGTCTCCGTGTAGTTCGCGGCGTTTGATTCGTTCAACGTGAATTCCTTAAAGCAAAGGAAATGATTAAACAAATTTTCCAGAACCGTCAATTCGTCCAAAAGCGTCCAATCCGATAAGCCGTAAGACTGCGAGACGATAAGTTGACGGAATTGTTTACTGACGATTTGCCCGACCGTCAAATTGTCTTCACCGATTAAGCGGACGGGTATAACATTAAGCGAAGAATTTTCCGACGACGAAATTTGGCAAAAGAGACAATCGCGCCGCTTATTGTTCAGCTGCAACATAAAGCCCCACGCGCTTTGCAGAATCGCCATAAGCATAGGACGATTTGATTGAGCGTGCCCGCGCAGGTCGGATAAAATATCTGCGGGAATAGTCGTGCGGAAGGAACGTTGCCGATAAGCTCCCGCCTCTTTTTGTTCGTAAGGAAGGGTTGACGGCGGCGGAACTTTTTCAAAAATTCTTGCCCAGTATTCGCGAATCGCCTCTGGATTTTTCGGCGTCGAGTCGTCGGAATTTTTTTTCGGCTTAATCTCGACATGTATATCGGAGAGGTCGCTGAAAAATTTTTCGGCGTCGAAGTTCTCAGAAATTATCTGCGCCATTGTAACAAGTATCGCGAATTCTCTTTCGTTCGTCTTGTAAACGGCAAAATTAATCAGCGGGTCGTGCTTAAGGTCGATTTTACGGCGTCCATCCGCCTCGAAAATTTTACGGAGTTCTTCGTCCAAAACGTCCCTTTTAATACGTACCAAGTTACGGAAAATAATTTCGGGCTTAATGAAAGTCGCGGGGCGAATAACCTTGACGGTGCGTGTACCGAGATCGCAGAAGTTGACGCGCAAATTTTCGTTGGTGGCAATCATTCGATTAACTGTAGAATGAAATTTAATCGGGCTTATTAATCCTTGAACTTTGTAGAGTTTGTGGATAAAAAAATGGGTCGCCACGAAATTTTTACCCGTAAAGAATTTTTTCTCCTGCACGGACAAATCTTTAATCGCCTCAAGCCCGCGAGGATTATAGCTGACGCCTTTCAACTGCCGTCCGTAAACATTTTCCAAAACGCTTTTTTCATCATTTGTAAGTTGCAAGCCGATTTCCATAGTGCACCGCCTTTGAAAGTTTCCTACATAATAACAAAAAAAATGCCCTGCGAAAAGTTTTAACGCTTTAAAAATATCAGAACAGATGTTGTGTCATGTCTTTTATTTATTCGGCTTGCCAATTCGGAAAGGCTCTTATAAAATACAAAAAAATTTTCGGAGGTTTTTAAATGACAGAATTGTTAGAGACGCCTTACGGCACGCAAGATTTTCTGCCCAAAGAGGCGGCGGCAAAACGAGCCATAGAACAAAAAATTTTTAACCTGTTTGCTAGTTTCGGCTATGAAGAAGTCGTGACGCCGACAATGGAATATCTGGAGACGCTGACGACTTCGAGCGGGCGGGCGATTGAGCCGCATTTATTTAAAATGTTCGACCGCAACAATCGGACTTTGGCATTGCGCCACGAGATGACGACGCCAATAGCGCGGTTGTCGGTCAGCCGATTAAAAGATTCGCCGCACCCGATAAAACTTTCCTACAATACGAACGTCTTCCGATTCCGCACGAATCAAACGGGGCGTCAATGCGAATTTTATCAAGCGGGCGTCGAGCTTTTGGGGATTTCAAATGCCTTTGCCGACGCTGAAGTTATTGCACTCGCCGCGCAGGCTTTAAAAGTTTCGGGACTTGCGGACTTCAAAATTTGTCTGGGGCAAGTCGAATTCGCGAGCGGCTTAATGGAGAAAAATAATTTATCGCACGAACTCCAAACCGAAATAAAAGCGGCGATTGAACGTCATGATATAGTTGCGCTTGAAAATTTGCCCGTCGCCGATTCGCTTAAAAAAGTTCCCAAACTTCAAGGCGGACGAGAAATTTTATCTGCGGCTGAATCAATCGCCGATAATGAACGTTCGCGCAAAGCCCTTGACAACTTGACGGAAATTTATCGACTGCTTGAAATTTACGGCGTCGCTGATAAAATTACGTTCGACTTGGGCTTGATTCGCGACTTTGAATATTATACGGGCATGGTTTTTGAAGCATATGCGGCGGGCGTCGGCTATTCATTGGCGGGCGGCGGGCGTTATGATAACATGCTTAAAGATTTTGGCGCGGCATGTCCCGCAACGGGATTTGCTCTGGGCATTGAGAGAATTTTATCTGCGCGAAAAATTCAAGGCGTCGAAGAAAATTTGCGAGCTAAAGATTTTTATCTGAGCTACGAAGCGGGCAAGGAAGACGCGGCGATTAAAAAGGCGGCTGAACTTCGGGCGGCTGGAAAAATCGTTGAAGTCTCTTTAATACCGCAAAATAAATCGGACGCCGAAAAATCTTGCGCGGAAAAAAATTGTAAGGAGTTAATTTACGTCGAATGAGTTGTTTCAGAAGGATTTTACAATTTATTCGTGCAGTAACGGCGCGAGTTACGGTTGACGACGGAAAATATATTTCCACGCATCTCAACGCGGAGCAACAGAAACTTTTTTTCGCAATGAGTGTTGTCGACCAAGCACACAGTTTGCGGACGGCGTATAAGATTGAGCGGCTGATTATCGAAGACAAACGCGGCGTCGACCGAGAATTTTTAATCCGTTGTGCGCTCCTCCACGACGTGGGCAGAAAAGCGGGCGACTTGACGATTGCTGGGAAAATTTTCGTCGTGCTGATAACGAGCCTTGCGCCGAATTTCGCCGACAAAATGGAGATTAACGGCAATCGCGCCCTTTACGTCTATCATCATCATGCGGAGCTGGGCGCACAGGAAATTCAACGAATCGGGCTATTCAAAGAGGCGAAAATAATTGCGAAACATCACGCGCCGCCAAAGCCCGACGATCCATTGGAATTGAAACTTTTGCGGATTGCGGATAACGGAAGTTAGAAAGAGGCGACTTGAAAATTTTTAACGGCATTCATAAATTTAAGCAGGGCGACGATTATATTTTGCTGGACGTAAACAGCGGCACTGTTCATCTTATCGACGAGGCGACTTTTAAAATCCTTGACGACTTCGACGGCACAAACGACACGCAGATTTTAGAAAAATATCCCGACAGCGATACTGCCGAGATTTTGAGCGAACTTCACGAGCTGATTGACGCGGGCGAACTTTTTGCTCCCGATATTGACGTTCCGCCGACTTTTGCGGCTCGCGGCATTGTGAAAAGTCTTTGCCTTATGGTCGCGCAGGATTGCAATTTACGTTGCAAATATTGTTTTGGAGACGGCGGCACTTTCGGGCACCGCGCAGTTATGACGGAAGAAGTAGGGCGGGCGGCTGTCGATTTCATCATTAAAAATTCGGGTATACGCAAACATTGCGAGATAGATTTTTTCGGTGGCGAGCCGTTGATAAATTTCCGAACAGTCAAAGCCGTTACGGAATATGTTCGCAAGCGCGAGAAGGAGACGGGCAAAATTTTTAAGCTGACATTGACGACTAACGGCATGTTGCTTGACGATAAAATTTCTGCGTGGCTGAACGAAAATAATATTTCGGTTGTGTTGAGTTTGGACGGACGCAAGGAGATTCATGACGCCATGAGACCCGACATTTCGGGGCGCGGTAGTTACGACCGTGTCTTGAAAAATTTTAAACGATTTATCGACAGTCGCGGCGGAGAAAATTATTATCTGCGCGGCACTTACACGAAAAAAAATCTTGACTTCACGACGGACGTATTGAGTATTCACGACGCGGGCTTTGATATTTTATCGGTCGAGCCGGTTGTTTTGAAAGATTCGCCGCTTGCTTTGACGGAAGAAGATTTGCCGAGAATTCGCGAAGAATACGACCGCTTGACTGCGGCTTATTTGGAACGTCGGCGCGAAGGGCACGGATTTTTCTTCTTCCATTTCAATGTTGACTTAAATAACGGAGTTTGCGTGGCAAAAAGACTGGCGGGTTGCGGCGCGGGGCATGAATATTTTGCAGTGTCGGAGAACGGCGATCTATATCCGTGTCATCAATTCGTCGGGCGTGAAAAATATAAGCTGGGAAATATTTATGACGGCGTTGATAAATCTGCGCGGCATTGGTTGAAATATTTTCGTGAGTCGCACGTTTTGAATAAGCCTAAGTGTAAAAATTGTTGGGCGAAATTTTTCTGTAGTGGCGGTTGTCATGCGAACGCGGATTTATTTCACGGCGATATTCGCGAGCCATATGAAATCGGTTGCGAGATTCAGAAAAATCGTTTGGAGTGCGCGATTTACATTCAAGCAAAACTTGCCGAATAGTAGCGGGGAGCGAAAACCCGGTCGCCCAAGGACGGGCGACCGCCGCGACTATTTCGCGTGATGCGAAATACAGCGGACAGACGCCTTTTTCTTTTGTAACTTTTCTTTTGGGCGAGCAAAAGAAAAGTTTTTCAAATAAATAAAAGTTGTCTTTGAGTCCTTTTGCTTAACAAACGAAAGGGCTATTTCCCGCGTTTGGCTAAGCGTTGCAAATATTTTCCGTATTCGTTTTTGGCAAGCGGCTCGGCGAGTTTCAAAAGTTGCTCCTCGTCAATGTAGCCCATGCGATAAGAAATCTCCTCAATGCAGGAAATTTTCAAGCCCTGTCGCGTTTGAATCGTATGGACGAAAGCTCCCGCCTGTAAAAGTGATTCATGCGTTCCGGTATCGAGCCAAGCATAACCGCGACGCATTTTTTCAACACGCAAAGTCCCTTGCTCCAGATAAGTTTTATTCACGTCTGTAATTTCGAGTTCGCCGCGAGCCGACGGCTTAATTGACTTCGCAACATCGACAATATTTTTATCATAGAAATAAAGTCCCGTGACTGCATAATTCGAGCGCGGCTCTTTGGGTTTTTCTTCGAGGCTGACGGCTTGCCCCGTTTCGCGATTGAATTTGACAACGCCGTAATTTTGCGGGTCGTTGACATAGTAAGCGAAAACCGTCGCGCCTTCGTCGTGAGCCGCCGCACGTTGCACAAGCTTTGCGAAATCCGAGCCGTAAAAAATATTATCGCCCAAAACCAATGCGCAACCTTCGCCGCCGATAAATTCTTCGCCGATTAAAAATGCCTGCGCGAGACCTTCGGGCTTGGGCTGAACGGCATAGGAAATTTGCAAGCCGAGTTGCGAACCGTCTTTTAACAGTGTTTGAAATAAATGACTGTCCTGCGGCGTCGTGATGATTAAAATTTCGCGAATGCCCGCGAGCATTAAAGCCGACAGCGGATAATAAATCATCGGCTTATCAAAGACCGGCATTAATTGTTTCGAGACGACTTCCGTCAACGGGTAGAGCCGCGTCCCAGAACCGCCCGCCAATATTATTCCTTTGGTTATCATAAACTTTTTCCTCCTTTTTGAAAGAAATTGTACAGCAAAATAATATTTGTTTCAACCGCGCAGATTGACCTTGAAAAATTAAATTGCTAGAATAATCAGCGCGAATTTAAAGGAGGAAATTTTAATGAAGAAATTTAACACGGCAATAATCGGCGCAACGGGTGCAGTCGGACAGGAATTCTTGCGGCTCATCGAGGAGCGTAACTTTCCGTTCGGCGAATTGAAAATGTTGGCGTCGTCGCGCTCGGCAGGCAAGAAAATAAATTTCATGGGCAAAGAGTACACGGTCGAAGAGACTACAGAAAAATCTTTTGACGGCGTGAAATTTGCATTGTTCGCGGGCGGCGCGGCGAGTAAACTTTTTGCACCGGCGGCAGTTAAAGCGGGCGCAGTTGTCATTGATAATTCGTCTAACTTCAGAATGGATAAAAATGTCCCGCTCGTCGTTCCCGAAGTCAATCCGCAAGCAATTTCGCGGCACAAGGGAATAATCGCGAACCCGAATTGTTCAACGATAATTATGGTTATGGCACTCAAGCCGCTTTATAATCTGTCGCGAATCAAGCGCGTTGTGGTGTCGACTTATCAAGCGGTATCGGGCGCGGGTCGCGAAGGCATGGACGAATTAAAATCACAACTTGAGGCATTGGCTCGCGGCGAAGAAATTCAAGCTAAAGTTTTGCCCGTCGCCAAGCTTGACAAGCATTATCAAATCGCGTCGAATCTCCTGCCGCAAATCGATATTTTCATGGATAATCTTTACACTAAAGAGGAAATGAAAATGGTCGACGAGACCAAAAAAATTATGGAAGACGACGCCCTTAAAGTTACTGCGACAACCGTTCGCGTGCCCGTCTATCGCAGTCATGCCGAGTCAGTCAACATTGAGTTTGAAAGCGAAGTTTCCGTTGAAGACGCTCGCGCCGCGTTGGAAAAATTTCCGGGCGTTATCGTTCGCGACAATCCCGCCGAGATGATTTATCCCCAGCCGCTTGAAACTTCGGGCAAAGACGCCGTTGAAGTCGGGCGTATTCGCAAAGATTTTTCTATCGAACACGGAATTAATCTCTGGGTATGCGGCGACCAAATTCGTAAGGGCGCGGCTCTCAACGCTCTGCAAATCGCCGAGTATATGATTGCGAATGATTTGGCGTAATTGGTTTGAAAAATAAAGTTGCCTTGACATGAAAAAGGCGGTGTTGTAAAATGCCGAAAGTGCAAACGGCAAGGGGCGACAAGGCTCCTTTCGAGTTCAGCGCGACGACAGAAAACTTATTCGGTGAAGATTTTTCGGCGGAAGGAATTACGGGCGACGTTAAAATTTTTGGCGAAGTTGAAGATGTCGGCAGATGTTTCGTCGTTCGCGGTCGTATTGAGTGCAAAAAAGATTTTGTCTGCGATAGATGTTTAGCTCAAGCGACGGAAAATCAAGTTCACGATTTCGAGGAAGAGTTTGATAAGTCGGAGGCTATCGAAGATTTAATTGACGTGACTGAACTTTTGAGAGATGTTCTGCTTGCCGGACAGCCCATGAAGAATCTTTGTAGGGACGATTGTAAAGGTTTATGTCCCAAATGCGGCGCGAATTTGAACGACGGCGATTGTGGTTGCGATAAATTTATTGTCGATCCACGACTTGCAGCGTTAGAAGATTTGAAAATGGAATAAGGAGGTGTGACTTTTGGCGGCACCTAAAAGAAAATTGAGCAAAAGCAGACGCGACAGGCGGCGTGCAAATTGGAAGTTGGAAACTCCGAACTACGTAAAATGTCCGAAATGCCATGAACCTAAACTCCCACACCATGTGTGCCTGGAATGCGGTTACTATGACGGCAAAGAAGTCATCGAAACGGCTTGAGGATAAGGAAATTATTTTGGGCAGGCATTGAAAACCTGCTTATTTTTTTTATAGGAACTAGGAGCGAGTTTTTAGGAACTAGTTCCCTAATCCCTACTAGTTCCTACTTCCTAATAACTAATTCCTAGAAAAGGAGCGTGGATTTGTGAAAATAGCAGTCGACGCTATGGGCGGTGATAAAGCCCCAGAGGAAATTGTAAAGGGCGCAGTCCAAGCGGTTCAAAAATATTCTTGTGAGATAGTTTTAGTCGGCGACGCAGAAAAAATTCGTGAAGAACTCGACGCGGCGGGCGAAGAAAATTTGCCGATAACAATACGCCACGCGAGCGAAGTCATAAACATGGGCGAACACCCCGCCGACGCCGTTCGCAGTAAAAAAAATTCGTCTATCGTCGTGGCAACTAAAATGGTTAAAGACGGCGAATGCGACGCAGTACTTTCGGCAGGTTCAACGGGTGCGGCAGTCGCGGCGGCTCAACTGATTTTGCGGAGAATTCACGGGATAGGTCGTCCTGCCATTGCAACGCCAATTCCGACTCCGAGAGGCACAACGCTTTTACTCGACAGCGGCGCGAACGTCGACAGTAAGCCCGAACATTTGGTTCAAAGCGGGATAATGGGTTCGCTTTACGCCGAACACGTTTTAGGAATAAAAAATCCTGCCGTCGCGCTGTTGAATATCGGCGAGGAAGAAACTAAGGGCAACGAACAGGCTAAGGAAACTTATCAACTGCTGAAAAATTTGCAGACGATAAATTTTGCAGGCAACGCTGAAGGGCGCGATATTCCACGCGGGAAATTCGACGTTGTAATTTGCGACGGCTTTGTTGGCAATGTTGTCTTGAAATTCGGCGAAGGACTCGCAATGACGATAATGAATCTTTTAACGGAAGAATTGGTTGCTAACGGCGGCGCGAAACTTTTGGGCAGAAACTTAATCACGCAGACTTTTAGAAATATGTATAAGCGGCTGGACGTTTCGGAAAATGGCGGCGCACCTCTTTTGGGTGTGAATGGCTACTGCGTTATAAGTCATGGCTCATCGGACGCTAAGGCGATTTGTTCGGCTATCGGCGTCACGAAAAATTATGTCGACAGCAAAATTTTTGAACGCATTAAGGATTCGCTTTAACCTAATTTTAATTGACAAAAGGCGCGGTTTCGTATAATTTAATGATAATGACAGGCTGCCGAGCGGCGCAACCGTTGAGGAGGAGATTAGATGTTTGAAAATAACGCCATCTGTAAGTTGCTGAAAATCAAGTATCCGATATTTCAAGGCGGCATGGCGTGGATAGGGACAGCGGAGCTAGCCTCAGCAGTATCGAATGCGGGCGGGCTTGGACTTATCGGCGCGGGACATATGCCACCCGACGTTTTGCACAAAGAAATTCAAAAGTGCAAAGCTTGGACGGATAAACCTTTCGGCGTGAACGTAATGTTGATGTCGCCGTTCGTCAAAGAGGTTATGCAACTCATGGTTGAAGAAAAAGTTCCCGTTGTGACGACGGGCGCGGGCAATCCCGGCGAATACGTTCCTGCGCTTAAAGAAATCGGCTCGAAAGTTATTCCGGTCGTGGCGAGTGTTGCATTGGCTAAAAGGCTCGTTAAAGGCGGCGCGGACGCGGTTATTGCGGAAGGTTGCGAATCGGGCGGACATATTGGCGAAATTTCTACAATGCCGCTTGTCCCGCAAGTCGTTGACGCCGTAGACGTTCCTGTAATCGCGGCGGGCGGCTTTGCTGATTCACGCGGAATTGTGGCGGCGTTTGCACTCGGAGCCAGCGCAATTCAAATGGGCACGCGCTTTGTTCTTAGTAAAGAATGCATTGCTCACCCGAATTATAAAAATCTTGTGCTCAAGGCTAAGGACAGGTCGACGGTCGTTACGGGCAGGACGACGGGGCATCCCGTTCGCGTTTTGGGTAATAAATTAACTCGCACTTATCTTGAAATGGAAGCGGCGGGCGCGTCAGTTGAAGAACTTGAAAAACTCGGCGCGGGCGCATTGCATAAAGCGACACACGGCGGCGACGTTGAAAACGGCTCAGTTATGATTGGACAAATTTCGGGAATGCTCGACGACATCAAGACCGTCAAGGAAATTATCGACGACATAGTAAACGGCATAGGCGGCGTTGTCGGCGCGGTTCAAAATAAGTATGAATGAAGGGCGGTTGACTTCATGAAAAAGGCTTTTATCTTTCCGGGACAAGGCGCGCAAACGGTCGGCATGGGCAAAGATTTTTATGACAACTTCGACGTGGCGAAAAAACTTTTTGAAGAGGCTGATGACGCGCTGGGCTATTCGATAAAGAAAATGTGCTTTGAAGGCTCGGAAGACGATTTGAAGTTGACGGCGAACACGCAACCCGCGATTTTGGTTGTCAGCGTGATTGTCAACGAAATTTTAAAGTCGGAAGGAATAACGGCGGACATAGCGGGCGGACACAGCTTAGGCGAATATTCGGCGTTAGTCGCGGCGGGCACGTTAAAATTTTCGGACGCGGTAGTTTTAGTTCATAAGCGCGGGCAATTCATGCAAGAGGCTGTTCCGGTCGGTGAAGGCTCAATGGCGGCGATAATCGGGCTTGACGACGCGACGATTATAAAAATCTGCGCGGAGGCGTCGGAGCTTGGCGAAGTTCAAGCGGTTAATTTTAACTGTCCGGGGCAAACGGTTATTGCGGGCAAAACTGCGGGCGTTGAATCTGCGGTAGAGAAATTAAAATCGGCGGGCGCGAAAAAGGCAGTTATCTTGCCCGTGAGTGCGCCTTTCCACAGTACGTTAATGGCTCCCGCCGCTAAGAAATTGGCGGTCGAATTGGACAAGGTCGAGCTTAAAGACGCGGCATTTCCAGTTGCGGCTAATGTCAACGGCGAACTTGAAACTTCGGCTTTGGAGATAAAAAATAATTTGGTCGCGCAGGCTGATAATCCCGTTAAGTGGATAGCTTGCGTCGAGGCAATGAAAAATTTCGGCGCGGAAACTTTTATCGAGTGCGGACCGGGCAAGACGCTTTGCGGATTCAACAGGCGCATTGACAAGAAAATTAAAAGTCTCAACGTCGAGGACATGGACAGCTTGGAGAAAACTTTGGACGCTCTAAGAAATTCTTAACAAAAATTAACCCTTGCCAAATTGCGGCAGGGGATTTTTTTTGTTATCATTAAAAAAATTTTTAGGGAGGTTGTTAGCATGAAAAAATTTTTAGCGGCGATGCTTGCGGCAGGAAGTTTATTTCTAATGCCTACAGTCAACGCCGAGATTAAAACCTGCACGGGTACCGACGAATATATTATGAGCGAGTTCGAGACGATTGACATTGCCAAGCAACGCGCTAAGCAAAAGGCTGAACGTGTCGCGCAGGAACAAGCTGGCGTTTTCGTCGAATCGAATACCGAAGTTGTCAACATGATGGTTACTAAGGACGAAATACGAACGATAACTTGCGGCATTTTGAAAGTTACCGACGTTCAATATAAGTTGACGCCGCTTGATGACGGCAAAAGCTTAATCGTTCGGGCGACGGTCACGGCTGACGTTGATACTGACGACGTAAAGGGCTGGTTCAATCGAGATCAAGGCGAACGCTCCGACCTCGTCGAGAAAAATCTTGAACTCCAAAAGGCGATTGCCGAACAGGACGCGCAGATTGCCGAGCTTAAACGTCAACTCGCCGAAAAACCTCAAGACAGCGAAAAATTTTCTGCACAGTTTGCCGCCGAAGATAAAAATTTCCTATCGAATCAGAAGCTTGAAGAGGCTGTAAAATTTTATTCGTCGGGCGACATGAACAGCACGGTTTCTTTTTGCTCGCAGGCGATTGAGCTAAATCCGTCAAATGCAACGGCATATTCGATTCGCGGCGCGATTTTCTATTGGCAAAAGAATTTTAACAGTGCGCTTGCCGACTTCAACAAGGCGATTGAATTTAATCCTTCCGATTATAAAAATTTCTACAATCGCGGGCTGGCTTATGTCAAGTTGCAAAATTATCGTGCGGCGGCGGACGACTTCAACTCCGCTCTTCGACTCAATCCCAATGACGGAGACAGCCGCTATAATCTTGAGCTGTGCTATCGTGCAATGAGGCGTTGATATGAAAAAATTTTTAGCGGCGGCGATAATCGCGGGCAATTTATTTTTCATGCCGACAAGTCACGCGGAGATAAAAACCTACGTGGGCACGGACGAATATATTATGAACGAATTCGAGACGATTGACATTGCTAAGCAACGCGCCAAGCAAAAGGCTGAACGCAATGCGCAGGAACAAGCCGGCGTCTACATTAGCAGTTATTCCGAGACGCGGGATTTGGAGCTGGTTTCTGACGAAATTATTTCAATCGTTTGCGGGATTCTTAGCGTCGTCGATGTTAAGTACGACGTGACACCGCTTGACGACGTAAACGGCTTTTCGATTCGGGCGACGGTTAAGGCGAACATTGAAACCGACGACGTTAATAAATGGCTAGAAAAAAGTTCTCGCGAAAAGTCTACGATTGTTCTTCAGAATAAGGAAATGCGCCAAGCAATAGCCAACCAAGACGCGACGATTAGTGAACTTAAAGAACAGATTAAGCGGCTTACGGCGGACGGCAAACTTAGCGGCAAACGTGAGCGCGATAAAATTACTCAAGAAGTCGCGGCGAACGATAAAACTTTTTTGGCTAGTCAAAAACTCGAAGAGGCGCAGAAAAATTTTTACAACCATAACTACGACGAAGCCATAAAACTTTGCGACGAATCCATTGCGCTTGAACCGACTGCGCGGGCTTATTGCGGACGCGGCGGAGCTTATGGCGTCTTAAAAAATTTTGAACAGACCATTGAAGACTGCACGCAAGCAATAAAGCTCGACCCGAATTATGCAATGGCGTATAATAATCGCGGCGCGGCTTATATGAATTTAAATAATTATCAGCAGGCGATGACCGACATAAACAAGGCAATTCAATGCGATTCGACGCTTGCCCTTGCCTATAACAATCGCGGCGCGTTATATCTTATGGCGGGCGATATTAATCAAGCCTTCCGCGACGCTAACAAGGCTATTGAACTCGACCCGAAATTGGATTTGCCGTATATGATTCGCGGCACGTGTTATCAAATGGCGGGCAATTTATACGGAGCGCAATCCGACTTTGAAAAAGCTAAGGAACTCGGTTACAAAGGTTGAGTTAAAAAATTTATGAAGGTGAATTTTTTGGATGTGACGAAACAACTTTTTGAACTCGGTGACAATCCCAACACCTAAAGGCGAGGGCTTCCGATTTTAAATTAAATGTTTTGGCACGACATTAACTGTCGCAAGGTCTTACGAACACTTGGTGCTTCGACATTTAACAAAATCAGCAACGCTGTCTAGGAATTAGGATTCAGGAATCAGCTAGTCCCCAGTTCCTAACAACTAGTCCCTAAACCAGTGGCTGGTGCCTCAGCTTCTACTACTTTGAGATTATCGCCGTAGATACTTCTATCTCTGAAAAAATTTTCACCTCCACTGATTGAAACTAGCCGGAGTCACGCTCTTTGAAACCTTTTGCCTGCGGCACGTCGTATCGTACGGCTTTTCAATCTTTATTCGTGCTGATTCTTGCAGTTTTTCAATCCTAGACACTACTAGGCTAATTGTCTGCGGCAACCGCACTCGTTGCCTTAGGTACACCCCTTAGGGCGGTTGATCAACAATCTTTTACGCCACTTCATATCTTTCGTGGCGCGTTTCTGGTAAAAAATTTTTGGCAGATAAAAATCATTTTGAAGCCGCGCAATGTTTCAGCCGAGCGATAAGGTGCGACCAGAATTTTGCAGATGCCTATTTTCTGCGCGGAGAAATTTATCTTATACGTTGGGATTGGGACGCTGAGAAACACGCTCTTTAAGATTTTACGAAGTTCACGGAGCTTGAACCTGATAATCCCGAAGGTTGGTTTAAACGCGGCGAAGCCTTTGCTCATTTTCACAGATTTAACCTTACCGACGAATTTAAGGAGCAAGCTTGCAAATATTTGACGCGGGCGATTGAACTCGAGCCCTATAATGTAAAATATTATTGCAAACGCGCTGATTTGAGCAAACCCGATGCGGCGATTGAAGATTATACAAAAGCTCTCGAACTTGCACCCGACAGCGAAAATATTTATCTTTGTAGGGGCGATGCATACGCCAAATTTGAGAAATTTTCGGAGGCTCTTGCTGATTTCAACAAAGCGATTGCGCTTGACGAAAATTATACCAATGTTTATAAAAGGCGTGGCGAACTTTATCTTGAGCTAGAAAATTACGACGCGGCAATTGACGATTTTGTCAAGGTGATTGAGACTTCAAAAGCAAATTTTTATAAAGTAGAATGCGGGCGTCTTTGGCGTCTCTGTAATAAGCTCGGCAAATACAACACCGAACTTCCCAAAAATCATACAAGTGCGATGGTTTATTTTGCACGCGGTTTTACTTCGTCTTGGCGTGAAAAAAATCTTGACAAGGTTCGCGAAGACCTTACCAAAGCCATTGAATGCGATCCGAACTGCGCATTGCTTTACTTTCAGCGTGCAAAGTTTACTGTCGATAATACTGCGGCTCTTAACGATTATCAGCCGCGCCGTAAGAACCATAATTTTAGTTTTTAGAACGTGTGTTCACAGCAAAAAGTGATATAATGAGCTTATCATGAGAGAAAAATACGAAACAGATTTAACAGATGAGCAGTGGGAAGTTATTGCGCCTTCGTTCACCAATATGCGTAAGTACAAATGGGAAAAGCGAGAACTGGTAAATGCAGTCCTGTACTTAGTTAAGACGGGTTGTCAGTGGCGGAATTTACCGCATGATTTTCCGCCGGTATTCACTGTGCATAGTTTTTATAGGCGAGCGCGGCTTAGCGGTCTTTGGGATAGGGTTCTCGCGCACCTTGTGAAGCTTACTCGGCAAAAAGCAGGTTTAGATGAAATGCCAACTCAAGCATTAATCGACTCTCAAAGCGTGAAAGCAACAGGTGCTAACGAGCAAAAAGGCTTTGATATGGGAAAAAAACAAAGGGAGTAAAACGTCAGATTGTCACTGATGAGCTTGGCAACTTTGTTTATGAGGCGTACAAATATTTCGGCTTGAGAGTAGAAATATCGAAGAAGTTGAAACCACACTCTTGGCAAGTCCTACCCAAACGTTGGAGAGTAGAGAGAACTTTTGCTTGGCTCAATAATTCTCGCCGATTAAGCAAGGATTACGAGCTAACTGTTACTTCTGCTCAATCCTTGATTAAGATTTCCCATATTCACACTTTACTTAAACGTTTATGAACACACGTTCTTAGGATTTAGGAATCAGGAACCAGTTCCTAAAAACTCGTTCCTAGTTCCTTTAATAATAAAAGAGGTTAGCCTTCCTCTCTAAAAAAATAGTGTAAAACGAATCAACGGTTGAAACGTGGAGGCATTAAACTCGCAAATACTACGAAAGGACGGTACTAAAGTAAAAAGTAGCCTGAAGCCTTCGGGTAACAGGGTAGGGGCTGTTTGGCTCAGCCTTTGAGCATTTATGTTCTCAAGAA
>JAFYNH010000033.1 GCA_017549815.1 Selenomonadaceae bacterium
AAAGGCCAACAACCCCGTAAACGAATTTTGATTTTACCCTCTTGTTGATAATAGTTTTCATGTCAGTAAGTTATTAGATTGATTGAAATTCTTTTGAAAGTCAAAGAAGCGCAGAGAAAAGCCCCCTTCTATGGCTGGAAGGGGGCAGGGCCTTATTTATCAAAGCGGTTTAACCAGGCTTTGCAAGTCTTGAGCGAACTTTCGAAGGGGTCTTCTGTCGGCACCTGGGCGGCGGGCTTTTGAGGTATCCGCGTTTGTTCTTCAGTCCGTTTTCCTTCGGCCTTCTTGCGGCAATTCATTTCCACGAAGTCGAGCAAATCCTCATAGTGATTGTGCCCGGTAATATCGATGATCTTTTCCCCTGGGTTGGAATTGATTTCGATGAAGTACCGGATATCGATTGAAGGGTCTTTTTTGTCGGGAACCTTCATGATATCAACGCCCGCGAAGTTCAGCCCGGAAATTGCTTTCACGGCCTTGACGCACATTTCTTCGGTTTCGGGGTCTGCTTTGATCTTCTCCCCTTTCCCGGCCAGGCTTAAATTTGCCCGGATATCGTCCGCAGGGGCATAACGGCGCATGGAGTTTACGACCTTATCGCCGCAGACAATATGCCGCTCATCGCTCCCGCCGTTATTCAAATACTCCTGGAGGACGATTCGGCGCTCCCCGCCGAAATAGCTTTCCAGGGTCATGTTAGTTTGGAGGGGGCTTTCAAGCAAGATCAGCCCCTTGCCCTTGCTCCCGGAAAGTTCTTTCAAGATGATAGGCAAGCCGCCCATCTTGTCAATCATAAGAGCCGGATATTTTCCACGCAGGGAATAGAATTGCCGGGGAACTTTGATTTTGTTTTCGCTCATGATCTGAGCGGATTTAAATTTGTCCGCGCAGACATCAATACTTGAGCCGGATTGAACGCAAAACACATTCAAATTGTGCTGAAGCTGGCGCAGGACTTTAGACGCAAATTCGCGCCGTTCCCCCACCCTGGAGATAACCGCGTCATATTTGGACGCGTGGAGCCTGGAGCCGAACAAATAAAGTTCGTCATACCCTTTGGGATTGTCCGAAAGATAGATATCGAAATCTTCCGGCTTGGCAACTGTGAAAGTGTGCCCCCTCTTGGCGATTGTGTCGGTAAGCTTACCGGGATACCCGGTAGCAATAACGAGAATGTTTAAAGGTTGCATAGAGCATTGAAATTTAACGAAGCAAAAATAAGTTTGCGGCAAAATGAAAAGTGGGACATACCTTCAACGGGTTGCAAACCAGCATTTTGCAGGAGAGGAAAGAAAAACGGGCGCAAAACGGCCCGCGCCCGCCCCCTTCATCGGCCAACCCTGGAACGAATGGCCGACCCCCGCGCCTAACCCTTCGCACCGCACCGGGCCGCAATCCGCAAATAAATTTTGCGGATTGCTTAAAAACCCGTAAGTTTGTGCGAAGGGTTAGAGCCCACTCTAAGGCCTACGGCCTTGAATGGGCCAGGGGGCAACCCCTGGACCCCGCAAACAACCAGGAACAAAAACAAAAGATATTACCATAATGGCAAAGACATCTATTCATATCAAGCCCGCCAACCTGGGAGCCGGCGGGCATGGATCCACGAACGCAGAAGGGCACGCCTTCCGGCTTGATTGGTACATGAAAGCGATATCGGAACACCCGAAAGCGGAAGGGCATTTCGAACTTGTGGCGGACTCATCGCACAACGAGGAAGAAAGAAACAAGCACTATTACCCCGGCGGGCTTTCGGCACTCTATGAACGCGACAAGCGAGAAGCCGCCGCACATTCCAGGACGGGAAAGGCCCCCAGCACAAAAAAGCGCACCAGGGTAAATGCCAAGACGGGCCGGGCCTATGAGGTGGAAAGCTGGACACCTATTCGCGAAGGGGTCGCAGTGATCAAGCCCGAAACGAAGATCAAAGATTTCAAGCCCTTCATTGATTGGCTTTGGTCAAAGGGTATAGGGGTAATTGCTATTACTATACACCGGGACGAAGGGCACATTGATTCAAAGACGGGCGAAATAAAGATCAACAATCATGCGCACTTGTTGCTTGATTATATGAATCATGCGACCGGGAAAACGATAAAGCTTAGTAAAGCCGAAATTAAGGAGATGCAAACCAGGCTGGCCGCATCCCT
This sequence comes from Selenomonadaceae bacterium, assembly GCA_017549815.1. Classification (GTDB taxonomy): domain Bacteria; phylum Bacillota; class Negativicutes; order Selenomonadales; family Selenomonadaceae; genus Quinella. The sequence goes on from JAFYNH010000033.1 coordinate 2,151, forward strand.
GGGAATGGAACGGGGGGATAGTAAGGATATAACGAAGCGCAGCCACATTGAAGCAAATGAATTCCGGGCCCGTAAGCTGGCCGAAGAAATCGGGCAGCTTGAAAGGGAGAAGGAAGAAGCCAGGCAAGAACGGGACGATATGCGCCAGGCGGCCCGCGAAGGGCTGGCCGCAAAAGCCGCTTCCATGTTTGGGGCTGGAGAGCTGGCAAAGGCCAGGAAACGGGCAGAGGAGGCCGAAACGGAAGCGAGGAAGGAGAAAGAACGCGCCGACAAGGAAGAGGCCGAAAAACGGGCTTATTTCAAAGAGGCGAGCAAATGGAAAGGAGAGGCGGCGAAGCTATCGGAAGCCCTGCAAAAGTCAAAATACGAGGCAACGCAGGCCAGGGAAAAGGGTTTAGCAAAGGGCCTCCGGCTCATGGCCGAAGCAATCGAGCCGGAAAGGGCCGCAATTGCCCTCATTATGATCCAGGAAGAAGGAACGAGCGTCCCTTTGAAGCTATGGAACGAATACCGATGCCAGGAAATAAAAGGCCTCATGAAAAACGGGAATTTTCCAAAAATCGGATAACCCTTCACGAAGGGCCCCCACGGCATATTACGCAAAATTGCCGTGGGGGTTGCCATTCCTGGGATAGGGCAAGGCCGGGGGTGTCGCGTGGAAAAAAGCTTTTGAGTAGAAATTTGTAGGGGGTCTTACCGCTAAAAATCAGAGATTTAACTAAAAATTAGAGTAGACACCGCCGCGGAACTTAACCGCTTAGGGCGGAGAGAAACAACCCAACTTTAACTTGCTTGATTTTGGGGCAGTCGTCTTGGATGAATTTGTAAAACATACAATCTTTGAAGCGCCCGCAATAGTCGCGGCAAGCTTCTTCCATTGTGAGCCGATCCAGCTTCACATTGGAAAGGAATTCTTCTAATTCGTTCCTCATATCTGTTAAATTTGGATCCCGTTTTCTTTTAGCTGGCTCTTGATAGCTTTGATAACATAGCCCTGGGGGTTTTTCGCCTTCCTGGAGCCATTGGCCAACTTGCGTAAGAATGTTGTTTCAAAGTCCTGGATATATTGGTAACCCTGCAAAAGAACTTGTTTGTTATTTTCAATTCCTGGGGCCGTGAAACCGAGAGTATGAATTAAATAATTCGTGACGGACTGAGGAAGGGAAACAACGCCCGGATATCTTCGCTTGAGGGTATTGAAGTCGTGTTTTTCCTCTAATTCCTGGTCGCGGTTTTTGGGCTGGAAATACGGAATGAAGGTAATTCCCGTTATTCCGGCCTTGCCGCGCCCGGACTTGCGTTCTAAAATGGGCTTATAATCGAAAGAATAAGGGGCAACCGCGTCGAGTTCTTCTTTTGCCGGGATAACTACCCGCTTTATAAAGTCGGCGGGCCTGGGGTACTTCTTTTCAACGCCAAACATTTTTTTAAGGGCTGGAAGTGTATAGCTTAACGGCCTCTCTTGGCCGCTAATAAGCTGATACAAGCGCAAAGAATATGCGGACTTTAGTTCCAGGGCCTTATTAAGTTCGAACCGCCGAAAACCCTTTGAAAAGTCGAGAATTGCTTCCCAAATTTCCGGCTGGATCGTAAGGGCGGCTTCCCCGGTTGCCTTACTGAAAACAACCTTTGAAATAAGGGTCGTTGCTACCCAATCCCCGTTTGGGGCCTCATATTCCAGGGGAAGGGCAACAAGCTTCTTTAGCTGCTTCTTTGCCTCCAGGTGGTTAGATTCGTCACCCCTGGGAAGAATGGCCGTAATAGGCATTTTTACCCGGACTTCCCCCCAAAGGCTTTTGTCTATCTCATAAGTGATGCAATCCCCTATTTGCTTCCCCTCAAGAAGATATTGGGAAGCTTCCACAAGGCGGATAATAGTTCTTTGCCCGTACACCCCAAAACTATTTCGAATTGTGGTCATCTTGAAAGATTGTACCAGGTCTTTGTTTTCTCCCATATTGCGAAGTACGATTGTTTGCATACAAAGGTAGATAATTAAAACGACATAAACAAATTAATGTCGTTAGAACACTATAAAAGTCGTTTTAAAAAGGGTAATTTGACACTATAAAAGTCGTTTTAAACACTATAAAAGTCGTTTTAAACACCAATAAAACGAGCAATAACACACACAACGACAACGAGTTACAACGACAAAAAAATGAATTGATAAGCATTTAATAAGCTTTGCTTATAAAACAAGCACAATTTTTATGTGCGAAGTGAGGGCAAAGCGTTTAAATTTGGGTGGGTGGGTGGCCGGGTCTTTTCCTGGGTGAAAAGCGGGGAAAAGGGAAGAAATCAAGGCAAAAAACCCTAACCCCCCTACCCCCTTCCCCTCCCGGCTGGCAAGGCCCTATTTTCCGAGTTCTTGTTCCCATAGTGAAACGGCGAGTTCAACATCCGTTATGATCATATTTCCGCGTTTTTCTACCGCCGGAAAAAGCCAGGCTTGCCGATATCTCCAGGCCGTTGAAGGGGAGCAGTTAAATAGATTGCAAAGGCCAACAACCCCGTAAACGAATTTTGATTTTACCCTCTTGTTGATAATAGTTTTCATGTCAGTAAGTTATTAGATTGATTGAAATTCTTTTGAAAGTCAAAGAAGCGCAGAGAAAAGCCCCCTTCTATGGCTGGAAG
>JAFYNH010000003.1 GCA_017549815.1 Selenomonadaceae bacterium
CAACGGTTGAAACGTGGAGGCATTAAACTCGCAAATACTACGAAAGGACGGTACTAAAGTAAAAAGTAGCCTGAAGCCTTCGGGTAACAGGGTAGGGGCTGTTTGGCTCAGCCTTTGAGCATTTATGTTCTCAAGAATCCCTTTTGGGGAGGGTCAAAATGCCTGTAAAAAATATGGTAGTATTGCGATTGAATAAAACTAAAATCTTTTTAAACGGGAGAGATGAATTATGGCAGTACGAGTTTTGGTCGTCGACGATGCGGCTTTCATGAGAATGATGGTTAAGGATATTCTTTCCAAAAATGGCTATGAAGTCGTCGGCGAAGCCGAAAACGGCATGAAAGCAGTTGAAAAATTCAACGAACTGCGCCCCGACTTGGTAACTATGGATATTACTATGCCCGAAATGGACGGAATTTCCGCAGTCAAGGCAATCAAAAAAATCGACCCCAAAGCTAAAATTGTCATGTGCAGTGCGATGGGACAGCAAGCAATGGTTATAGAGGCGATACAGGCGGGCGCACGCGACTTTATCGTTAAGCCCTTCCAAGCAGATCGTGTGCTCGAAGCAGTTCGCAAAGCCGTAGGCTGATGATTGAAAAAATAAAATATTATATTCCTGTTGCGTTCGTGCTTTTCTGTTTGATTTATTTTTGCGGCTCCGTTGCGGAGGCTACAGGTGGGTATCTGGAAGGCTACGAAGAAGTAGATCCGAGACCTACTGGCGTTTCGTGGTGGTCGACGCTCGCTTATCTTTTTAGTTTATTCGCCGTATTTGCCGTCGTGCTGGTTATGGCTTATTTCGCCGCAAGATTTATCGGCGGACGATTTAACGCGGCGCGCATGTCGGCAAGCGGCGGCAGAGTTCTGGAAAATTTACCGCTGGGACCCAATCGCTCTGTCTGCACAGTTGAAATGGCTGGCAGAGTATTTTTGTTAGGCGTAACCGACCACAACATAAATCTTTTGGGCGAGATAACCGACAAAGATTTAATCGAACATTTGCATTCGCAGGCAATCAACGCGGGCGATATGTTTTCGCAGGAATTCGGCACGTTGTCGGGCTTGGTAAGGAAAATTCCGCTGTTCAAAAAGAGGTAACAGAAATTGACACGATTTTTTTTAATCTGCGCGGTCGGCGTGTTTCTTACGAATTACGCGGAGGCGGCACCGATTATCCCAAGCGTAAACGTCGAAGTCGGTACGGCGGAAAATCCTGAACAAGTCGCCTCAACCTTGCAAGTCATAGGCGTCTTGACTTTGGCGACAATCGCGCCGGCAATCTTAATGATGACAACTTCTTTCGTGCGAATCGTCGTTATAATCGGGTTCCTCAGAAATGCGTTGGCAACTCAAAACGTCCCGCCGAATCAAGTTGTCGTCTCGCTGGCAATTTTCTTGACGTTTTACATAATGGCTCCTTACTGGTCGCAGGCGAACGATAACGGCTTGCAACCTTACCTTGCGGGACAAATTTCGCAGGAAGAGGCAATAGATAACGTCCTTGAGCCAATGCGGGAATTTATGTTCAGACAGACGCGAGAATCAGATTTGGCGTTATTCGTGAACTTGTCGGACGCCGAACGCCCCGAAACTCAAGAGGACGTGTCGACGTTCGTCCTAATCCCCGCGTTTATGATAAGCGAACTAAAAACCGCGTTCCAAATCGGCTTTATGTTATACGTGCCGTTTATCGTCATAGATATGATTGTTGCAACGACGCTAATGTCAATGGGTATGATGATGTTGCCGCCCGTCATGATTTCGTTGCCGTTCAAAATCCTGCTATTCGTAATGATTGACGGCTGGCACTTGCTGATTCGTTCGATAATAGTTAGTTTCCGATAGCGGGGGTTTAAAATGTCGGGAGATTTGGTAATTCAGCTTGGGCAAGAGGCGTTAATGATAGTTTTAATCGTCTCCGCGCCGATGTTGGGCTTAGGCTTGGCAGTCGGCTTGGCTGTCAGCGTCTTTCAAGCCACGACTTCAATTCAAGAGCAGACTTTAGCGTTTATCCCGAAGATTATCGCGGTCTTCGTAGCGATTTTGATTTTCGGACCTTGGATGCTTAGAATTATGGTTGAATTTTTTTCGGGAATATTTATTGGTTTGCCGTCTCGAATCGGTTGAGTAATCGCTTGCCGGGAGGTCGAAAGTTTGACAGAAATTGACTTTTACGACGTATTTCAAGGGCAAGTAGCGGCGTTTTTGCTTGTGCTCACTCGTTCGAGCGGCATTTTTTTTATTTCGCCGTTCTTCGGTAGCATGAACATTTCCTACAAAGCCAGAGCCGCCGTCGCGGTTATGTTCGCGTTGATACTTTTCCCAGTCGTTTTAAAAGAATATGTGATTCAAGCTCCCGCAACGATTTTGCAGTTTTCTTTTACCGTCGCGAAGGAACTTTTTATTGGCTGGCTTATCGGCTTAGTCGCCTACATTACGCTTGCGGCGGTGAATATGGCGGGCAAAATAATGGATATGCAAGTCGGTTTCGCGGTCGTGCAAATGATGGATCCGACGACTATGCAACAAACAGGTCTTATCGGCACCTTCCTTTATAATCTGACGGTAATTTATTTTGTAGTGACGAACGGACACCACGTAATAATTTCGGCATTGGCGGAGAGTTTCCGACTTATCCCGCTTGACATGATGAATTGGAATACGTCATTGCCACAGCTGATTACGGACTTGACGGCGGGGATTTTTATGAACGGAATGAAAATCGCCATGCCCGTAACTTTTGCGATTTTAATGACAAACGTCGGCTTAGGTATCTTAGCTCGCACAATGCCGCAGATGAATATTTTCGTCGTCGGAATTCCGATGCAGTTGATGATTGGCATGACGACGGTCGCGATGATTTTGCCATTTTACATTCTTTTCTTGGACGTGATTTTTAATGAAATGTACGCGCATATTTCCATTGCTCTCAAAGCCCTTGCCCCTTGAATCAATGCGTAATGATAAAGACCTAGTCCCTAGTCCCCAGTCCCTTGTCCCTGAATTCGTCTTCGACCTGCAAAGATTCGACGGCGAAAAAACCGAAGAGCCGACTTCCAAAAAGCGCGAAGACGCCCGTAAAAAAGGTCAAGTTGCTAAGAGCCAAGAACTTAATACGGCGTTTGTACTTTTAATCGGCTTCCTTATACTTAGGATTCTTTGGGAATTTATCTACGGAAATATCGCCGAATACACAATTTACCTTTACTCGCACATTTCTCAAAACATGTCGACCGAAGGAATTACTGAACTCTTTATAGGAATTATGATTCTTCTGGCGAAAACAGTCTTACCAGTTATGTTCGCGATTTTAATTGTCGGACTCGCCATAAATGTTTTCCAAGTCGGTATGGTCGTCTCGACAGAAAAGTTGGAGCCGAAATTGGAAAATCTCAACCCGATAAACGGCTTCGGACGAATTTTTTCAAAGCGGTCAATCGTCGAGTTGTGTAAATCAATCTTCAAGATAATTGTTATTGGCTATTTCCTCTATCTTTACTTGAAAGACCAAATCCCACTCGTGCCGCAATTTATCTTCTTCGACTTGCAACACTCTTTGGCGACGGCGGCGGACGTAATTTTTACAATGGCGTTTCAAGTCGTAGGTGTTATAATGATAATGGCGTTAGCTGACTACGCTTATCAGAAATGGCAAACGACGCAGGATTTGATGATGAGCAAGCAGGAAGTCAAAGACGAATTCAAACAAATGGAAGGCGACCCGCAGATTAAAAGCCGAATCAAACAAAAGCAACGTCAAATGGCAATGCAACGTATGATGAGCGAAGTCCCGAAGGCAGACGTTATAGTCACGAACCCGACGCATTTAGCGATTGCACTGAGCTATAAAAAAGGTATGATTGCGCCAGTCGTCATTGCCAAAGGTCAAGACCGCGTCGCCGAAAGAATCAAGGACATTGCGCGGGAACATCATATTTTAATCGTCGAAAATAAACCTGTGGCGCGTGCACTTTATGAGGCAGTAGAAGTTGGAGGCACTGTGCCCGCCGAATTATATCAAGCCGTAGCGGAAATTCTCGCCTACGTCTACAGAATAAAACATCGTCGAGTAACAAAATAAAAGGAGTGATTTTATGAGATTGTTAAAATTATTTTTAACGGTTATTTTCGTTTGGGTGTTTATCTTTGCACCCGCGCAGGCGTCGGCGGACAACGCAACGACGGTCATTCTTATCAGGCACGGAGAAACTGACTATAATAAGGTGAAACGGTATCAAGGGCATTTGGATATTCCGCTTAATGAAAACGGACTCAAGCAGGCAAAACTTTTGGCAAAAAGTCTGAAGGATTATCCTATCGACGTGTTTATCGCAAGCCCGTTGAGCCGCGCTTACGTGACAACAGAGACCGTCGCCAAAGCAAAGGGAATGACTGTTGCTTACACCGACGACCGTCTCAAAGAAATTGACTACGGCGACTGGGCAGGAGAATTTGTTGATGATTTGAAAGTTAAATACCCCGAAGAGTTTAAATTGTGGCAAGAGCGTCCTTGGCTTATGAACTTCCCGAACGGCGAAAATCTTCGTGACATGCAATATCGCGGGCGTTCGGCTTTGGAAGATGCGGTTGCAAAATATCCCGGCAAAACTATTCTTATCGGAGCGCACAGTTTCATAAATGCCACTATCCTTTGTTCTGTCTTGGGTTTGGATACCGAACACTTCAAGCAAATTCGACAAAATAATACTTGTATTAATGTCTTGCGTTACGAGGACGGCGTTTGGCAAGTCGTCTTGCTTAATTCCGTTGCGCACTTGGGCACTCTGACTTCAGAAGCCGGCGTTATGAAGTAAAAAAATTTTTTAGGAGAAAATTAAATGGCAGCCCCCGCAGATTTATTGGAAAATGAACCGCGAACTATAGGCTCAATTATCCAAAAGTACAGCGACGTTATAATCGCGGTGACGCTCGTCATGATTGTTATCATGATGATTATCCCGTTGCCGACGCCGCTTTTGGACTTGCTTATTTGCCTAAATATCACAATCGCCCTTGTCGTCATAATGAGCGCGATTTACAACGAGGAGGCATTGGATTTATCCGTCTTCCCGTCATTGCTACTGGTGACGACGCTTTTCCGATTGGCTTTGAACATTTCCGCAACGCGATTGATTTTGATTAATGCCAACGCGGGCGAAGTCATTACGGCTTTTGGCAACTTCGTCGTCGGAGGCAATCCCGTTGTCGGTTTCATCATGTTTATCATTTTGGTTATCATCAACTTTATCGTCATAACCAAAGGTTCCGAGCGTGTCGCGGAAGTTTCGGCGCGTTTCACATTGGACGCTATGCCCGGTAAGCAAATGTCTATCGACGCCGACTTGAATCAGGGCGCGATAACCGACGAAGAAGCTAAAATTCGCCGTTCAAAGATTCAACGCGAGGCGGACTTCTTCGGAGCTATGGACGGTGCGTCTAAGTTCGTTAAGGGCGACGCGATTGCCGCGATTGTTATCATGCTGATTAATATTGGCGGCGGTTTTATTATCGGCATGGCGCAAAAGGATATGGATGCCGCGACTGCTCTTCAAACTTATACGTTGTTGACGGTCGGCGAAGGTCTTGTTAGTCAAATTCCTGCGCTCTTAATTTCGACGGCAACAGGTATTATCGTTACTCGCGCCGCGTCGGAAGGCAATTTAGGCAATGATATTGTCAAGCAACTTTTCAACAACGAAAGAATTTTCTTTATCAACACGGGCGTTTTGCTTATGCTGTCGATTGTTCCCGGTTTACCGGGCTTGCCGTTCGCGTCGTTAGCGGTTATCTGCGCGTTTATCGGCTACAGTCTACATAGAAAAACTGCCGTCACTGAGGAAACTAAGGAAGAACAGCAACAGGCTAAAGAAAAGACGGCGGCGACGCGCCCCGAAAATATTATATCGCTGTTGCAAGTTGACCCAATGGAATTGGAAATTGGTTATTCGCTGATTCCGCTTGTCGACACGGGGCAGGGCGGCGACTTACTCGACCGTATTGTTATGATTCGTCGTCAATGCGCCCTTGAACTTGGTCTTGTCGTCCCCACGATAAGAATTCGCGATAACATTCAGATTAAGCCGAGTTCTTACATTATCAAGCTTAAGGGTATGGAAATTGCTCGCGGTGAACTTATGCTTGACCATTTCTTAGCGATGAACTCCGGCACGGTTTTTGAAGAAATTCCGGGTATTGAGACTGTTGAGCCTGCGTTCGGACTGCCTGCGATTTGGATTCCCGAAAGCGACCGCGAACGCGCAGAGCTTAACGGTTATACAGTCGTTGACGCGGTTTCAGTTTTGGCGACGCATTTGACGGAGCTGATTAAGCAACACGCCGCCGAAATTCTTGGGCGTCAAGAGGCGCAAAATCTTATCGACAACCTTGCCAAAACTAATCGTTCGTTGGTTGATGAAGTTGTTCCCGAACTTTTGGGCGTCGGCGAAATTCAAAAAGTCTTGTCGAATTTGCTCAATGAACGTGTTTCGATTCGCGACATGGCAACGATTATGGAAGTACTTGCCGACTACGCCCGCGCTACGAAAGACCCAGAAATTTTAACGGAATATGTACGTCATGCAATGGCGCGGCAAATTACCCAACAAGTTACGCAAGGTTCAAATTCGTTGGCTTGTGTTACGCTCGACCCTGCTTTGGAGAATCGAATTATCGGCGCGGTTCAGAGAACGGATCACGGCTCTTTTGTCAGCCTCGACCCCGACACAATGCGCCGCATAATTACTTCCTTGACGAACGAATTAGAAAAGCTGGGCAATCAAGGCTATCCTGCAATCGTGTTGACAAGCCCCGCCGTTCGTCTGTATTTCCGCAAGCTCGTCGAACGTTCGGTTCAAGGCTTGGTAATTGTTTCTCACGCCGAAATAGATCAATCGGTTGAAATTCAAATTCTCGGCGTCGTCCGAATTTAATTCAGTAAAAAAATTATCCCCACTAAACGGCGGGGATTTTTTTTATGTTAAAATCTGCGCGGAGGTGTTTTAGTTGGAAAGTTCAACGTTCATATATTTTTTAACGGCGTCGATATTGTTGACGCTTGCGCCGGGTCCAGACATTTTATATTTACTGACGAAAAGTTTATCGGACGGCGCGAAGTCGGGGATAATTTTAGCTTGCGGGCTGGTGAGCGGCATAGTTTTTCACACGACGCTTGTAATGGTCGGAGTGGCGGCGTTGATAAAATCTTCGGCGACGGCAATGCTCCTGTTAAAAATTTTCGGCGCGGCGTACTTGTTATTCTTAGCGTTCGGCGCATTTAAATCTGCGCGGACGAAAAAGCAATTAGGAATTAGGAATGAGGAATTAGAAATTAAAAAGCCGTCGGCTCTGTATAAACGCGGCGTCTTAATGAACGTCCTCAATCCGAAGGTGTTATTATTTTTCTTGGCGTTCCTGCCGCAATTCGTTGATTTGGCAAGCGACGGCTCAAGCTTGCAAATTTTATTTTTAGGCTTTGTATTCGCCGCGCAGGCTTTGATAATTTTTTCTGTCGTAGCGTTATTTGCGGGGCGCGTGAGGAATTTAATCTTGCGCAAGAAAAACGTCGGGCAGATTTTAAACTTTGTAGAGGCGGCAGTCCTCGCAATAATCGCCGTCGGTCTGATTTTATTTACCGATAGCGTTAATTAAATTTCGTAGCTTGCTGTCGTCGATGACCTTGTCGAAACAAACTTTAGCCAGAAAATCAGCCGTGCCGAAAGTACTCATAGCGTCGTTATACATTTGCGAATTCTTTTTATCAATCAAGTTGTCGGTGCGGCGGTCGTAAATAATCAGCTCGGCGCGGGCATAACTTTTCAGATAAGTTTCGCCAAGCCCCGTCAAATTATCGACGTATTGATTGTAGTTAAGGAGAATTGGGCAAATAACAATGTCGGCGTTGAGTTTCTGCGCGAGCGGTTTCATTGCATCTTGGAGCCGCGCTTTTTTATTTTCCGAGCGCATCTTTTGCCAAATGTCGCTTAATACTTGCGTAGAATCTTTTGTTGGCAGGAATTCGGCAACGCGCAAAGTTTTATTCATGGGAATATGGGTTGCCTTAGCGATTTTCATTTCGAGTTCAACGCGAGTATCGTAATCGGGCATTGTGCTTTTGAAAATTATCGGCAACCTTGCAATGCGCACTGGAGTTCCTGCCGCATATGCCGACGCCGTAAATATCATAAAAATTATAAGTGCTGATAAAAATTTCTTCACGCGAAATCACTCCTTAAAAAAATCTGTCGAAGAAAGATTTTTTCTGAGCTTTTTTAGGCGGCTTTTCAGGCGCGGGCGGGATTTTCTTTTCGACGACGGCGGGCGCGGAATTGGCGGCGGCGATATTGAATAGCGCGGTTGCAATATAATTCAACTTGTCAAACTGCGCCTCAACGTCTTCAATGTTGCGCTCCTCGCTCTTGTTGACTTCCTCAATCGCCATAGAAAAAATTTCTTTAGAAATGGCGTCGTTCTGCGCCTCGTTCATGGAAGGAATTTTGCGGAAATGTTCCTTAAGGCAGTCGTTACGCAATTCCTTAGTCACGACGTAGCGACGAACTTCGCCGTAAACTTTTTCGATTTTCTGTTTGGCGTCGTCAATAAGTCGGTTTGCTTCTTTTAAAAGTTCTTCCTCGTCCGCCTTGCCGAGTTGCGAGCTTTTTAAATTCCTTTCAAACTCAACTAAGGCTACGTTCGCGATTTGATAACTGCTTTTCTCCGCCTTGTCCAGAAATTTGACTTTGTAAATCGAACGTTTTGTTCCTCTGCCGACCGCCTTTTCGTTAATGAAATCCAACAGTCGCCGATTTGTCGGTACGAGTTTTTCAATCGTGATATTGACCGGCTTAAGTATTCGTTTCAAATCTTGTTCAAGCACAAGTTCAGCTCCTTTCTTAGGAATTAGGAGCGAGTTTTTAAGAACTAGTTCCTACCAGTTCCTAGTTCCTAGTCCCTAGCCCCTAAATCATGGGAATAATATCTTCGCCGGCGAGCATCCACATTAACGGATCTAAAACTCTATGCGGACGAACTCGCGCAAGGCGTTTATGAATATCGGGCGGTCTGCCAAAACTCGACACACCAAAAACTCGCACGTCCTTAAAATTTGCGTCGATAGCTCCAAGAAAAGCCGTCTCGCCTTGCCGAGTAAGCCAATCGCGAATTTCTAAATCAACCATTTTGCTATCCGAATCAACAAAGCCGCGACTCTGCACATGCGGACTTTCCTTCAAAATAACGGCGTCGGAGCTGAAACCGTTGACCATTTCGGTAAGGGCGTCGAGTTTAGTTATTATAACGGCGGCGCGGCGGTCGATTCGCTTGCCGGGCGGTATGTTGCAATTTCGGCGGATATAATTCGCCAACGAATTAACCATGCTAACCATATTGGCGGGCGCACTCGTCTGACGTTCAGTCGCCATTGACGCATTCAGCGTTTCAAAGCGAATTTCACCGCGAACGCTTGGCAACAACAACGGGTCGAACATTATCAAAAGCATTCCCGCGCCCGAAAGATACAAGCTGATTTTGGCGTCAAGCGGCGTGTGGTCTATGTGTTCGCAATCTTCGCCCGCGCCGTCGTAAATCGCCAATGCGTAGGTCGGAATTTTTTCGCCCTTCTCCGAATTGTCCATAATCGTCCAGAGTTGCGGTTTAGGTGAAACGCCCGCTGCTGTGCCGCTTAAACAATGTCGCGCCTCGTAGACGTGTTGTTCGTTCATTTGAGCTCGCATTGTCGTTTCTACGTCCATAGCCTGTAAAATCCACGGCAAACCCGAATATTTCAGCTCGTGCAAAAGTGTTGTCAAATAGCTCGATTTGCCCGCGCCTGCTACTCCGACCGCGCAGAAACTTAAAAATTTATCGTGGAATAAAATTTGCGGCGGCAGAGATTCTCCGCAGAAACGACAAGTTGCCTCGCGAATCGTCAAGCCGTGATTCCTACAAAAACTTCTTCGGCAAATGGGCAAGCGATTTTTTATTCTGTCGGTGAGAGATAAGCGGACTTCGTGGCGGCTGTCTTCGTCGGGAACGCAGAAAAATTTTAAGTTGCTAAGCTTGAGTTTTCTTAGGCAATGTGGGCAGACGGCGGCGGCAGTTGAATTTCGGAAATTAAACATGTATAAAAACCTCTTTAGCTTTTAGGGGGCAGGTGTCAGGGGCAAGGGGTCAGTGGTCAGTGATTAGTGGTCAGGGATAAGCTGTCAGGGAAACCCTAGCCCCTAGCCCCTTGTCCCTAAAACGTATTCACTTCTTTGGAACGGTTAAAGTATCAGGGCGCGACGCCTTCAACTCAAATCGTTGCTCGTCCTCCTTTGAAGTCAGGAGCTTGACGACCGTGCCCGCAGAAATATCTTTCCATATTTCGTCCTGTAAATCAATCTTAAGTTGCCCGTCCTTGTAACCAGTCGGGTATTCGCGAACGGCTCCGAGTATCCTTGTAGACGAATCGCCCAATTCAATATTCATGCGCCCATCGCGTCGACAGACTAAAAACATTTTGGGCGTAAGATGAGCCGTACTTTCGATAATCAGCTTGCAATCTTTGGCGTGAATTTCCTTGTTGAAAAAGCCGCTCGTGCCCCACTCCAAGTGATAAGAAATAATTTCCTTAGGGCGATTGTTAAGGACAAGCGTACTCGGCGCGGAATAAGCCGCTGTCCCGTCGCTGAATTTGTATTCGCCTATAACCGTAATGTAAATTTCTTTGGGCGGCAAATGCGTCTGCGCAATAAAAGTATCCTGCGCGTATTTCGTCGCATAAATTCTATTCATCTGCCGCGCTTTAGCAGTCTCAATCGTCGCGTAAAGTTCATCGGAATCCTTAGTGTTAATCTTGTAATGAATCATATAAAGATTTTCGGGCACCGATTTTAAAACAAGCTTTAAGCCGCCCGCGTCGATTTGAGTTTTCTCGGTGTCAATCTCGCAAGGCTCGACGTTCGCGCAGGTTATAATTTCGTTGATAAGTCCGAACTCCTTAGTCGCGCTGATAACGGCAAGTTTAATGCTGTCATTGCTCAACGCGAATTCGCAAGTTTCGTCATTGCTCTCCGCCTTTTTATAGACGACGCCACTGCCTAAAATTTCGTCGACATCATCAAGCGAAAAAATTTTTTTATCAATCTGCGCGGGTTCTTTTTTATTGCTAACTTCTTTAAACCAAATGGAAAAATCGCCCGTCGACTTCCATTTAAAGGAAACGCGCCCGCCCTTAACACTGCAAATTAAATCCTCAACGAGTTTAGGCGGCTGTTCGGGCGTAAGACTAACCGTCAAGCCGTGACTGTATTTATAATTCCTGTCGATTTTCCAAACCTTGTTATAAATTTCCTCATTGCCACGCGCAAAATATTTCTCGTTATTGGCAACGTTATCTTCGGCGGCGTAGTAGACGCACTGCAGACGATATTGATATTGCTTGCGGTTCTTAACGTTCTTATCGGTAAAGGACGATTGCTCACACTCGGCGACGACAACACTATTGCCGGCGTTGTCACTGCGCAGAATCCGCACGCCTAAACAATTTTCGGAAGGCAGTCGCCAAATAAATTTACAATTCCCGTCTTCAGTCTTAGCGATTAATTTTTTCTCGTCAAGGTCGCTATAGTGAACGGCGGTCGCAGTTTTGGGCGAAGAAATTGTTCCGAGTCGCGTCGAAAAAACCGCGTAGCCGTAAAGGACGCCGGGTTTAACGTCGGTGTCGGTGAACTCCAGCTTGTCGGTATTCTCAATCAAAATTTCTCCGTCGCGATAAGTTTGCGGCTCGCCATCGACTTTTTTAATAAGCGTGTAGGCAATGCCTAAATCGTTCGCGGCTTGCCAAGAAATGTTGCAAATCAGCCCCGTCGAAGAATTGGTTGACTTCGCGTTGACGGAAATTTTCCCGATACTCGGCGAATTGGGCGGCGGCGAATAATTTTCTTTAAGCGTGGCGATAATGGCTGGAGGATTACGCGGCGGAATAAGGCGAAGTCTATCCTGCGCGGGCTTATAATCCTTAATCTTGCGCAAAATCTCAACGCAATCGCTGACGGCTTTATCGGGCGAGATTGAAAGACTCGGCAACTTCTTTTCAGCCCACGAATAAAGCTCGCGTTTTTTAAGCTCGGTGGCAGTCTTGTTAATGCGCCACTCAATCTTTTTAAGCTCGTGAGATTCGGGCTTAAGCTGACGCGCCTTCGCCAAAAGTTTAACAATCTCCGCCGTGACGATATTAACCGATTCATCAGCAGTCCGCGCTTGCTCGACTAAATCAAGCATGGAATTTGCGTCGCCAATGTACTTTGAAAAATTTTTAAGCTCAACAAACGAAAAGTCGCACGCAGTACAATGCTCGGCAGTCGCAGGAATTTTCTTGCCGCATTTCGGACAATCGATATAAAAATTTTCGCCGCAGTTTTTGCAACGGGAACGCTCGGCTTCTTCGCGAGTCCTGAAATTTTCAAAGGCTCCGCAGTTCGCGCAGGTCAGACAAAAAGAAATTTCGCCAGCGGCGTCGACAGCCTCATACGGGTCGCGCAATAAACCCGCCGCCTTGTTGTAGAGCGCGGCACTCAACTCGTAATTCAAAAGGTTGGGGAAAGTTCGGCGAATACGATTAATGCAGTTGTCGGCAAAGTAGCTGTCGCGCTTAAAAATTTCGGGCGCGGACTTTATCTTGGCAAAAAAATCTGTCAGCGATTCAATCTTTAAAGAATGGTCGTATTTAAAGCGGCTGTCGTCGGTGTTGAAAACTTGCGTCTGCGCGAGATTGAGCAACGCCTTAATCGATTGCCATTGCGGAATTGGCGCGGAAACTTTTTTAGCCTCTTCGCGGAAAATTTCTCGCAACTCTTCAGTATCACGCCGCTTGTAAAAATCCGCCGACGGCTCGATTTGATTCTCAAGATAAAAAGCCAACTCGTAAAGGTCATGAACATTAGCCGACCACGCAAAATTTTTTTCATCGGGCACGGTTCGGAACGTCGCGAAATTTTTCTTTAGCTCCTCCATAACCGAATCCGATAAAAAGAAATTGTTCAGCGTCGCTAAAATTTTTTGCGTCGTTTTGGCAGGCTTTATTTCAAACCCTTGTTCCTTATAAGTCGCCTCGATTGTCGACAAGCTCAGCCGTAATTTGTCCCGCACCTGCCGAATTTGCGATTGATTAACTTGCAAAGTGCCTGACGTGTCGCCGCGCTGAATGTCGATATAAAGTCGGAGTTCTTCGACGCGCTGTTGTTTAAGCGACTCCGCCTCCCGTTGCCGAAAACGCGGGTTATCCAATGTCAGCGAAATGTACCCGTCCATTTGCAGTTCTTCACGAATCGCGGCAAGGCGTGTCGGGTCGACGGTCGTATTTTGCTCTGCGGTTAATCTTTTCTTCCAGTTGTCATAGGCGGCGCGAATTTTTTTAATGTTGTCGGGAGGATCAAATTCCAAGCCGAGCATTTCAAAAATATTTCGTTTAGCCAAACTCAGCCCTCCTTTGATTTTCTTTTAGCTTGTCGAAGATATTATCAGAAAATCTTCATTTAAACAAGACGCAAGCCGCAAGTTTTAAATTATTAAAGCTGTTTTCATTGACGCGAAAAGCTAACTGGTTTAATATAAGCGTGTGAAAAAGTTTTTATGCGGAGGTGAACGACGTTTGAGCGCAGCAGAAAATTTTCGGGCGATAATGGCAGAAATTGAAGACGCCCGTAAAAAACGCACTGTCGCCAATGAGGAAGAAATAATTTTGATTGCCGTGACAAAAAATCATGGCGTCGAAGTCATGCGCGAGGTAATTGACGCGGGCGCAAAAAATATCGGAGAAAATCGCGTACAGGAGGCGGCTGAAAAATTTCAAGTGCTAAATCGCGAAGTCACTCGCCACCTAATCGGACATTTGCAGACAAATAAAGCTAAGCAGGCAGTCAAACTTTTCGACGTGATTCAATCGGTCGACAGCGAACATTTGGCGGCGGCTCTCGACAAGGCGGCGGCGCAAATCGGGAAAATTCAAGACGTGTTAATTCAAGTCAACATAGCGCGAGAAAGTCAAAAGTCGGGCGTCTTGCTTGAAGATTTAAATTCGCTGATAAGTTTCGTTGACGGTTCAAAAAATTTACGTCTGCGCGGACTGATGATGATAGCTCCGAATTTCTCCGACGTTGAAGAATGCCGACCGCTTTTCAGGCAGATGCGGAAACTTTTCGACGAGCTGAAGACTTCCCGCAATGGCTTTGATTATCTATCGCTGGGCATGACGCACGATTATAAAATAGCAATAGAGGAGGGCGCAAATGTCGTGAGGCTCGGCACGGCAATTTTCGGCGAGAGGAGCTTATTGAATGGAAATCATAGACAAGTTTAGTCGAACTCTCGGACTGGTAGATAAAGAAGGAGAAAGAGAAATTTCTATGAGTAAGATTGAAGAATTGCACCCTGTGCAGTCCGAACAAACCGAAGAATCAGAACCGCCGATTCAACCGTCGCCCACAATGGGGCATAATGTGGTTGATTTTAATTCGGCAATAGCGGCGAGGGAGAATTTAATGACAAACAATAACAACACTGCTAAACCTATGGTCAAAACTAAGATAACGACGGTGAGACCGAAAACTTTTGACGAGGACGCAAAGATAATCGCCGATTGTCTGCGCGAAGATATTCCGGTTATCGTGAACTTGGAGGAGACAAATCCGGAACATGCGCGTAGGATTATCGATTTTGCGTTGGGCACGACTTATGCCATTGATGGCGACGTTCAGCAGGTCAGCGAGAGCGTTTTTGTTTGTACGCCTAAAACCGTCATGGTTACTTTCAACAAGGAAGAGATTAAGCAGGAGAAAGATTTTTCTTGGCTTACAAGGAAAATTTAAGGCTAGGAACTAGGAGCGAGTTTCTAGGAACTAGTTCCTACTAGTTCCCAGTTCCTAAAAACTAGTTCCTAAAATACGGTGAAATTATGCAAGACGCAAAAGAAAAAATTATCCGCTACTACAAAGGCACTGAAGGCGAGGCAACTTCCGTTAAGCTCGTCGACTTCGCCGCGCAGACGATTAAAAATCAAAAGTGTAAACTGACGGGCTTTTTGTCACCGTTTGAACAGGAAATGGCAGGAGTTATAGCCAACAGTCTCGGTTCGCTCAAAGTCGATTTTTACGGCGGCTTTAACGGTGCTGAACGTCAACGCGCCGCCTTTTGTCACGAGGATTTTAAGGGCACGCCGAATTTTGAAATAGCCGTCATCAAGGCGGAATGGAACGGCGAATTTGCTCGGCTCGGACATCGCGACGTGCTCGGCTCGATTTTAAGTTTGGGCGTCGACCGCGAATATATCGGCGACATCATTGCAACTAAGGACTGCGCTAAAATTCTTGTCGATAAAAAAATGTGCGACTATTTCACGGCGAACTTAACGCAAATCGGCGGCACGAGTGTTACGACGACCGTTGACGAACTGGAAAATATTTCGCCTAAGGAAGAACGTACTAAAGAAATTCGGGCGACGGTTGCCTCGCTTAGGGTTGATTCGATAGCGGCGGCGGGCTTTGGAATGTCGCGCAGTAAGGCGGCTACGGAAATTGCGGCGGAGAAAATTAAGCTCAACTGGCAAACCGTTAAGAATGCGTCGCAATCGATTAAGGAAGGCGATATTTTAAGTCTGCGCGGGCGCGGTCGGGTTGAAGTTGCCGAAATTCGCGGGCAGACTAAAAAGGGGCGCGTCGGCGTTTTATTAAAGAGATTTTTTTAAGTTAAGGGGATAGGGGAAAGAGGTCAGTGGTAAAGGGATTTTCCCTGAATCCTAAATC
>JAFYNH010000034.1 GCA_017549815.1 Selenomonadaceae bacterium
GATTTTGATATTTTTATCGGAGCCGCTTGCGAAGTAAAGCGTTTCGCCCAAATCAACCATCATCGTATTGACGTATGAGGAGCCGTAAATCCCAATTTCTTCCTCGAAAGCTTTTTTATAAGCCCAATAAAGTTTATCGAGTTTGTAGGCTTGCGGAGTTTGGACTCGGCGCAGAGTTTCGCGAACAATATATTCTTTTGTGCAAGTGTCGTCGAACTTTTTAAAAATCTGTTCGTTGTAGGGAAGGCTGGTGACGCCGTTGCCGTATTGCCTGCAAGTCGCGATAACGTCGGACAAAACTTCCTCGTCGACCATTGGGCGAATCCCGTCATGAATAACAACAATGTCGTCGTCCGAATATTGCTCCCTAATGGCGAAGACGCCGTTGCGAGACGACTCTTGAACAGTCGCGCCGCCGTTGACTATCGCCTTAAGTTTCGTAATGTTGTATTGGCGGGAATAGGCGCGAAGAATATCCTGCCAGCCGTCGAGACACACGACAAAGATAGCGTCGATTTCGGGGTGTTTCTGGAAATTTTCAAGCGTGTAAATGATTATCGGCTTATCGTAAACGTTGATGAATTGCTTGGGTATGTCCTGACGTGTGCGCTGTCCTTTTCCGGACGCAAGTATCAAAGCTATTGTGCTCATAATTTTCGCGGCAAATATTTTATGCCGCAAGTCACCTCCAAAAATTTTATATCTTTAATTCCTTTGCAATGGTCTTGAAAATGAATTCGGTGGCGGTCATGCCGTTTGTCGCCATATAGTTCATATGCTTATCGAAAAATTCTCTGCGCGGCTCAAACATTTCGTCGTTGCCCTCGATAAAAATTTTCTGCATGAGCGCGGCAATTCCTTTTAAATCTCTGCCGTCAACGCGATAAAGAATTTTCATAAGTTCATTGCCCAGCTCATTAAATTTTTGCGTGTCGCGAGTCAGGAAAATCATCGGTTTATGCGTGTATTGATATTCGCCAATCCACGAGCCGCAATCCATAATCATGCCGTCGCTTGTCGCGAATAAGCCTTGATAATAGGAACCCGTGAAAACTTTTGCGTTGGGTAAAGCGTCCCACGCCTGTAAATATTCTCTGAACGCCGCCTCCGTCGGAAAAACTTTATGCCCGACCGCCGACGCCAAAAGTAACGGGTGCGGCTTAACTACCCACGAAATTTCTTGGTGAGCTTTGGCGAATTCGTACATGAATTTATAATTCCATTGAAAAGTCGAATAGAAAATCCCGCTGGCTATCGACCAATGCGGTGCCCAAATAATTTTCTTGGCGTCGGGGCGCGTCATCTTCCAATCAAACTTCAAGTCGTCGGGATTTTTATAAAAGTCGTCAAGCTTAGGATGTCCACTGTAAAGCCCGCGTTGCATTCCCGTCCGACATTTTTCCTCAATCAGCTCAACATGAAATTGCGAGTCAAAGAAAAGTTTCCAGCCAATGTGATAAATCGGCGTGTCGAAAAGATTCCAAGCCGACGTATTGAAACCGTAAGGCATATAAGCCAACAAGGTTTCCGCGCCGATTGACGACAGC
>JAFYNH010000035.1 GCA_017549815.1 Selenomonadaceae bacterium
TTGACAATTCCGATATGTTGAAGATAACGGGAACTTTCTCCGCGTCTTATAATAAGTCCAAGAAAGAAATTACGTTTAAGGTCGGCAAGACTGCAAGCGCGATTACGCTAAAGGATTTCACGGCGACAAGCTTTAACATAAACGGCACGGCTTATAAAATCAGCGGTACAAACCTGATTAAAAAGTAAAACGCAGTTTCATAAATAAAAAAAGCCTCGAAAAATCTTCGGGGCTTTAAATTTTTTCTTAAAACGGAGGACCTCCCATTCGACGACCGCCGCCCATGCCACCCATACCGCCCGAAAAAGTCTTTTTCTCGGTAGCCTCATAAGTCGTTGAAACGTCGTCACCGGGATTCAAATCGCCGCTCGTGACTTCAACAAATTCTTCGCCGTAAAGCCCGACCGTGATATAAACTTTCTCGGCAACGTCTTTGCCCTGCGCGTCCTTAGTAATTCTTTCGACGTAGGAGCCTTGCGTGTCAGTCTTGAGTGCGGAAATCGGTACACATAGGGCGTCGCGAACTTGACCGACGATAATATCAAGGCGAGCTGTCATAGCGGGCAGTAAAAGATTTTCTTCGTCGGGCGCGGCAAAAGTCACGTAGTAATAGATAACAGAGTTGCTTGAATTTGAATTTGTGCTTGTCGAATTGTTAGTATCCCACGAGTTAGAAACGTCCGTTTGAGAAATTTTAGTAACTTCCGCGTCAAAAGTTTTATCGGGGTAAGCGTCAACCGTGAACGTCGCCCGCTCGCCAACTCTGACACTGCCAATATCGGTTTCGTCGACTTTAGCCTTAACGAGTTTCTCGCTCAAATCGGCAATGCGCATGATAACCGTTGGATTCGTCGAACCTTGCACAGCCATAGTACCGGGCGTTTTCGGTTCGCCTACAACTATGCCGTCCATTGGCGCGGTTATAACGGTTTGATTAACGTCGTCTTCGGCAAGTTCAACGGCTGATTTTGCGCGGTCGTATTCATATTGCGCATCTTCCAATTCCGATAATGATTTCGCGCCGATTTTGTAAAGTCTATCCGTCCGCTCCAATTTCTGACGGGCATTTGTCAATGTAAAATTAGCTTGGTCGAGTTTAGCCTCATAATCTTTGCCGTCCAAAATCGCCACGACTTGCCCTGCCGTAACGTGATCATTTTCTTCAACCAAAACTTCCTTGATTCGCGCCGTGACTTTGCCGCTGACTTCAACGCTATCTCGCGGCTGAATTGTGCCCGTTGCCGAGACCGTCTTAATCAAATCGTTGCGAATAACTTTGGTCGTCTCGTAAGTCTTAACGGCGGCAGTCTCAATCGTCTCGTTATAAAAGTAGTAGCCCGTCGCCGCGCCGATTATCAAGACTGCGACGATTAAAATTTTCCATTTCATAAGAAAAACCCCTTAAGAATTGCCAAGAGCTTTTAAAGTATTGCCGATTGCGTGCGACAAATCAAAGCTATATCTCATCACGTCGTAGCGTGCGCTGACATTATTTTTTTTCGCCTTTGAAAGGGCAACTTCCGCGTCAAGAATGTCCAAAAGAATTCCTTCGCCTGCGTTATATTTTTCTGTGGCAATGTAACGTTCTTCTTCGGCAAGTTCGACAGCCTTTTGAGTCGTCGTCAATCGGAGGAGCGCAATTCTCAAATTTTTATGCGCCGTAACAACTGATTCGTGAACGCCGTCCAAATCTGAATCCATTGCCAATTTAAGCCGCTCAACTTCCAACTTAGCTGAATCAACCGCCGCTCGCGTTACGCCGCTGTCGAAAATATTCCATGACGCAGAAACTCCCGCCGACGCATCGGGCGTTATATGCCAACGATCCGACGCCGCACTTAAATCTGTTCCGACATTGGCATTGACGCTCGGCAACCAGCCCGACTTCGCGCTCTTAACGTTAAGCTCGCCCTGTTCGATTTTTAAGACGTTCGCTTTTAAGTCGCAACGATTTTCTTCCGCCTCCGTCAGATATTTTTCAACGTCGCCGAGTTCCAA
>JAFYNH010000004.1 GCA_017549815.1 Selenomonadaceae bacterium
AAATTTTCAGGCGATGTTATCTTCCATGATGAAACCGTTGCTTATAAAATCGGCGTTAAACCTCTCCGTAAACGCGATTTGAAAAATTTCAGCGAAAATAAATCCGTCGTCAATAAATTTGAGGAAGTTCTTCGCCATAATAACGTTTCTGATAAGGAAAATGCCTTTAATCGCCTAATCGCACTGTTTATCGCCAAACTCGTCGACGAAAGCCATAAATCAGACGGCGATGAAGTCGATTTTCAGTTCAAAGAAGGCTCAGATACTCACGAAACTTTTCAAGACCGCTTGCAGAAACTCTATGCCGACGGTATGAAAAAATTTATGGGCGAAGATATTTTTTATCTGCCCGAAGATTATCCCGATAAAGTTTTTCGCAACTTTAATGACGAAGAAAACTTTGATAGCCAAATCAGCGACCTGCGCGAAAATTTTCGTAAGCTGAAGTTCTATACTAATAATGCATTTGCATTCGTCGAGGTTCAGAATGAAAAACTTTTCTACTTAAACGCCAAAATTCTGCGCGAAGTCGTCGATATACTACGCGATTATCGTATTATCGGCTCGATTGACTTGCAAACACTCGGAGATTTATTTGAACAGCTGCTGAATAAGGGTTTCAAGCAAAATGAAGGACAATTCTTTACTCCGACGCCGATTGCGCAATTTATTTGGGATTCATTGCCGCTTGATGACATTATTTCTGATGAACCGCCGAAAATTATTGATTATGCTTGCGGAGCCGGTCATTTTCTTACAGAAGGTTTTAAAGCCGTAAATGATTGTTTTGCGCGTAAAAATTTGCCGCCGCCGATACTTTGGGAACGAAATAAACTTATCGGCATAGAAAAAGACTATCGACTTGCCCGCGTATCGAAAATATCGCTATTTATGCACGGCGCGAATGAAGGCAGAATAAAATTCGGCGACGGACTAGAAAATTATCCAGATGAAAATATTTCGCCGGCAACATTTGATATTTTGGTAGCAAATCCGCCATATGCGATTAAAGGATTTCGCGCTCATCTCAAGCTTGAAAATGAATTGCAGGTACTCGATAAGATTTCAAATGACGGATCTGAGATTGAAACGCTATTTGCAGAGAGAATTAGTCAACTTGTTAAGCCTCGCGGAGTCGCAGCAGTTATTTTGCCGAGTTCAATCCTAAATAAGGACGGAAAAAGTTTCATAGCCGCCCGCGAATCACTTATTAAGAATTTTTATATCCGCGCAGTAGTGCAGTTGGGCAGTAAAACATTCGGCGCGACCGGTACGAATACGGTTATTCTATTTCTTGAGCGATTTGATGAGCCGCCGCGTATGATTTCAGCTTATGAAGACGTTGCGGAAAGTATTTTGAGCGGTAAAACGTTGAATCGAAGTTTCAGCCGCGAAATTTTTGACGGATACATAAAAAAGACAGGAAAAAGCGTTGAAAGTTTGACGAAATACGACCGCGAGCGAATTATTTACTTTGGATTGACGTTTAAGCAGATGACGTTGATAATTTCTGCGCCGGATAAAAATGATGAACAGGAGAAATTTCTCGGCTACGGTTGGAGCAATGCCAAAGGTCGTGAAGGAATTGTTCATAAAAAACGCGGCGGATTTTTATTTGATAATGACAATCGCGCCGCCGAAAATACACTTGCCGCATTAATTCGCGCCGTTTTTAATGGTAAACAACTAAATCTGCGCGGACTGGAAAAATATTATCGCTATTCGACTCTAGCCGATATGATTGACTTCGATTCAGCTGATTTTACTAAGAAAATAACGCTTGCAAGTTCAGATTATGAAGAAATAGAATACAGCGGCAATTTTCAACTCGTAAAGCTCGGAGATATTGCGCCATTTGTTACTGAACGAATTACGCTTGATGAAATTCAAATTTCAGACTTTGTGACGACCGATAACATGATTAAGGATAAGCGCGGCATTAAAACTTATGAAGGCGTTCCTCAAATTTCTGGATTGGTAAAATTTTCTGCAGGAGACGTTCTTATCTCGAATATTCGCCCGTATCTGAAGAAAATTTGGCTTGCCGACCGCGCAGGAGGCTGTTCACCTGACGTTTTAGTTTTCAGAAGTCGTGATGAAAACATTTTGCTTGCCAAATATCTTTTTGAGGTTTTGAATCAAGATGATTTCTTCGCGTTTGCAATGTCGACGGCAAAAGGTATGAAAATGCCACGCGGTGACAAGGATAAAATTCAAAATTATAAATTTCCGCTCCCGCCAGTTGATATTCAGCGCAAAATTGTTGCCGAATTTGACGCCATAGCCGCGCAGATTGATTCACTCGACAAAAATATTGAGCAACTCGATGTTGACATTAAAAATAAGTTCTCCGAGATGTTTGATGGTAAAAATTTTAAGAGTGAATGTCTGGATAATATTTCTGAAGAAATTATTCAAGGAACGTCTCCTAAATCCGAATTTTATAATGAATGTGGCGAAGGTATTCCGTTTTATCAAGGCAAAAAAGATTTCGGAGAAATTTATCTACAATCTTCAATGGTATGGACAACTGAACCTATAAAAATTTCAATCAAAGACGATATTTTAATGAGTGTTCGCGCACCTGTTGGCGATGTTAATTTAAATTCTTTCGATAAGATTTGTATTGGAAGAGGATTAGCCGCTATCAGATTTAATGAACTTTCAACGAGAAATTATGTATTTTATTGGCTTCACTTTCATAACGAAGAAATTAATGGACATAAAGGTTCAACTTTCGATTCAATATCTGGAAATGAACTTCGAGCGATAAAATTACCGTTGCCGTCGATAGAATTGCAGGAGAAATTTGCGGAGTATGTGACGAATTGCGAGTTGATGAAAGAATCAGCGCGTGCAAGACGTTCAGAGTTGATTATTGAGCGTTCGGAGCTTGTGAAGAAATATTTTCGATAAGGCTTGCAAAAATTTCCGTGTCGTGATATATTTCAGGCGTAAAGTTGAAAACCTTACACATCGTAATCACGGAATAAAGCCGCAAAAAAGAACCCCGACGCGACATCGGGGTTCTTTTGATTCAGTTCGTTTTACAGATTAACGATAACCACTGGGCTCATTTATTTTCTTCTGTCGAGCCACTTGCAAATGAAGTACAGACTGATGCCTGACACAACATTTGCTGCGACAGTTACGAAGAACATCGTAACCACGAGAATCACCTCCCTCTGCGGGATGACTCGCCGCAAATTCATTTTACAGGAAAAATTTTAGTACGGCAAGCGAAATATTTTCGATAGGGCTTGCAAAAATTTTGTCGACGTGATATATTTCAGTCGTAAAGTTGAAAACCTTACACGTACCTAACATAGTATCGTCGCAAAAAAGAACCCCGACTAGGCATCGGGGTTCTTTCGATACTAGCTCGTTTTACAGATTAACGATAACCACTTGACTGTCATCACCATTTGAAGTGCTTATCCAGCCATTTGCAGATAACGTGTATCGTAACGCCAGCTGCAACGGTAACGATGAACGTACCTAACACGGTAATCACCTCCTTCTGCGGGAGGACTCGCCGCAATTCAATTTTACAGGAAAATTTTTATCAATGCAAGAAAAATCATCGACAGATGTCTGTGATTTTTGGCGTTTGCAGGAAAAACTTTTCAAAGACCGAATCAAACAATTTTAAAGTAAGAGGAGGCGATTAAAATGCTTGCTTATGATATTCGAGACGATTACGAGGTTATTGAGGGGGTAAAATTTATGGCACCAAGCGCAGATACTTGGCATAATAACACAATGGGGAAATTATTCTTATCTATCGGAATGCATGTAGCGACTAACAAACTCGGTTTGGTCTTTACTGACAGTTTGGACGTTCACTTCCCCGACGGCAACCTTTTCAAACCGGATTTCATGTTTATAAGTGCGGAGAACAGCAAAATCGTACTTGATAACAAACACAGCACGATTCACGGTGTCCCGGACATGGTAGCAGAAATTTTTTCTCGTTCGACTATGAAACGCGACATGACTATTAAAAAAGATATTTATGAGCGTAACGGCGTTAAAGAATATTGGATAATCAATCCTTGGAGCGAGAGTATAGAGGTTTATTTATTACGTAACGGCAAATATGAGCTTGACGGAGTTTATCAAAACTATTCTGAGGAAGAATTGAACGAATTGACGGAAGAAGAGCGTGCGGAAGTTAAATTTGAGATACCTGTAACGGTTTTGGACGGATTCAAGATTAAGATAAAAAATATTTTCGGCTGGTTCATAGAATAGAGATTAAAAAGTCCTCCGAAGCCAAATCGGAGGATTTTTTATTTCGGCAGGAAAAACTTTTCAAATACAGAATCAAACAATCCTAAGGAGGCAAATAAAATGACAATCATAACGAAAGACGGCAGTTTAGCGGAAGTGGAAGGCGCGGAGGCATTGCACTCACTGCGACATACCGCCTCGCACATCATGGCGCAAGCGATAAAGCATTTATACGGCGGCGCGGACGGCAAAAATGTCAAACTCGCAATCGGTCCTGCTATTGAAACTGGATTTTATTACGACATCGACCTTGAAAAGAAAATAATAGAGGAAGATTTAGCGGATATTGAGAACGAGATGAAAAATATCGTTAAACAGAACTTGAAATTGGAACGTTCGACACTTTCACGGGCAGACGCGCTTAAAAAGTTTTCAGACGAGGGCGAAACTTATAAAGTAGAATTAATTGAGGCATTACCGGAAGAAGCGGAGATTTCGTTGTTCACGCAGGGCGATTTTACGGATTTATGTGCGGGGCCTCATGTTTTATCGACGGGCAAAGTTAAAGCGTTTAAATTAATGTCGATAGCGGGTGCATATTGGCGCTGCGATGAACATAATAAAATGTTGCAGAGGATTTACGGTACGGCATTTGAGACTAAGGACGAATTAAAAGAATATCTGCACATGTTGGAAGAGGCGGCGCGTCGAGACCATAGAAAACTCGGAAAAGAGCTTGATTTATTCAGTTTACATGAAGAAGGACCCGGATTTCCGTTTTTCCACCCGAACGGAATGATAATTCGCAATGAATTGATAAATTATTGGCGAGAAGTTCATCGCCGCTACGGTTATCAGGAAATAAAGACGCCGATAATCTTAAATCGCAAACTTTGGGAGACTTCGGGGCATTGGGATCATTATAAGGAAAATATGTACTTCACGCAGATTGACGAAGAAGATTACGCGGTAAAGCCCATGAATTGTCCCGGCGGCATGTTGGTTTACAATACGCATGTTCATAGTTATCGCGATTTGCCGTTGCGACTTGGAGAATTGGGATTAGTTCATCGTCACGAGAAAAGCGGCGTCCTTCACGGCTTATTTAGGGTTCGTAACTTCACGCAAGACGACGCGCATATATTTATGACGCCCGCGCAGGTTGAACCGGAAATTCAAAAGACGATTGACTTGTTTGACGAGGTTTATAAGACATTTGGGCTGACTTATAAGGCTGAATTGTCAACGCGCCCCGAAAATTCAATGGGAGACGACGAAACTTGGGAATTGGCGACCGACGCGCTCAGAAAAGCTTTGGAACATCGCGGGCTTGAGTATGTCATCAATGAAGGCGACGGAGCTTTTTACGGACCGAAGATAGACTTTCATTTAAAGGATTCAATAGGCAGAACGTGGCAATGCGGCACGATTCAGCTTGATATGCTGTTGCCGGAGAAGTTTGATTTGAATTATATAGGCGAAGACGGCGAAAAACATCGTCCGATAATGGTTCATCGCGTAGTTTACGGTTCAATCGAACGTTTCATCGGAATTTTGATAGAAAATTATGCGGGAGCGTTCCCCGTATGGTTGGCTCCCGTTCAAATAAGGCTTTTACCGATAACGGACGCGCATATTACCTACGCAAAGGAATTGGCAGACAGATTTTTTGCATTAAATTTCCGTGCGGAAGTCGATTCGCGCAATGAGAAAGTCAATAAAAAGATTCGTGACAGCCAAGTTATGAAAACTCCGTACACAATCGTTATCGGGGATAAAGAAGTCGAGACGGGCGTCCTGCCGATAAGAAAATACGGTTCAAAGGACGGAATTTCATTAAGCGTCGACGATTTCATTGCTTATGTTGAGAAAAAGATTGCGACACGCGAGCAAGAATATTAAAAACGATTTCGGGCATAAAAATAACGGCGAGAATTCCGATGAGATGAATCGCGCTTGACAACCAGTATTCTTTTACTAAAATAAGATTGCTCGAAAATAAAGAGTAGAGCCTACCGTAGGGACTAAGGGAAGTAACGCTTGTGTGAGAGGAAATAAGACGTAACCTTCAGTGCAACCTCGTTGATCCAAGAAGCTCATGCCTCTTTAGGCGGGAGTAGTTCACGGCGCATTGAGCATATAAAAAATAGCGGTGTGGTAAAACCAGATCGCCATTTTTTTATAACTTTTTCTTCGGACACTTGAAAGTACAATGCAAGTGCAATAGATGAAAATAGCGGAAGACTTATCGCTCTACCAAATCGCCAAAAATACTCGGCAGAAATAAATCGACCATTTCCCGTGAACTCAAACGCAACAAGGGTTAATATTCGCCCAGCATTGTGCAAGCGCACTATATCAGGCTACGTAAAAAATGCTGTCAGCAAAAGAAACAGATGAAAAATTAAGCCTCGAAAAATCTTCGGGGCTTTTTCATTGCTCGGATTAAAGTCCGCTTAAAAGTTTTCATAAATGCTTGACAATTTCGGGGGGGGGCTTTATAATGTAGAAAAGTTTTTTTTGGTTAAGGAAAGGAGCGGATTTTTATGCATGACATTGTTTTTAACCTTCAACGTTTCGCGGACGACGGCACGCTCACTGACGCAGAGAAGGAAGAGGCTCTTAAAAGCAGTCTTCCGCATTTGCGCATGATTAGCAACATCGCGAAGGTTCCATTGTTTTCAGCATTCGTCAGCATGTTGGAGAAGAAAAAAACAGAAACAGAATTTTTATCGAGTACAGTGGCTCCGGTTTATAATTTAATTGGAGCACTTTACAAGAGACAGTACGGAAAAAATGGTGCGCTAAAACTCATGGAAGAAGCGGCTATCTTTACGTCGACAGTTAAAATTATTGATTCGATTCTCGATATTTACGACAATCTTGCTGGTGCAGACGCGGAGGCTCTTGAAGATAACATTCTTAAAATTGCTGACGAGTCAGTAAAACTCGGTAACAAATTAAAGTTAGAAAATTATAGCGGCATATTTTCATCGGTGGGTTCGGCGGCGTTGTCCTATGGCTTAACTGTCTTAGCGTCGATTGATAACTTAACGCCAAAAGCGCAAACTAAAATCTATAAGGCTTTCGTCAAAGTGGGCGGCGCAACAATCAAATCCGTCTTTAAAGAAGTTTTCGAGACGGGAGAAAAATTTACTGCTCCGTTTGGCTTGGTAGATATGGGAATGTCCGTACTTATCGGCATAGTCGAAGGCGTTTCACAAATGGGCATACGCCAAGAATATTACAGCGATGACGGCTTGCCCGAAGATATTGCCCATAAAGAAGCTTTGCTCGACGCTCTTTCAAGTGGCGTCCATGAAGCTCTCCACACTTACTTGAAAGGTGCAGACGACATTGCCTTTAAAGTAGGTCAGGCTTTCGGCGAAGGTTGCAAATGGCTGGCTCATGCTTTTTCGGGCGATTTCTCCTACGAAATTACTATTAGTGATATGAATTATATGGAATTCGTTCGCGAAATTGCTAAACGAGGCGAATACAACAGCTCAAGCAACGCCGATACCATAAATGTTCCCGATAGCGGCGTCAGTATCTACGCGCAGGACGGCGATGACTACATTGAAAATTTTTACAACAACGTCACAATCCTCGCAGGGCACGGCAACGATACAGTTTCAAGCTATGGCGGTGCAAAATATAATTCAATTCTCGGCGGTAACGATAGCGACTATCTCTACATTAAAAATAGCTCAAGCACGATTGAAGGCGGCAAGGACAAGGACAGATTTTTTATTACCGGCGATAAGAATATCATTTACGGAAATGACGGAGACGACCAAGTTTCTATCAAGGGTAGCGGCAACTTCTTCAGTGGCGGCGCGGGCGATGATTTAATTATTTTGGACGGCGCGAAAAATGTCATTATCGAATACACGGCGGGCGACGGTACCGATGCAATTTACGGCTACGACACGAGCGACGTTATCAAAATCAAGGGCGAATATTCGACGCAAATCAGCGGCAACGACGTAATTATTCAAGTCGGCAAGGGCGGGCTTATCGTCAAGGACGCCAAAGATTTAAAACTCAACCTCAACACGATTGAAGCCGATGAAAACGAAACTTTGGATAACGACACGCAAGGCGGCTTTACTCCATTTAGTAGCGGGATTGTCTTCGCACCGAGTTTCCAAGATAACGGCGAGGCTCTGCGCGGAACCAATACCAATGACAGAATCGAGAACACGCTAAGCAACATTATGATTTATAGCGGTGACGGCAACGACACAATCATTAATTACGGCAATAACGTTACGATTAATGCGGGCAACGGCAATGACCACGTCCTCAATTACGGCGCGAGCGTCAAGGTTAATGGCGGCGACGGTGACGATTACATTTATAACGAAGGTTCCAAAACTACGATAAACGGCGGCGCAGGAAAGGACACCGTAAAAAACACGGGTAATAATTCTTTGATTGACGGAGGGGCAGATATGGACAGCATTAACAACAGCGGCGAAGGTACCGACATCAATTCGGGCGGCGGCAAAGATAGCATTGTCAACGAGGCGAGTAACGTTAGAGCTTACGGCTATCTCGACGAAAATTATATTTCCAACACCAAGAGCAACGTCACGCTTGAGGGTAGCGAAGACAACGATTATATCTTCAACAGCGGCAACAGCGTTTCAATCAATGCGGGCGCGGGCAATAATTCTGTTTCGATTGACGG
>JAFYNH010000036.1 GCA_017549815.1 Selenomonadaceae bacterium
CAACTTCTTTTTATCGCGCTTGACGGCTTTGATTGCGTTAATGGCGGTGTTGAGGTCGACTTTAAACCATTCGCGAGCGGAAGAGCCTTTGATTTTGATTTTGTACTTTTTCAAGACGCGGTGAACGTCATAATCGCGGAAAGTTTGTCCGTTATTTTTTACGGCAAGTTCGGTGTGCAAGAGATTGAAATTAACGCCCGCCGTGTTGGTATATTGTTTAATACGATTTCGGGCGGCTTGTTCGAGGGAAATATTTTGTGATTTTAAAGTTGTCTCGCCGATTTTCAAAAGTCCTTTATGGGCGGCGTCGTCAATCGTGAAAATATAAATTAATCTGTCTTTAAAGGCGTCTTCAAAGTTCATTGTCGCACTCCTTCCGCCAAGTCTTTGAATTCAAACGTTTTGCCCGTCCGCCAATCCTTAATCAGACAATTAGCTCCGCCGAAAAGATTTCTGTTATCCGTGAAGGGCGGCGAGCCGGTCAATCCGTCCATTTGCCACAAGTTCCACGAGATTATTTCTGCGATTTCGGATAAAAATTCTTCGGGCGGCTTGCGGGAAAATTTTTCGTTGTAATAATCCTTAACGGTCTCGAAAACATTTTTGCGGGCAAGAAAAAGATTATCGCCTTGAAATTCGTAGCCGTAAATGCTTTGAACTGCGCGGGCAGTAAAATTTATCCAATCATTTGGGGTTGAAGTCTCTCTGTTAATGACGCTTAATTTTCTGTCCAAAAGTCCGATGCGATTTTTAATGGCAATCGGCTCGCCCGTGACGGCGTTATATCGGCTGACAATATATGGAGCCTCTCCGCATGTTATCTCAAGAAATTTCGCGTCGATATAATCTGTCCAAGATTTTTTATTGGCGTCAATCAAATCGTTTTGGATTTTACAAATATCGGGCGGCGTGAAAATTTCTGCGCGGTCGCGAGCACGTTGTTTCTGATGTTCGCGCAGTTTTTCATGACGCGGGCGAATCAACTCAATCTGCGCGGCTTGAATTTCTTTTGCTCCGAATTCGGAATTAGCCCAGAGAATATTTTTGCCCGTCGTGCGGTCGCTTAATAAAATTTCATTAATCATCTGTAAGGTTTAGCCTTCCAATAGTCGACGAAATCATTTGCAAAGATCCAAGTTCCCGCGCAGGTTTTCAGCAATGAAACTTTCGCCGCATCTCTGAACATGAACCATAACCGCGATTCGACGTGATAAGCGCAAGCCTTGAAGTTATATTGCTTAAAAATTTTTTTCATGGCTGCATTTGTCCAGAAAGTACAATGCACGGGTTGCAGATAAAACCAATTCGGGTCGCGAGGAACTTCCTCACAAATCAGCGTATGAATTGCCGCCACGCCGTCGGGCTTAAGGAGCGCGAAAATCTTTTCAACGTCGTCCGCTCCCAGCAAATGTTCAAAGACCGAACATGTTATCACGAAATCGAAACTGCGCGGCTTAAGTTCTTCAGCCGATAAATAATTTTCATTCGGACGCGCCATATACGCATCGAATTTCTTCAACCAGCCGTTTTGAGCGACGAACGCAGATAATTTGCCGTCGCCCGCTCCATAATCGACAGCCCGCGCAGATTTATCAAGCACGCCGATATTTATTAACTCCGTCAAAACGTCGGCTTGCGCTTTGAGACGTTCCAACCAACGCGGGTCAACGTCAAGCGAATCCGTATTTTGATAGGCGGCGTGGCATTCGCGATTGAGAGCCTCCCAAGTACTGTGCGGCATTTCGTAAAGTGTTTTGGCGATAACCAGCCCGCAATTTTCGCAACGAACATATTCGCAAGCGTCGAGATTTTTCATGCCGAAATTTTTTTCCATAAACGGGCGCATTTCCCCATTACACACAAAGCATTTCATAATCTTACCTCCGAAAATTTTTGATTATCGCGCAGATTTTCCTAATGTCATCTTCCGTCAAGCCGCCGTACATTGGCAAGCTTAAAACCTGTTGCCCGATAACATTTGCGACGGGCAGATTTTCTACTCGCGACGAATTCAGCTGTCTGTAGCACGTAAATTCACTGCAAAGCGGATGAAAATATTTCCGCGCATAAACATTGTAATTTCTAAGCTCATCATAGACAAAATCACGCGAACGCCCGAAAATTTTCTCGTCAATCCGAATCACATAGTACTGATAATTCAATTTAACGTCGTCCGCGCAGGTCGGCATTAATTTTATCCCTTCAACGGCGGCGAGTTCTTCATTATAAATTTTATGCAGGCGAATTCGTTTCTGCCGCTCGTCCTCAACGTAATTCAGCATGATTCGACCGATTGCCGCCCTTATCTCGTCAAGTTTGCCGTTTATGCCGGGCATAACAACTTCTTCCTCATTCTTGATACCGAAATTTTTAAGCAGGTCAATCCGTTGCTTGAGGTGCTCATTATTATGAACCAATGCGCCGCCCTCGACCGTGTGATAAAGTTTCGTCGCGTGAAAGCTGAACATTGATATATCGCCAAAATTTCCAATGCCGCGACCATTAATTTCGACTCCAAAAGCGTGCGCGGCGTCATAAATCACTCTCAAACCGTATCTGTCGGCAATTTCTTGAATTTTTTCGACTTCGCAGGGCGTACCGAATACATGAACCGCCAAAATAGCTGTTGTGTGCGGCGTTATCATTGATTCTATTTGCGCTGCGTCAATATTCATGGTCTCGGCGTCAATGTCGCAGAAAATCGGCGTTATGTTATTCCAACTCAATACGTGCGGAGTTGCGGCAAAGGTAAAGGGCGTCGTAATAACTTCGCCGCTCAATCGCAAGCTTTGACACGCAACCATTAATGCTATCGTCCCGTTATTGAACAGCGACAGATACGGCACCTTCAAAAAATTTTTAAGCTCGTATTCAAGCATTGTGTGTTGAGGTCCGTTATTTGTCAGCCACTTAGCCTCCCAAATGTCGCGCAATTTCTCTGTGACTTCCTCAATCGTCGGGAATACGGGGCGTGTCACGTAAATTCTTTCATTAAACGGTTCAAGATTCATTTTTAGCTTTCTCCTTATGAATTTTTTCAGCCGCCTCAGCGTCAATCTTCTCAAGATAATTTATCGGAATCAAATCCGGATTTTTCTTCGACAGCTCATAACATTTGCGATAACTAATCTCCGCCTTCGCGGTCTCGCCTTGTTCGTCAAAAATATCTCCCTGTAATTTGTATGCAATGAAATTTTTATCGTCAATCTTCAAGGCGCGGTCAATATCTTCAAGCGCAAGTTCAATTTCTCCGCGCATATGTCGAACATCAGCCCGATTTAAAAAGTTATAAAGATTTTCTGAATCACGCTCGACCGCCTCATTAACGTCGACTAAAGCCCCGTCATAATCGCCGACAATCGCTTTTGCCCGACCGCGAATCGCCAAACATTCCGCAATATCGTCTTGATTTTTGGCTCGAAGGGCGCGTTCAATCTGTTTCAGCGCGAGTTTGCCCTGCCCGTAGTCGTTATAAACGTCGGCATTGACGCGCAGTTGAGTTGCCGCCTTAGCTTTGGCAGAATCCGCGTCCGATTTTATTTTAGCCCAAAATTTTTCGCGGGCTTTATCATCGTCACGAATTTTTTGCCGCGTCGCCGGAGTTTCATTTTGATAAGCCGTCGTCACTGCCGCTTGAATCTTTTCTCCGAGATTATACATAAAAGCCAGCTCGCGCAGTTCCCGATAAGCCGATTTGTCATTCAAAAAATCTATCCGATTGCTCGAACGTCTGAAATTCCAAGCGTCAACCGAATCATAATCATGAAAAGCCTTCGACAGCCCGCCCGCGAAGAAATACGCATTTTCAGCCGCGTTGTTATGGTCGGAGCCTGTATTTATCGAATGAAAAATTTCCTCGCCGTCAATAAAAACTTTATAAGCGCGTCCGTCCTTTTTAACCGTGACATGCCCGCCGCCGTAAGCCGTCATAAGCTCTGCCATTTTAGCTTCGCGCTTGTCGGTGTCGGGGTGCCCGCTCAAAGTTTCATCGCTGTTTATATCGTTCGGGCTGAATTCCATAACGTCCTGCGTCTCATAGCGAACATAATAACCGAGTCGATTCATAGCAGCCGCGCCTCCGCCCGGATTGAAGCCCGCACTTGTCATAAGATAAAATCCGCCTTCATCAGCCGCATATTCGGCAGGGACGTTGATATTTTTTGCTATCGAATAATCAACCATAGCGGAGAATTTACTCCAGTCGATATTTCTGCCGTTGTCGACGTTCATACCAAGCATTAAAGCTCCGAGTTGTTGAGCGACGGCTTGCGCATAACTTTTGGCGGAATGTTGCTCGATACCGTGCGTCATTTCGTGAGCCAAGACCGCCGCAATTTGGTTTTCGTCAAGATTCAGTCCGCGAATCAGTCCGCGATTGACGCTGATATAATTCATCGGGTAGCAAGAGGCGTTAAATTTCTCGCTGTCATTGACATTCCACACGAACGGCAAAGAATTTACTCGCAATTCATATTGTCCGCCGTTTACAAGCCGCGTCATAATCGAATTAACCAATTCAACGTCGCGTTTGTTTTTATCGACGCCGTTTTTCTCAATATCCTGCTTGCGAACTTCCATTTGCGCATTGACGTTGTTGCCGAGCGATAATATTTCTCTGAGTGTCGATTGATAAGCCGCCAATACGCCCAAAGCCTCTGCCGCGATTGCCCAAGCGTCCGCCGCCATGACTTGCACGGGATTTAATATCGTCGTCAACGTCAGCAGAATTACGATTAATATTTTCTTCATTTTAATCACCATGTCGATTATATCATAAAAAAATCCCGCCGAATTCTGCGGGTAAATTTTTCATTACAAGCTTTTAAGTTTTTCAATAATTTTTTGTGCATCGTTGGAAAGGACTCCGCTCTCATAAGTTTTTCGGAGGTCATCAGGAAAATAATTTTTATACAAGTTCAATTTTTCCACCCAACGTTTGTCGTATTTTTCAACGCCGAGCATTCCAATATGTTCCCAAAAAATTTTTCGACCGTTCGGAAGATAAATTGTGAAGTCGGGCAAAATTTTTACGCCGTCAACTTCAAGCGGCTCTTCGTAACGATAATTTATTTCCGCCGCGTATAAAAGATTGGCAATGATAACCTCCGACTTGCTGCGAACAAAATTTCCGTCCTGCGTTTTGTAAATCTTATTAAGATTAAATCTGTCTGCGCCAAGATAGAAAGCAATTTCTTGATGCAACTTGTCTGCCTCATTATTTTCAATCATATTCACGAAAAGATTCAACAGACTGTGTTTGTAAGACTTTTTCTCGTCAATGTCGTCCGTCATGATTTTCATCTGCGCGGCGGAAAGTTGAGGCGTTAGGAGATTTACGACAAGCCGTTGCTTAAGCGGATTCGTAAATTTTACGCGGTCGTTCAATAGATCGTCATAAACTTTATCGGCGAGATAATCGGGCGTAATGGAAAATTTTTTTACCGTTCGAACGAAACCTTTTGTTCGCGTGCCGTCGAAAAAGTTTTTAAGTTCAGTGTCGCTTGTACTTTCTAAATCGATAAGGCTGGGAAAACCCTTGCCGATAATTTTAACCGCGCCACAAGCCAAGTAATAAGGTAAGCACTTTTGAATTTCTTCGTCCTCGAAATAAGCCAAAGTTTGAAGTCCCGCCTTGCCGAATTTTTTTAACGTTGCAGTTAGTTTATCTTGGTTAGGAAAAGTTTCTTCTATGAAGAATTTTCGCTTGACTTCGATATTTTTTTCGGAATAAAGCAGATAAGAATTCGCGGCTTGACCGTCACGCGCCGCCCTGCCGATTTCTTGATAAAATTGCTCTGCAGAATTTGGAATCATGAAGTGAATTACGACACGAATATTTTTTATGTCAATTCCCATACCGAAAGCATTTGTCGCAAAAATAATATCAACCTCGCCACTTTTGTAATCGTCAATAATTTTTTTGCGTTCGTCGGCAGTAAGTTCACCATGAAAATATGTCGCTTTATAACCTTTAGCGAGTGCCTTTTCGCATAAATCTTCAACACCGCGCTTTGTGTACTTTCGATAAACGTAGACTAAAATTTTTTCGCCGAAATGCAAGTTCAGAAGCTCCCAAAACTTTTTTTCCTTGAGATTTTCGTTGTCGAACTTTAGGACGTGCAATTTTATTTCGCTCCTAATCAAGAGGGAATCTATCAAAACATTTTCTTGCGAAATTTTAAAATCCGCGCAGATGTCGCCAAGCTCCTTTGGATTAAGCGTCGCCGTCAACGCCAAAACTTTTGACCAGTCGCCGTCGAAAAGCCTATTGAGAAAGTCGGGAATCCTTTTATAGAACGGTCGAAAATCCATTCCCCATTGACTTACACAATGCACCTCGTCGATAACGGCAAGCTTAATATCGTCCTTGCGATGTTTCAAACAGTATTCAAAAAAACCGTCGACTGCGAGCTTTTCTGGACTTGCAAAAATAAAGCGAGGCTTGATCTTACCTTTAGCGAAATCTTTAAGATTTTTGATTTGCATCGCAGAGTTAATGCCGCTGTGGAATTCTAATACTTCATAACCTTGCGCCCGAATTTTTTCTGCCTGCTCAATCATTAAGGCGATAAGCGGCGATACGACCAATGCAACGCCTCCGAGTGTCAACGTCGCCATTTGATAAATTATGGATTTACCGCCACCCGTTGGCATTATGCAAAGCGTATTTCCGTTACTCAAGACATTTTCTATCGCTTGCTTTTGAAAATCTTTCAGCCGGAAATTTAAGCGCGGAAAAAATTTTTTGAAGTCGTCATCAAGACCAGCCATAACCGAAACCTCCATTAGCAATCTGCCGCGCATAAAGTTTTATGTCCTCGTCATGATATTCCGCTACACTCGACAAAAACGCATCAACCGCAACATAACGATAATTTTTTTCGAGCGGCAAATTTATTTTAGCCGCCTCGCGCTCCAAAAGTTTGTAAATTTCAAAGGCGTAGTAAGCAAACAGTCGATAGGGATAGGCGAAGTTTTGTTTTGTTACAATTTCTTCGTCGTCAATCATCAAAAATTCCGAATCATACTTGCAACCAAAATCTTCTCTACCTGAAAGAAAATAAAGCGTCCAAATTGAATTCTGACTTTCATTGGGGAAGATTGCCGGATAAAGCTTGTAAAGAATCCGAGACTTTATGCCGACGCCGATAACCCCTGAAAGACTGCATTCCTCCTCGTCCAAAGGATACAGTTCCAAATCCAAATAATTTTTTGCGCCCTCGTAAGTCACAGAATCGTAATGTTCGTAATAATCCTTTCCGAACGTGCAGATACTTGTAATTTTTTCGAGTAATTCATTAGGGTCGGCGCGATTGAAATCCTTTTTGTACTTTTTAAGTTCCTCAAGCTTTGAGTTAAGAGTTTTGCGGATAACAGGGCACTTGTTCCTTAATTTTTCGGACTTAAACGCATTGGGGTCATCTTCATATTCTTCAAGCGTCTCCAGATCAAAAATTTCTTTGTAAATATTGCGGTCGCTCTCGAATTCGTCAATTGCTTTGTTAATGACTTTAACGAAATTTCGGACGGGCTTCTTATTAATGAAGTTTTCAAAGTACATGGGGAAATTTTCATCAATCGCACTCAAAACTTTTGCAATGTGTGTTGCATCGTAGCAAATATTTTCTACGGGCTCCTCTGTATCTTTGTAAATCGACCAATGCATATACAAATCACCTCGCAAATTTTATTCGCGTTTATAAAACGAATTCCTTTACTTGAAACTTTTAATTTCCCGCGCAGGCTGATATAATATGCCGCGTTTAACAGGAGGCTGATTAAATGGAAAAATACAATCCGCAAGAAATTGAAAAGAAATGGCAAGAAGTATGGAACGCGCCCGATTATTACAGGACGGTTGAGGACACGAGCCGCCCGAAATATTATGCGCTTGAAATGTTCCCTTATCCTTCTGGTAATTTGCATATGGGGCACGTTCGGAATTATTCAATCGGCGACGTGGTTGCGCGTTATCGCATGATGGCGGGTTACAATGTTTTACACCCTATGGGCTTTGACGCCTTCGGAATGCCCGCAGAAAACGCCGCCATTGCTCACGGAGTAAAGCCAAGCGATTGGACTTTTGCCAATATCCAAAATATGACGGCTCAGCAAAAGTCAATGGGTTTGGCTTACGACTGGGATCGCGAAGTTGAGACTTGCCGCGCAGATTATTATCGTTGGACGCAATGGCTGTTTGAACTTTTCTATAAACGCGGTCTTGCCTATAAAAAAGAAGCGTCCGTCAACTGGTGCGATACTTGCGGCACGGTTCTTGCCAATGAGCAGGTTATTGACGGCAAATGTTGGCGTTGCGACTCCGAAGTTCATAAAAAGAATCTCGCGCAGTGGTTCTTCAAGATTACGGACTATGCCGACGAACTTTTAGCCGATTTATCCAAGCTTGAGGGCTGGCCTAATCGCGTTAAAATTATGCAGGAGAATTGGATTGGACGCAGTGAGGGTTTGGAATTTAATTTGGACTTGCCCGCGCTTAATGAAAAAATTTCTGTCTATACGACGCGACCCGATACCGCCTTTGGTATAACTTTCCTTGCATTGGCTCCCGAACACCCGCTGGTTGAAAAAATCTGCGCGGTCAGTGATAAAGCCGACGAGCTTAAGAAATTCTGCGAGAAAGCCCGCAGTCAAAGCGACATTGAGCGCACAAGTAGCGAATCGGAGAAGACAGGCATTTTCACAGGCGTTTATTGCGTCAATCCCTTCAACGGGCGCAAGGTTCAAATTTGGATAACTAATTATGTCGTCTTTGAATACGGCACGGGCGCGGTTATGGCGGTTCCGACTCACGACGAACGCGATTGGATGTTCGCCACTAAATACGGGCTTGAAAAAATTTGGGTTATCGACAATCCGAAGGCTCCGCTTGACTTCGCGCAGATGACTAATGCTTACGTCGAAAAGGAAGGCGTTCTTATCAATTCGGGCAAATTTACTGGAATGGAAATGCATAAAGCCATGAGCGCGATAATCGACGAGGCGGAGAAACTTGGTTTCGGCAAGCGCAAAGTTAATTATCGTCTGCGCGATTGGCTGATTAGTCGTCAAAGATATTGGGGCGCACCGATTCCGGTTATTTACTGCGACAAATGCGGCGAAGTTCTTGTTCCCGAAGAAGATTTGCCCGTTGTCTTACCCGATGACGTTGAATTTAAGCAGGGCGCGTTAAGTCCGTTATCGACGAGCAAGCAGTTTAACGAATGCACTTGCCCGAAATGCGGCGGTCATGCTCACCGCGAAACGGATACTATGGACACGTTCATTTGTTCGAGTTGGTATTATATGCGCTACACCGACCCGCACAACGATAAAAAGCCCTTCGACCGCGACAAAGTGAATTATTGGAGCCCTGTCGACCAATATATCGGCGGCATTGAACATGCGATTTTGCACTTGCTTTACTCGCGATTCTTTACCAAAGTTCTGCGCGATGCGGGAATGCTTGACTATGATGAGCCGTTTTCAAATCTTTTAACGCAAGGCATGGTTATAAAAGACGGCGCGAAGATGTCCAAGTCTCTCGGTAATGTCGTTTCGCCCGAAGAAATTATCAACAAATACGGCGCGGATACTGCGCGGCTGTTCATATTATTTGCGGCTCCCGTCGAAAGAGATTTGGATTGGAGCGATGACGGCGTTCAAGGCTCGTTCAGATTTTTAAATCGCGTTTGGCGTATAGTTCATATTTGCGCCGATAACTTCAATAAAAATTCCGCGCAGGCTTTGACGGCTGAAGAAATTTCTCTGCGCCGCACGTTGCATAAGACGATTAAAAAAGTCACGGAAGATGTCCGCGACCGCTTTGCCTTTAATACGGCGATTAGTTCGCTTATGGAGCTTGTCAACGCAATGCACGCCTTCCAAGACAAGCCGATTAATCCTAACCTTGCGCGTGAACTTGCTAAGGATTTGCTGATAATGCTTGCGCCGTTCGTGCCGCATATAACCGCCGAGCTTTGGAGCAAATTCTTTGAAGGCGACGTTCACAAGCAAAGTTGGACGACGTTTGACGCAGAAGCCGTTGCCGAGGAAGAAATTGAGAGCGTCATACAGATTAACGGCAAAGTTCGCGACCGCGTGAAAGTTGCAGTCGGCTTGAATAAGAGCGACCTTGAAAAACTTGCGCCGACATTGCCGCGAGTTCAAGAATTAACGGCGGGCAAAAATATTGTGAAGATTATCGCCGTCCCGAATAAGTTAATTAATATCGTCGTGAAATAATTTATCCGCAAAAAATTTATCCCCCGCGCAGATTACGGGGGATTTTTTTTATAATACTTTATAAGTCAGTGTCGTGTTGCCGATTAAAATTTTGTCGCCGTCATTGAGTTCGCAACTGCTAATCGGCTTTTTATTAACGAGCGTCCCGTTAAGGCTACCCGCGTCGTAGATAATATGCCTGTGGCGTTCGTAGGAAATATACGCATGAATTCTGGACGCGCTGTCATCTTCAAGGACAAAATCATTCGTCTCCTTGCGTCCGAGATAAATTTGACGTTCGCCGCAAATAAGTTCTGCTGTTTTGAAATCGCTAATAACTGCCAGATTATATTCAACCTTGCGCGTCGGCGAAGAACGCATACTCTTAATAATTTTCGTCTTGTCGGCAATAATCGTGGCGTCGCTGTCGTTCGAGTTGGAACTTTCGATTAAAGTATGTGATAGCACATCATTTTCAAGATTAATCGTATCAACCTCCGACTCAGGCGAATTGACGTATTCGGACTTGATAACGATTTCATTTTCGTCCGTCGTCAGCTTTTTAATCTTGACCGAAAGTTTGCCGTCCATAAAACAATTTTCGCGAATAACTTTGCGCTCAACCGCCTCATGCAAAGCTTTGATAAGACGCGCCGCGCTCAATCTGTGACAATCTTCCTCGCAAAGGTAAATCGTGTAAGAATTCGGGACAACTCTATCTTTATTTTTTTGTTTGGCGACTTCGCGCTCAAGTGCTTTTATGAGTTCTTTAGGCTCGACCTCGCCGCGTCGCTGAAAAAAATTCGCCAGCTGTCCCGTTATCACGCTCGCAAGATTCAAGTTTGCCGCCTCCTTAAAATTTCATGAAAACATTATACCATACTTCAAGGCAAAAAAAATGCTACCCGATAAAAAATCGGACAGCATCTTTTTATTTTCAAGAAATTTTTCAGACCAATTCGATTAAAACCATAGGAGCGGCGTCTCCGCGACGAGGCGCAAGTTTCAAAATTCTGGTGTAGCCGCCCGAACGTTCGGTATATTTACCGGGAATTTCTTCAAAAATTTTATGAACAACGTCGACATCCGCGACGAGATTTATAGCTTGGCGACGTGCGCTGAGATCGCCGCGTTTGGCAAGCGTAACGACTTTTTCAGCGAACTTGCGCAGTTCTTTAGCGCGAGCCTCTGTCGTCTCAATGCGTTCGTGCTTGAAAAACGCGCTGAGCAAACTCTTAAACATAGCCTTGCGTGCGCCAGAATTTCTGCCGAGTTTTCTGTAACTCATTAAGTTTCCTCCTTCCCGCGAATTTTATTCCTCAGTGTAAGGAACAGCAGGACTTGTACTAGGCTCCGGCTTGAACGAAACGCCGAGTGCGCCCATCGTGTTTTTAATTTCCTCAAAAGATTTACGTCCGAGATTGCGAACTTTCATCATTTCTTCTTCCGTCTTATCGGCAAGGTCGGCGACTATGTGAATGCCCGCCCTCTTAAGACAATTTGTCGAGCGTACCGATAACTCAAGTTCTTCGATAGGCTTGGCGAGATTCTTATCCATAGACATCAACTTTTCGTCGTCGCTTGGCTCCTTAGGCGGAGTTTCGGAATCATCTTCAACTTCCTCAATCGCGACGCTGTCCATATTTTGGAAAAGTTTCATGTGCGCAATCATAATCGCCGCCGCTTTGGCAACTGCCTCTTCGGGGCCGAGCGTGCCGTCCGTCCAAACTTCGAGCGTTAATTTATCGAAGTCCATTTCGTTGCCGACGCGGGTATCCGTGACTTCGTAATTGACGCGCAGTACGGGCGAGAAAATGGAATCAATCGGGATTGTGCCGATAATATCGTCGGGACTTTTATTTTTCTCGGCTTGATCGTAGCCGCGTCCCGTGCAAGCCGTCATTTCGATTTTGAGCTTAGCAGTTTCATTGAGCCAAGCAATATGCAAATCGGGATTCAAAATCTCAATGCTGGGGTCACACGCAATATCTTCAGCTATGACTTCGCGGCGTCCGCCTTCGTGTAAACCTTTTTTAATTTCTTCGGGAACGTCAATATCAATGCGAAGTGTATACGTTCTCGGCGGCGCGGCTGTAACCTGCGCGAAACCTTGATATTGTTGAGTTTGTTCCTCGTCGATTTTCAAGCAGAGCTGTTTGATATTAAGGACGATATTTGTAACGTCTTCGCGAACGCCGGGGATTGTCGAGAATTCATGAAGAACGCCGTCAATCCTAATCGACGTAACCGCCGCGCCTTCCAAAGACGACAGGAGCATACGACGGAGGCTATTACCGATTGTTATTCCGTAACCGCGTCCGAGCGGCTCACAGACAAACTTTCCGTAATTGCCGTCGTCGCTAACTTCTACCAGCTCAATCTTCGGCGGCTTTTGATTTTCATTCTTTTCATTTTCGGTATTCAAGTAATCCGCTCCTTTCAAAAGCAATGCGAAATTCGTAATGCGCAATGCGTAATGATTTTGGAAAGGAATTTTATCTTGAATACAATTCGATTATAGACTGTTCGTTGACGGGAATATCGCTGATGTCCTCGCGAGTCGGGAAACGATTAACAGTGCCTTTAAGGTTAGCTTGATTTGAATCAATCCAAGCGGGGGCACTCAAAGCGTTATTGACTTCTTTAATCGCCTTGAAAACTTCTTTAGCCTGACTTTTTTCGCAGACTTCGACGACATCGCCGACTTTGACGAGCGCGGAAGGAATATCGACGCGCTTACCGTTGACGGTAATATGTCCGTGACGAACGAATTGGCGAGCTTGACGACGAGTATTAGCGAAGCCCATACGGAAGACTACGTTATCAATGCGGCGTTCGAGGAGAATCAA
The DNA here is from genome assembly GCA_017549815.1 of Selenomonadaceae bacterium. Classification (GTDB taxonomy): domain Bacteria; phylum Bacillota; class Negativicutes; order Selenomonadales; family Selenomonadaceae; genus Quinella. The sequence continues at coordinate 13,071 of JAFYNH010000036.1, forward strand.
AAGATTTTCGCCGGTGACGCCGGGCATTTTCTTAGCCTTTTCGTAGTAATTTCTGAACTGACGTTCGAGGACGCCATAGATAAATTTAGCCTTTTGTTTTTCCTTAAGTTGAAGCCCGTACTCGCTGACTTTGCGATTAGCGCGTTGTTGCTGATGTTTTTTATCGTTGACTTTGCGCGAACGACCGATAACCGCCTGTTCAATTCCGAGTGCGCGGCAGCGTTTTAAAGCGGGAGTTCTATCGATTGCCATATTTGCACCTCCAAATTAAACTCTGCGACGTTTAGGCGGACGGCAGCCGTTATGGGGAATGGGCGTCACGTCTTTAATCATGTTGACTTCAAGCCCCGTAGCTTGGAGCGAACGGATAGCCGCCTCGCGACCTGCGCCGGGTCCTTTAACGTAGACTTCGATTTGTTTCAAACCGTGTTCCATAGCCGCCTTAGCAGCCGTTTCAGCCGCCATTTGTGCGGCGAAGGGAGTTGATTTACGCGAGCCTCTGAAACCGAGTCCGCCAGCTGACGCCCATGAAATTGCGTTGCCGCTTTTATCGGTGAGCGTGACAATCGTATTATTAAACGTGGAGCTGATGTGCGCCACGCCGTATTCTATATTCTTGCGAACTTTTTTCTTGGCGCGAACTGTTCTTTTTGTTGCCACCTTGTCTTAACCTCCTGTTTTAGGTTAATAGTACTACTTCCCTACTTCCCTATTAACCTAGTCTTTTTTCTTGCCCTGAACGAGTTTCTTCGGACCTTTGCGAGTCCTAGCGTTGTTTTTGGTATTCTGTCCACGAACAGGGAGACCGAGACGGTGACGGCGTCCGCGATAACAGCCAATATCAATGAGTCGCTTGATGTCCATCTGAACGTCGCGGCGAAGGTCACCCTCCACTACGAAGTTATGATCGATAGCATCACGAAGTTTGACAACCTCGTCATCCGTGAGATCTTTGGTACGAGTATCGGGATTAACGCCCGTCATCGCAAGGATTTTCTGCGAAGTGGGAAGCCCGATTCCGAAAATGTAAGTCAATGCGTATTCGATTCTCTTGTCACGTGGCAAATCTACACCGGCTATACGTGCCATAAATTTTTCACCTCCTTAACCTTGACGTTGTTTGTGCTTGGGATTTTCGCAAATAATCATAACGCGACCTTTGCGCTTGATGACTTTGCACTTATCGCACATTTTTTTTACTGACGGTCTGACTTTCATAGTATCCGCCTCCTCAATATTGCGGTAATGTATCACGTTTTCTCATTAATGTCTAGTAGTTTTTTGTCGCAAAAAAAAATTTCTCGACTTCGGAGCCGAATTTTAAGGAATTCGCGACTTCGACGCCGAAAAATTTCTTTCATTTAAAGCGATAAGTAATGCGCCCGCGAGTAAGATCATAAGGGGTAAGTTCGATCGTGACCTTATCGCCGGGCAAGATTCTAATGAAGTTCATGCGGATTTTGCCGGAAACGTGCGCGAGAATTTTGTGACCGTTTTCAAGCTCGACCTGAAACATCGCGTTCGGTAAGGCTTCTAATACCTTGCCCTCGACTTCGATTACGTCTTGTTTGCTCATCTCATGCACCCCGATTCGCTAAGACGCTCATCATGTCCTTAGTCACTTGCTCTATCCGCTGACAACCATCTATTTCCTCATAAAGCCCTATTCCTTTATAATACTCTATCAATGGTCTAGTACTAGCTTCATATACCCTTAACCGATTAGCCATCGTCTCCGCCGTGTCATCAGCCCTCTGATAAAGCTCGCCTCCACATATATCACAGATGTTCTCCTTAATCGGCGCATTGAACTTTATATGATACGTCGCTCCACATGCCTTGCAAATCCGACGTCCTATTGCCCGTTCGATTAATTCAGACGAAGGTACATTCACATTCAAGACACACGTCAACGACTTACCTAAATCAGCTAATATTACCTTTAAAGCCTCCGCTTGCGCTACCGTCCGCGGAAAACCATCCAATATAAACCCTTTAGCACAATCTGCCTTACCTAATCGCTCACGAACTATCCCTATCGTCACTTCGTCCGGAACTAACTTCCCAGATTCCATACACGACTTCGCCGCTTTGCCAAGTTCACTGCCCGACTTAACCGCCATTCTAAACATGTCGCCAGTCGAAATCTGCGGTATTCCATACTTTGCTACCAACTTCGCCGCCTGCGTTCCTTTGCCGGCTCCGGGCGCACCCATTATTATCAGTTGCATTTCTTATCACCTCATAAAGCCTTCGTAGTGTCGCATGACGACCATTGCCTCTATCTGCTTCATCGTGTGTAACGCTACACTAACCACGATTAATAACGCCGTCCCGCCAAAATATACCCCTTGTATGTGCGTCGCGCCGCCTATCAAATTCGGTAAGACCGCTATAAACGCTAAATATACCGAACCTGCACTTACCAGCCGCGTCAATACCTTGTCTATATAGTCCGCCGTCGGTTGCCCCGGTCTTATCCCAGGGATAAACGCTCCATACTTCTTCAGATTGTCCGCCATGTCCGGTATCTTTACCGTCACCGCCGTATAAAAATACGTGAAGAATATTATCAATACTACATATATCGACGTTTGCAACGGCGTACCCCATTGTAAGTGCGCCGCTAACTTCTGTATCTCCGTATTGTCTATAAATTGAACCACCGTTATCGGAAACATTAGCACACTCGACGCAAATATTATCGGTATCACGCCCGCAGGATTAACTTTCAACGGTAACCAACTCTGATGTCCGCCATATGCCCTAGACCCAACTACACGCTTTGCATAAGTTATCGGTATCCGCCTCAACGCCGCCTCTACATAGATTACGAACATTATCATCGCTATCGCTATCACCGTAAATAATACTACGCTGAAATAATTGATAGTACCCGCTTGAACATAACTATATATCGTCCCGATATTCTTCGGTAACGCCGCTACTATTCCCGCAAATATTATCAGCGATATGCCATTCCCAACTCCTTGCGACGTGATCTGCTCGCCTATCCACATTAATAACGTCGTCCCTGCCGTCAACGTTATCGCTATTATCATAAGATTCACCGGATTAGGATTCAACACCGCCGCTTTTAACCCTATCGACATTCCTACCGCTTGTAAAAATGCCAATATTACCGTCAACTGCCGTGTTACTCGCGTCGTCTTCTTGTGTCCTTCCGCGCCTTCTTTAGACCATTGCTCCAATGTCGGCAAAACCACCGTTAATAACTGCATGATGATTGCCGCATTGATATACGGCGTGATACTCATCGCAAATATCGAAAACTTGCTGAACGCTCCGCCACTAAATAAATCCAACAGTCCAAATAAACTGCCATTGTTAAACAGCTGTTCGATTGCACTCGGATCTACGCCCGGTACCGGAATATGCGTCCCCATTCGGAATACCGCAAACATTATCAGCGTAAATATTATCCGCTGCCTCAACTCCGCTATCTTAACGATATTCGACAGAGCCGTCAGCACTTTATATCACCTCGACGACGCCACCCGCCGCCTCAATTTGTGCCTGCGCATTCTTCGTAAAGCCTTGCGCTCGGACTGTCAATTTCTTTTTCAAAGAACCTTTTCCTAAGATTCGCACGCCGTCATGCACATTCTTAAGAATTCCTACTTCAACCAGCGAAACCGCGTCTACCGTCATGCCGTCTTCAAATATATTCAGCGTCTCAACATTAACCTCTGCATATTCCTTGCGCCAAATATTTTTAAAGCCGCGTTTGGGAAGACGACGATAAATCGGCATTTGACCGCCTTCAAATCCCACACGAACGCCGCCGCCACTACGAGCTTTCTGACCCTTATGACCGCGACCGGCTGTTTTTCCGCAACC
>JAFYNH010000037.1 GCA_017549815.1 Selenomonadaceae bacterium
AAAGTCAACGGCGTTAAGTCTGCGAACGGGTTAAAGCTCAACAGCAGAGTCGTCACCGTTCCGAAAGCGGCTCTTAATCAAAAGACTGTAACAGTCAGCGACGGATATACTTTAAAGCTCGGCGGAGGTGTTGCGACGCCTAAAACAGCTTCGGCAGATTGGGTTCATAGCGGCACGACTGCAACTTATAAAAGTTCCTCGACAAGCGCGGGCTATTCCACTTCAAGCGACGGCAAGTCAATCACTTATTCGCCAGCAACAGCTTCTTCGACCCTTGCGACAATCACGGGCGTTAAAACTGATTTTAATCCTACGCCGACAAACAAAGTCATCACGCTGAAGAAAGCAAATTTGAGCGGGAGCAAAGTGACAGTCAGCGGCAGTTACGAATTTAAATTTGCGTCGGGCAATTACAACGATACTTCGATTGTCGGCAGTAAGAATAAAGATTCAATAACGAGTAACGGTTCCAATCTCTCCATAAAAGGCGGCAAGGGCAATGATTTAATCAGCCTAAGCTCCGACGCGAAAAACAACGTCATTGTCTATAACAGCGGCGACGGAAACGATACCATTTATGGCTTAGACGACAACGATACCCTCAAGATTGCTAAAGGCACGGCGAGCGTTACAACCAAAGGCAACGACGTTATTTTTATAGTCGGCAATGGCAAAATTACGGTCAAGGGTGGCGTCGGCAAAACTATCAATTACGTTGACAAAAACGGCGAGAATACTTATCCCAAATCAAAGATTGCTACACTCACAGAAGGTTACGGCAAAAAAACTTACACAATGGGTAACGAACTTCGCACGCTCGACGCTTCGGCAGTTCAACGCGATTTAGAAATTACCGGGAACAAGTTCGCAAATAAAATTACCGGCTCCGACCAAAACGACACAATCAAAGGCGGCGAGGCTAACGACACACTTAAAGGCGGCAAAGGTTCTGACGTATTTGTTTATGCCAAAGGCGACGGTAATGATGTTATCACCGACTATGCTGATGAGGATACGATTAAAATCAGTAGCGGCAAAGTCAGCAAAATTGTCACGAACGGCAACGATGTTATCTTCACGGTCGGCACGGGCAAACTTACGGTAAAGAACGCCAAAAGCAAAGTTGTCACCTACATTGACGCGAAAGGCAAAACAAATTATTATCCCGCTCCAAAAGATTCAGTTATAATCAACGGCGTCACTGTTAAAATTTTGGAAGAGTATGAAAGCAAAACTTTTGATGTCGGCAATGTTAAAAACGGCAATAAAGTCGAGATGATAGACGCCGCATTGGTTTCACATGATTTGAAAATAATCGGTAATGCACAAGCGAATGTGATACTAGGCGGTTTTGGCGATGATACGATAATCGGCGGAAAGAATAACGACACTTTGCAAGGCGGCGACGGCTCAAATGTTTTCGTCTACAAGAACGGCGACGGCAACGACGTTATTAACGAATACAACATTGGCGACAAAATTAGTCTGGCGTCGGGCGCGGTAAGTTCTTCGTCGGTTAAAGGCTTGGATGACGTGGTTTTAAAGGTCGGCAGTAACAAAATCACGCTCAAAAACGGCGTCAATAAAATTGTTACGGTCGTTGACAAAAACGGCAACAATAGAATCATTGGCGGAACGAAAGATGACAACATAAAAGGCGATAAGGGCGCAGATACCTTGCAAGGCGGAAAGGGTAATGACAGCCTTTGGGGCAATGCAGGAGCCGATACTTTCATTTATTCTAACGGTGACGGCAAAGATACGATTTTTGACTATGAAAGCGGCGACCTCCTCCAGATTGTCGGCGGCTCTTTCAGTAAGTCTTCCTACAAAGAAGGAACACTTACGCTTACTGTCGGCAAAGGTTCAATCATTATGAAAGATGTTACCACTTCGACCGACTTCAACATTAACGGCGATTCATACAAAATCAGCGGCAAAAAATTGGTTTCTAATTCCTAGTTCCCAGTTTTTAAATAAAAAAAAATTTCCCCGTCAAACGGCGGGGATTTTTTTATTCAAAGCTCTGCGAATTATTTCTTAAGCTCAACCAAATATCTTTTAAGGGCGTCTTGCCAATCGGGAAGCCGATTAAAGCCCGCCTCGTCTAAAGATTTTTTACTAAGCCGCGAATTAAACGGTCTCCGCGCAGGTGTCGGATATTCAATCGTCGGTATGCCGTCAACTTCAATATCAAGTCCCGCTTGCTTGAAAATTTCCCGCGCAAAATCCGACCACGAACAAAAGCCCTCGTTGCTCGCGTGATAAGTGCCATATTTCTCGGTCTCAGCCATGTCCGCCAAAAGTTTTGCCAAGTCAACTGTGTAAGTCGGACTGCCAAATTGGTCGTTGATGACGTTGATTTTCTTGCGCGTCTCGGCAAGGCGGAGCATCGTCTTAATAAAGTTGTTCCCGTTAATGCCGAAAACCCAGCTCGTGCGAACGATAAAATGTTTTTCGACAATCGCAGTAACGGCGTCTTCGCCCAAAAGTTTGCTACGCCCGTAAATGTTGACTGGCTTTTTCTCATCGTCCACTTCGTAGGGCGTATGACCGTCGCCGCCGAAGACGTAATCGGTACTGATATAAATCATCTTCGCGCCAACGTCGCGGCAAGCCTCAGCAACCCAGCGAGTCCCGAAACCGTTTACCGTCAAGGCAAGCTCCTGCTCACTCTCTGCCTTATCGACCGCCGTATAAGCCGCGCAGTGAATCACTATGTCGGGCTTTTTAGCCAAAATAAAATCTTTCGCGCCCGCTTCAGTCGTCAATTCTAATTCCTCAAGCGACGGCGCAATAAATTCTTTGCCGCGTTTTTTAAGCTCCTTAGCAAGGTCGTAGCCGAGTTGTCCGAGAATGCCTGTGATTAAAATCATTATATAAATTCCTCCTTTGATTCAAGCCCTATTCGACGTGTTGAAAATTTTACCTGCACTTGATATATTTTAAGCAACAACACTGAAGGGAGCGATTTTTATGTTCATGACAAAACCAATGGAAATTGAGGATCGCAGTATGGAAATAATCGCGCCGCATTTGGAAGGACTTTCGCTGACGGAGGACGAGAAAAAAATTTGCTCGCGGATAATTCATGCGTCGGGCGATGTGAGTTACGCGCCGATAGTCAAGATTCACCCCGAAGCGATAGCGACGATTAAGGCGGCACTTCTGCGCGGAGCGAATATTTTTACTGATGTAGAAATGGTTCGGCGCGGGATAAGCATTCGGACGTTCACGAAATTTGGCGGCGAAATTTTTTGCAAGGTCTCTGACGTTGACGTTCGGGAATTTGCAAAGCGCGAGGGCATTACTCGTTCAATGGCGGCAATGCGGATTTTTGGTAAGCGGCTTAATGGCGAACTTGTGGCTATCGGAAATGCGCCGACTGCTTTGTTTGAAGTGTTGCGTCTGGTTCGCGAAGAAAATATTCGTCCCGCCGCGATAATTGGAGTTCCCGTCGGATTTGTAGGCGCGGCGCAGTCTAAAGCGGAGCTTATCGCGCAAAAAGAAATTCCCTATATAACGGTCGAGGGAACAAAGGGCGGCTCGTCTATAGCGGTTGCGGCGATTAATGCAATTCTTTACATGTTGGACAATACGCGGGGTTTCAATGAAAAATAATTTTCCGAGGTTAATAATCGCGGCGACGCAGAGCGGCTCTGGTAAGACGACGATAACGGCGGGATTGTTAGCGGCTTTAAAAAATCGCGGGCTTAACGTTCAGCCTTACAAGGTCGGACCGGATTATATCGATACGGGCTGGCACGAATTAGCAAGCGGGAAAATTTCTCACAACTTGGACAGCTGGCTTGTCGGCAAGGATAAGCTTAAAGAAATTTTTATCGAGACTGCAACCCGCGCAGATATTTCTATTATCGAAGGCGTCATGGGGCTTTACGACGGCGGGCGCGGCGGAATTTCTTCGACGGCTGAAATTTCAAAGCTCCTTGATGCGCCTGTTATTTTGGTTATCGACGCCAAAAGCATGGGGACTTCGGCGGCGGCAGTTGCTTTGGGCTTTAGGGAATTTGATAAGACAATAAATTTTGCGGGCGTGATTTTAAATCGGCTCGGCTCTGATTCGCATAAAAAAATGATTATCGACGCGCTGGATAAACTCGGCATAAAATGTTTTGGCGCGATTAAACGCAATGACGAATTCATTTTGCCCGAACGACATTTGGGACTTATACCGACAACAGAAATCACTAGTTCCCAGTTCCCAGTTCCTAGTTCCTTAGTAAAAATCTGCGCGGCGGTCGAGGAGCAAATTGACGTTGACGCCCTTATAAGTCTTGCAAAAAATTCTTTACTGCTTGAAAAAATCCCTTACACCCGACCCCTTACCCCTGACATCTTAAAAATCGCTGTAGCGAAAGACGAGTCATTTAATTTTTATTACAAAGAGAGCTTAAAAGTTTTGGAAAAGCTCGGCGCGGAAATAATTTTCTTCAGCCCGCTCAATGATGAAACTTTGCCCGAAAATATTTGCGGATTGATAATCGGCGGCGGTTTCCCCGAAATGTTCGCGGCGCGTCTTGAACAAAATAAAAGTCTCCGCGCAGATATTTTTAACGCGGCTGAAAAGGGCTTACCGATTTTCGCGGAATGCGGCGGCTTTATGTACCTGATGAAAAGTTTGACGGACTTCGACGGCAAAAGCTTTGAAATGTGCGGCGTTCTTGACGGCTCGGCTACTATGACGAATAAACTTCAGACTGTCGGCTACGTCGAGGCGGAAATTTTAAACGACTGTGTGATTGGCAAGGCGGGCGATAAAATTCGGGCGCATGAATTTCATTTTTCAAAGGAGCTTGAGACTTCGGGCGAAAAGATTTTCAAATGCAAACGCATGAGGACGGGCAAGGAATATCTCGCGGGCATGGCGAAAAAGAATATCGTCGCATCGTATTTGCATATTCACTTCGCGGGCTGTCCGAACGCGGCTAAAAATTTCTTCGACGCTTGCAAAGATTTTGGAGGTGTTTTTAATGGCAACTGAAATTATCAACGACAGATTGTTTTATCAATCCTATGAAATTATCGGAGGGGAAAAATTTATGTCACCTGCGCCAAATCTCGACCACAGCGATATTATTTTCAAGCTTGCTTACACTATCGGCGGATACTTGATTGAACACAAGAGCGGTTATGTTTACACAGACAATGCCGACGTTCACTTTTCTGACGGAAGTCTTTATAAGCCCGATTTGTGCGTTGTCTTGAAATCGAATGAAAAGATTCTTGCCGGACGCAAAGCTATTTACGGCGCACCCGATATGGTCGTTGAAGTTCTTTCGTATTCGACACGCAAGAAAGATTTAACCGTTAAAAAAGATACTTACGAGGCTCAAGGCGTGCGTGAATATTGGATTATCGACCCACGAGCTAAAAGCGTTTCGGTTTATCTTCTGCAAGACGGCAAATATTTTTTGGACGATACCTATATTCTTTTGAACGAGGAAGATTTGAAACTGCTTGACGACGAGGAGAAAGCCGACGTTAAACACGAAGTGCCCGTTTCGATTTTGGAGGGCTTAAACATTCCGCTTGAATTTATTTTCAGTTGGGGCTATTGAGAATGGAAGGAGGTTTTTTATGGCTATAATTAATTATGATAAGGATAATAAACTTTTGAGCGGAACAAACGGTGATGATACTATTAAAAATGGCGGCTACTGGCACGGTTATTGGTATGGAGGCGGTTCGTATGTCACAATAAATGGCAAAGCAGGTAATGATTCAATTTATAACGGTGATGACGCTTACGATTCATATATAAATGGTGGTTCGGGTAATGATTTCATTAACAACGACGGTGCCGAAAGTACGATAATCGGCGGCTCTGGCAACGATTCAATTCATAATAGCATGGCAGGAGAAAATTTATTTATAAACGGCGGCTCTGGTAAAGATTCTATAGAAAACTACGGTGATGGAGTCATAATAATCGGCGGAATCGGTAATGATATTATTTGCAATGGTTATGACATAGAGAATGATAATTACTATGATGGTAGTGAAAATGTTCTTTTCAAATACAGTTCAGGAGATGGAAACGATATTATTTACGGCTTTAAAGCAGATTCGACGCTTTCAATCAGCGGCGGCTCCTATTCGAGCAAAAAAAGCGGCGATGACATAATTGTCACGGTCGGCGACGGAAAAATTTCATTAATCGGCGCGGCGACTCTTTCTAGCGTCAATATCATTGGCACTAAAGGCAGTTCGGACAATGCGACGCTCCTAACCGTCACGGACTCGACAAAATCGCCTTTAACCGTCGGCTCGGCTGTTAAAACTGTCAATGCCACTGCGCGAACTAAGGCGATTAAGATTACGGGCAACAAACTCGCAAATTCAATCGTAGGCGGCAAAGGCGCGGATACTTTAAACGGCGGCAAAGGAAATGACACGCTCACGGGCGGAGACGGCAACGACATTTTTATTTACAGCGCGGGCAACGATTTAATCACCGACTACGCGACGGGCGACAAGATTTCTATCAGCTCGGCAATTTCAAAGGCGACGGTCAGCGGCAATGATGTTGTCTTCACAATCGGCAGTGGCAAGCTCACCGTCAAGGGCGGCAAGCAGAAAACTTTGACGCTGATTAACTCGGCGGGCGTGGAAAGTCAGACGGTTATCGGAGCCGCGACAACTTCAACACTCCTCACTGTCACCAACTCGACAAGCTCACCTGTAACCGTCGGCTCGGCTGTTAAAACTATTAACGCCTCGTCGCGTACAAAAGCCGTACAAATTACGGGCAATAAGCTCGCGAATTCAATCAATGGCGGCTCGAAAAATGATTCACTTTATGGCAGCAATGGTAACGACACGATTCTTGGCAACGCGGGAAATGATAAGCTCTACGGACAAAACGGCAACGACCTTTTGAAAGGCGGCGTGGGTAATGATTCACTCGCGGGAGGCGCAGGTAACGATACGCTCACGGGCGGAGATGGCAACGACGTTTTCATTTACAGCGCGGGCAACGATTTAATAACCGACTTTGCGGTGGGCGACACGTTGAGCATTTCCTCTGGCACGGTCAGCGAAGTTACGGCGAGCGGCGACAATCTTATCTTCACAATCGGCAAAGGCAAAATTACGGTCAAGGGCGGCGCAAATGAGACTGTAACCTACTACGACAGCGACGGCGAGCACATCTACCCCAACACTGATACAAGCTCCGAAGTCAGCATCAGCAGTAAGACAATTAAACTTCTGGAAGACTACACGGAAGAAAGTTTTAACGTCGACGATTACGGCAAGACGCTACAAAATATCGACGCCTCAGGAGTTTTGCTCGACATGGAAATTACGGGCAACAAGCTCCGCAATAGCATACTTGGCGGCGCGAACAACGAGACTTTGATTGGCGGCAAGGGTAACGACATTTTAACCGGCGGCGACGGCGCAGACGTTTTTGTCTACAGCATGGGCGACGGTCAAGACACTATCAACGATTACAACGCCGACGACCTTATCAGCATTGGGGCGGGCACGATAAGCGATATTTCGGTCAGCGGCAAGGACGTTATCTTTAAGGTCGGGAGCGGCAAAATCACCGTAAAGAACGCTAAGAATAAAGTAATTTCCTACATCGACGCGAACGGCAACCCCGCCACTTATCCGCAGACCGTCATCATCAGCGGCACGACCGCAAGACTTACCGAATCTTACATGAACGACAGTTTCAACGCCGCCGATTACAACAGTTCGTTAAGGACGATTGACGCGACGGCTGTCCTTCATGACGTGGAAATTATCGGTAACAAGCTCGCCAATTCTATTATCGGCAGTGAAAACAACGAGACGATAAGTGGCGGCAAAGGTAACGACACGCTCACGGGCGGCGAAGGCTCTGACATTTTTCTTTATGCCAAAGGAGACGGCAACGACGTTATCACCGACTACGCGGAGGAAGATAAAATTTCTATCGCGAGCGGCACAATCAGCACGATTAAAACGAGCGGCTCCAACGTCATTTTCACCGTCGGTTCTAATAAAATTACGGTCGCAGGCGCGGCGTCCAAAACCGTCACTTACATTGACAAGGACGGCAAGATAAAATATTTTCCGAAGAAACCTTCTTCCGATATTATCTTGACGGACAACAAGACGACGGCAATCCTGCGCGAGACTTACAGCGATTCAACATACACTGCTAAAAATTCGATTGAGAAAATAGACGCTTTCGCTGTTCAACACAATCTTTCTATCACGGGCAACGGCAAGGCAAATGTCATACTCGGCGGCTATGGAGACGACACGATTTACGGCGGCAAGGGTAATGATACGTTACAGGGTGGTTCAGGCTTTGATGTTTTCGTCTACGCGAATGGCGACGAAAAAGACTTAATTCTTGACTACAAAGAAGAGGATACTATTCAAATTACAAAAGGCAAAGCGAAAGTTTCGACGAAGGGCGACGACGTTATCTTTACGATTGGTTCAGGCAAGATAACAGTTTTGGGCGCGGCTAATAAAACTGTCAGCTACATTGAGAGCGGCAAGACAAAAACTTATGGTTCCTCTGCCTTGTTCATTGTTGATGATAATGATTATGAACTCACTCCCAACTTAAGCACGATAGTTCAAAACAAATCAGTCGATTATTCTTTCTTAAACACTTCAACTGAATTCACCAGAGAAAATAATTTAATCGCATACGCTAAGGAAAAATAAATCTGCGCGGGAGGAAAAAGCAGTCGCAAAAATTTTGGCGGCTGTCTTTTTTTCGCTCAAAAAATATCTTATAATACCAAGAAACTTTTCAAGGAGGAAAGATTTTATGGACAATGTTATAAAAATCGGACTTTTGGGCGCGGGCACAATCGGCGGCAGTGTCATTGAAGTTTTAAAAAATAATCAAGACATAATTGCGCAACGTGCCAAGACCGAAATTCAGATTAAAAATATTTTGGTTCTGCCGCACGAAATTTCTAAGCTCAAAGAGGCGGGACTCCCTGCCACGAGTAATTACGACGAAATTTTGAACGACCCCGAAATTAAAATCGTCGTCGAACTTATAGGCGGTATCAAGCCCGCGAAGGACTTCATTTTAAAGGCAATGGAGCACGGCAAAAACGTCGTCACCGCCAATAAAGATGTCGTCGCGCAGTTTGGTTACGAACTTTTCGACGCGGCTGATAAATATCAAGTTGATTTCCTGTTCGAGGCGGCAGTTGGCGGAGCCATTCCAATTATTATGCCGCTTAAACGTTCCTTGACGGCGAATAAAATCACGGAAGTTTTGGGCATAGTCAACGGCACGACAAATTACATGCTTACAAAAATGAGCGATAGCGGTGCGGATTATGATACTGTTTTAAAAGAGGCGCAATCTCACGGCTACGCTGAGGCTAATCCTGCCGCCGACGTTGAAGGTAAGGACGCCGCCCGCAAAATCGCTATCCTTGCGTCGATTGCGTTCAATTCCCGCGTTAAGTTTGAAGATGTCACTATGGAAGGCATTACGCACATTACGCCCGAAGATATTGCCTATGCCGCAGAACTTGGCTACGTCGTGAAACTTTTGGCGGTCGCTCGCAATACGGAGCTTGGAATTGACGTTCGAGTTAATCCTGTGTTCTTGTCGAAAACTCATCCGCTTGCTGCAGTCAGCGGCGTCCTCAACGCAATTTTCGTTCGCGGCTATCCTATTGAAGAGGCAATGTTTTTCGGACCCGGCGCGGGCAAGCCGACTGCCTCCGCCGTTGTCAGCGATATTATTGAAATTACTCGCGGACTTCAACGCGGCTCGACAGGTCGTTTCGGTTGCACGTGCTATCATCAATTCCCGATTTGCCCCGTCGAAGAAACTGTTTCCTCTTATTATATCCGCTTGCTTGTTGAAGATAAGCCCGGCGTTCTCGGTAAAATCGCGACGACTTTCGGCAATGTTGATGTCAGCTTAAAATCGGTCGTACAGACACGGACGGAACTCGAAGCCCACGTTGAGATTGTCGTTATAACTCACGCCGTTAAGCATAAAAATATCGTGGAGGCGCAGGCGGCGTTAAAGGCTTTGTCCGTCGTCGATGAAATTTTCAATGTGATTCGCGTTGAGTGATTGCCATGAAAAAAAATATTCCAACCAACAGAAAATCGCTCAAGGCTATTACTTTGAAAATGCGTCAGGAAAATCCTCAGCCCATTAACAATCCGCCGCCGCAAAATTCTTTCCGCGCAGTCGTCAAAGTTCCGGGCACTTCGGCTAATTGCGGACCGGGCTTTGACTGCTTGGGCTTGGCGACGACGATTTATAATTATTTAGATTTGACTTTGCTCCGCGCCAATAAAATTATCGTCGAGTCGAAGGGCACAGGCTCGGAGAGTATTCCGCACGGCAGAAGAAATCTCGCTTGGCAAGCCGTAAGGAGACTTTTACAGGAAGTCAAGCGCGAAGACGAATTTAAGGGCGCGATTATCCGCATGAAAAATAACGTGCCGATTTCTCGCGGGCTGGGTTCAAGCTCGACGGCGATAGTTGCGGGTTTGACGGCGGCTAATGAAATTTTAGGCTCGCCGCTCGATAAAAACGGACTTTTAAAATTGGCAACGGAGATTGAAGGGCACCCCGATAACGTCGCGCCCGCGATTTTTGGCGGCTTTACGGTCAGCGTTATGGACAAGGGCGAAGTTCAAACATTTTCCTTTCAGCCGCGCATAAAATTAAAATTGGTCGTGGCGGTTCCCGAATTCGAGTTATCAACGCGATTGGCGCGAAAAGTTTTGCCTAAAAATATTTCCCTGAAGGACGCAGTATTTAACGTCAGTCGGGCGTCAATGTTAATCGCGGCGTTGGTCGAGGGGCGCGAAGAATTTTTGCCGATAGCCTTTGACGACGCACTTCATCAGCCCTATAGAAAAAAATTAGTGCCGGGCATGAGCGAAGTTTTTACAGCGGCAAGGAACGCGGGAGCCTTAGGCGCGGCAATATCGGGCGCAGGTTCATGTTTAATAGCTTTCACGACCGCGCAGAGTCAGCTTGAAAATAAAATCGCGGCGGCTATGGTCGAGACGTTCAAAGCGCATAACGTTCAATCATACGCGCTGATTCTGGACGTTGACAGGCACGGCGCACAGATTATCAGAAATTAAAAGCTCTTTCCTCGCGACGTAACTAAGAAATAAATTTGCGATAAAAAGCGGCTTGCTCCGCTCGGAACAGGTCGCTGATTTTTTTGTGCCGACAAAATTCTAATCAAAAATTAAATGACAAAGCCCTTGACTTTTTGTCTAATTGGTGTTAAGGTTGCAACCAAAAGAGAGGTGAACGACTTGGCGGAAGAAAAAAAGGTCGTCGTGAACAATGAGGACGGCGACAGCGCAGAAATAAATTTACAGATGAAACAACCTGAACCCGAAGTTGAAGGATTTATTCCCGACATTTCGGCGGAGCTTGAAAATTTAAAGGCGGAACTTAGCGCGAAGGACGACAGATTTTTGAGACTGCAAGCGGACTTCGACAACTTCAGAAAACGCACTGCCAAAGAAAAATTAGAAGTCGCGGCGGTGATTGAGCAAGCGTTTTTAAAAGATTTGTTGCCTTTACTCGACAATCTTAGTCGGGCGTCGGAGGCGGCTGAAAATGCCGAGAATTCCGACGTTGAAACTCTTCGCAAGGGAATCGAGATGATTAAACAAGAGACCGTAGCCGTCATGGGCAAGCACGGACTCGAACCGATTGACACTTTGAATAAACCGTTCGACCCGAATTATCATCAAGCGGTTGGCACGATTAGAGACGAGACTAAGGAAGACGGAATCATTGCCGCCGAACTTCAACGCGGTTATATCGCTCGCGGCAGGGTGATTCGTCCAAGCATGGTGCAAGTTGTTAATAATTCTTAACAGGAGGAATTCTTTATGAGTAAAGTCATTGGTATAGATTTAGGAACTACGAACAGCGTCGTCAGCGTCATTGAGGGCGGCGAACCAACAGTTATCACCAACCCCGAAGGTAGCAGAATCACGCCGTCAGTTGTCGGTTTTACTAAAGACGGTCAACGCCTCGTCGGGCAGTTGGCAAAGCGTCAAGCCGTCAGCAACCCCGATAGAACAATTTCTTCTATCAAGCGTCACATGGGCGAGAGCTACAAAGTTTCTATCGACGGCAAGGATTACACGCCGCAAGAAATTTCCGCAATGGTTCTTCAAAAACTCAAAGCCGACGCGGAAGCTTATTTGGGCGAAACCGTCACACAAGCCGTTATCACCGTCCCCGCTTACTTCAACGACGCGCAACGTCAAGCGACTAAGGACGCCGGCACAATCGCGGGCTTGGAAGTTCTGCGCATAATTAACGAGCCGACTGCCGCCGCGCTTGCCTACGGTTTGGATAAGGACAACGACGAAACGATTTTGGTTTTTGACTTGGGCGGCGGTACCTTCGACGTTTCGATTTTGGAACTCGACGAACATACCTTTGAAGTTAAGGCGACCAGCGGCGATACCCATTTGGGCGGCGACGACTTCGATAAAAAAGTTATGGACTGGATGGTTGCCGAATTTAAAAAGCAAAACGGCATAGATCTTTCCGTTGATAAAATGAGTGCGCAACGTCTTATCGAGGCGGCTGAAAAAGCTAAAATCGAACTTAGCTCCATGACTTCGACAAATATTAATCTGCCGTTTATCACAGCCGACGCTACTGGTCCGAAACATTTAGACTTGACGTTGACAAGAGCAAAGTTTGACGATTTAACCCGCGACCTCGTTGAAAGAACTATGGAACCGACTCGCAACGCTATGAAAGACGCGGGCTTGACGGGCAAAGATATTGATAAAATAATTTTGGTCGGCGGCTCGTCCAGAATCCCTGCCGTACAAAATGCAATTCGCGAAATTCTCGGCAAAGAGCCTTCCAAAGGCATTAACCCTGATGAATGCGTTTCAATCGGCGCGGCAATTCAAGGCGGCGTGTTAGCTGGCGAATTCGGCAAGGGCAATGAAATTCTTTTGCTCGACGTAACGCCATTGTCTCTTGGCATTGAAACACTCGGCGGCGTCTGCACAAGGATTATCGAACGCAATACGACAATTCCGACGCAAAAATCGCAAGTCTTTTCGACAGCGGCGGACGGTCAAACCAGCGTTGAAATTCACGTTTTACAGGGCGAACGCGAAATGGCGGCAGGTAATAAGACACTCGGACGCTTTGTATTAAGCGATATTCCGCCTGCACCGCGTGGCGTTCCGCAAATCGAAGTTACTTTCGACATCGACCGCAACGGCATTGTCAACGTTTCGGCTAAAGATAAAAGCACTGGCAAGGAACAGAAAATTACGATTCAATCTTCGAGCGGTATGAGCAAGGAAGATATTGACCGCATGGTTGACGAGGCTAAAGCTCACGAGGCTGAAGATAAGAAAAAGCGCGAAGCGGCTGACGCTAAGAACGATGCCGAACATACGGTTTATCAGGCGGAGAAAACTTGCAAGGACTTCGAAGGCAAAGTTGACGACGACTTGATTAAAAATGTTCGCACCGCCGCGCAGAATCTTAAAGACAAACTCGACAGCGATACCGAGACGCTTAAGAAGTTGACGGAAGAAGTTCGTCAGGCTCTCTACAAGCTTAGCGAGGCGGCTTATAAAGCGGGCGCGACTCCGAATCAGGGCGAGCCTAATGCCGACTTCACACAGCAACAGTCGAATAAAAAGGACGATGACACAATCGACGCGGAATGGAATGAACAAAAGAAATAAATAATTCGTGATAAATCGCTTGCAGGGGAGGGAGACAAATTCTCTCTCCCCGTTGTTTGTTTAAGGAGGCAAATTATGGCGGACAAGAAAGATTATTATGAGGTTTTGGGCGTCAACAAGAATTCGACGGACGATGAAATTAAAAAGGCTTATCGCAAAATGGCGCGGAAATATCACCCCGACTTAAATCGCGACGACCCCAAAACCGCCGAAGCCAAGATGAAAGAAATCAACGAGGCTTACGACATTTTAAAGGATAAAGAAAAACGGGCGCAGTACGATCAATTCGGACATGCGGCATTTTCGGGCGCGGGCTATGGTGGCGCGGGCGGCGGAACTTATACCAACGTAAACATGGAGGATTTTGAAAATATCTTCCATAATATGGGCGGCGGCTTTGGTGACATTTTCGAGCAATTTTTCGGCGGCGGTCGGAGTCGGACTCGTAAAAAGAGAGGACCAGAAAAAGGCGCGGATCTTCGCTACGATTTGAGGCTTACGTTTGAAGAGGCGGCTTTTGGCAAAAAGATGACGATTAAAGTCCCGCGTATGGAGACTTGCGAGGAATGCGGCGGCACGGGAGCTAAAAAAGGCACTACGCCTGATGAATGCCCCGATTGTCACGGAACGGGTATGCGCCAGACGACGACGCGAACTCCTATTGGCGTTATTTCAAATTCGCGTCCTTGCGAACGTTGTCATGGCACGGGGCAGATTGTCAAAAATCCTTGCGAGCATTGTCACGGCGCGGGCAAAATCAGAGTTGAGCGCGATATAGATCTCAACGTTCCTAAGGGCGTCGATGAAGGGCAACGTCTTAAAATTGCGGGCGGCGGTCAAGCGGGCGAACGCGGCGGAGCCCCCGGCGATTTATATGTTTATATCATTATTAAACCGCATAATATTTTCGTGCGCGACGGTATCGACGTTCATTGCGAAGTACCGATTAGCTTTGTACAGGCGGCATTAGGCGCGACGATTGAGGCTCCGACGATTGACGGCAAAATTGATTTGATGATTCCCGAAGGCACTCAATCGGGGCAAGTGCTTAAGATTCGCGGCAAGGGTATTCCTGTTTTGCGTGGCGAAGGTCGCGGCGACGAGTATGTTAAAATAAAAGTCCTCACGCCGCAAAATCTTTCGAGCCGTCAGAAAAAACTTCTGCGCGAATTCGAGGACGGTGGCTCCGACAGTAAAAATAATCCCGAAAAGAAATCTTTCTTCGACAAGCTCAAGGACTTATTTGAATGAAATTTTTAAACTATCTCTGCGTCGAGGCGCGGGGATTTTTTATTATCTTGATTTGATTCTTTGTAATACTTGCTATATAATAATTTAAATTCGATAACATTCAGAGTTAAGGAAGACAGGCACGACGAATACATTTAGTACTTGAAAGGCGGAGATTAGAATGGCAACACCAGAAGAACGGATTGACAAACTCGAAACAAGATTCACGACGTTAGAACAGCAATTTGCGACGACAATGTCAAAAGTTGAATCGCTAGCTGAAGAAGCAAAACAACAGCGCGAAGACATCAGACAACTGAACGCTAAGATTGATTCAAAATTTGATAATCTGAGCAACCAAATTCATAATCTTAAAATCGCGGCGGTCGTCGGATTCAGCGCAATCGTAGTAGCAGCCGTCGGAATAGTTTTTACCGCGTTAAAGTAATTTATCCAAAGGTAGTGATTAAAATGGCAGCACCAGAAGAACGGATTGACAAACTCGAAACAAGATTCACGACGTTAGAACAACAATTTGCAACGACGATGGCAAAAGTTGATTCACTCGCCGAAGAAGCAAAACAACAGCGCGAAGACATCAGGCGATTAAATGAGCGTCAGGACGCAATGCAAGCCCAGCATAACGCCGACATGAAAGAAATTCGCGAAGACATCAAAGGGGCAGTCAAACACATTCAAGGCTTAACGATAGCCTCAATGGTCGGGATAGTAGCGATTGCAGTTGGAGTATTGGGTTTTCTGTGGACAACGGCGCGAAGTATGGAGCCGCCCGCGCAGGTTCAAACTCAAACCATCGAATCAGTATCGAAATAGAAAAAAAATCCCTTCGACGTGAAAGGGATTTTTTTATTCTGTTAAATCTGCGCGGATTCGTCCAACGCTATCAAACTTTATAAATTTTTTCTTTTTAAGATTCGACGTAAAAACCAAAGTAGCACTGTTAAGAATCGAATTATCGCATTTAATTTTCGCTTTACCTTCTTCGTCAAACTCAATTTTTATGCTGTTCGTTACCTCATGATCTTTAAGATTAATCTTTACACCGTTCGAGAAATAATGCGGTTCGCGCAGAGCTTTTTTATTATTATCTTTCCCTCTGAAAATTTGGTAGCCATTCTTTTCGGGCGTGATTATTAAATTTACATCTACGCCAGTTTCATTTATTATCCCAGTCTGCCCCATTCCTTTATCTGAAATTTTGCTAGACCTGCCCATTGACTGAATATATCTCAAGTCGCTGTAAAAATGTTTAATCTCGTAGTCGAGTGAAACCCTGTCGATAATTCGGGCGGCGTTCGGCACGGCAACTTTCACAAGCACCGCGATTATTATTGTCGCCAAAATAATTTCGATTGTCGCTAAGCCCCGTTGCATTTCGTCACCTGAAAAAAAATCTGTCGAAAGGTGATTCTTCCTTAGGCTCATCTTTTGAATAAGCACCACGAGCCGCGTCGCGAATAATTCTGCCGCTTGCAATTTCGATAACACGCCTTTGCATTTGGTCAACGATAGTTTTATCGTGCGTCGCCATAACAATCGTAGTGCCCGCCGCGTTGATTCGCTGAAAAATATCCATAATGTCCCAACTAGTTTCTGGGTCAAGATTGCCCGTCGGTTCGTCGGCTATCACAATGCGCGGGTCATTGACAATCGCTCTAGCTATCGCGACGCGCTGTTGTTCGCCGCCCGATAACTGCGCGGGAAAACTTTTAAACTTATCGCGCAAGCCGACAATATCAAGCACAGTATCAACGCTCCGTTGCATGATTTTGCGCGGAGCCTCAATAACCTGCATTGCAAACGCCACGTTCTCATAAACAGTCTTTTCCTCAAGCAAACGATAATCTTGAAAAATCACGCCGAGTTTTCGCCGCAAATAGGGAACTTCATTAGGCTTGAGCTTGCTGACATCTTTGCCATTAACTATGACGCTCCCCGACGTGGCAATTTCTTCGTGCATTAAAAGTTTCATCAACGTCGATTTGCCACTGCCCGAAGTCCCGACGATAAATACAAATTCGCCGCGATTAATATCGAGACTTACCTTGTCGAGCGCGACAACACCGTTTGCCTTATAAATTTTCGTCACGTCTTTTAGATGAATCATAAATTTTTCTCCTAAAGTAAGTTCGTTACGTCCAAAATCGGCAAGATGACGGCGAAAACCAACATCGCCACAATCAGCCCCGCGATTAGCGTCCCGAATATTTCTGCCTTCGCTGGGAGTCCGCGCAGAATTTCTTCAACTTCAAAGTCCGCCATTGATTCGCATTGCCGCAACATGTTGACGAGTTCGCCGCCCGCCTCTCCCGTCACGATTAAGCCAACGTATAATGGCGGGAAATTTTCTTTAGCTGTCAATGCGCCTAAACTGCCGCCGCGTTCGACTGAAAATTTTATCTCGGTTAATTTCTTCCGCACGAAAAGATTTTTACTCGCCGCCGCGCAGAGTCTTATCGCTTCGTCCAACGTAACGCCGCTTTCCAATAAAAAGCTCAATCGCCCGAAAAAATTTCTGAACTCTATCTCGCGCAAGAGTTTGAACTGCCATTTAAGCCTGTCCAATAAAAATCTGAACGGCTCGTTTCTGTCATAAATCATTGCAAAAAAAATGCCGCTCACTACAAGCGCGAACACGATTAAAATTAAATTCTCCGATAAAAATCTGCCGCCGTATAACAAAATTAAAGTCACAAGCGGGAGTTCGCCGCCCTGTTGCGCAAAAAAATTTTCAAAGACTGGCAACGTTACGTTGATTAAAACTGCCGTCGCCACGAATGCCGCCAGCAATACGAAAAGTGGATAATACATTGCGCCGCGAACTTTTTTCTCCGTCGAATAATTTCTTTCGAGTTGCGCCGCTAAACTAGCCGCTACTTCCTGAAGGTTGCCGCTTGTCTCGCCGATTTCTACCGATTGAATTGCGTCGCCGCCAAAAATTATTTCATAGCGTTCGAGTGCCACGAAAAAACTTTGTCCCTCGCCGACTGCCGCCACCAGTTCATTTAAAATTTTTTCCGACGGGTGATTTTTAGACGCGCTCGCCAATGTCTTCAATGAATCGTGCAAAGTCATTACGCCTAACATAACGCTAAGTTCCCTGAAGAAGACCGATTTCCATTGCCCGCCGAGTTTCATTTTCAGCCAAAAAATTTCCAGCGATTTTGCTAAGCTTGTCTGCGTTTGTTCGAGTTTTACGACCTTAACGCCTTGATAACTCAACGCGGCATAAGCTTCTGAATAATTTTCAGCCTCCAACGTGCCGACCTGTTCAACTGCCGACGAGTCATAGCCCTTGTACTTAAACTTTTTCATAACCGATTGCCTTTAACGCCGCGTCCATTGTCTGCATACCTTGCGCCCGCCCGCTCATCATGACGTTTTGAAGTTGCACGTATTTTCCCTGCCGAATTAGCGACCGAGCCGCCGGATTTGCTAATAAAACTTCTGCCGCGCAGGTTCGTCCTTGCGGAGTTTTGACGAGTTGTTGAGAAATTATCGCGGTGAATTCGTCGGCGAATAAATCCCTTATGGCGTCGCGCTGGACGAGCGGGAACATTGTTTCAACGCGCATTGCGGTTTCCGCCGCCGATTTTGTATGGAGCGTCGCCAAAACTAAGACGCCCGCCGATGACGCCTCAAGTGCCGCGTGCATTGTCTCTGCGTCGCGGATTTCGCCGATTAATAATACGTCGGGCATTTCGCGCATTGCCGTCCTTACTGCGTCCGCGAAGTTCACAAAATCTTGTCCAAGTTCGCGCTGACTTACAAAAGATTTTTCTGCCGAATATTCAAACTCTATCGGGTCTTCGAGCGTCAAGAGGTGACATGGGCGAATTTTTATCAATTCATTTAAAAAGGCGGCTAGAGTCGTTGATTTGCCCGAACCTGTTCTGCCCGTCACTAGGATTAAGCCCTGCGCGGTCGTCAAGAAATTTTTTAATACGGCGGGTGCTCCTAACTTGTCGAGTGGCGGAATTTCTTTGGCGATAAGTCGCAACGCCAACGCGGGCACTTTCCGCTGATAATAAACGTTCACTCTGAAACGGCGCGAATATCTTTCGTCGACGTAGGAAAAATCAACCGCCAAATTTTTTTCGAGTTCCTCGCGCAGACGCGGCGTCAAAACTTTATCTAAAAAATTTTCGACTGTACGCGACTTCAGCGTTACGAATCCTTTGCGATAAAGTTCGCCGTTTATGCGAAAAAAAGTCGGCTGCCCGACCGTCAGATGAATATCTGAGGCGTCTTGGCGCACCGCTTCTTCCAAAATTTTTTCCAACATTATTAATTACGTCCTTTAGAAAGCTCATCATCAAACGAAGGCGCATTGTCCGTCACGGGCGCAGGCGGTTCATTATAAACAGGTTCTGGCTCATGATAAACAGGCTCCGGCTCATGATAGACTGGTTCGGGTTCGTGATAAACAGGTTCAGGCTCGCGAATCGGCTCTGGTTCGGGCGTATAATCGGGGACGCCTTCAGGTTTACGCGAATAATCAGGTTCAGACTCGTGATAAGAAGACTCCGAATCACGATAAGTTGTCGCAGGTTCATAATACGACGGCTCCGGCTCATTGTAATGAGTTGGCTCTGGCTCGTTATAATTACTGCGCGATTCAGATTCGTCATAATAATCACGGCGGCGCGAAGAATTATTATCGCGGACTTCGGTTATAACATTTTTCTTGTTGCGTCTATCAACAACTAATTCGTCAAAGTCATGCGGCGGAACGTTCAATAAAGCATTTTGCATAAAATGGCTCCAAATCGTCGCGGGTAAGTCGCCGCCCGTTATGCCGTCAGTCTCGCTGTTATCGTCGCAACCAATCCAAACCGACGCGACAAGGTCAGGCGTATAACCGACAAACCAAGCGTCGTGATAATCGCTGGTCGTGCCCGTCTTACCTGCCGCAGGTCGTCCGATTGCCGCGCCTTTACCGGTACCCTTGATGATTACGTCCTCAAGCATACTCGTCAAATCAGCGGCACTTTCGGGACTGATAACCTGCCGCCCTTCGGAATTAGATTCGTAAATGATATTGCCGTTGCGGTCGAGAACTTTAGTAATTGCAATGTGTGGAATATGTATGCCGTTATTGGCGAAAGTTCCATAAGCCGACGCAATTTCAAGCGGAGTAACTCCTCGCGTCAAACCGCCCAATGATGCCGCAAGGTTTGTATCGCTTGGGTCGCCTTCAAGCACGAAGGTAGAAATGCCCATTTCCTGTGCGTAGTAAATAGCCTTGTCAATGCCGAGTGCCTGCGCGATTTTAACGGTAGGAACGTTCATAGAGAAAATCGCAACCGTCCTTAAAGTAACATTGCCGCTGAAACGTCGGCTATAATTTTGCGGCGACCAATCATCAATAGTTATGGGGCTATCCTCAATGATTGTGTCGGGCGTGTAGCCGTTTTCCAAGCCCGCGACAAATACAAACGGTTTAAACGCGGAGCCGGGTTGACGTTCAGCCATAGTAGCACGATTAAATTGATCTGTACCGCGACCGCCGACCATTGCGCGAATATAACCAGTTTTCGGCTCGACAGCTACGATTGCGCCTTGCGGCTGAAGAATTCCGTTTTCGTCAGTGAAATATTCGGGCAGATAGATTAACAGAGCCTCCTCCGCCATTTTCTGCATATCCAAATCAATCGTCGTGTAAACTTTCAAGCCTTCTTTATAAACCGCGTCCGCGCCGTAGCGGTCAACCAAAAGTTGCGTGACGTATTCGATAAAATACATAGCGTCTTTATGTTTTTCGGGGACATTGGGCGGCGCAAGCACGACTTCGGACTTTTTAGCTTCGTAGCACTGACTATAAGTTATGTAGCCGAAAGTAACCATTTGGTCAAGGACGGTGTCGCGACGTTCAATAGCGGCGTTGATATTGTTAAACGGCGAATAATAATTCGGGCTTTTCGGAATTCCCGCGAGCATAGCACATTCGGCGAGCGTTAAGTCTTCGACGTTCTTTCCAAAATAAGTTTTAGCCGCCGCTTGGACGCCATAAGCACCTTGCCCGAAATAAATCTGATTCAGATAGAGTTCCAAAATTTCTTGCTTGGTGTATTGCTTTTCGAGCTGGAGCGCAAGGAATACTTCCTGAATTTTACGCTTAATAGTCCGCTCCTGCGTGAGGTAAGCATTTTTGGCGAGCTGTTGAGTTATCGTCGAGCCGCCCTCCGCTATTTCGCCCCTGACTAAGTTTGTATAAGCCGCACGAACTAAGCCGCGAAAGTCAACGCCCTTGTGTTCGTAAAAGCGATTGTCTTCTATCGATACAAAGGCATTTAGCAGATTAAGCGGAATTTGTTCAATCTTGACGGGAACGCGATTTTCCGTTGCGTGAATGATAGCAATTTCGTTGCCCGCCGAATCGTAAATGTGAGACGACGCGGGCGGCAGAATATCTTTAGACAAGTCCGCTTTGACGTTAAGATTGGCAGTCACGAAACCTATTCCGACGCCAACCGCCATTACAATTACAAAAATTATGAGTCCGACAAAAATTTTAAGGAATGTTGAAGATTTTTTCTTCGGTGTATGCGGTGGAGGATTTTGAACTTCGCCGCGATTTATATCTGTCCTGCCCATAAAATCCCTCCTAAACGCCGCTTATCTTACCACAATTTTATTTGCCACGTCTACAAATCAGATTAAAAATCGAGTTTAAAGTTTGTCGCGATTCATCAGAGCTATCAGCGAATTAACTATGCCAAAGACGGCGTAGGTTGCGAATATCGCAGTTAAGACGCCTTGCACGGGGAATTCTTTTGTCAGGTAAATTATCGACGCGAATATTGCCGCCGCAAAAATTTTGGCAACGAGATAAATTTTTTCGCCCTTCTCCTTAAAATTCGGATAGTGGACGTGACTAACCATTAAATAGGCAACGATAATAACGGCGATTGGATATACAAGTCCGAAGTCGTCGGGTTGAATGTTCATTGCTAAGAATAACAGCGTCGTCGTCGCGATAATGCAACCGCCCGCCGGAATTGCCAGCCCCATAAAAAAGCCGTGAACGATATTGGCATTGACGTTGAACCTTGCGAGCCGCCACATTCCGCATAATGCAAAGATTATCGCCGCCGCCTTGCCGAGCATTTCAAAATTATTCATACAAAAGGCATAGGCAAGAAATGCGGGCGCAATTCCGAACGAGCCTAAATCGCAGAGTGAATCCATTTCCTTGCCAAGTTCGGAGGCGGCATTGAGAGCGCGGGCAATTCGTCCGTCCAAGCCGTCAGCTATCAGCGCGAGCAATATAAAGATTGAGGCATAAAAAAAATTTCCTTCATAAGTCGAAAGGATTGAAAGCATTCCGAAGAATAAATTTGCCGCCGTACAAGCGTTCGGAAGGAGCCATTTCATTTTTACCACCGTTACTGAGAACTTATAAAGTTTTTGACTTATGTCCCATTCCTGCTTCGCCGCGTCCGCTTTTGCCTTCGCTACTAACGTTTGGTATGACGCTCCACAGGCTTGAATTCCCCGCTAACGAACGGGTATTTTCCGAATTTGGTTTTCGTTCGGATAGCGAAAAATTTAGCATAACGAAACATAAAAGTCAATCAGTAACGGTTTTCACCTCCTTTTAAATTTTACAGTACTTTGAGAGCTTTTTATAAGTTATCTTTAACTGCTCAAAGCTTCATTTAATTTTCCCGATAATAGATTCGCCGCCGCGAACTTTGTCGCCCTTTTTAACCAAAATTTCAATGTCATTGGGTACAACGAGTTCAGTACACGAGCCGAATCGAATCAAACCGTAAAGTTCGCCCTTTTCGAGCTTATCATCAAGCGTAACCCAGCTGACTATGCGCCGCGCCAAAATCCCTGCGACTTGCGTAACAGTCACGCGGAGTCTTTCGTTTTCAATGCCGATAAGATGACGTTCGTTTTCAAAGCCGACCGAATCTTTATAGGCGGGGCGAAATCTGCCGCAGACGTACTTTTGAATTTTAATTTCGCCGGCAATCGGACTGCGATTAACATGAACGTCGAAGACCGACAAAAAGATTATAACCTTGCGGCAGGGCGATTTGATAAAGTCGTCGCTCTCGACTTCGACAACGTCTTGAACAGTACCGTCGGCGGGCGATACGATTAAATTTGGGTCGGCGGGAATTACGCGGTTAGGATTTCTGAAAAAATAAATGCAATAACAGGCAATGACTGCGGGCAAAATCGCGGCGTAGGGGTGAATCATCACGCCGAGAAAAAGCGCGATAAGGAGCGCGACGCCCGCAAAATAGTAACCTTCTCTGATTATGCTCAAAATTTTCACGCTCCATTTTAGGAACTAGGAAGTAGGAAATAGGAACTGGTAGGTATTAGGGATTAGTTATTAGTTCCTAGAAACTCGCTCCTAGTTCCTTTTTTTATTAGGAATTAGGAATTAGGAATTAGTAGTTGTTAGTTCCTCAATCCTGATTCCTTCTTTGCTTATGAACTTTCCAAACAAATTTCGGCAAGGCAAGCAATCTTCCTGCGCGGCTGGGCTGTAACATTGCGCGGAAAAGCCATTCGAGACGCGCCTTTTGCATCCAAAGCGGAGCACGTTTGACGACACCCGCCATAACGTCGAAAGTGCCGCCGACGCCGATACTTACAGGGATATTAAGTTCGTCTTTATATTTGGCAAGCCATTTTTCCTGCTTAGGGACGCCGAGAGCTGCCAATAAAATATCTGCGCGGGAATTTTTAATCTGCGAAATAATTTCTGGCTCGTCAGCGGATTTAAAGTAGCCGTTGCGCGTCCCGACGATTTTTATACCGGGATAAAGCGATTCGGCTTTTAACTTAGCTTTGTCGGCGATACCGGGCGCAGAGCCGAATAAGAAAAATTTTATATCCCGCGCAGGCGCAATTTTCATAAGCTCCTGAACTAAATCAAAGCCCGCGACTCTTTCCGGCATAAATTTTCCCAAATGTCTCGCCGCCCAAACCGTCCCTGCGCCGTCGGGTACAACTAAATTTGCCGCGTTCAAAATATTTTTCAATTCGTCGTCGTGAGTGGCTCGCAATAACATTTCTGCATTTGCAGTTGCCACGATTGACGGTTTGCCCGCGCAGATTAAATCTGTCACACGCTCGACAGCTTGAACCATTGTCACCGCGTCGACTTTCACACCCAAAATTTCTACTCGCTCACTCATTGAAACTCCTTGCAGTTTATAACTTAGAATTATTTCTTTGCAAATTTATAAATTGTTTTGCCGATAAAACATATTCCTACGGCAAATGCCGTTGCTCCTAACACCTTAAATAAATTTGCGGTGGATTCACTCGCTATTTGGATTAGCGGAATAACTATTGTGATAAGAAGGCTTATTTTGGTAAACTTAAACCATTTCTTTGCCCGAATATCTTTCAGGATAAATTTAACTGCGGTAACGGCAAGGCAGATTAACGTTGAAAAAAAAGCGATGCCAGTAAAAAATGTTAAAAATATTGTAACGATCTCCCAGTTCATTTAACCATCACCGACTTTGCCAAATTACTCGAAGTCAATATTGCAACCAATCCAACCAGCTCATCTTTTACTCTCAAAATTTCTACTCGTTCATTCATCGAAAAGCTCCCGAAAAATCCCGTCCTCCAAATCGCTGATATTATACAACATGTCAAGGACGAGAAAAGTTTCCTTTAAATTTTTCCGTGCAGATTTCCAACCGTCGCCGTCGGTTATCCATACGAATTCAAAGCCGCTAATGTTCTTCGATTCCTCTGCAATCATTTTATAACTACGCGCAGTTTCGTTAAGTTTGGAACCGCCGCTCGTATAAAAATTCGTTTCGATACCGAAAATTTTATTCGCCGCTTCAACTACAAAATCAAATCGTTTGGTCGAAGTGCCCGACGCAGAAATTGCCGATAAGTCAAGCCCGAATCTTTTTTCAACGTCGGCAAGATAAATTTCCTTATGATAAGTGACGCCCGACTCAATCAAAAATTTCTCAACCAGATTTTCCATTTGATGTCCGCCGCGATTTTTACGCCCGTTTGAATCAAGCCCGACTTCAACGCCAGTCGCATAATCATAAAGGTTACTGATAATATGATTCGTCAACAAATCGAAAAGCCCAGTCTCTCGCATAAAATATTTATATTGCTCGACAGATTGATTCGGCTTGTCGAAATCGTAAGTTAAAGCTCCATGCTCATCTTGGCAATAAATTTCAAGCTTGCGAACGGCTAAAAGAATCGGGATTGCTTTTAAACATTCGGGATATTCCATTAACAAATCTTCAAATTCTTGTTCAATATTCTCTGAACACACAAGGGAATTCAAAAGATATATTTGCCTCTTAAATCGTTTGGCATTCTCATAAACCTTTTCAAAGTCCGTATAATAATCGTAGCCGTTTATTGAGGCGCGGAAAGTTGAAAGCCATTCCTCAAAATTTCTGTTCGTCGGCATGAATCAATCTCTCCTTTGCCAGCGAGATAAACTCTTCGTTAATGTCAATCCCAATGAACTTTCTGTTTAAAAGCTTGCAAGCAACGCCCGTTGTCCCAGAGCCGCAAAAAGGATCAAGAATCAAATCACCTTCGCGAGTGGACGCAAGTAAAATTTTTTTCAACAGATAAAGCGGTTTTTGAGTGGGATGCTTGCCGAAAGTTTTTTCGCGTTGCGGAGTTAATCCGCCAGTCCAAATATCCGTCCAAACGTCTTTCATTTGTTTGCCGCCGTTTAATTCTTTCATGAGTTCATAGTTGAAAAAATGTTTTGCCTTAGCATTTTTCTTAGACCAAAGAATTGTCTCTGTGCTGTGAGTAAAATATCTGCAACTCAAATTCGGCGGCGGATTAGTCTTTTGCCAAGTGATATTGTTCATGATTTTAAAGCCTTCTTGCTCAAGAGCCGCACCGACTGAATAAATGTTATGCAAAGTTCCGCTAATCCAAATCGTACCGTTCGGCTTGAGAATTTTTCTGCAAAGACTTATCCAACGTCGATTGAACTCGTGCTTATCGTCGAAAGTCGCGGCTTTATCCCAATCGCCCTTATTGACCGAAGTCATCTTGCCGCCTTTGCAAGTTATGCCATCATTCGACAAAAAATAGGGCGGGTCGGCAAAAATTACGTCTACATACTCGGCGGGAAATTTCGGCAACTGCTCAAACGAATCGTTAAGATAAAGCGCGGAATTTTCATCTTTGAAGAAGAGCATTATTCCACCGTTACCGATTTTGCCAGATTGCGCGGCTTGTCAACGTCACAACCTCTGGTTATCGCGGCATAATAAGCAAGCAGTTGCAAAGGCACGACCGTCAACAACGGGATTAAAAGTTCGTCGGTTTCAGGGACAAAAATAACATGGTCAAGATATTTTTCCAGTTCGGAATCGCCCGCCGCCGCTATTCCGATAACAACCGCGTCGCGTGCCTTGACTTCCTTGATATTCGACAAAGTTTTTTCGTAAACGCTTTTTTGAGTGGCAAGCGCGATAACGGGAACGCCTTCGACGATTAAAGCTAATGTTCCGTGCTTAAGTTCGCCCGACGCATAAGCCTCCGCGTGTATGTAGGAAATTTCCTTAAGCTTTAACGCGCCTTCCAATGCAACGTCATAATCAAGCGAACGTCCGATATAAAACACGTCTTCATTAAAGCCGTATTGCATGGCGAAAGTTTTAATCGGCTCCACGTCCGAGAGCGTCTCGCTAATCTGCGCGGGAATCTTTTTAAGTAAGGCGATAAGCTCGCGGATTTTTTCTGCGGATAAAGTTTCGCAAATCTGCGCCATATACAACGCCAACATGAACATTAAAATTAATTGCGTTGTGTAAGCTTTTGTCGAGGCAACGGCGATTTCCGGACCCGCCCATGTGTGAATCACTTGATGAGCCTCGCGAGCTATCGACGAACCGACTACATTTGTTATCGCTAAAGTTTTCGCGCCAAGCCGTTTTGATTCTTTTAAAGCCGCCAATGTGTCCGAAGTTTCGCCCGATTGACTGACGACGATAACCAAAGTTTTATCGTCGACAATCGGATCGCGGTAACGGTATTCACTCGCCAAATCGACTTCGACCAACTTCCGCGCAAGCTTTTCTATATAAAATTTGCCGACAAGTCCCGCATGATAAGCCGTGCCGCAAGCTACGATATAAATTTTATCAATGCCGTCAATGAAATTTTTATCCCAGTTAAGCTCGTCAAGGACAATCGCGCCGCCGTCTTTGGCAATTCGCTTGCTCATAGTATCACGGACGGCTTTGGGTTGCTCGTTGATTTCTTTAAGCATGAAATGTTCATAGCCGCCCTTTTCAGCCGCCTCCGCGTTCCAAGTCACGTGGAAAATTCTCTTCTTAACGGGTTCGCCGCGACGATTGATAATCTGTACAGAATCTTTCTTGACAAGCGCAATCTCACCGTCATTAAGAATATAAGTCTGGCGCGTATGATTGATAATCGCGGGAATGTCCGACGCGATAAAATTTTCGCCTTTTCCCAATCCAACGACTAAAGGATTGTCTTGCTTCGCGCAGATTAAAATGTCGGGGTGCGCCTTCGCCATAAACGCCAGCGAATACGAGCCTTCAATTTTATTAAGGACTTCGCGGACAGCTTTGACGAAATCACCTTGATAAATTTCTTCCAACAAATGCGCGATAACTTCGGTATCAGTCTCGGACGAAAATTTATGTCCCTTCGCCAAGAGTTTCTCCTTAAGCGGCAGATAATTTTCGATAATGCCGTTATGAACGACGACAAAATCACCTTGACAATCCGTATGAGGATGCGCGTTGCTGTCTGAAGGTCTGCCGTGCGTCGCCCAGCGCGTATGCCCTATTCCGACTGTACCGTCAGGCAAATTATTTCTAAGTTTATCTTTGAGAGCGTCGAGCCGCCCGACTGCCTTTTCAATAAAAATATTTTCGCCGCAGTCAACCGCTATGCCCGCTGAATCATAGCCGCGATATTCCAATTTCGTCAGTCCGTCCAAAAGTATTGGTGCCGCCTTTTTATCGCCAATATATCCTACAATGCCGCACATAATTTATCCTCCGTCAACATTACTGAAATTTCAATGAATCATCTCCGCGATTATATCAAGTTAAGCGGCAAGTGGCAAGTAGTTATGAATTCAACAGCTATAAATAAAAGTACCTCCCAACTTAACCGTATCTGAGAGGTACTTTTAATTTCAAGCGTTCCGTAAGCTTTTACTGTTTCTTAAAGTCGCCGTTGCTACTGATTTTGTAGGTTTCGCTGTTAATGTGGAAGGTCGTCGTATTTAAATCCTTCAAAATGACTGAACCGCCGCTGACATTGAATGTAAGTGTGCCTTTGGACTTGTCATAAGACGCCATGCTTATTTTGAAAGCTATATTTTCAAATGTCAATATGTCTTTGCTGTCAAAGCCGTAAATAATATCTTTGCAGTCGCCTTTTTCATAACATCAAAATTCAAAAAAATACTTACAGAATATTGCACAATATCGGTACTCAACATCCATTCCGCCCAAAGGATTTTATCTTCCTTCGTCAACATAAGAATTACCTCCTGTTTCTTTAAACGTCCAAACAGTTGAACTTTACACCGACTTTAGGGCATCGGGTGTGTCAATCAGTTCCGCTATCGTCTCCAATGCGGCGTCTTTTTTAAAGGGTTGGTCTTCACCGAAACCCCTGATTCCGCTTTTCGCCAAGTAAGCATCGACTACTTTATTGTTGACGAAGTAACCATTGCCCATTCCTTGATAGAAAAATGTCCAGTCAGAGTCTTGGCGTTATGAAAGATCCGGCAGACGATCATAAAATTTCGTAACTTTTTCATCGTCGGGCACGTCGTGCATTTTCCCTTTTGAATCAAAAAGATAATCTGACGTATAACCCGACTGATTTATATGGACAACGTATAACGCGTCGCGGAAAATATCATCGTCTTTTATTCTTTTCCACTCCTGTTTCTGTTTATCAAGTGGACGATTTGTTTTTGCTGTACCTCTGCTGCCGCAGTGAGCCAACGGATAAAAATTGGAAACTTTCCCATTGCCGTAAGGAACGACAAATTGCGGGTGATTATCGAGGAAATCGTTGTAACCCTTATAACCGCGATAAATTTTATTAAATTTATGTCCGCTTAAACTTTCGTAGACGCATTCAAAAACTAATTTTCCGAGACAAAGAATATTTTCCGGCTCAAGTATTTCGCACAGCTCACGAAACAAATTGGCATTGCGCATCATCAATTCTTTCGTCATGCCGCCGCTCTCATTGCCGATACGATAGCCTAAACAAAAATTCGTGAAGAAGACATCGTCGCAAGATTTTGTAATGTCACGTTCAAGAATTTTAAACAGTTCAACTAAATTTTTACTCGTAACTGATATGATAGGGTATGTCATATCTTTGCCCGCGTTAATTTGATTAATTGTCTCTTTAAATGGCTCGGCACTTTCGTTATAGAAAGCTCCCCAATCCTGAGCGACAAGCAGATATTTAATTTTCGGCGTCTTTTGAGCGTAGCCAAAGCCTTGCCAATAAGTGTACAGATTAATTTCGTCGCAGATGTTGACGCCGTTTACAACAGGCGCGAAAAGCGCAACAGGATCTTCCAGTTTGTAACCATTGGCAATGGCAATCGTTAAAGATTCGCGTGCTCGCTCGTCGTTGAGGTCAGTATTGTCCGACTTTTCCCACTTGGCACATCTATATTGAAGTTCTTTCCAAAAATCTTGCTTGCTGTCGAAAGTCGCGGCGAATTTATCGGTCTCTTGTTTATGGGCGGCAGTAACTTTAACTTTGCTGTCATAAGTCAGATATTGATTCTTCGTCCGTTCGACAAGATTTCTGTAAGCCTCAGCCTTTGCGCTGTCTACAGAATTCGTTTCAGTAATCGGCTCGTTTCTATAATCGGCGGGCGGACAATCTTGATCGTTATTGTCGTCAATATCATCGTCGATGTCGCGTTCAACAAACACCGTCATTCCGCAATCTTCGTTCATCGTAAACCAAACCTGAACAACCCTTTCCATCAGCGGACTATCGAATTGCTTTGGAAACACTATCCTCGACAAATGATATTTTTTGGCAAGCTCCAAGCAAGAAAAATAACAACCCTTAATAACATCTTCATCCGTGCCGGAATAAAACATCAGCGGCGTGTAGATAATCCGCATGTCGTCGTTATTCGGGCTTTTTTTCATGAAATGCGCCGCCTTAACGTCGTCAGAGTTCTCAAAAGAAAGATATTTAAAATCCTCAAAATCGGAAGAGACAATCGCGTCTGCGTGCGATTCCTCAATATTGCCGTCAAAGGAGAGCATTTTATTTTCGGGCGGAGTACGATTCAAAATCTCTTCTAAATCTTCTTTTTCGAGTACGAACCGCAAATTGTCATCATCGGGATTCAAAATTATGCCGCTCGTTTCGTCATCATCAGCCAGTTCCGTCAAAACATCTTCAATGGTGCCCAACTGAGCCTCCCCATGACTAAAGTTAGGGGGTTCTGGGAGACCGAAGTCTCCGTTTAAGAAGTTTGGCAGTCAAGCTACCCTTATTCTTACAGGCGTGCCCAGTTCGCCTCTACAGTATAGCCCAAAATCGGGCACAACTTTACTTTTAATTTCTTATTACCTTCCTTTCCTTGTTTTTGCCTAACACTTATTTGAAACCGTCACGATTCACCCAGTCCGGAGAAAAATCTCTAAGTGTCGCGCTACGAAAAGGGTTAGTGTACATCCATCAAGGGATACCCCAGAACGTTTCTAAGCCGGCAATCTCTTAGTCGTTGATTTTAAATACGTTTTTGTTAGAGCGGAAGTCTAACCGCTTTTTTAAATTTTATTCATTTTTATTTTGTCTGTCAAGTTGCGCCTTATATCCCCATAGCTGAAGCTAGGAGTCTTACGGCGCATTTGATAAATTCGGGGGTCTTACGCCGCTTTCGATAACAGCTCTTGCCGCAGCACCGCCATCGTGATCGTGTATCAGCGAATGTTCTTTTTGAGCAAGCCACTTTTTGAAGTGCGAGCTGTAATTTGCACTGGAATATTCTTTTCCCCAACGAATCAGCGACTCCTTTATTTTTTCCTCTAAATTTCTCTCATCGTCATCATCAGCGGAAGTCAGCGCGTCTGCCAACGCAATCATCGCTACTGTACGGTCGGTGAACTTATATTGCTTGTCGACCAAGTAGCAAATGCCGCTGTTATTAATCTCGCGCCAATGGCTTCTAATATCACCCAATATTGCACCGTACATAGTTTTTACCCCTCTTGATTGTCTGCAGAATTTTTATCCGACACGTGGTAATCGATGAAGTTTTTCGACCGCTTAATTTGCTCAACCTCTTCCGCAGTCAAAAATTTTATTTCACCGGCGTGCCACGTATAACGATCCATGCGTTCCGGCGAAATATGCTTTTTTTTTTCTCATTGCTCATGTTAAGCCAACTCCTTCGGGTTACGTCCAATCGCCATAATTTTCAACCGCCAAATTCCCAAATCGTTCTGTTCAATATCAGTAATCTTGTATATCGTGCCACGATTTAAAGTAAACAGACATTCTTCCGGAAAATCCAACATCGGTGCGAGATAAGCTCCGCGACCTTTGCCCTGCGGAACAAAAATTTCCAGCTCGATAAAATCTTTGCTCGGCGCGTCAATGTGCAAAGCAGAAGTATCCGTGAAGCCGTCGTCTTGAAAATATCCGTCATTCGCCCAGACCTCTTGAAAAAATCTCATAAGTGACATATCTGCCAGCCTGTGTAAAATTACATTGGCGGACAACTCGAATCTGCTTATAGCCTCTTCCAAATGCTTGATTTGTTGCTTAATCATTTCAAATTCGTTAATCGATGCGGAATCAGCCTCGAAAATTTCTCGGAACGCCTTCAAATTTCTTTTCGCGCCTCTGTCCAAAATCGCAAAAACTATTTTGTCGAAGTATGCGCCGAACTTTTCATGAATAAGCACGCCGTAAAAGTATTCGGCAACTCTTTCCGGATCGTGACCGAAAGCTCCGCAACCCCATGCGCCCAAAACAAGATTTTTGTATCCGTAATGAACGGCGGTAGCAAACAAATTCCTCAAGCGCGACTCCATAACTTCATCGATTATTTCTTGCGGAATATTTTTGGCTCTGCCATTTTTGTTGAGCGCGGGAACGGTTATAACGGCAGTCGGAAATGGTTTATCAAGCAAGTTATCCTTGAGGTCGCGAAAAACGCAAACATTCGGCGAAAGAATCATGGCATTATACTTACAAGGATTTCTGTGGCGACCGTTATAAGCGTACATTTCGTTGGCGGCTTCGCTAGACAAAGAGCAATACAATGCACTTTCCCGACAAAGTGCCTCCTCTTGAGCATTCGCGCCGTTTAAAAATCCGCCGCTGGGAGAGTGAGCACTGGCGAAATTCATCACGAGACAATCACCGCCAAATTCCCGTGCGACTGCGAAAGAATCTTCCTCAGACACGGATATATCGGCAAAAGACGTTACCGACGGTTGCAACAACTGATTTGCAAATTCTGTTGCGTCGTCTGAAAGAATAACAATCGCCTCGTCAAAGTTCTCGCCAATCAAGTCGATGCGCTTATCGTCCTTGAGATAAAAACCCTGTTCAGTGATGCGCAATGTTTCGCGAGCAACTCGTTGATTCTGTTCTCTGTAATCCATTTTAATCAGAATCCTTTCTGTAGAAAATGCATTCATTAAATTTATCGATGACTACCAACATTTCTTTCGGCAGACGTTTCCGACATTCAGCAATCAGATCGTCGGGTACGCCGTAAAAAGCTTCCGCAATACTACCGGCTATCGCGCCGAAGGTATCGACATCACCGCCCAGCCAAACCGTATTCCTTATAGCACTTTCAAAATCGGTCGACTCAAGGAACGCAATTATTGCTTCGGGAACGGTTTCCCAGATTTTCTCCGTATGGCGATAGTAAACGCGAATATCGTCAATTTTCCTGTTTAAGTCGTAGCCAAACTCGTACTCGACGTAGTTTTTAATTTCTTCCTTAGAAGCACCCGTTCGGGCAAGGAATATCGCGCAGGCAGTCGCCATTGCGCCTTTCACGCCTTCCTTATGATTATGAGTAATTTGGGCAGTCATTCGCGCACATTCGCGAGTGTCGTATATGTTGTCAAAAAAACAACCGGCTGATGACACACGCATTGCCGCACCATTTCCAGTACTACCATAAGGTTTAGGATGATTCATAAATATCCAATCAAGAAATCTAGTTCCATATCCTGCGTAGGGGTATTTTCGGCACCAACTCTGCAAAGTCGTAACGAGAGTATTGAAGAAAACTCTTTCGTCTTCTTCTTTGGCGGATTTCATAACCGCGTCGGCTACAGCTATCGTCGTAACGGTATCATCAGAAAAATTCGATTCAGCACAAAAAAGCGGGAACGAATCTTTTGACGCAGGTTTATTCCTATCGAATTCATAGGGAACGCCTATAATGTCACCGAGAATCGCACCGTACAAAGCCGTCTTTTTCATATGGTTTCCTCACCGTAATCAGGAGAATTCGGAATGTCTTTTTTCAAAAGAATGCGTCACACCATTGCCATGTTAATACTCCCTTTCTTTTTGACCAGATATGCCCCGTAGAGGCTCCAGAATCGCCTACAACACACGTTTAGAGGCTTTTTTTACCGTTTAAGCCGAAATCAACCCCTTCAAAAGCCTCCTATCAAAATTTGGAATATCACTTTAACTTATTGTCCTAATTATACCAAGAAATTTTCGTTACGGGTCACTCGACAAGTGACAAATAACTTTCCGCAACTGGCACTTTCAAAAAAACACGGCTCGATTACTTTCGAGCTTCATTATATTGTTGCTCAAAATGTTGAAGACGAGCAACAGCTCGCTCAAAAACTTTTAACTTTCAATCAGCGCGAAAATATCAGAGAAACCGCCACCATGTAAAAATAAAACGCTCCTGCCTAAAGTGATATTCTTCGACATGAGCGTTTATCTTTTTAAGCTTGAATAGTTAAGTGGTAGTCAATTTATTTTGAAAGCCAAACAGCTTGTTCGTGATTAGCGGAAAAGCTTAAGCCGTCGGCGAGTTGATACGTAATGTCGGAATTTCCTTCGACGTGTAACGAGCCGCCGTCCTTGAAATTAATATCAACGGCATTGCCAGAAATTTTCGTACCAACAATTTGGTCGAGCGAAATACCGGCAAGAATCACGCCGTCGCCGTCATTTGTCCCGCGAATTGTATCGTTGCCATTTCCGTTGCAATAGAAGAACAGATTTTGAGAGTTGCCACCGACAAGTAAGTCATCGCCGCCGTTGCCGCCCCATAAGCTCGCATCTCCTTTGCCCGCAAGGATTGTGTTGTCAATTTCGTTGCCCGCCAAAGTATTTTTGCCGTCCGAAATCGTCGCGTCCAAAGTTTTTATATCTCCGACGAAATATTTGCCGTGCGAGCCGTCAAGCCAAATTTCCGCCTCGTCAGCAACAGTTACCTTTGCATTTTTAGCTGTCGCTACGAAGTAATTAGCCGCGTCGTCATAGGTAATATTTTCGTCAACTTTGGCAACGAATTCATTAATCTTGAAGTTCTTACCTTGCGCATCTTCAAGAGTTATCCAGCCGTCGCCGCCGATTTGCATACGAACTGCGCCCGCGTCATTAAGGTTGACCGCCGTTATTGCGTTCGTGCCGACGTTGATTTTATCTTCCTCAAAGTTGAAGTTCTTAATAACGTCGCGCCCGTTGCCTTTATCGAAAACAAATTCGGTTGTGCCGTTGTCGTTGCCCGTCAAAGTCTCGTTCGCCGAAGACGCTATCAACGTATTCAGACCGCCGCCGACCGTCACTTGATTTATGCCGCGAAAACTCTTGCCGTCCGTCAAATCGACAATCAATGATTCTTCAAAGTTCGTAAAGTCAACGCCCGATTTGTTGCCGATATAAATATCTGCCGCGTTGTCGTCATTCACTGCGATAATCGAATCTTTCTGCGCAATCGCAGTTTTAATTTCCTTGCCATTCGCAACCGTCAAAATTCTCGCCGTACCGTCACCCGAAGAAATATTTTCGAGTAAAGCGCGAGTTGCACCGTTCTTAACAATTAAATCTGTGCCGTCAAAGCTGAAATTAGCGGTCGTTGCGTCAACGGAAATTTTATCGCCGCCGTCGTCGTCAAAGCCGGCTGTGAAGTTCACGATTGTATTTCTGCCGTTGCTAAGTTGAATAGTCGCGTTGTCGCCGTTAAGCTCAATAATGTTTTTGCCCGCGCCCGCGTCGATAAATGATTCATCGCTCGCGTAAACGGTATCATTGCCAGAGCCGCCGAGAAGTGTCGAAGCAATTCCGCCAATAAGAATCAAATCGTCCTTTTTGTTGCTCGCATTGATTGCCGCGTCATCAGAGGCAAAGCCAACCTTTTGAAGACCGTCTTCAGCGTCGTAGAAGTTTACAATTTCGCTGGTCACGTTACCGAAACTGACGACTGCCGCGCCCATTGAAAGTTTACCGTCATCAAAGGAGATTTCCTTGCTTAAGATTTTATCCACGATTTCCGAGAGCATATCATCATAATTGTCATTGAACCCTGCGCCCGTCGTGTCGTTGTAGCCTTCAAGCGTCATCTTGCCTTCTGGTACGAACAGCCACGTATTGCCGCCACTCTTCAAGTTGACGGTGACATTTTCGCCTTCGCTGACGACAGTATCAGTAGATTTACTCGTAACTATGCTGACCTTCGCGCTTGTTTTCTCGACAACTGCCAAGTCGCCGCCAGTAAGCGATATATCTTTTTTGCCGGTGTCTTCAGCCGAGACAACGCTTGAGTGATTCGGCTTGAATTCTTTGATAATGTCTTCGGTCGACATTTTTTCAGTACCGATAATGTTGGGATTGTTCAAGGTTGCGGCGTCTTCGAGAGTAATTGAATCATCGCCGACAGTAAGAATTAAATCGTTACCGCTTACCGACGCCGAATATTTACCGCCCGCGATTGAGAGCGTGTCATTTGCCGTAAAACCGTTGATAACGTCGTTGCCGCCATTGTAGACGATTAAATCATTACCCGAACCGCTGTAAATTGTATTGTCGCCGTCATTGCCGATAATCTCAATGTCTTTGGTGCGTTCCGACGGGTCGATTGTAGCAACGCCGTCTTGAGCAGTTATCGTTGCCGGGTCGTTATCGTCGAGAGTTAAATACTTGCCGAAAAGTCTTTCGTCGCCGTTTACGTCAACGCCTTTGATAATTTTCTCTGCGCCGTTCTTAACGATAATTTTCTTTCCAACTGCCTCGAAAACATAATCACTGCCGACAATGGAGCCGTTGATACTCATATCCGCGAAAGGACGCCCATGATAAATTACATCTTCGCCTTCGGTGTAGTCGGTGATTACACATTCTGCCAAGTTCGCGCCGCCTCTGAAGGTATCGTTACCCGCGCCGCCCGTCATCGTCATATTAACTGCTGTTCCTGCCGACAATAAATCGTTTCCGTCGCCGCCGTCCATTGTCGCATTGTAGCCGCCGCCTAAAATCGTATTGTCGCCGTCGTTGCCGATAAGTTCAACGTCAGTCGTGCGTTCGGTGGCGTCGAGGACTTTAACATTTTCAAAAGCCGTAATCGTATCGGCGTCGTAATCGGCGACCGTCCAATAGTTGCCGATATAAGCAACCTTGCCGTTGGTATCGATAACTTTAATTTTCTTGTCGGCACCGTTATGAATAACCGTTTGAACCGTCGCAAGTGCCATAGCGAAATCGTCGCCGTTGAGGCTTGCCAGTGAAAGCGGAGACGCCAATTCAAAGCTACTGCCGTGATAAACTGCGTCTTCGTCTTCGTTGTAGTCTTCAATATTTATCGTTTGGAAACCGTAGCCGCCTCTGAAGGTATCGGCACCTTCGCCGCCCGTCTGATTGACTGTCGTCGCAATTCCGATAAATTGGTCGTCGCCTTTCGAGCCGATTAACGTTGCCGACGCTCCTTGAGCCAAGAGGAATGCATTGTTTAAAGTCTTGTCGCTTAAGTCGATAATGCCGCCAGCAGTGTTATTCACGTAATGAACTTCTATACTGTCCGAAGAATTCGCGAGCGTTGCAACTGCAGAATCCGCCTCCGTTTGAAGGACAAATGTTTTATGTTGAAGTGCCAAGCCAATATTGGTGCCGAATTCGTAATCGTCACTTTCGCTTGTCACCGTCGCGGAGCCGTCAAAGTTTTTCAGTCCTTTAAGGTTGCCGCTGTCGTCAAGCAGAATTGAAAATTCCTCGTCGCCGTCAACTTCCAAAGTCGTATCGCCAACATTAATCGTGCCTTGTCCACCGTCGGTCTCGAAAGTAACTTCGTCGCCGATATTGCCGCCCGGCTCAATCGAAATATTAAAGTCGTTTGACAGCCCGGCGAATGTCGTAAATTTATCATTGAGACTTTGCAGATAAAAACCGTTGCCGCCGTTTTCAACATCAATCGAAGTAAAATCTTTGTTGACATAGTGCATACCCATTACCACTACGCGCTTTCCGTCGGAAATGTGCACTTTGGCGTTGTCATCAATTATCAAGGTATCGTAAGAGGCTTCCACGCTCGCGCCGTCGCTGATATTTGTCGCTATGTCGGCAGGAGCTGCAGTATTGGGATAAACGTAGACATGAATTGTGTATTTGTCATCGTTGTATATTCCCATGTCAACGCC
Organism: Selenomonadaceae bacterium; assembly: GCA_017549815.1. Classification (GTDB taxonomy): domain Bacteria; phylum Bacillota; class Negativicutes; order Selenomonadales; family Selenomonadaceae; genus Quinella. Next base: position 37,629 of record JAFYNH010000037.1, read on the forward strand.
GTTTACTTTTACACTGCCGCCAATACTGGCAAGAGCAATTTGATAGGCATCGTCGCCGAGAGGAACTACTTTCTTACCGATTCTGAAAACGTCCCAATTAATGTCTGACGCCTCAACCGTGAAATCTAAGCTGTCGGAAACGTAATTATAAACACCGCTTGAAATTGTCGTCCAACCTTCATAATCGACAAGTTCAACTGAATCCTCATTGAATTTAAGTCCGAACTCTTCGTCGCCGTTTACGGTAAAAGTTTCGTCGCCGACTGTAATTGTTCCGGTCTTGCCGTCGGTCTGAATTGCCAAGCTGTCGCCGATATTTCCGCCCGCCGTGATATTCAACTCGTAGCCGGAACTCAAGCCGCTGATTGTCTCGAATTTATCATCAACGATATTGAGAGTGAAGCCGTTGCCGCCGTTTTCAGCCGCAATGGTTGTGTAATTTTGCGTCGACATGTATTTGTTTGTAAAAATCGTGTGAAGTCCGTCGCCGAATGTAATTTGCGCGTCCTTGTCAACGCTGGCAGAATAATTGTTACGAACGGTTGCGCCGTCGCTGACATTCATTAACACGATATTTTTTCCGATACCGGCGGCAGATTTTGTAAAGTGCGCCGCGTAATTTGAATCGCCGCTGATTCCCAGTTCGGTATCATCGACAAAAGCATTGCCGTTGAGTCCGTTTATTGCAATTCTGTTGCCGCCCTGCGCCTCAACATAGATATTATTTGCGATCGTCAAATTATCCGTGCTTGTGATTGAATCGCCGCTTACAGTGAACGTTGCCGACTTGGAAGGATTATTCGTGGCGTTGCCCGTGTATTCAAAGCCTCCGCCGTCAAGCGTAGCCCATTCGCCCTTGAATAAAGAATTGTCGTCCGTTTGAAGAGTAGAGTCAAAACCTTCCACGCCGACAACAGAGCCGTTTTCTCCAAATACAAATGTAAATTCGCTGTCACTGCCGAGAGTGTAGCGTTGATATTGCCACTCGTCAGAATCGGCGTCGAGAGAATATTTGCCGCTGTTGGCAGTGGTTTTAACGACGATAACGCCTGCGCCCGAAGTTTTGAAGTCAATTTTTTCTCCAACGTTAATTCCGCTCTCAATCGTAATTTCATAGCCGTCCTGCAGGTTGCCGATTGTCTTAATCAAATCGTCGCCCGTTGTAATTTCGACGCCTTCATTGTTATTGCTGATTGAAAGCTTGGTGTAAGCGCGAGAGAAAAATTGTTTTTCGGTGTAGAGGCAATAGGAGCCGTCTTTGAAAGTAACCGTATCGCCTTTATTGTCAAAGGAAATCCAATCGGCGGCGGTTGAAGTTCCCGCAGTACCGCGAGGGCTGATTGTTGCTCCGTCGCTGACGGCACGAATCGCCGTAACATTTGCGTCGGTAATGTAATAACCTTCAAGCGGGAACTCTTCGGAAAGATCAATCGGAGAAACAGCCTCAATGTTATAGCTGTCGTCGCCTTCAATGCCGAGCGCGTCGCCGTTGTAAATGACATTGCCGCTTAAGTTTCTGATGTTCGTATGAGTGCCCGACTGTTGAACATAAAGAATCGAGCCGATAGAAACGTTGTCGGGAGCACCGTCGCCGTCTTCGTCTTTGAGATTGCCGCCCTTAAGAGTGAACTGCGCGGATTTATCATCACGATTCTTCTGCAAATAATCCATTTGAACAACGGAACTGTAGCCCCAGCCGCCGCTTTCAAGGCTTGTCCAATTACCTGTCATGGCGAGGTTGCCGTCATAGAAAACCATTTTGTCGCCTTGATAAGCTCTGTTGCCTATAGTTACTATGTCAGAATTATTGCCGTTAGTTAAAATGACGGTCGATTGATTTGGCGTCGAAGTGTCGCCCGAAATTGAAATTGTGCTGTCGGCGTTGACTGTCCAATAATCATTGATGTAATTTTCTGTTTCGATAAAAAGCCGGTTGTCAAGCGCAAGTCCGTGAGCACTGTTGGCAATGACAGTTGCATCTTCGATAATGTTTATGTCGCCGATACTGTTGACTTGTTCGCCGTAAGTGCCGCCAATCGCCGCGTCTTTTACGTCGGTTGAAGTTGTATTAGCAACGACGGATGCCCGACCGCCGATTGTGATATTTCCATTTTTGCAGTAAACCGCCGAGCCGATAGCAGCCGTTTGCAAACCGCTTGTTGCCTCGACAGTCGCATCGCCGTTAATCAAAATATCTCCGACCGTGCCGCGATAAGCCGAACCGATAGCCGCCGCGTAACCTTGAGGAGTATTTGATACAACGTGCGCCGTGCCAGTAATCGTAATGTTGCCGATTTTGGAGCCATTGCCCGCGCAACCGATACCGCAAGCCCCACTGCGAGTCATCAAATCAAATGTGCCGCTGTCGATTGTAATATTTGAAGAACTTAAATCTTCTTCGCCATTAGTGCCGATAGCCGCGCCGTTCAGCGTTACAATTTTTATCGAACCCGTTCCGCCGATAGTGCCGCCGCCGCCGATATTTATTCCCGCCTTGTTGCCTTTTACGATTGAAAAATCATTTGCGCCGTTAATGGTTAATTTATTATCTGCGCCGGAGCCGAGATGAATAACGGAAGCGGCAACTGCCTTGTTGGTAATTTTCAAGTCGTTAATCGTCAAATCAACGGTGTCACTCTGCGCGATAATTTGAATTTCTTCCAAATCATAATCGCCGCCTTGCAAAGTGACAGCGTCGGTTGTGTTGATTAAAATTTTTCCGACGGAACCTTCGGCGATAGTGTAAGAGCCGCCCTTATTAATTTCTAAAAGCGTTTCTTCAAGAGCCTCTTTATCAAGTTCACTGCCGCCCGAATACAACAAACCGTCAGTCGAATTGTAACTTATTTCAGCCGCTTTAAATTCCGTACCGTTAATCGTTGTTTTGGTATAAATATCGCCGCTGTGTCCCGTGAAGGTGGCATTTTCGCCGATTGTGATAGTATCTTCGTTGTCTAAATAATAATCGCCTTCATTGGTTGTGCCGTATTGTTGATTTTCTCTGTGATACTCGATATTGTCAATGGCAAGTCCGAGATTTGAAGTAGCCGTAACTTTTGCATTGCCTCCGATAACGATATTGCCGAGTGATTGAACCATTGAACCAAGCCCCGAACCGATAGCCGCAGAATCGTCGACTTGCGAGGCATTTATGGCGTTGACTTCGGCATTGCCGTTAATCATGATATTGCCGACGGAGGCAAGGCTTGCGCCGCCGATTGCCGATGAATGTTGTCCGCTTGTTGCAGTAATTTTTGCATCGCCGTTAATCGTAATGTCGCCGCAAGTGCCCCAGTAAGAAGCACCGATTGTGGCAGCGTGACCTCCGGGCGCACTTGCAGTAATGTTTGCAGTTCCGGTGATTGTGATATTTCCGACTGCATTGCCGCGAGCACCCGCGCCGCCGATTGCACAAGCTCCGCTACGACACGTCAAATTAAATGTGCCCGATTCAATCGTTATATCGCTGTCGGGTTTTGATTGAGTGCCGTTGATACCGATAACCGCACTGTTTATCGACGTGCCTTTAAACGAGCCTGTGCCGTTGACTGTGAGACCACCGCCGATATTGACGCAAGCTCCGGGACCACTTTTGATTTCAAGAGTATTCTTGCCCGTGATATTGAGCTTATTCTCGGAGCCGTCGCCAACTGTAATGATTGGGTTTATGTTGTTGGCTATGTTGAGATTGTCAATAGTTAGGTTGGCATTATCTGCTGTCGTCGAGATAACAACTTCGCTGAGTTGAGTATCGGCATTTCCTGTAAGAGTTACCGCCTCCGTTGTCGCGATTGTGATAGTTGAATTTGATTCGTTGACATTGTAAGTTCCGCCTTTGGTTATTGTTAAATCAGCGAATCTTTGAAGGTCAAACTTCATACGAAATCACCTCATAATTATTTTTGCGTTGCCCATTCGATTGTCGATACCGTTAATGCCTCGTCCGAACTTTTATTTTCCTGTTCGGCTTGAACATAAAGCTTTGCATCAGTTTCAACGGGAACGCCCATAGCCTTTTCGAGTTGCGCCTTGCTGACTTCGTAGCTATAAATTGCATTGAAATAATTCATGCGAGCCTCAGTCAATTTTTCTTGCGCGTCCATAACTTCAAGGTTAATGCCGACTCCTTCGGCGTATTTAATCTGCGCGATATTGTAATCTTCTTCTGCCTGCGAAACCGCAATTTTGGTTGTCTGTATTTGTTTTTCAGCCGACTTTAAGTTGTTATAAGCCTTGCGAACGTCAAGTTCGACGCTCTCTCTGGCTTGAACAGCCGCCGATTGCAGACGTTTAACGGTCGCCTCGTTTTCATGAACTTGCGCCGCCGTCACATTGTTATCAAACAAATTCCACGTCATGGAAAGTCCGGCTGTCCAACTTTCGTTGTGGTTGTCACGAAAGGGAGTTTCGCCGTTAAAAGTTTTGGAAACGACAGCATTGACTTGCGGCTTTCTGTTCGCTTTGGCTGATTCGATATTCGTTTCGGCTTGTTTAACGGCATAATCGGCGACAAAAATATCGGGGCGGTGTTCAAATGCGTAATTTAAACATTCCTCAAGGCTTATGTCGGTTTTCCGATAAGGAATTTCGTCGTTTACAATGATAACGGTATCCATCGGCAAGCCGATTAAATTATCCAAAGTCGCAATCGCGTTTTCGTAATCATTTTGGGCTTTAATCAGGGATTGTTGAGCATTCGCCAACTGAACTTTTGAAGATAAAACGTCAGCATGAGCCACAACGCCGTTTGCAAATTTCACTTCGACTTGTTTAAGGTGTTCATTCAAATTATTTACAGTCTCTTGATTGGTATCGACTATGTTTTTGCAATGCAGAATGTCATAATAAGCGGCGGTCGTCTGATATTTGATTTGTTGCTTGGAATTTTCAAGATTCAAATCCGCCGAATTCAAGCCGTACCGCGCAGATTTTATCGAACTTTCATTCTTGCCGCCCGTGTAAAGCGGATAATTAAATTTCAAAGTGTTATCAAAGCCGAATTCGTAATTTGCCGAAGAAGTTTTACTGCGCGTCTCATAATCTCTGCCGCCGATTTTATTCGCTGCCGCCGTCCATGAAAAAGTTGCGCCTGTCGCTCGACGCATTCGGCTCAAAATCCATTTTGCATTTTCTCTGCTTTCCTTTGACTGCTCAATAGTCCGATTGTTATTCAGAGCGAGGATTATGCTTTCTTCGAGACTTAAATTGATAACTCCCGAATCAGCCGACGTTTTCGGCAAGCAAATTACGATTCCGATTAAAAAAGTCACTAAAAATCTTAGGAATTTCAAGTTGCCTCACTCTCCTCGACAGTTGGCTTTATTTTTTTTCGGCTGAGCTTTGCCGAGATATATTGAACTATGACAAAGAAGACGGGTATTAGGAAAATGCCCAGACTCGTTGCAAACAACATGCCTCCGACGACAGCCACGCCCATTCCGTTACGAGCCGCCGAGCCTGCGCCGCTTGCCATTGCCAACGGTAAACAACCGATAATAAACGCGAACGAAGTCATTAAAATTGGTCTCAAACGTAGCCGCGCAGATTCCAACGCCGCTTGAACAGGCTCCATATTGTTATCTGTCCTTACTTTGGCAAATTCGACGATTAGTATTGCATTCTTTGCCGCAAGCCCGATTATCATGATGATTCCGATTTGCATATAAACGCTGTCCTGCAAGCCCGGATTCGGACTGCCGAGCATTGCGCAAATCATTGATAAGCCAAATTCGCAGAGCAACGCGCCGAAAATCCCCGTCGGCACGGTTAAAAGTACGGCGTAAGGCACCGACCAACTTTCATACAGCGCGGCAAGGCATAAAAACACAAAGACCAATGCCAACGCCAAAACCTGCGCGGTTGAGCCTGATGCATTTTTTTCTTCGCGAGATTGCCCCGACCATTCGATATTAAAACCTTCGGGAGCTTCACTTTTTACGACTTCTTCCAAAGCCGCCATTGCCTGCCCCGAACTGTAACCTGTGGCGGCGCGTCCTTGAATTGAAATTGCACGTTTGGAGTTAAATCGGCTGATTTGCATTGTGCCCGTATTAAGTTTCGGCGTTATCAAGGTATCAAGCGGAATCATTTTTCCTTTTGAGTTTCTGACGTACATAAATTTTGAAGTCTCAACTTCCGAGCGATAGAAAACGTCCGATTGCAACATAACTTTATAAGTCCGTCCGAATCGGTTAAAGTCATCTGCCGCCATGCCGCCGAAATTTACTTGAAGGGTCGAATAAATATCGCTGAGATTTACGCCGTGCATTTCGACTTTCTCGCGATTGATTTCGTATTCATAAGTCGGCGCGGTAATGCTGAAAGTTGTACTCATGCCCGTCAATTCGGGTCGCTGATTCGCCGCCACGATTAATTTGTTTGTTATATCGTAAAGTTCTTTGTCAGTATGTTCCGACATATCCTGAAGTTGCATTGTCAAACCGCCGACCGAACCCAAGCCCGGCAGTGCGGGAGGATTTATCGCCAAAACGGTTGCTTCGGGCACGGCGGCTTTTCCAATCATCATTGTTTTCATAGTGACTGCCGTAACCGATTGAGATTTCTCCGTGCGTTCCGCCCAAGACTTTAAGCCGACGAACATAACCGCGCCGCTTGATTTTGCGCCTGCAGACATTATGTCAAAACCGCCGACCGACATTACCGAATTGATTTCTGGAATTTGTTTCAGCATAACTGCGGTTAATTTGTCTATCGTTTCGGACGTGTGATTTAGCGAAGTTCCTTCGGGTAATGATATTCCGACCATGTAATAGCCTTGATCTTCGCTGGGAACAAAGGTTGAAGGTATCACTTTATAAAGCCAGCCCGTCAAAGCGCAAACAATTATCATGAAGAGAATAGCAAGCTTGGAGTGCCTTATAAAACCCGCGACAATTCCCACATAAGAATTTTTTGTACGGTCAAACCAATCATTGAACGCCTTAAAAAATCTGTCGACGATACCGAGCTTTTTATTCGGGTCTTTAGGTTTAAGAATCATAGCGCAAAGGGCGGGCGTTAAAGTCAGCGCAATAAATGCCGACAAGCCCATTGATATTGCGATTGTCAGCGCGAATTGCCGATAAAGTACGCCCATCATGCCGCCCAAAAATGCAACGGGCACGAACACCGCCGCCAATACAAATGCTATCGCAACGACTGGACCTTGAACTTCTGCCATTGCGCGTTCGGTTGCCTCGACGGGCTCAAGTCCTTCTTCCATGTGGTGTTCAACGTTTTCGATAACAACAATCGCGTCGTCGACGACCAAGCCGATTGCCAACACCATTGCGAACAATGTCAGCGTGTTGATTGAGAATCCCAAAATTATAAATGCGCCCAATGTTCCGACAAGCGAAACGGGCACGGCAAGCAACGGAATAATTGTTGCCCTCAAACTCTGCAGGAAAATAAAAATGACAAGAACAACCAAAATCAATGCCTCAATAAAAGTTTCAATAACTTCATCAAGCGAGGCCTCTATAAATTCCGTGCTGTCCAAAACTTGCCCGTATAAAATTCCTTCGGGGAAATCTGCGCGGGCTTCTTCAAGAATTTTTTTGACTGCGCCGACGGTCTGCATGGCATTGGCGTCGCTCGTCAACTGAATTGCAAAACCGACGGAAGGATGCCCGTTAAATTTTGAAATGGTGCTGTTGTCTTTCGCGCCGATTTCAACCCTTGCAACGTCTTTCAAACGTATAAAACCGCTCGCGTCCGATTTTAAAATTACTTCGGCGAATTCTTCCGGCGTCGACAATCGCCCGTGAATTTTGCCCGTGTATTGTTTTTCTTGTCCTTTATTCGCGGGCAAAGTTCCTACAGTTCCTGCGGCGGCTTGCGCATTCTGCTTTTTAATGGCGGAGATAACATCGGTGACAACGAGATTATGCGCGGCAAGTTTTTCGGGATTAAGCCAAACGCGAATTGAATAATCCGCGCCGAACACTTGAACATTGCCGACACCTTCGACGCGCTGAATTTTATCCAAAAGGTAAATATCGGCGTAATTCTTCATGAAAACGCGGCTGTATCTGCCGTTCTCACAGTAAAGCGCGAAAATCATCGCATTATCACTTGAAGATTTAACGGTTGTCACACCCGCGCTTTGAACGTCCGACGGCAAGCGATTCATAACGCCCGCCACATTATTTTGAACTTTAACGGCATCCATATCGCCATCGGTTCCGACTTCAAAAACGACGCTTAAATTATACGAGCCGTTATCACTCGAATTTGAGGACATGTAACTCATTCCCTGCGTCGTATTTACTTTCTGTTCAATGATTTGTGCAACGGTCTCATCAACTGTGGAGGCATTCGCGCCGCTGTATGAAGTACTGACTGAAATTGTCGGCGGAGCAATTTGAGGATATTGAGCAATGGGAAGTTGCAAGCCCGCCAAGACGCCGACAATAACGATTATGATTGAAATGACTATCGCGAATATCGGTCTGTGTATAAAAAATTTTGCCATTATTCGCTACCTCTCTTATCCGAATTAAAGAGAGTATCGTCGGATTTCATTGAAAAGCCCATTTCTTTTGCGGTGACTTCGGTAACTTCAAGCGGCATATTTTCGCGGAGTTTGCTTAAGCCCTCAACGATAACCATATCATCGGATTTTAAGCCTTCAGTCACGATATAATATGAGCCGATTTTTTCTCCGAGTTTAACTGTGCGGATTTCGGATTTGTTTTCGGCATTGGCAATCAGTACAAATGATTCGCCCAAAAGTTGTTGGATTGCCCGCTCCGGCACGAGAATTGCATTGGGAATTGTGATACCCGAAATGGTAATTTTCGCGAACATGCCCGGCACCAAAAAATTATTCGGGTTGGCAAAAAGTGTTCGCAAAGTAAGTGTTCCCGTGTTATCGGTCAAGCCGCTGTCCGCCTCGCCGAATTCGCCTTCATAAGGGTAAGTCGTGCCGTCCGCCAACGAAAGCGAAATTCTTACACGTTGCGACGGCGTTTTTCTTTCGCGAGCGGCGGCGTTCATAAATTTTAAATATTCCGTCTCGGATATGCTGTACTCGACAAATATCGGGTCGTTTGAACTGATTGTTACCAAACAAGTATTGCCGGCATTGACATAAGAACCGACAGCCACGTCATCAATTCCCGTTCGTCCGCTCATCGGCGCGTAAACAACGGTATCTTTCAAATCTTCCTGCGCTTTCAACAGCAAAGCTTCATTGGCGGCAACGTCTGCTTCTTGCGCGTCAACTGTCGCTTTCTGATTTGTTAAAGTTTGTTCCGAGACTGCGCCCGCGTCGTAAAGCCGCTGATTTCTTGCAAGTTCATTGAGCGCGTTATTTAAATTCGTCCTGCTTTTTGCCAAAGTTGCTTGCGCCTGTAAAATCGACGCCTCGTATTGGCGGGAATCAATTTTATAAAGCATTTGTCCTTCGTAGACTTCCTGCCCGCCGCGAATGAATTTTTCGGTTACTCGCCCCGAAATTTTCGATTGAACTTTGACTTCGCCCTTGCTTATCACTTGCCCGCTGTATTCGTAATTTAACGGCGCGTCCGTTCGGAGTACTTTCATAACTTTAACTTTTGTCGGGTTGATTTGTTTCTGCGGCATTTGCTTTTGATCTCCGCAACCGCTAATCATCAATGCTAAAGCCAAAATTATTATTGGGATTAAATTTTTCAGCGAGCTTTCCATTTTTCTAAAGCCTCTTCAGGATTTACCGATTGACTTTGCGAAGGCGCAGGCGATTCATATTTTACATAGGACATGGAATAAATTTGCCGGTCGTCAAAGTCATACGAAGTCGCGGCGTCTTTTTTCATAATCGTTTCCAAATCATTTGAATAGGGCAACGGCTCATCAAATAATTGTACCTGCGCGGTTGGCTCGACAATAAGTTCATCGGAATCATCGGATACGACGGGTGCGGGAGGAATTTCAAAATCATTTATCTCAACAGTATTCGGCGTTGCGCCTGCATTTTCATTCCTAATTACTAATTCCTCATTTCTAATTGCTTCGTCTCCTTCGCCAACCAAATCTTCGATAGCCTCAACCACATTTTCAAAGACAGTTTCGACGAATTCAAAGATAAGATTTCCAACGCCGTTGTCGCCGCTCTCTTCCGAATCAAGAATTTCAACTGCGCCATTGACTATGCTGACGCCGTCGGTCGGAACAATATCGCCCTTATCGACATTAATATCCGCGCCTTTGCCGCCGTTGCTGACAGTAACTTTTTGCAAATCGTCAACCGAATGCGCCGCTTTGGTTGCAATAAGATAATTGCCGTCCGCAAAATGATACGCTCCGTCGCCGTCAAGGATAATCCAGTTGCCGACAGAATTTATCGTAGAACCGGGACTGATATTCAAAAGTTCGAGCGATTCGACTTGCGCACGATTTTCCGCCGTGATATTCGGGTCGATAATCGGCGTAAAGTGGACGCCATAATTGCTGTCGCCGCTTATGCCCAAAGATTTGCCGTTAAGTTTGACTTCGCCGCTGAGTCCGTCGATTCCGGCGCGTATGCCCAAACCCGGGACTTTGCGCAGGACTGAAATTTTTAAATCATCTTGCTTAAGACTGTTGCCGCTGATATTGAACTTGATTTTTTGCGAAGGATCATTGGCGGGGCGTCCGATAAACTCAAATTTATTGCCGCGTTGTTTCCAGCCCAAAACTTCTTCCTTAACCAAAGAAATTTGGTCGCCGTTAAGCTTGAGAGTAAGATATTTATCGCCGTTGACTTCGACTTTATGCCCGTTCATTACAAAACTTTTTGAGGCAAGGACATTGACAGTACCGTTGCCGACGGTGTTTATAACTTCAGTGCCCGTGCTGACAACGACGGTTGCGCCGGGCGAAATATTCGAGTAAATTGTTTGGTAAAGGTTGCCGCCGTGTTTGACAATTTCAATCCCGTAATTATCATCATCATATACGCCCAAAGAATATTGCGGGTGATTCAATTTGACTTCGCCGCTTAAGCCCGTGATTCCGATTTTTGTAACGCGGACGCCGTCAATTTCTTCGCCGAGAATAACGGTCGGCACTTCTACGCCGTCGGGGTTGCCGTCGCCGTTTTTATCGACAAGCCCCGCGCCAAACAATTTGAAACTGCCGAAATTAAGGGGGTTGTTATCGCTCGGACGTTTGAAGGCAAAACCTTTCAACGGTTTATCAATGGGCGTCCAGCCGATTTTATCCGCCTTTTCGGGAATAACCAATTCATAGCCATTATCGGGGTTGTCGTCGAGTTCTGCGAGTTTATAAAGTTCGCCGTTTACCATGAGTGCGCCGCTCGGAACTTTGAAGTGAAAATTTTCAACGGAGGTATCAAAGACTGTACCGTCCGCGCCGAAGCAAGGTTTCGGACCGATAATCTGTACGCCGTCGGGAATGTTATCGCCGTTGCTGTCGTTAAATGCGCCGCCCGTCAACGTGTAATGCAAGGAGCCTTCGTTATAGGTAAATTGATGTTCGCTGACTTTGGTATAAGCCTTCGGATTTGTTCTGTCGTCGCCTTGAGGAAAGCCGACATTCTCTTTAAAAAGTTGAAGTTCTTCGCCGTTCTCCGGATTTTTATCAAGGTCGACAAGTTTATATTCATTGCCGTTGACAACGATAAAGCCGCGCGGAACGTCGAAATGAAAATCGCGCAGATTTTTAATCCCCATAAAAACCGGTCTGCCGTTTTCAAAACTTACGCCTTCGGGAACGCCGTCGCCGTTATCGTCATGAAACGCGCCGCCCGTCAGTGTAAAATTCAGACTGCCTTCGTTGTAAGTAAATTGATGTTCGCTGATTTTGTTCCAACCCATATTAAAGACAACTCCCGTTATAAAATTTGACAACGTCATTTGAAGTTTCTACTGCAAAGGAATTTTTATTTTCAAAACGCCATTGCCCGTCGTCAACGCTCGCTTTGGAATTACCCTTGATAACTCCGCTGATAATTTTGTTGCCCTTACTGCACGAAAGATAAATATCGTCGTGGGCGGCAATCGTCACGTGGTCGAAGGAACTGCCCAAACTCAGCAACGAATATTTTTCCATGAAAGTAAACGTTCGGGGCGTCAAAGCCGTTTTCTTGTCTATGAATTGCAAACTGACAGCCGCCTTTTCGTCGGTAATTTCGCCCGTTGAATCTGCTGTAAGCCGCGCAGGTTCCGTGTAGTAAGTCAGTTGATTTTCTTCGTCGCCGAAAATTAACCAGCCGCCGCGCAGTTTGCCGCTGTTGAGGTCGACGATTAAAACAGTATTGCGCTCTACGCCGTCGACTTTGCCGCTCCAAATAATGCGGCGAACTCCGTTTTTGCCGTCAGCCGCGCCGCCCGTGACAGTCAAATCATTAAAATTATCAACTTCCGCACCCGAAAGAGTAACGGTTATTCCGTCATATGCGGCATCCGTAATCGTCTCGGTATTTTTCAAACCTGTTATCGTAACCGAGCTTTCAGAGCCGCTCAAAGTTATAAAATTGCTCATCTAATCGCCTCCTCAAGGGATTATAATATTTATCGCGAAGCATTGCGGTAAAGAAATGTTTACAATGGTTTTTCGAACATTGTGCTATAATTAATTTGAGGTGTTCACATGAATTGTAAATTTGCTCACAGTAATTTGACCGTCACCGATTTAAATCGTTCCGTAAATTTTTATAAAGCGGCATTGAACTTGCGGGAACATCGCAGAAAAGATTTCGGCAACTGCATAATGGTTTATCTGCGCGGCGACAATGACGACTTTGAATTGGAACTTAAACTGGAAAAGGCGGGCGACAAAAAAATAAAGCTCGGCGATAGTCCGACGCACACAGCTTTTGTTGTCGACGATTATGACGCGGCACTTGAGTTGCACAAGTCAATAAATTGCATAGATTTTATTCACGCCGGCGGTATGCACTTCATCAAAGATCCCGACGGCTACAGTCTTGAAATCATGTCAAAAAATTTTCTTGAAAATATCTCCGCCGAAGACTGACAAAATTAAAAAGCTCCGACTAACAACGGTCGGAACTTTTTTTGTTCAGAACTTCGGAATCAGCAGGCAATAACCCTTATTCCTGTAGTGAGTCAATTTAATCGTATCGTCGGAGGCGTCTTTTAATTTTTGCCTCAAATTGCTCATGTGCGTCTTCAGCGTGAAACTCGTTATTTTCAAATCCGGATTGCTCCACAGACTCCTATAAATTTTCTCGGAATCGACGGGATTGTTTATGTCCTCCGTCAATATCATCAGCAATTTAAATTCCATAGGCGTGAGATTAACGTAACTGTCTTTGATAAGCAGTTTGTGATACTTGGGATATATCACCATAATATTGCCGATACGAATGCCGTCATCTTTTAATAAATTTGTGTTCGCGGAACTCTCAACAGCCAAATTATTATCGGCGTCAAATATGATATTGAGGGGGGAGAGTAACAGGTTATTTTCCAAAGGCAAAACAAAACTGTTGACGACGGGGCGACCGTTCACGGTGAACAGATTGCCCCACTCGAATACAAATTCTTCGCGCTTGTCGAAAGTCTGTGTGCGATAAATTATGTTATATGAGGCGTGCCACTTCCATTCCTGAACATTCAACGCCAATGATTTCGGAAAAGTTGCCTTCAAGTGATTGATATAGCGTTGCTGATCTTCGGGGTGAATGTGCGTCAATGAAGAAAGCGATTCTTGCGCCATGAAACTTTTCATGTTTTTAAAGCCGACCAACGACAAAAACTTTTGATTGACGTAACTGTAAGGCAATCCCTCTTCCCAAAGAAAACTTTTTACCGCCGTATTCTCGTTGAAAAAGAATTGTTGCAGTAAGCTGTCTTGATGCTGGAAATCCATTTGAATCAATTCGCCGGAATTATTTTCGCGATTATTTATCGTAAAATATTGCGAGTAATTAAACGGTCTTTTCTTTAGCGGAATGTGAACGTGATAATGCGAGACAAGAAGTTTATCGTCAATCAGTTGCAGATAAAAAGAGAAATGCAAAGTCGATTCATAATTTTTGCGTTCATCTATGCCTTGAAATTTTATCTTGGCAATGACAATGCAACTGTCAACCGAAGAATTTTTGGTAATGAATTCCTCGCTGGTTATTTTGTAAGCACTCGCCACTTCTTCGCAACGGGCTTGAAAATGTCTCCTTATGTCGTCAATATCGGTTAAAAGTTCATGCTCGCTGGAGCCAATCCAAGTAAAATTGTCGGGATTGACATATCTCAAAACGTTGTCGACATTTTTCTCAATGAAAAACGCTTTGAGCATGGATTTTACTATTTGAATCGCCTCTTTTTTGTAGAAGTTATTCATTAAATATCGCCTCATGTTAAGGAGTTTTGAAGCCGAGAGTTGAGGTTTATTAAACGTTTACGAATCTGAGATAAAGATTGTTCATGCCGAGCGTAAAGGTGCACTTGTAATTAATCAGCCCGCGCAGGTCTTGAATCATTTTCAAAGCTTGAGCGTCCGTGCCGTAATCAAATAATTTGCCCGTACTTCGCAAAGTGATTTTCATTCCGTCGCTGTCTTTTCGGACGTGAACAGCCGAAAAATCATTCTTGCCGGTGTCGCTGAAATTTTTGACGAGCGCAAGCCAATCATTAATGAATTTAACAATTTCCGCGTTCAAAATTTTATTATCAAGCTCATTATTCAAGCCTTGCTTACGGTCTACAACTGCAAACAGCGATTCTTGAAAAAATGACGGCTCCAATAACAGAGGCGATTTTAAATTATTTGATTTGCAGATTGCAAGTCCGCCCGCCGCCAAAATAATTAAAGTGATTACTTCGGCGAACAGGAACGACCAAAATATAAGTGACGGCTCGGAAAATGTCAGGAATAACAGAATCAACGCGATTGAGCGCAGGAACTCCAAAAGGTTTGAAAAAATTCTGTGATTCAAAGTCGAGTAAGCGATTATGAAGACGGAGTTAATCGCCGCGAAGATTACCGATAAGCTGTAGGCTTGAAATGCGTCCGTTGCAAATTCCAAAAGCGACGCATCCATATCTGCTTGCGAGGCGAAATAATCTGCGCCGAAAAATATCACGACTGCCGGAAGTGCCGCCATAATAAAAGCGCGTTGCAAGGTGACTTTCAAGAACAGGAGCAGGGATTTTAAATTTTTGTCGGCATATTCCATTGTAAAAATCGGTGCAATCGGTTGCCACGTAACTTGCGAATGAAGTCTGCAAATTCGGATTGCCGTTTGCATTGCGCCGAAAATCGCCACTCCGCCGACGTCGTAATATTTCAGCAAGATTAAGTTGAACAGAAAGACGATAAAGAGGCTGTAAAATTTCCCGACTGCGGGCGCACTACCCTCAAGAAATATTTCCGCGACAGACTCCGACGGATTTTGAATCTTGGCAAATAAATTTTGCTTGAAACTTTTGCGGAGCCACGAACCCGCCATTAAAATTACGAATAACAGCGCACCCGTCATGCCGATTGCCAAAGAATTTATTCCAAGTCCGAAAATTTTTACGCAGACGACTGTAATAACCGCATCGACCAGCATGATTATAACATAGATTTTTTTGATTCTTGCCTGCAAGCCGACGAGCTTGACGAATTGCCAAAAGTAAGAGGCGATTACCAGAAAAATCCCGCTTACCGTCATTGGTATTCCGTAATCGCGAGCCAACCCGCGCAGTTCGTTCGGAATATCCAACAGATTCAGCACGCTCTCAAAATTTAATATCACTGCGACGAATAAAATTATTCCGACGATTGCCGACAAAGTTAAAGCCAATGCCGAATACGAGCGGGCAAGTTGAGATTCATTTATGCTGACTAATCTGATACTCTTTGTAAATGCGCCGTAGTTAATCCAAAATCCGAAGGTCTCGAACAGGAAGAACAGCGGCATTAAAAAAGACACGACTGCCAAGCCTTCTTCGCCGAAAAAATATCCTGCCAAAATTGTATTGCTGACTATAAGCGGTATTTTATCGGGTGGCAACATGTAATTTTTATAAAGATTGTTCACGTATTTTAACTCGGTCGTCATATATTGACTCCTTAAGATTTATAAAAAGAGCCGCCCTTTTCATTGTGACGGCTGATTGTTTAGCTTTGAGCTTTAAGCTTTTAGGATTAAGGTTTTTCTGAAAGCTGAAAGCTGACACCTTAAAGCTAAAAATTCCTGACGGGCTTTATACGATACACTCCGGCTAAACGATTGGCATAATAACCGTCATAGGCGAAAATCATATTCACGCCCCAGTTGAACATGCCGTTAAAAGTTTCGCGGGCAATGAAGAAACTCTTATTCTCATAAATATGGGGGAACAATTCTCTGTTGAACCATTCCATATTCTCCGCCTCACGAAGTACCAGCGTCGAAAGTTCCTTCATGTCGGGAATACGCCAATCGTTGTAACCAGCAATCTCATTCTCTTTAAGATATTTTTCGTACTCGGCATAAGTCATCGGCGGCAACTCGTCTTGCAACCACATTAATTTTGTATAATTATCAATGACAACGCCGTCGCTGACCGTGTAACGTGCCATAGATTTATCGGCGAGATTTTGATAACCGCCGCTGATAGCGATACAGCCGCAATGTTGATTTTTTTCTATCGGCACAGTGCAACCGTAACCGAAATATACCGCCCAATTTCTTTCTCTGTTCGAGGGTAAATGTTCCTCAACCGTCCAATAAAAATCGGCTTTGACATACGGCGCGAAGTTTTCAAACACGGCGGGATTTTTCTTGCTGTAATCGACGATAAAGCGCAATTCGTCGACGGTCGGCAGTCGCCAATTATTCGTGCCGCCGTAAAATTTGGCGTTCAAATCGGCTACGTGCTTTTTGGCATCTTCCAAAGTGTAATTCTTTGCCGAAGATTTTTCATAGGCAATGCCCGTTTTCATATCCCAGATATATTCGTCGATCTCGCCGTAAGAAACTGCGCGGCGGGAAAAATCAATGTCGATAATAGTGCCTTCGGGACTGTAAATTTCTTTCTGACCGTTCGGCGGCATTTGAAAATCATCTTGGGCACTTGTGCAATTCCTGACGAGCCGATAAGCAAGCGGAATAGATTTTTCGCCGTAATATCCGTCGTAACCGAAATTAAAGTTGATAACCCAAACATAAGTATCTTGGAACAAATTGGACGTTATGTGTTGCAAAATCGGCGGCTCCAACTTGTCATGCTTGAAGAAGTCATCAAAATACCAGCTGTTATTCTCGTAGTTCTCATCAAAAATGGAGCTTAACTCGTGCATGGTCGGCAGTCGCCAATCACGATAACCCGCCAATTCGTAGTTCGGCAACATCTTCAAGACTTGGCTGTAACTCATGCGCTCGTTTTGTTCTTTCTGCCACATCAGATTGAGATATTTATCGGTGATTGTGCCGTCGCCGTTATCGACAAAACGATCTTTCGCCGCAGGTACAGCCTTACCGCGAACAGCAATGCCGCAACTCGGCAGAGTTTTATTTTTGGCAGTCGTCGCGCCGATATTCAAATTGATTACCCAGCCGCAATCGGGACGTTGAGCATAAGTATTTCCGCACCAATAATCATCGGGCGTCAACGTCATGAAATATTTCGTGTAGTAAGCGGGATTGATGCCGCGATAAGTTATCAGACTGCGCAATTCGTCTTTTGAAGGAACGCGCCAATCGTCAAAGCCGCCGTATTTCATTTCGTTGAGCTGAGCAATATAATCGCCCGTGAATTCTTCCCACGTCATGAGTCGCTGATTATAACGGCTGTCGTTTTGATTGAAAGATTTTGCTTCCCAATATAAGCCCGTTTGAATGTCATTGACAACGGCGATAGCATCATCTTGACACTTGCCGACGAGCAAAGGTTTTCCGTCCTTGTCAAGGAATTTATAACGCATAATTATCCTCCCATAACGTTTTACGCGGGGTTTCCGTCGGGCAAAACTGTTCTGAGCGGGTGGAAAATATCAATCGCCTCAGTGTCGCCGACCGCAACGAAAGAATGCGGAACGTTGGCAGGAATGATATAGGCGTCGCCCGCGCCGATTTGATATTCCTTGCCGTCCTCGATGATTATGAAACCGCCGCTGATGCAGTAGCCGAATTGCTCGCTGTCGTGCGTGTGCATTTCAACTTTACTGCCGTCCGCCATGTTCCAATGGTAAACCATCATTTCTTTGCCCTTCGCGAGATACTGAAAGACGACGCCGGGATTAATTTCCTTCTTCTCAAGCTTGTCGTGATAAATCATCATAAAAATCACTCTCCTAATCTGCGTAATGAACGGCTATTCGCCGGCTTTTTCAATCTTCGCGACGATTTCGGGATTTTTGCTCCACTCGTCTTCAGTGAATTTACTCCATGCCTTGCTCGGCTTGTCGCTGAAACGAATCCCCGCCGTTCCGACGTTGTTAAGTTCATGCCCGTCGAAGAAAATATAAACTCTGTCCTTCGGGACGTTGGTAATTTCGGAGAAAATCTCGACGTATTTCTTTGCCAAAACTTTTTTCTGAACTTCTGCCAATTCGATTGATTTAACTGTAATCGCCGGCATAATATCACCTCTCCTTTGCTGTACAAACCATTACCGACCGTGCGCCGATTATAAACTGCGCGGAAGAATCCAATTCAACCGCCTCATCATAAACGGCATTGTCGCCAAGTGCGGTATTAACCTCAACTTGCCAAATCATATTAAGCGGCAACGCGGGCAACCAAACCGCATGACTTTCCCAGTGAGCATTTACTCCGATATAAATAAAATCATCTTTGTTATCTTTGGTTTTGCCTGCGAACATAATGCCGACAACCCGATTTTCCGAAGACGAATCGAAATGCCAAGCGTCCGTCCCATGAACACTAACCGGCGGATAGCCGGGCGGCGTCCCGTTCGATTGTCTCGTAAGTACGGGGTGCGCCTTGCGGAAGGCTATCATTTTCTTAAAGAAATTAAACAAGTCTCTGTTCTTGTCCAAATCGTTCCAGTCAAGCCAACTGATTTTGTTGTCTTGGCAGTAAGGATTATTGTTGCCGTATTGAGTATTGCCGAATTCGTCGCCCGCCAAAATCATCGGAATTCCCAAGCTCGTTAAAAGAATTGCCGCCGCGTTCTTAATCATTTTATGACGTTCAAAACGGACACCTTCGGGCAAATCGTAATCGCCTTCCCAGCCGCAATTCCAACTGTGATTGTCGTTGCCGCCGTCGGAGCCGCCCCAGCCGTTAGCCTCGTTATGCTTGTCGTTGTAAGCGTAAAGGTCATACAGTGTAAAACCGTCATGACAAGTAATGAAATTTACGGAGGCAGTATCGCCGCGCCAAAAACGATTGTAAATATCTTCCGAGCCTGTAACTCTCGCGGCAAATGCGGCGGCAAGTCCCGCCTCGCCTTTAAGAAAACGTCGAACATCATCGCGGTATTTGCCATTCCATTCAGCCCAACGACCGTAAGCGGGAAAACTGCCTACCAGATAAAGTCCGCCCGCGTCCCATGCCTCAGCGATTAAGCAAGCGTCTTTAAGAATCGGATCTGCCGCGAGTGATTCCAAAAGCGGAGGATTAGCCATAGGCGAGCCGTCCTGATTGCGTCCCAAAATCGCGGCAAGGTCGAATCGGAAGCCGTCAACGTGATAAGTCCCGACCCAATAGCGCAGGCAGTCGAGAATCAAATTGCGGACAATCGGATTGTTACAGTTAAGAGTGTTGCCGCAACCGCTGAAATTGTAATACCAGCCGTCGGGCGTCAAGATATAATACAAATTGTTGTCAAGCCCTTTGAACGAAATATAAGGACCATTCTCGTTGCCTTCGGCGGTGTGATTAAATACCACGTCGAGAATAACTTTTATGCCGTTTTGATGAAGTTCCTTAATCAGATTTTTCAGCTCGTCAACCTGCATGGAGTATTGACCGCTTGCGGCATAACCTGCTTTCGGCGCGAAAAATCCGACCGTCGAATATCCCCAGTAATTCATCAACTTGCCGCCGTTGCCGTCATCTCTCGCGCCCTCAAATTCGTCAAACTCAAATATAGGCAAAAGCTCAATAGCATTAATCCCCAACTCTTTAAGGTAGGGAATTTTCTCGCAAAGTCCGGCATAAGTGCCCTTAAATTTCACGTCCGACGATTCATCTTTGGTAAAGCCGCGAACATGCGCTTCGTAAATTATCAGCTCGTTATGTGGAGTTTTAAGCGGCATATCGCCTTCCCAGTCAAAGTCATCAAGCGCAACTTTCGACCTGTACTGAAATTTATCATTCCAATCGGGTTCCTCGCCCCAAACGTCTCTGCCGCTGACAATTTTGGCATAAGGATCAAGCAAGCATTTATTCTTGTCGAAAGCCAGCCCGCGATGAAAATCATAATCGCCGTCGACGCGGAAGCCGTATTCGAGATTTTCGTAATCCAAATCGAAAACTATCATAGAAAAAACGCTGCCGATTCGATAACTTTCGGGGTAGGGAATTACCGCGAACGGCTCCTTTTCATGCGAATTGTAAAGTACCAGCTCGCAAGATTTGGCTCCCGACGAATAAACCGAAAAATTTACGCCGCCCGGCACAATCTGCGCACCGTTAGTCAGGAACAAGCCGGGACGAACTTTAAAACCGCTAATTGTATCGGTCGGGTGTAAGTCAATTCTCATTGTTATCACCTAACTCAATTCTGCTATCGCGTCGTCAACAGTTTTTACGCACCGGAGCATTTTAATAAAGCCTGTCATCTGCAATACGTCGACGACCTCATCAATCGCGGCGGCATAGATGATTTTTATTTTGCGAGCCTTCGCGGTTTTGGCAATCATCAACAGCGCACGCAATCCCGAACTCGAAACATAACTGACTTTTTCCAACGAAATGATTGTAGGCTTGCCGTCCAAAAGTTTGATAACTTCTTCGCGTGTTGCGTCCGAGCTTGAAACGTCAAGTTGCCCGTCCATAGCAATAATTTTGATATTGTCGTCGCGTTCAACCGTTACAGTCATTTTTCGCCCTCAATTCTTAGACATACTCATCGGCGGATAAATATCGCCGTCAATTACCGCGTCGATTATGCAAGGTTGATTCAAATTCAATGCCTCAGTAAATGCCGCCGCCAATTCCGCGCCGTTTTTAACTTGCCAACCTTTGGCTCCGCAAGCTTCGGCATATTTGACATAATCGGGATTTTTAATGCCCATAAAAGCATGTTCGCCAAAATTCGTGAGGAGGAATTTCTTAATGACGTTGAACTCGCTGTTGTTGAAAATCACGTAGATAACGGGAATGTGATTCTTAACGCAAGTAAGGAGTTCAAAGCCCGCCATAAGATAATCGCCGTCGCCGCAAGCACAAATGACGGGACGATTCGGATTGGCACACTTTACGCCGATTGAGCCGTTGACGTGGCTCGCCATAGGTCCGAAACTGCCGGGATTTTGATACCACTGATTTTTATTGAGATTGAGATACGCGCTGAGCCAAAGCATATGCGCACCCGCGTCGCCCATGATGATTGCGTTTTCGGGCAAGTGTTTTGAAATTAACTTTGTAAGATACGCGGGGTGAAGTTTACCGTTACTGAATTCCGGAATTTGCTCGTCATGATGTTTATTGCGGACAGCCAAGCCGTCGCCGAGCGATTGAACGTTATTAGCTTCAAGATAACTGACGAGACTTTCAAGCGCGGGTTTTGCGTCGCTGACAAGGCGATAATCGGCAGGATAAACTTTATCGATTTCGTGACGGTCAATGTTGATATGGAAAAGTTTCTTGCCGTCCATAAGGCTCGGCTTAAATGTGAAAGTCGCATTTTCCGCAAAGGAATTGCCGACAGCAATAATCATCTTTGATTCGTGGAAATAGTCATTGGCTCCGAAGTCGCCGCTCGTACCGACTATGCCGAGTGAAAACGGATTATCTTCAGAAATGTAGCCCTTCGCGTCCATTGTACTGCTGAACGGGATTTTCCAAGTGTTAATCAGCTTTTCGAGAATTTCTTTGGCGTCGGAGCGAATGCAACCGTAACCGACCATGAGTAACGGCTTATTCTCCGCCTTAAAGTTTTCGACAAAGCCCGCGCAGAAATTTTCGGTCTGAGATTTGCCCGCAAAAATTTTCGGGCTTGAAATGTCAATCGAACGATAGTAGGGAACTTCGGCAAAGCTTATGTCTTTCGGAATATGCAGATGAACAGGACCGGGACGACCTTCAAAAGCGGTATAGATAAGCTCTTCAAGGACGGGAATAGTATCTTTCGCGTCTTCGAGTACGATTGATTTTTTGGTCGTCGCGGCGAACATTGCTTGAGAGTCGGGAGTCCTTGAAATTCCGCTGGTCTCGTTGAGTGCGCCTTTGCCGCGTGTCCAACGTGAGGGATAGCCGCTTATTGCTAGCATCGGAATTGAATCTGAATAAGCAACTGCCAAGCCGCTGAAAAGATTAAAAGCACCGGGACCGCCCGTTCCGAAGCATACGCCCAATTTTTTGCTGAACATGCCGTAGCCCGCCGCCATAAACGACGCGGCTTGCTCGTTCTGAATGATGACGGTTTTAATTTTGTCGGTTTTATTGAGTGCCAAAAGCATTGAGCCGTTGACTTGTCCGGAGCCGCCGAATACATGATCAACGCCGATTTCTTCAAGCACTTTAACAATAGTCTGGTAAACGTCCATTTATGTTATTCACCTCTGAAAGGCAATGCGTAATTAGAAATGCGCAATGCGCAATGATTTTGGTTTCAATTACGCATTACGCATTAAGCATTACAAATTGCAGTTTAAAGTCCTTTGTCTTTGATAGCCTTAACAAGCAATTCGCCAAAAGCAATGGAACTTTCAACCGAAGTGCCGGTAACGAACGGATGATCGTAATAGACTTGCGGGCTTTCACGATTAGCGTTGACGCGAGAAATGCAAGCACCGTTGGAACCGACAGCACCGCGAACCAAATCTTCAAGCGGAATCAGGAAACCGGGTGTTACGACATCGGTACCCGCGTTATCTTCGGTCGGGTGATAAAGTTTATAATCCATAGCCATACCGGGACCGTAGAAATCCCAAGCGCGAGGGTGAGCCGTAATTCTCTTTCCGTAGATAACGGATTTATAATCGTTTTCGGGGTCGCGGCAGAAAACCAATGCACCGACCGAATAGCACAATGCGCCGACAATCTTATCCGCTTTAATCGCGTCAAGAATGAGTTTATGGAGTTCCCAGCAGTTACACATATCGAGCGTTACGCCGGGACCGCCTGCCATAGAAATAGCGTCGTAGTCAGCCATATTGCATTCGGAGAATTTTTTGGGATTAGCCCATTCGTCGCCCGCGAGGAGTTCTTTGCAACGGTCGCAAACTTCCGGCGGATTGACGTAAACTTTCTGAATCGGATCATAAAATTGCGGATCAATGCTGATTGCGAACGGGAGCGGCTTTTTACCTTGCGGAGTCGCCAACGTTACTTCAAATCCTGCTTTTTTGCAAGCGTCCCATTGAGCTTGAAGTTCTTCTGCCCAAGTGCCGTAATTGGTTGCACAAATTAATACTCTTGCCATAAAAATTTTTCCTCCAACAATTAATTAAAGTCCGCGTTCCTTAAGAACTTTGACAAGTAAATCGCCGTAAGCAATGGACGACTCAACGCTTGTGCCCGTAATAAACGGATGGTCATAATAAACTTGCGGGCTTTCGCGGTTTGCGTTAATGCGAGCAATGCAAGCACCGTTGGGACCGACAGCGTCGCGAACCAAATCTTCAACAGGCCACGGGAAACCGGGTGTCACAACGTCGGTTCCTTTGTTATCGGGGGTCGTGCCGTAAAGTTCATAAGTCATTGCCATACCGGGACCGTAGAAATCCCAAGCGCGGGGGTGAGCCGTAACTTTCTTTCCGTAAATAATCGATTTGTAATCGTTTTCGGGGTCGCGGCAGAAAACCAGCGTGGATACCGTGTAGCAAAGAGCAGCGATAATTTTGTCGGACTTGTAAGCGTCCATGATGAGCTTGTGAAGTTCCCAGCAGTTAGCCATATCAAGGTTCGCGCCGGGGCCGCCGGTCATTGCGATTGCGTCGAAGTCTTTCATGTCAACTTCCGTAAATTTCTTCGGGTGAGCCCATTCGTCGCCGTCAAGCAATTCTTTGCAACGTTTGCAAACCCAATCGGGATTAGTCTTGACTTTTTGAACGGGGTCGACAAAATCGGGGTCGACACTGATTGCAAACGGAAGCGGCTTTTTACCTTGCGGAGTCGCCAACGTTACTTCAAAGCCAGCCTTCTTGCAAGCGTCCCAAGGAGCTTGAAGTTCTTCAGCCCAAGAACCGTAATTGGTTGCGATAATTAATACTCTTGCCATTCTGTTGCCTCCGGATTTTTTATTTACAGGTTTCTCAACTGCACGCGGTTTTTGTTCGAGACTGCTCAACTTAGATTCAAGAAAATCAATTCTGTCGTTGAGCGCATTGAAAATATCTCTGCAATGAATCAACGCAATAATCCTCTGGGCGAATTGAACATGATCGCCGCCTGTCCGCGCAGATACCAAGTCTCTGTCGACAACTACGTCCTCATTGACATAATCAATGCCCATAAGTTTTGCGTCGCCGAGCAAATTATTATGAACGACCATTTTGCGTCCGCGAACCAGATGCGCAATCGGAGCCATAAGCCACACGCCGTGACATATTATCCCCTTGATAATCTGCTTGTCCGCGAAACATTTCTTTAAGAATTCGCAAGCCGGAGGAAGTTTGTTAATGTCGTCGGTGTAGCGAAGTCTGTCCGCCACCATGCCCGCCGGAATTATTATCGCGGCATATTCTTTTAAGTTGACATGTTCAAAACTTTCCTTGCACTTGAAAAGCCTGCGTTCCTCGTGTCCTTTGAAAGTCAATTCGGCATTGCCCCAAAGTCGGCTTAAAAAATGTACTTCCAATCCGACTTTTTTAAAGCAATCCGAATAGTAATCGATTTCCGGTTCGTAGAAATCGCTTTCAATCAAGACGCCTATTTTATTCCGCAACTGCCATCGCCTCCTTACCGGAGAATTTTTTTATTGCAATGAGATGATTTTTGCCGTTTGCGTAGCGATATTCCATTTTGTCCATCATCGTCGTATAGAGAAAAATTCCCAAACCGCCGATACCTCGTTCGTCAATGTCGGCGTCAATATCTACTTCCGATTTTTCCTCAAGTGGATTGTAAGGCGTGCCCTCATCTGCAAATTCAAAGCGCAGAGTTTTTTCGGCGTCTAAAAATTCGCATGTAATGTAAACCTTATCGGAGCCGGAATAATCGATTATGTTGATGAGAATTTCCTCCGAACAGACCTTAAGGCGATTTAACCACTTACTGTCTTTAACATGCTTGTCAATTTCGTCGGTGATTTTCTTCAGCATTTCAGGCAAAAGTTCGCGCTTGGCAGGAAACGCCACATTTTTAAGCATAACCTTATCCCTCAAACGAATTTTGTACCGTTAAGAACTTGTCGATACCTGTCATTTTGAAAACGTCAAGAACAGTATCCGACGCGCCAATCAGATAGACTTGAACATTTGCGCCGAGCTTTTGTTTCGCGAAGACGACCGAACGAATACCCGCACTTGCGATATATTCCAATTCCTCAGCGAAGAAGACGAGCTTTTTTATCTCGGACTTGCGGGCAATCAGCGTTTTTAATTCATTCATGAGTTCGGGCGCAATCGAGGCGTCAATATGCCCGTGCAATTTGACTTTGCTGACTTCGCCGATTTCCATTACATATTTTGCCATAAAAATTTCTCCTTACTCAACGGGAACGATTCTGACTTTAACTTTCAGGCGATACTCCACATCAGGCAATCTGACCGTGAAATTTTCGGCGTCGAAGTAATTCCATGCCTTGCCGTCAATTTCAACCGACTCAATCTTGCAAGAACCTTTCGGCAGAATATCGGGTTGGACGTGTAAAGTATTCGAGCCTTCAAACGCATTCGGGAACGGCTTAAAGTACAAATCAAGCGGTTTCTTTGTGTGCAAGAGATTGATATAAACCGCACTCAAGAAAGCCAATTCAATAGAGTGATAGCAAGCCATTGAATGCGAGCCTTTAAGTCTCTCGTTGCCCGTCAAGAAGGGAATGCCGTTATTTAGCACGTTGAAATAAACTGCGCCGTCGTCGTGGTCGAGGAAATAGGCATTGTAGAACGCCGCCGAAATTCTAGCCAAGTCAAGATATTCGGGCTTCTTCAAGCAACCATAAAGGATTTGATAAGCCAAAATGCCCTGTTCCTGTTGCCACCAAGCTTTTCTGTCGTGCCAAGCAAACCGATAGCAAGTTTCGCCGTCTTTAAGCGTGCGCTCCATAACGTCATACCAGCCGCCGCGCCGTGTATCCATGCCGACTTTTGGCATAATCTCAGCGATTTTCTCGGCGAACTTGACGTATTTATCCTTAGCGACTGCGCTGTTGATTCTCATTAAGTTCCAAGCGATTTTAAGATTGTGTCCGACTACGCCGCGATTTTGTTGCCAGCCCCAAGTTTGGTCGTGGCTCCAGTCGTCAAAGAATTTTTCCTGCACAAACGGGCTGTTATCGTAATCTTTGAAATGTTCTTCGATACAATCCGCCGTGTATTCGAGGAAATCTTTATATTTGTCGTCCATAGTGGCAAGGTAAAGATTGATAAGATAAGCGGGAGCGTGGTCGCCGACGGAGTTCCAATTTTTACGTCCGACGTTGCGTCCGAGTGAATCACTCTTCGGGTCGAACGTTACGGGGTCGATATGCGAGTAATAACCGCCCTTTTCCCTGTCAATAAAGAATTTATCGAACAGGCGAATCGTCATGCGAATATCTTTCATGATAGCGGGGTCGCCGTTCAAGCGATAAGTTTGCGTGGGACCTGCAAGCGCGTAAATTTGCTCGTACATTGGAATTGCTTCAATGTCATCATCAAATTCCGAAGTGAACAGCTTATGTTCCTTGTCGCCCTGCACGTCTATTCCGTGATACCAATAAACGACGTTCTCATCAATGTCATAAAAACGCATGTGGTCGCGCAGATATTTAGTGCCCTTTTCGGCGACTTCCAAAAATCTTTCTTCGCCTGTAAGCATGTAAGCACTTGCCATGCCGTAAATCATGCGTGAAATTGTATCGGTCTCTTGGCGAAAATCGGGTTTGCGAACGCCGTCAAGCGTCAGACGTGTGCGATATTGGCGATAATCAATTTCGCCGTTGGGGAATTCAGCCTTGATATAAAAATCTGCGATACTGCGCGCTTGATTTATCCACCAGTCAGCCTCTTCAAAGCGCATTTCATTAGGCTTGCGACCCGGAAAATCAAGATACGACGCCTCAAAATGTGTGCCGCTTTCGTCGGGGTAATAAATGCCGTAAATGAACACGAGTTGCCCCGCGCTGAGCAATTTGTTGAGTTGCCCCGTGCAATCACGGTAAGGCTCGTCCAAATTCCTGACAAGACGGGCATAAACATTAGGCGAAAGTTTAAATTTTACTTCGTCGCCGGCAAAAGTTTTGACAATGCCTGTGCGCGTTTCTGCGTCGTAGCTTTGGCAAATTCCGCCGACGGTATCTGAAAATTCAAATCCCATACGTTTCGCTCCTTAAATTAATTTTTTCGGGGCAAATAATATCACAACAAAATTTTTACATAGTAAATTTTCCTTTACCTATCAGCCGTTAAATCTTACGGCGAGCATAGTAATATCGTCCGATTGCGCCGCCGTTTTGACGTGTTCATTCAAATCTTCTTTCACGTGCTCCAAAAGTTTCGGCAAGTCGCAGGAACACTCCGCGCTGTTTAAACATTTAAGTAATCGTTCTTCGCCATATTGTTTTTGTTGTTCGTCCATTGCCTCCGTTACTCCGTCCGTGTATAAGTACAAAATATCTCCCTTAGACAGCTGAATTTCCTGCTGAACGTAATCAATATCGTCCATCATGCCCAGCACGCAATTTTCCTCGACTTTCAGATATTCAAACTTGCCATTCCGATAAACTACGGGTGGATTGTGCCCGCCGTTCGTATAAATAAATCTTCCGGTCTTCAAATCTAAAATTCCCATGAAGACGGTTACGAACATCATTTCATCGTTGCCTTCGCAGATTTGACGGTTCGCCAAAGTCATAACCGCGCCCAATTCGTCCGGGTTCTTCATTGTCATTGCAAAATTCTTGAGGATAACTTTACTGGTCGCCATAAACAACGCCGCTGGAACGCCTTTGCCCGATACATCTGCTATCGTTATCATTAAATGATTCTCGCCCAGCATGTAAAAATCATAAAAATCGCCGCCGACTTCCTTTGCCGCGTGCATCGTCGCGAATATCTCAAAATCTGCGCGGTTAAAATCAAAATCATGCGGCAACATGCTAAGCTGAATATTAGTCGCAACGTTTAATTCTGTGGAAACACGTTCTTTTTCCGCCGTAACTTTTTCCAAATTCGCCATATAATTTTTAAGCTCATCGGTCATGTTGTTGACGGAGTCGGCAAGTACTTCGAGTTCGTCGCCCGTGTCTATTTTTACCTTTTTGTCGAGATTGCCACCGGAAATTTCGCGCACGCCCTCCGATAACTGCTGAATCGGCTCAACAAATTTTTTTGAAACACGCGAACTGCCGATAAACATCCACACCGTCAACAACACAAGCATTATTACCGAACCAATCAGCATGTTAAAGAAAAGTTGCCCGATACTGCTTCGGAACTCTTCCATTTGTTCAAGAATTTTTTCGCGTGCCGTAATTGCCGGAGCTGAAACTGTTGTATAACTCATAATCGTTCCGAAACTCCAACCGCTTGCATTCATTGGTGCATATGCCAGATAGTATTCCTCATCGTCAATCTTAATGGACGTAACGCCCGTTTCGCCCGCCGTCATTTTTTGCGCCGCTTGAGCCAATTCAGCGTTCGCAGATTTTCTTAAATCAATGTCGACTTCCTGCGCGGAAAAAATTCCATCTTTTTTGGCTGAAAGAATTACATTGCCATTAGAGTTCAAAATAAAACTAAAACCGTCCGAACCGACTGCCGTGTCCAAGACGATTTTATAAATGTCTCCTATTCCGTATGAAATGCTAATGACGCCCGCGAAGTTGCCGTTGCCGTCGTAATAAGGCGTGACGCAAGCAAGCGACGGATCACCACTCATGTCATTATAAACGTCGGTAAAAACAGGTGACGATGCATTTTCGCCGATTTTGTACCAAGGGCGCGTCCGAAAATCATAGGTCGTTAAAAACTCTTCATCAAAATCAATGAACTCTTCGTTAAATGCAGTCTCGACGCAAATAAAATATCCGTTCTTGGATGAAACCATGAACGACGAAAAATAACTTTGGTATCGATCTCCGAAGGGAATAAGATATGAAGAAATGTTGCAGGCGCGATTTATTTCCTCTGCAAGGGCGGCGTCTATGGCGCGTTCCCTAAACTCCGGCGTGTAAAAAATGTAAGCCTCTCCCGAATGAATCGGCTGATAATTTGCCACTGCCAAATTTCGTGCCAAAAATCCTGTCGACGGGGTTTTCAGCTCAATGTTCATTGCGTCCGACAAATATTTGGCGTCCCAACTCTGTTTCGTCAGTTCCTTGTCTATGTATTGCGCCTTTGCCGTTGCAAGTTCTTGGAGTCCGATCTTTCTGCGCTCCGTGACTGTTTGTTGAATATAATTTGCCGAATACTCGCTGAGTGCCGCGCTTCTTTCGTCGAGTGTATAGCGAATTGCGAACATGCCAATCAACGCAACGCCGACCAAAACAAGAAATGTCAGCACGCTTGCTGACAATACCAAACGAAATACGCGCTGACGAATATTAGATTTCATTTTGTCACCGACTTAATCATTTTATTTGCCTGTAGTTCCGGGAGGAGGTAATTTTCCCGTACCTCCACCTCCAGTCAAGAAGTTATCATGATCATGACGACCGAAAGGTTCATACATTTTTCCATGCGTGCCGCCCGCAGCGTTTTCGAGTTCCTTATCAGTCAAGCGTTCATCAGCGAATTTGTCTTGCTCTGCGCTCGCGTTGATATTTTTCTCCTCCGTCATGCTTATCACTCCCCAAAATTTTTGAACAAATTATTTTCCCGTAGTATTTGGTTCCAGTTCATATTTTCCTGTAGTGCCATAAGGAACTTCATCATTACGACCGAAAGTTTCATACATTTTTCCGCCTACACCGCCCGCGACATGTTCAAGTTCGTCATCGGTCAAGACTTCATCGGCGAATTTGTCCTGCTCCGCAGTCGCGTTGATATTTTTCTCCTCCGTCATGCTTATCACTCCTAAAAATTTTTCTGCCATTTATACGTCGCAAATCCTGTTTTGTTACACGTTGGGAGCAATCGCCCCTCGATTACAATAAATATTACCACAAGAAAATTTTACATGCGGTAAATATTTCTTTATAGTTGTGTCCGCCGTTTATGTAAATAAACCTTCCCGTTCTCAAATCCAACATTCCCATGAAGACGGTTACGAACATCATCTCATCATTACCTTCGCAGATTTGGCGGTTCGCTAATGTCATTACCGCGCCCAATTCGTCCGGATTTTTCATTGTCATTGCAAAATTTTTGAGGATAACTTTACTCGTTGCCATGAACAACGCGGCAGGAACTCCTTTGTCCGAAACGTCTGCTATCGTTATCATTAAATGGTTTTCGTCGAGCATATAAAAATCATAAAAACTACTGCCAAACCGTCCGAAACACTTTGCGAATGTATCAATTTTTGCGGTAAATACTTTTGCGGATTCGTTAAAATATCTTCCGCAACTTCAGATAGCATTTCGGTATCTTTTGCAATTCTTTTAAGCAACTTTAACAGATTTTCTTAGCGGCAAGTGTAAACTTTTCTTTACCATTAAAGATTGTCCCATTTAAATGTTGGTCATGTAATAAGATATTATTCATCAACAAAAAAACTCTCGCTCAATTTCATAATTATTGTCGAGAATTATAATACACAGTCCGGCACCAGCCTTTCCAAGATACTTGTAGATCTTTCTTTTAAGAAAAAAGTACCTCCAAACTTAATTGTATCTAAGAGGTACTTTTAATTTCAAGCGTCTCGTAATCGTTTACTGTTTATTGAACTTGCCGTTGCTAATTTTGTAGGTTTCGCTGTTAATGTGGAAGATCGTCGTATTTAAATCCTTCAAAGTGACGGAACCGCCGCTGACATTGAATGTAAGCGTGCCTTTGGACTTGTCGTAGGACGCCATGCTCGTTTTGAAAGTTATATTGTCGAAAGTCAGCGTGTCTTTGCTGTCAAAACCGTAAATAATGTCTTTGCCGTCGCCTTTGGCGTAAATAAACGTGTCCGCGCCGTCATCGCCCCAGAGTGAATCATTGCCTTTACCGCCACAAATCGTATCTTTGCCCGTGCCGCCTTTTATGCAGTCATTTCCTGCGCCGCCGAGCAATTTATCATTACCAGAGCCGCCCGACAAAGTATCTTTTCCGTCACCGCCGTTTAAACTGTCGTTACCTTCGCCACCGAGCAATTTATCATTGCCAGAACCGCCGTCGAGTGTATCTTTGCCATTTCCGCCGCTTAATGAATCATTTCCATTTTGACCGAAAAGTTTATCATTACCATTTCTACCAAAAATAGAATCGTTTCCGGAACCGCCGTAAATTGAATCCTTGCCACTGCCGCCGGTGATTTTATTGGCATTTGCGTTACCTGTAAGCTTAACATCTTTAGTTCTTGACGAGGCATTGATAGTTTTTATAGCTGAACCTACAGTAACAGGCGATTTTGTTTTGTCGGTGACAGTTTTTGTCGTCGAAGAAGATGAGACGCCGCTCTTTGTGCCCTTTATATTTACTTTAGACAAGCTCGCCGCACCCATTAACGAAATTTTTCCGGTTCCGACAGTGACGATTATATTATCGCCGATTTTTGTAGTTGAATAGGATCCGCCGACTATTGAAAGCGTGTCATCGCCGTCAAAGCCGTAAATTGTATCGTTTCCGTCGCCTGAGTTGTAAATTATCACATTGTCTTCCGAGTCCCAATTATCTCCATATTCTTGAGAGCTTAAACTTATTAAATCATTACCTGCGCCGGTGTTGATTGTGCAATAGAAGACAATATAGTTATAAACGGAATCATTACCTGCGCCCGTGTTGATTGTGCACTCGTCGCCACCCCAATTAAAAACGGAATCATTACCTGTGCCAGTGTTGATTGTGCACTCGTCGCCACCCTAATTAAAAACGGAATCATTACCTGCGCCAGTGTTGATTGTGCAATACCAGCCCAAATCGTTATAAACTGAATCATTTCCTGCGCCAGTGTTGATTGAAACGTAGGATGCACTGTTAATTCCGTTATCATTATCGTAATAATCTTCGTACCAGATGTTTTTAACAGTATCATCGCCATTTCCGGTGCTAATCGTGACGTCATGACCATGATTTACGATAGAATCAGCCGCGTTCGTGCCTGTGATAATCATTTCGTGCGTCGTGTTAGTCTTTGTAGCCATAAAAACCTCCTCCTAACTTAAAACAAATTACCTCGACAAGAAATTTTTGCCGAGCATACCTCCTTTGAGCTTCAAAACAAGATTGAACATAACTTTCAAGCTAATTATACCACTAAAAAATATTTTATCAAGTTTCAATATGAAAAATTTTTTATCCGAGCTGAATTTTTATTGTTGAAAGTGATTTTGGAGCCGATAAAATAATTTTGGAGCTGTGAAACTGATTCTGGAGGTTTGAAACTGATTTTGGAGCATTGAAACTGATTTTGGAGGTTTGAAACTGATTTTGAAAGGCGATTTGGAAGGTCAAAATACCGATTCTACATTGGTATAATTTATATATTGGGAAAATGGTGTTGCAAAGCGGCTTTTGAGGGCATAAAAAAAACTCCCTCAAAATTTGGGGGATTTGGAGATTCAAAGTATAAAATCCTAAATATGGGAATTTGAACTTTGGGAAAAAAATAGCCCCGACGTTTTATCGGGGTTGAAAGATTTACATGCTGTCAAGCTTTAAGGAACGGGAATTCTTTAGCTACGTCGACAACGGTATCTTTAATGTGTGGGTGCGGAATGCCGAAGTCGAGTTTATAGTACTCCAGCGAATCAATTTCAAGCGTTTCATATTCGGGCGTGAAGATAATTTTCTGCGAAGTGCGTTTGGGATAAATTCTCGCCGAAAGAACTTCCGCGCCGTCGTTGATGAAGACTTCCAAGCTTGAGCGGTCGATAAAAATATGGAGTTTAAGCTTGTCTTGCGGTTCGATTTGAATTTCGCGGACAGAGGCTATTCCGTTGATAACCTCGCCGGATTTAGTGCGGTCAAGCTTAAATGTGCCGTTAGAATTGTAACTTAAAACGGTTTGTTCGAGTTCGGAGGCACGCAAGGCGATAGAAAATTTTTTAGACTTCGCGGCGTCAATCGTCAAAACAAGTTCGTAAGCCTCGCCGGAAACGCCGTCAAATGAAGTCGCCTCATCAATTACAACTTTTCCGAGAGTTATCGGTTTCCACTTGCGGAGTTTTTCGAGTTCTTTAGCGGGTGTGGAGATGATTTTTCCGTTTTTAATGTCAAGGACACGCGGAATAGTCATTTGCCCTGCCCAACCGTCTCTGGTTTCGTGCATGTCGACGTTCCACATATCAAGCCAGCCAATCATAACCGTGCGACCGTCGGGAGTTTGCATAATTTGGGGCGCGTAGAAGTCAAAACCCTTGTCGAGGTATTGGAATTCGCCATGCGTGAAGATACCCGACCTGTAATTGAGTTTGCCGATAAGAACGCCTGCCACTTTGTCATAATAAAAGGTTCCGTCGTCGGTTCTCAAGTCCATAGGCGAGAAAACAAGCACATCTTGCCCGTTAATTTCTGCAAAGTTCGGACATTCCCACATTCCGCCGAGATTTCCGTCACTGCGGGCAGAAATAGCTTTGAACCGCCAAGATTTGGTTAAATCTTTTGATTCAAACAAGAGAATTTGCCCGTGAGCCATATCGCGAGTACGAGAGCCGAGAACAGCGTAATATTTGCCGTTACGCTCCCAAACTTTGGGGTCGCGAATGTCATTGATAGAAACGTCGTCGCTTTTAACGTCAGCTTCTTCGATAATGGGATTTTTTGCGGATTTTTCAAAGTGAATGCCGTCTTCGGAGGAGGCAAGGCACTGGAATTCGATATGCGGGAACCCAATCGCGGCTTCTTCTTCAGGATTTGCTTGAAGATGTCCGGTATACATGAGCCAGAGTTTGCCGTCCTTTTCGATAGCTGAACCGGAAAAACAGCCGCCGCCCGTTTCATAAGCCTCTTCGGGCTTTAAAGCAATGGGCAAGTGTTTCCAATAAGCCAAATCGTCGCTGACAACGTGACCCCAGTGCATCGGGCCCCAGCGCGGCTCGTAGGGGTAATGTTGATAGAAGAAATGATACTGTCCTTTGTAATAGCACATGCCGTTCGGGTCATTACACCAGCCGAAAGGCGGCGCAATGTGATAACGCGGATACCAGCGGGCGTCCGTCACCTGAGAAAATGTTTTGAAGTCCTCAATCTGTTCTGCCATAAAATCGCTCCTTTGCTAGGAATTAGTTGTTAGGAATTAGGAACTGGTAGGGATTAGTTCCTAGAAACTCGCTCCTAGTTCCTCATTAAAGGAATCCGTTACGTTTTAATTGGCGATAAAGGGAGTAAAACGCGAGCGGAAAGCCTAAAATTATTCCGATGAGCCGTGCTTTGCCGCCGAGTTGAAAAAAATCGTCAACTAAGCCGCCAAAGTACAGGCAAATAAAAATTACGGCGGCGATATAAATCCCTACGCCTGAGAGAACCGCCGCCGCCTTCCAAAAATCATGCATACTCAGACGAGCACACTCGCCAAACGAACAAGTTCGGGATCGAGCGGCTTTTTATTGTTGACCGAATCGAAAAGGTTAATCGAAACGACTTTTCCTTCGTCGAAACCAAATACAACATTGGAAACGCCGGAAATAATCGCGAGTGCGGCACGTTCTCCGAGCTGACTTGCCTTCATGCGGTCTTCGACAGTCGGGGAGCCGCCGCGTTGAATATGTCCGAGAATCGAAACGCGAGTATCGATACCGGTTTTTTCTTCGACAACATTTTTCAAGCCGACGCCACTGCATGCGCCTTCAGCAACAACGATAATGCTGTAACGACGACCGCCCTTGTAAGACTCAACAATCTCTTCGCAAATTTCGTCGATATTGTATTTGACTTCGGGGACGATGATATATTCCGCGCCGCTGGCAATACCCGAAACCATAGCGAGCCAACCGGAAGTATGTCCCATAACCTCGACGATCATAATACGACGATGAGCCGATGCCGTGTCGCGCAATTTGTTAATCGCCTCGACGGCGGTATTAGCGGCGGTGTCGCAACCGATTGTATAATCAGTGCCCCAAACGTCGTTGTCGATTGTGCCCGGCAGTCCGACAATCGGAATGCCGCCCATTTTTGAAAGGAGCGAGCCGCCAGTTAAGGAGCCGTCGCCGCCGATGATTACGAGACCTTCAATCCCGTGTTTCATAAGGTTATCGAGACCTTTACGACGACCTTCCTCCGTTTTGAACTCTTTGCAACGAGCCGTACCGAGAAAAGTACCGCCACGCTGAATCAAATCGCTAACAGAACGGCGACTTAACTCGACTATATCGTCGGCGAGCATTCCCTTGTAGCCGTTGTTTATGCCGAAGACTTTAACGCCTTCATAAAGCGCAGTTCTGACAACCGCACGAGCCGCAGCGTTCATGCCGGGGCTGTCGCCGCCCGAAGTCATTACCGCTATCGCATTTAACATAATTGTCCCCTCCCGCTCAATATCTCTAGGAACTGGGATTTAGGAACTGGGAACTATTATCTAATCCCTACTAATTCCTAATTCCTGTTTCCTAGTTCCTTACAAATTTACCACGCCGCTATTTTAGAAAATTTTCTAAGAATTGTAAAGCAGATTTTCATTGTGTTTTGGTGCCCTGCCGTGTTATCATAAAAAAAAAATTTAAAGCGACTCACGGAGAATGGACAGTAAAAAATTATATTTCAGAGCGTCGTTGTTGACGATATTTCTTTTGGCGAGCATGATAACGGCAATTTGTTTCGGTTCCATTGAAATTGAACTAGGAAACGTCACGGACGAAGTTACGAACTTTTTACGAGGGCAACGAACAGATTCGCCAAACTCAATGATAATTTTCGACATACGAATTCCGAGAATTTTATTTGCGGCGATAAGCGGCGCGATTTTATCCTTAACGGGAATGCTTATGCAGACGGTTTCGCAAAATTATTTGGCAGACCCGTATATCTTAGGCGTGTCGTCGGGCGCGGGCATGGGAGCCGTTTTTTGCATTATAACGGGCGTCGCGCAGATTTTTGCTCCTTACGGCGTCTATGTTGGAGCGTTTTTAGGCGCGGCACTCGCAACGGTTATAGTCGTCCACATTGCAGGCACAAGCAACAGCCCAATTAAACTTGTGCTGATCGGTATGGGAATATCGGCGTTATTTTCGGCGTTTACGATGCTTGAAATTTACGGCTCAAAGAATGAAGCGCAAGTCCGCAGTGCAATGTTCTGGTTAATGGGAAGTTTTACGGGGATACAATGGACAATGATTCCGATTGCCGCAACGGTGTTGGCAGTGCTTATGATTTTTATTTGGTTATTTCGCCACGAATTGGACTTGATACTTTTGGGCAGAGAAGAGGCGCAACATTTAGGCTTATCGACGGAGCGAATGCAACAGGCGGTTGTGTTAATTTCGTCAATGGCGGTTGCCGTCACGGTCTCGATAGCGGGGATAATCGGCTTTATCGGGCTGGTGATTCCGCACATTGCAAGATTTATCGGCGAATCGCGTCATGCGGTTATGCTGTGGTTTACAAGTTTAATCGGAGCGGTCGTAATGGTTTGGGCGGACGTTATGGCTCGTTCAATGTTCGCGCCCGAAGAAGTTCCCATAGGAATTTTGACGGCGTGTTTGGGTGCGCCCGTATTCATGCAAATTATCAATCGACAGTACAAGGATTCATGATGAACATTATCGAAGTCAAAAATTTATCTTACGTTATTGGCGAGAAAAAAATTTTGGACAATGTCAACGCGACTTTTGCCGAAGGAAAAATTACAGCGATAATCGGCGCGAACGGCTCTGGCAAGTCAACGTTGATGTCTTTTCTTAGTAAGACGCGGCGCAGTTCAAATGCCGTTTATTTCAAGGGAAAAGACGTTGATAAAATTTCTGCAGAAAGTTACGCGCTTCAAGTATCTGTCTTGCCTCAACAGCAAAAGATGATTGCCGATTTTCGCGTTGAAGATGTCGTAGTTATGGGACGCTTTCCCTACAAAAAAAAATTTCGCGACTACACCGACGAAGACAGGCGCATTGCTCGCAAGGCTATGGAGAGTGTCGGGATTATCGATATGGCGCGGCGCAAGTTGAGCCAAATGTCAGGCGGAGAAATTCAGCGCGTCTTGATAGCAAAGGCATTGGCGCAGGAACCGGAATTAATTTTAATGGACGAGCCGACGAATCATCTTGACGTTAAATATAAAATCGCGCTGATGAAGACGTTGCGGGCATACGGCAAAACGGTTATAATCGTCCTGCATGATTTATCATTGGCGATTCAGTATTGCGACGACGTTTTGATAATGGTAAAAGGTCGGGCGTTGACGCAAGGGAACGCTCAAGAAATTATGCAACCCGATTTATTGGAAGAGATATTCGGCGTACCTTTCGTGAAGTTTGAACGAGACAGACGCATATATATAGGGTATTAGGGAAATAGGGAAATAGAGAAGTAGGGAAATAGTACTAATTTTCTACTTCCCTACTTCCCTAACCACTAATTACTAGAGGAATGTATGAGCAAAATTTCAAAAATCGGAGGCAGTTTTTATGAGAAAAAAGTTTTGGAAAAAGGGCATTGTAATAGGGCTGTCGACAATCGCTCTTACATTCGGGCTGGCGGGTTGCAGAGAAAATCCAGCTCCTGCGCCTGCGGCAACGTCGGAAGTTTCGTGGACGGAAATGCTTGACGGGCAGGAAGTAACCGCCAAAGTCGACAAGATACCTGCGCGGGCAATTTC
The DNA here is from genome assembly GCA_017549815.1 of Selenomonadaceae bacterium. Taxonomy (GTDB): domain Bacteria; phylum Bacillota; class Negativicutes; order Selenomonadales; family Selenomonadaceae; genus Quinella. Next base: position 75,661 of record JAFYNH010000037.1, read on the forward strand.
AATGTCGCAAGCTACGACGGAAATGATGTTGGCACTCGGCTTGGAAGATAAGATGGTCGGCACGGCAATGAAGGAAGAAGAAATTTATCCGCCGTTGCAAGCGTCCTACGACAAAGTTAAAGTGCTTGCCGAAAAGTGGCCGTCCTATGAAACTTTTATGGCGGAGAATCCGGACTTCGCGACGGGCTGGGAAGTTCCTTTTACTAAGCGCGGCATTCCCGCCGAAAGAATCACTTCGCAAGGCGTGCCGATTTTTATTCCGTCATCAATGCAGAAACTCGACGCGAATTTGGATACCGTCTTTGAAGACATGATTAAATACGGCGAGATTTTCGGCGTCAATGACAAGGCAACGGCTTGGGTCGACGAACAGAAAAAATTATTAGCCGCCGTTCAAGGCAAGATTAAAGATTTGCCGCATAAGAAGATTTTTATTTATGATTCGAGCGACGGACAACCTTTTACGGCGTTCAAAGGTTATACGACGAACATTTTAAAGCTTATCGGAGCGGATAACGTCATGGAAGGCGCGGGCGTCGATAAAACTTGGGCGGCGACGAGTTGGGAAAGTGTCGTTGCGGCAGATCCCGATTACATAATCATAGCCGATTACAGCAACGGCGTTCGCAATGACGACGATTTTCAAGAAAAGGTTGCGACGATTAAAGATAATCCGCAACTTCAAAACGTGACTGCCGTCCGCGAAAATCATTTCGTCAAGGTTAAACTTTCGGAGATTACGCCCGGCGTTCGCACAGTTGAATCACTTCAAAGACTTGCTGAAGAAATTCACGGCGTCAAGATTGATTAACGTTATCCAGATTAAAATTCGGAATAAAATTTTTGTCGGCGGTCTTGCCAATTTGAATAAAACAATTTTTAATACCAAGCTCGGTCGCGTGCTCGACGACGGAATCATATTCAAAGGTCGTCAGCGGGCGGCTTATTTTTTTGAATTCATCTGCGCGGAAAATCGGCGTGTATTGATTCATAAGGCTGATAAAAATTTCGTCGCCAAAAGTCTCATAAAGCCAATCGATAATCTTCATCGAATCGCGTCTGTAATTCGGCAAGATTAAATGACGGACAATCACACCACGAATCATCAAACCATTTACAATCTGCGCGGAGCCGACAAGTTCAAACATTTTCTTAATCGCGGCAGTCGCAACGCTGAAATAATTCGGCACATTGGAAAAAGTTTTGGCGGGTTCGTCATCAAAATATTTTAAGTCGGGCAAGAAAATATCCACGCGTCCGCGCAGAAGTTCAAGCGTCTCAATGTTTTCATAGGCGTTGGAGTTCCAAACTATCGGCAACGTTAATCCGCGCTCTTTAGCAATATCAATCGCCGCGCAGATTTTATCCGTGTAATGCGTCGGCGTCACAAGTTCAATATTTGCCGCGCCGCGCTCCTGTTGTTCGATAAAAATTTCTGACAGCCGCTCAATCGAAATTTCCGCTCCAAAACCCTCATGACTGATTGAAAAGTTTTGGCAGTAAACACATTTTAAATTGCAATGCGAGAAAAAAATAGTTCCCGCGCCCTTTTCGCCGATAAGACACGGCTCCTCCCATTTATGCAAACTCACTAAAGCGACGTGCAGATTTTCTCCCGCTCCGCAAAATCCCAGCTTATTAACGCGGTCAACCTTGCAACGTCGCGGACATAATTCACACATAAAATTTCCCTCCGCAAATATTTTAACACTTCGGCAGGAAAAATTTTCTATCGGCAGAATCAATCAGCAGAAAAATTTTTGACAAGGTGATCCTCTTGAGCGATAACAAAGAACAAAATGATAACAACGAATTGAATGATACCGACGAATCAACCGACAACGACGAATCAGATAACAATGACGAATCAACCGACGACGTTGAAGAGCAACCTAAAAAAGAATCGTCTATTTTTAGCACGATAAGGAATATTATTCTGGGGTTGATTTTCTTAGTCGTTTTGATTGTCGGCGGCTTTATCGCGGCGGTTAAATACGATGTCCTCACTACGGAAAACGTCGCTATGCTGAATGAAACGCTTGGACTTTATCGACTGCCCCTTGTCGGCAACGGCAATTATTTTGAAGTACCCGAAGGCGTCGAGTGGCCTCCTAAAGAAGAAGAACCTAAACCCGAAGAAAAGCCGCCCGAACCAGAGCCTGTCGTCGAGGAAAAGCCCGCGCCTAAAGCTACCGAAGTTAAAATCGATAAGAAGGCTATCGAAGAACAACGCGCCCAACGCGAGGCTGAAGAAAAAAAGCGCGTCACTCGTCTTGCGCGGATTTATGAAAGTATGAAACCCGAAGCCGCCGCTAATGCCTTAATCAACGTCGATTGGGACACGACAGTTTTAATCCTTCAACGCATGAGCGAAGATTCGGTCGCGCAGATTTTGGCTAAAATGGAACCCGAAGCCGCCGCGCAACTTACCGAAATGTTATTCGCGGGCACACAACGCCGAGTAACGACACCTTATGACACTATGCGCAACGAGCCTGTCACTTCGCCCGAACAATTAATGTACAACGAATAAATAAAAGCCCGCCAATCGGCAGGGCAATTTTTTTATCCGAAAAAGTTTATCGCGTGCTTAATCGTCTCGACTTTAAGCGGCAATTTATCTCCGACTTCGCCGTCAAGGTCGCTTGTCAATTCAGTAGCAGATTTTATCTCGAAAGTCTCCGCTTGCAACTTGAAAATATTTTCGTCGAACTGAATGCTCTCGCCCGCCAAAATTTTCTTAGCCAAACTTACCAACGCGGGCGGCGAACAACTCTTTAGCGCAAGCAAGTCTAATTTGCCGTCGTCAATCTGCGCGGAATCCGAAACCTTTTTAAATCCCGCTACCGACGGTGAATTTAATATCAAGAATAAAAAGGCATCGACAGAAAAATTTTCTCCGTCCGCGATAATTTCAAACGGCACAGTCTTAAAATTCTTAAGCTCACCCAGCCCGCGCAGATAATATGCACTCTTGCCTAAAAAATTCTTAAGCCGTGAATCGACTTCATGCGCTATCGAAGTAAAAACGCCCGCGCTCGCCACATTGATAAAATATTCCGCGCCATTAACCAAACCTAAATCAACGGGGCGCGTCCTGCCTTCGGCGATAATGTCAAAATAATTTTCAGCGTCAATGTTAAGGTGAGCGGCAAAATCGTTTGAAGTGCCCGACCCAATCACTCCGACGGGTAAATCAAGCGAATTTTTTTTGAGCCAATTAATCACCGCGTGTAAAGTGCCGTCGCCGCCCGCCGCAATTACGCCCTCTGCTTGAGAAGTTTTAACGCAATCGATAAAGGCAGAGTTGTCGTCCGCGCAGGTTCGATAGACATATAAAACTATCCCGCGCCGTTGAAAATTTTCTATGACCGCGTCGAGCCTTTTCTTAAATGCCGCATTGCCCGACACGGGATTATAAACGAGTAAAATTTTTTTCATTTAAAGATACCCAAAGTATAAAACAAACTTAGATGAGGCGAAAACCACCCGGCGCACATGGATGTGCGCCGCGCCGCGTTTTTCACGTGATGTGAAAAGCGGCGTCTATCGCCTTTTCTTTTTGTAACTTTTTCTTTGGGCGAGCAAAGAAAAAGTTTTGCAAAAAATCACAAACCTAATTCCCGAAATAAACTTCCTGAATCTCGTTGGCAATGCGCTCGATATTATTCGGCAGAAAATGGATATTATAGCCGACAAAATAGGGCGACGTGGCATAACGTGGCATAACCTTTGCAAAGATTTTCTCTGCGCGGCGGTAGAAAAAAATATTGTAGCTCGTGCAACGCTTGCTGAAAAAATTCATGACGTAATGAACCGCAACTTGAATGAAGTCGGCAAGAGTATCGATTGAGCCGCCCGCCTCGACGACAACATTGAGTTCGCCAAAACCTACTCGCGGACAATTTGAAATGTTAAACTCAACGCCGTCGCGCTCCGCTATGATAAGCCCGCGCAGTTCTGCTTCGTCAAAGAGTAATTCCGAATTTAATTGCGGAAAGCCGACAAGTTGCATATGCGGATGGCGAATCGTCCCGCCGCTCATTATCCCGTAATTCTTGAAGAATAAAACTTCTGCGTACTTGCCCGATGCTAAAAGATTTTTCCATTGCTTGACGCCCATCTTTATGACGCGGCGCATTTTTTCTTTCGAGTAATCGGGCATATCGACTTTGCACTCGCGCCCCTCAATCAAAACAAATTGGTCGGCTCCTTCGATGACGTGATACTTATTCTTTAAAAAAATTATGTCGCCGTCAACCTCAATTATGTCCTTTAAATTTTCCACGTCGCAAAACGGACAGGCGGCGTCGGCGTGAATCAAATTTTCGGGCTTTGTCCTGCCAATGTCCGTATTAAATTTTATCAGATTGATATTCACGCCAATCGCCTCCAAAAGTTTATTCGTCGTCCTCTCGGTCAAATTCTTCGTGCAAAACTTCATACATATACAACAGCGCAACTTGTATGGTCATTTCGTCCATGTCGGGCTTTAAGCGTCCATATAAACTGAAAACCGCCAAATCGTTTTCTTCGTGCGCCTTGCGTAAATCATACGGCATAGAAACTTCGTCGTAAAGGTCGGCATAAGTCGCATTGGGATAGTTGGCGCGGGCGTCTAAAATTTTCTGCGCGGTCTTTTCAACTCGCGGCTTCCAAGTGTCCGGATAGTACAACGGAAATGGAAACGTATTATAAACAAGCGTATTTGAATAACGATAATCATTCCTCAGCCGCCCCGCCACAAGCCGCATCCAAGCCATATGTATCGAACTTGTCAGTACTCCGAATAAAAATAAATCGGCGTCGGGAAGTACAAAAACTGCGTCGCTTGCAATAGTTTTCGCGTCTATGTAGCCAATCGGAATATAACGGCGACTGGAACTGCTGACTCGCGGAATTAATAAATAATCTGTCGTCGGCTGTCGAATTTCCGCGAAGAGCGTCGGTTTATCTGCAAGCTTACGAGTGGCGGCTTTTTTACTTTGCAAACGAAATTCGCGAACATTTTTAACCCGTTCATAAACCAAAGGCATTTTACGAAGTTCATCGGGCGGACAATCTTTTAGCCATAAACAAAATCTTTTCTTGCCCTTAATAAATTCTTCCGCGCCCATAAACGGACGAATCCATTTTTCTGCGCGGGGATTTTTTTTAATAAGCTCGTCACGGTCGGCGGGCGTTAAAAGTAAATTTCTGTTATCGGTCGGCTTATTGCCATAAATCATAGACGGCACGTTAAAGAACGGCGTCGCTCGCGGCTCAACGTAAATATCTGGACCCGGCAAAAGATAAGCGTTAATGTGGTCGACGACGGTAAAATTATTTTTCCACGCATAATCCGTAGGAGTTTCGCTCATTATTAATCACCTTCCATTCCAAAAAGGATTATGCCACACGGCGGCGAAAAAGGCAATTAATAGCTAGGAACTAGGAACTAGGGACTAGGAATTAGGGATTAGGATTAGGAGTAGAAATTTAGATAATGACAGAAAATAAATCGAGCGAGAAATTTTTAAAGGGCACGTTCATCTTGACGATAGCAAGTTTCGTAGTAAAAGTCATCGGCTCTTTGAATTGGATATTCGTCTCAAGGATATTGGGCGGCGAAGGCATCGGGCTTTACCAAATGGCGTTCCCGATTTATTTTTTCGCAATGACAATCTCGCAAGCGGGCGTACCGGTGGCGATTTCGATAATCACGGCGGAGCGCGTCGCTTTAAAAGATATATTCGGAGCTAAGCGGGTCTTCCGTATTTCAATGCTGTTGATGTTGGTAACGGGAATATTTTTCTCGGTTCTGACGTATTTCGCGGCGGATTGGCTGATAGATTGGCAATTCATACGCGACCCGCGAGCACATTTATCAATAGTGGCATTGTCGCCGACGATTTTCTTTGTAACGTTTTTGGCGTCGTCGCGAGGCTATTTACAAGGTTGGCAACGCATGACGCCGACCGCAGTCAGTCAGATAGTCGAGCAAATTTTCCGCGTGATAATAATGATAGTGCTTGCGGACTTATTCTTGCCAATGGGTTTGGACTACGCGGCGGCGGGCGCAAGTTTAGGAGCATTAGCGGGCGCGGTGACGGGCTTAATCGTCCTTGTCTATTTCCACATAAAATTAAATCGGGACATTGAACGGACTTACGGACTAGACTTGAAACCTTTGCCAGAGACGGCGCACGAATCGACATTATCAATCATCAAGCGGATATTCAAATTGGCGTTGCCGGTAAGTGCGGCGTCGATAATGTTGCCTGTCGTGTCGAATTTAGATTTAATGATAGTGCCTCAGCGATTGGAGGTTGCGGGCTATTCGGTTCGGCAAGCGACGGAGCTTTTCGGCTATTTAACGGGCATGGCGGTTCCGCTGATAAATTTGGCGACGATATTAACGGCGTCCTTAGCGGTGTCGATAGTTCCTGCGATTTCGGAGGCGCGGGCGTTGAAAGATACGGCGCGGATATTTCGGCAGACGGCGGCGGCGGTTAGGATTTCAAACTTTGTATGTTTTCCGGCGTTCGTAGTGGTATTTTTCTTAGCGACGCCGATAGCGAGCTTGATATACAATGCGCCGGGCGCGGGGCCTGCGGTAATGATTTCGGCGGTGTCGATAATTTTATTGGGACTTCATCAAGTTTCGACGGGCGTCTTGCAAGGGCTTGGACATACGACGATACCGATGGTTAATATGATTTTGGCGGCAGTTGCTAAGGTCATTTTAAACTGGACGTTGACGGCAATGCCGGCGTTAGGAATTATGGGCGCGGCTTGGGCGACGGCGGCTGACATGGGCGTTGCGGCGTTCATAAATTTATATTTTATCCACAAGTACATTGGCTACAAAATGGAAGTCGGGCAGTTATTCAAGACGATAGCGGCGTCTGGTGCAATGGCTTTGGTCGTGAAATTTTTCTATGATTTGACGATAGCGGAATGGCATATGGAAATTTTCTCGACGTTCGGGGCGATATTTACGGGCTGTGTAGTTTACATGGCGACTTTGGCGATGATAGGCGGCTTGCTTGAAGAGGATATGGCGCGAATTCCGTTGATTGGCAGATTCGGCACAAAGATTTTCCGCAAGCTGGGGATTTTCAAGACTAAAGAGGGGGTTTGAAATTTCTTGCTGGCGTTCAAGAAATTTTTGTAAAGAAGACTTTTGACGGTGGCGGCTGTCCTTGCATAAAGAGGTCTTTCAGACAATTCATGGCTGATTGGAATTTTGCCACGATTAGACACGTAACTCCGTTATGCTGGATTTTTGTAACTCATTGTTCCTCCTGCTTTCTTTTAAGTTATAAACATTTTAGCAGGAAACTATGGGCTTTCCTATCTGTTGTATTTGCATTGTAAATTCAATTACGTAAAAGATTGTATCGGTAGAAATAACCTTCGACGAGCATTTTACGCGCCTCTTCGTCGTTCTTATACTTAACTACTTTGAATAAATCTTCGTGCGCCTTTTTAAGTTCGTCGCCTTTACCGAGCTTGAGCATATTGCGAACTGTCGACATGCGTATTTCACTTGTCAAAGTCCGAACGAGCTTTGCAATTTGTCCGAGTAAAGAATTATGCGCCGCTATCGAAATTGCCTCGTGAAAATTATCGTCGGCTACGAAAACTCTTTCCACATTGCCTTTATCTATTTCTTTGATGAGCCTGTCGAGTTGCTCCTCCAGCTGAAATAAATCTTCTGGCTCCGCCTTAACCATTGCCAATTCTAAAATGCCAAAGTCAATCCACTCGCGCAACTCTTTTAAGTTGTCCAAAGAGTCCGATTGGTCGAGAATAATTCCGTACAGGAGCGGATTAATCATCTTGTCCGAGAAACCATTGGCAACGAAAGTTCCTTCGGGGCGTCGAATGTCCAATACACCGAACGAGACTAAAATTTTAATCGCCTCGCGTATGGAATTGCGCCCGACGCCGAAACTTGACGCCAACTCCATTTCCGTCGGCAATTTATCACCCGGTTTAAGTTCTTTATAAATCATGGCGTAAGTTAAACGATCTATAACCTGTTGAACGATCGAAGTATTATCAATGGGGCGCAAGAAACTTTTTTCCGCAACTTCGCCGACATCCATAGGGCAACGTCCTTTCCGTAAAAACTTTGTTTTTGATTATAACTTTCAAAATCTCATTGTCAAGTTAAAATGTCCTTAATAATGAAGGACAAATTTCAATATTTTTTTCACTTGCCAAAATATATGGCTACGTTTAAAATTCAACATAGGATAAAGGAACTAGGAGCGAGTTGCTAGGAACTAGTTCCTGCTAGTTCCCAGTTCCTAGTCCCTATCAACTAAATTGGAGGTGTTATCAATGCAAGAGGCGATGCAAAAGTTTGGTCGCTTCCTCAGCGCAATGGTCATGCCCAATATCGGCGCGTTCATTGCTTGGGGATTTATCACAGCACTCTTTATTCCTGCGGGTTGGATACCCAATGAAGGGCTCGCTGAACTCGTCGGTCCTATGGCTAAATGGCTGTTGCCGTTATTAATCGGCTTCACGGGCGGCGAAGTTGTCAACGGGCATCGTGGCGGCGTCGTTGGCGCGATTGCCACAGCCGGTATCATAGTCGGTACCGATATTCCCATGTTTATGGGCGCAATGATTATGGGTCCCATAGGCGGCGTCGCGATTAAAAAATTCGACGAAATGGCGCAAGACTCAATTCCCGGCGGTTTCGAGATGTTAGTTAATAACTTCTCGGCGGGCATTATCGGCGGCATTCTCGCCTGCGCGGCTTACAGCTTCGTCGGACCTTTAGTTTCGAGTTTGACGGACGGACTTGCCTCAGCGGTCGGCGGTATCGTTGCGGCTGGTGTGTTACCACTCGTCTCAATCTTGGTCGAACCTGCGAAGATTTTGTTCCTCAATAACGCAATCAATCACGGCGTCTTTACTCCGCTCGGTATGCAACAGGCGCAGGAAGTCGGCAAATCGGTTTTCTTCATGATTGAATCAAATCCCGGACCCGGTCTCGGCGTTCTGCTTGCCTATTCGCTGTTCGGTGTCGGCAATGCTAAAGGCTCGGCTCCCGGCGCAGTCATCATTCATTTCTTCGGCGGTATTCATGAAATTTATTTCCCCTATGTCCTTATGAAACCCACGCTGATTCTTGCGGTTATGGCGGGCGGTATCACGGGCGTTTTCACATTGACAGTACTCAACGGCGGCTTGGTAGCTCCTGCGGCTCCGGGTTCCTTTATCGCAATTATGGCTATGACGGCTCCGGGCGCATATTTCGCTAATATTGCGGCAGTAGCGGCGGCGGCTGGTGTAAGTTTTGCAGTCAGTTCAATCTTTATCAAGGCGACGGCTAAGGCTGATTCAGAGAAAGAAGACGCACTCGAAGCGGCTCAAGCCAATATGAAATCTATGAAGGCGGCGTCCAAAGGTCAAGCTCCGGCGGACGAAAAACAAGTTGCAGGTTCCGACATTAAATTTATCGTCTATGCTTGCGATGCGGGCATGGGTTCCAGTGCATTAGGCGCGGCGGCTCTCCGTAAAAAACTTCATAAAGACGGCTACAAGCACATTACCGTTAAAAACTTCGCAATCGGCAACATTCCTAAAGACGCGCAGATTGTCGTTTCGCATGAAAAACTTGCTGAACGCGCAAAAGCCGACTCTCCGCAAGCCGAACACATTTGGGTTAAGGACTTCACTAACAACAACGTTTATGACGTTATCAGCGAACGCTTAAAGGGCGGCGGAATTTCGGCAACTGCTGACGGCGGCGGCGAAGAAGAAACTACCGCGATCAAAGAAGGTATCCTACTTAAAGAAAATGTCAAAGTCGGCTTGAAGAGTGTCAGCAAGGAAGAGGCTATCAAGGCGGCGGGCGAACTTTTATTCAAGAGTGGCTACGTTGAAAAAGAATATATCGAAGGCATGTTGGCTCGCGAACGCGACATTTCGACTTACATTGGACAAGGAATTGCAATACCTCACGGCGAAAACGCAGTTAAGAAACATGTCATCAAGACGGGGCTTGTCGTCATGCAATATCCGAACGGCGTTAAATTCTCCGACGAAAACACGGCGCATTTAATCGTTGGTATCGCGGGCAAGGGCGACGACCATTTGGCGATTATCGCGAACTTGGCAACGATTACTATGGAATATTCTGAAGCAGATTTACAGAAAGCATACACGACCAACGACCCGCAAGTTTTGTTTGACATGTTTACTAAGGGGTAAGGGAAAAGGTGTCGGGGGTAAAGGGTTTTTCCCTTATCCCTAAATCCTAAATCCTAAATCCTGAATCCTGAATACTGAACCCTGAACCCTAAATCCTGACACCTATAACCTAAAAGAGGAGGTCATACAATGAAAAAGGCTGTACACTTCGGCGCGGGCAATATTGGACGCGGCTTTATCGGACTGTTGCTCAGTCAAGCGGGCTATCACGTTGCATTTGTAGACGTTGCGGCTCCGCTCGTTGACGACATTAACACGCTTGGCAAGTACAACGTTCAGATTTTCGGCGAGGCGGAGAAAACTCTTGTCGAAAACGTCAGCGCGATTAACAGCAATGAAAACCTTGACGCCCTGCTCGACGCGATTGTTGAGGCTGATATTGTCACAACGGCTATTGGTCCGAACATCTTAAAATTCATTGCGCCGAATATCGCCAAAGGTTTAACCAAGCGCATTGCGACGAATAAGACGCCGCTCAACATCATTGCTTGCGAAAACATGGTTGGCGGCTCGACTGTGCTGAAAAATTTCGTCTATCAAAATCTTGCGGACGACGTTAAGCCCGAAGTTGATAAATTAATCGGTTTCCCCGACGCGGCTGTCGATAGAATCGTTCCGTTGCAGAAGAATGACGAAAAACTTTTGGTTAAGGTCGAACCCTACGCGGAATGGGACGTTGATTCAAAGGGCGTTGTCGGCGAACTTCCCGCGATAAAGGGCATGACGCTTGTTGACAATCTCGGCGCATACATTGAGCGCAAACTTTTCACCGTCAACACGGGGCACGCCTCCATTGCTTATTTGGCTTATCAAAAGGGTTATACCGACATGAGCACGGCAATGAAGGACGACGAAATTGTAGCCGCCGCCCGCGCAGTTTGGGCTGAAACTTCCACGCTCTTGATTGACAAATACAACTTTGATGCCGCCGTCCATCAGAAATACGTCGAGACTACCGAAACTCGCTTTAAGAATCCGAATTTGAGCGACGAAGTTACTCGCGTAGCTCGCGGACCGAAACGCAAGCTTTCAGCGGGCGACCGTCTTGTAAGTCCCGCAACTCAACTCCTCGAACGCGGCAAGACTCCCGAAGCATTGGCAAAAGTTATCGCCGCCGCGCTGAAGTTCGATTACGCCGAAGATAAAGAGGCTGTCGAAGTTCAAGACTTCATTAAGGCGAACGGTATTGACGCCGCGATAACTAATTTCACGGGCGCAACGAGTGATTCAAAACTTTTCGCGCTCGTCAAAAATAATCTCTGACGCTTACCTTACCACAACTAAAAAATTTAGCCCCGACTCGAAATGAATCGGGGCTTTTTTTACTGCCGATAAAATTTTAATCGAACAGGAATACGACTCTTAAATCTTTCAAGAATTGCGTTGCGTGATTCTCAATCAAAATGCGGTTGGAGTCGGGGATTGCCACGACAGGATTGCTGTTAAAATTATCAAGCGAGACGGCTTTAACAACAATAGGATTGTCGCCTGCGCGGGAAACGTTGTCAACGTCGGAAGAATAATCAGCCATGCCTTCGCGAATAACTCTGTCAATGTCAAGATTTTTATGTCCGTAAATTTTGGTTCCATTGATATTTTTGATAACAGGACTCATGACAGGTTCAAGTCCCAAGCCTCTGCAGTCGACGATTAAGCCAGTATAATCGCCTTCAGCCATTGAGGCATATTCTGCTACGGTCTTTTTCTTCATTTGGCTCTGTACTGTAGCTGGAGTTTCGTAGGAAACTTGGGAATTGGCGTATGCTGTCGGCTGATAAATAGGTTCGCTGATAGTCAACGAATCGGCTTGTAACTTTTGCAAATCAGCATTGCCGAGCGTTGAGACTGACATTCTGGTAAGCGGCGAACGATAAGGCGTCGTCGGGGCGGGTGTGGTAGGCACGGGCGTAGAAGGTACGTATTCCTCGACTGTTACCTTTGATTGCGAAGTAACTTCAATTCTCCTTTTAACGGGTGTTGACGAATCGTATTGCTGAACACTAGGCGCGACTTCAACGACGGGATCGGCGAAAGGCTCAACCGTCGAATTTCTTTCAAAGACGGCTCCAGCTAACGAATTCGATACGCCGAACAGCGGCACTTGCACAGTTACACGATAACCGCCGTCGCTCAGAAAAGTTTCGTTGAGAATTTTTGCGCCTTTAATTGTAGCGTCGACGCGCATTTTAACTGTGTCTTTAGTCGTCAGCATGTTCTCGACGGTTGTTTCGCCCTCGACGCGGACGCCGTTGACGAGTTCGCCGATTTTGCGATAAGCGTCAGCTCTTGCCGCTTTGGAAGCCATGCCCTTTGCTTGAGTGTAGTTGACGGAACCGGGCGGCACAATACCTTCGCCCGTAACCGTGACGACTTTATTTTTCCAGTCGACACCCTCGAAAAAGCTCCCTTGTTGTTCGGCTGTGACGCCCGCACCAGTAGCCAGCAAAATCGCTGTCGCCGCGAACGCCGTTAAAATTTTCGGCAACTTCATTTCAACCACTCCTTTAATTTTTTTTAAAATTTATCATGCCTTTATTAGAACCACATTAATTACAAAAAATTTTGCCGAGATATTTAAAAAGCGCGGTCGGTCACTTAATGTTAAGCAACTTATCGCGCTTGAATTTTAATTATTTCTTGAGACGTTCGCAAGCCTCAATCGTATTTTCTCTGCTGTTGAAGGAAGTTAATCTCAAATAGCCTTCGCCACAAGGTCCGAAACCTGCGCCGGGCGTTCCGATAATATGTTTTTCGTGCAAAAGTTTATCGAAGAAATCCCAGCTAGAAGGAATATCGTCGGGAGTTTTAAGCCAGATATAAGGCGCATTAACTCCGCCGTAAGTTTTAAGTCCCGCCGCGCTTAAGCTCTCGCGAATGATTCTGGCGTTTTCAAGGTAATAATTGACGAGCTGTTTGACTTGCGCCTGACCTTCGTCGGAGTAGATAGCCGCCGCGCCGCGTTGAGTGATATAACTCGTGCCGTTGAATTTGGTCGTATGACGACGCGCCCAAAGTTTTTTAAGCGGAACGCGCTCACCGCTTGCAGTTGTGCCCGTCAAGCCGTCGGGGATAACGATATAACCGCAGCGAGTACCTGTAAATCCTGCCGTCTTACTGAAGGAGCGGAATTCAATCGCCACGTCGCGTGCCCCGTTAATTTCGTAAATAGAACGCGGAACATTTTCTTCGGTAATGTAAGCGGCATAGGCTGCGTCGTAGAGAATCACGGCGTCATTTTCTTTAGCGTAGGCAACCCATTTTTCAAGCGCGGCTTTGCTAAGTACCGTCCCCGTCGGATTGTTCGGCGAGCAAAGATAAACCATATCAACTTTCTCGGCGGGCGGTTCGGGCGAGAAATTATTTTCGGCAGTGCACGGCAGATAAACTATGCCCTCAAAATGTCCGTCGGCTTTCAAATTGCCAGTGCGTCCCGCCATGACGTTTGAATCGTTATAAACGGGATAAACGGGGTCGCCGAGCGCAATTTTGCAATCGAGCGAGAAAATTTCTTGGATATTGCCGCAGTCGCATTTGGAGCCGTCGCTGATAAAAATTTCATCAGCTTTAACGTCGAGTCCGCGCTTTGCGTAATTGAATTCGGCAATCTTATCGCGCAAGAAAGAATAACCTTGTTCGGGACCATAACCGCGAAAAGTTTCAACCTTGCCCATTTCATCGGCGGCGGCTTTCATAGCGTCGATACAAACTTGCGGGAGCGGACGGGTTACGTCGCCGATACCGAGACGAATAATTTTGGCGTCGGGATTTTCTTTCTGGAATTTGGCGGCGCGTTTGCCGATTTCCGAGAAAAGATATGCTCCCGGTAACTTCAAATAATTTTCGTTGATTCTTGCCACTGTGTAAAAACCTGCTACTTAAAACATAGTCAAATGTGACCATGTTAAGATGATTCGGACAAACCTCGCGGTTTTGTCTTACTGCTTCAACGTGTCCGTTCTCGGCGCACCTACTAACGTTTATGTAACACTCCACAGTCGTAAATTCC
>JAFYNH010000038.1 GCA_017549815.1 Selenomonadaceae bacterium
TATTTACGTCGTTGTATGCATTGATACCGGTGCCTTCGTTGCCAGTTGCTTTTATCTTTCCGCCATAAATATTTATGTTGCCGTTGTTTGCTGCCACAATACCGTTATAGTTGCCGGTTGCGTCAAGATTTCCGGTTCCGAGCGTCTGTACGTAAATATTTAGCGTGCCATTGACGTTTATGCCGTCACCGCCTTCGACGTTTACAGTGAGTTTTGCTCCGTCCGCAAGGATTAAGTTAGCGTTGCCGCTGATATTGAGCGTGTAGTTGATTGTCACGTTGCCTAAGACTATGTAATTGCCTCCGCCAAGCGTAGTTTGGGTGCCGTCAAGGATTGTGGCGGTGGTTAATTTGGTTTTGCCGTCAGAATCAACGTAATAGTAATTGTCGGCGTTAATCGTGAAGTCGTTGCCGTCGATTGTGACTTGTGCGCCTTTTTTGTAGTAAGTTTTGCCGCCAAAAGTGGTTTTATCGTCGTCATCAGCGGTGACTGTGACGGTTGAAGGAACATTTACCTTGAAAGTTTGCGTGAAGGCTCCAATACTCGTGCCGTAATAGTAGCCGTCGGTAATTGTGCCGGTGTTGCCGCTGAAAATCGCTTTATCCGTGACGATAAGCTTGCCGTTGCCGTCGAAGGTGCCCTTAAAGCCCGAAATAGCCGTAAAAGTCTCTGTGGTTAAGTCAAGGTCGGCTGTCAGCTTAAATGTGTAGCCTGTGCAGTCGTTACCGCCGCTTACATATGCCGCAAGGTCTTTAATGTCTTGAGCGTCGGCAATTTCGTAATATTCTTCGCCGCTGTTGCCGTCCACGAAGGTTAAGCCGTCAATTTTAAGGAAACCGACAGGCTCCAGCGTCTTATCTTCCGTTACGGTGTATTTGTAAGCGTTGCCGTCCGCCCTAGCGTCCTTAATGCCCGTGATTTTCTCGAAAGCGGCATTGGTGCCTGTCGATAACGTTAATTCAGCGTTCGCCGCGCAGATATAAGAGTTAGTTTCGCCGCTTCGCTTAATATAACCGCTATCAAGGTTCACGCCGTCAGGAATTGTAATGATATAGCCGTCAAGCGCATAAATTTTCCCGCTCGTCGGGTTGATATTGCCCGATTCGTCGTAGAAACGCTTGCCTTCTGCAAAGGCAGGAGTTTTGCTGTAACTGCTCGCGTCGATAAAGTCGGTGGATTTTGTCCAGCTTAAATTGATTGCGCCGCCTGCATAGATACCGTTGTGGTCGCCTGTCGCGGTTACTTGTCCGCCGCTGATATTTACGGCGTTTTCTGCACTGATACCGGTGCCTTCGTTGCCAGTTGCTTTTATCTTTCCGCCATAAATATTTATGTTGCCGTTGTTTGCTGCCACAATACCGTTATAGTTGCCGGTTGCGTCAAGATTTCCGGTTCCGAGCGTCTGTCCGTAAATATTTAGCGTGCCATTGACGTTTATGCCGTCATCTTCGCCGTTTACTGTCAAAGTTGCGCCGTCGGCAAGGATTAAATGTGTATCGCCGTCAAATGCGAGCTGTTCGTCGATTGTAACGTTGCCTTTGACGATATACCAGCCTCCGTCGAGTTCAGTTGCATTGGAGGTTAGGACTGTGGCGGTGGTTAATTTGGTTTTGCCGTTCTCGTCAACGTAATAGTAATTGTCGCCGTCAATCGTGTAGTCGTTACCGTCGATTGTGACTGTTGAGCCGTTCACGTAGTAGGTCTTGCCGTTGACTGTGATTTTGTCCGTGGGATAAGTGGAGCCTTCGGGCAAGTCAAGTGCAAAGTAGCGGGTGGAGCCTGTGCCGCCTTGCTCAACATTGCTGTGATATTTATTGTCGCTTGATTTGTAGGTGTTGTCGCAACCGATGACCGCGCCGATGTTGTCGCCTGTGCCGGTGACTTGTACGTCGACCGTGGTGTTTTTAACGGAGCCGCCGCTGTTTTTGACGTGACCGACCGCGCCGCCGACATATTGGTTGCCGCTGACTGTCCCGCTGAAGGTGCAATTCGTGATTGAGCCGCTGGTGGATTCGTTGCTACCGACCAAGCCGCCGACCAAACTTGTGCCGCTGACTGTCCCGCTGAAGGTGCAGTTTTCTATTGTGCCGCTGGGGTGGTTGTTGCTACCGACCAAGCCGCCGACCAAACTTGTGCCGCTGACTGTCCCGCTGAGTGTGCAATTCGTGATTGAGCCGTAGTTTTTACCGACCAAGCCGCCGATTTCGTCCCGTCCCGTGACATTTACGTTGGTTAAAGTGACATTTTGAATCCTGCAGCCCTTTTGCACCCAGCCGAACAAGCCGCCGCAGAAGGAATTATAGTTGCTACTCGTCAAGTTGCTGATAGTGTTTCCTTGCCCGTCGAACGTGCCATTGAACCTGTTGTCGTAGTCGCTGCCAATCGGAGTAAAATTTGTAATCGCGCTTAAGTCGATGATAGCCGCCGTGACTTTGAAGGTTAAGCCTTCGCAGTTGTGCCCGGAGTTTACCCCGGAGTTTACATAAGTCGCCAAGTCTGCAAGGTCTTGCGCGTCGGCGATTTCGTAGTAGCCGCCGTCCGCCGCGTTGTAGGTTAAGCCGTTAATAGTCGGGACGCCCGCGAAGGTTTTGCCGGTTACCGTGAACGCATATTTGAAATTGGAAAGGGTGCCTTCCGCAGTGATAGCGTCGCCGCTGAAGTCAGACTCGCCGAGAGTGATGACGCCGTCGCTTACTGTCGGAGCATTAGCCAAGCCGCTCAAGGTCAGAACTGCAGTAGGTTCGGTGCCGGTTTGGTAATTCCATGTGCCGGCGGTTTCTTTCCAACCTGTGAAGTTGCCCGATTCGTTGAAGTATTTGTAAACGCCGCCGCCCATGTCGTTAAAGCCCTTGACGACTTCGAAGTATTTGAGACTTCTGTCAAAGTCGAGGGTGTAGTTGGAGTTGTTTAAGCTGACGGTGCCGCCGCTGAGGACAGAGTCGTCGTTTACGGTGACTTGCTTATTGTCGGACACGCTGATTGCGGCGTTAAGTTGGTTGGTAGTAGTACCGCTCGCAATGCCGTTGATTGTGAACGAATCATTTTCTGCCGCCCGGTAGCTGAGTTTCGCCCCGTTGATAATCGCGCCGGCAGTGGTGAAGCTTTGATTGTAGGTTGCGGAGCCTTCATTGACTGTTGTCCAACTGCTATCGCCGACTGCCGCCGTCGTGTTTACGGTGAACAAATCGTTGCCGTCGGCGTCTTTGGCCGTGAAGGTATCGCCGCTTTTCGTGAGGCTTGCCACTTCTGAGCCGAATGAAATTTCTCCTGAGCTGAAGTCGCTGATTGTGACGGTGCCCGCCGCGTAGATGTCATTGCCAAAAGTAACAACCGTGTCGCCCGTCGCAGTGACGCCGCTCGGCAACGTGATTTTGTAAACTTGCGTGCCACTCTGCGCGTCGTTGAAAAGTTTCGTGTAATAGCCGCCGTCAATGGTTGGAGCATTGCCGCGTGCGAAGGTTGCGGAGCCGGTTGTTCCGATTGTGACTTCCGTCGGAGCAAAGAGACTGTTCGTTATATTGACAGTCCCGCCGCCATTATAACCGACAAAACCGCCACAACTGTTTGTATCCTTGCCGAGCAGTGAGCCGTCAAAGATACAGTTGGTGAAGTTGAGCGTGCCGCTGTTTACACCACCGACAAAGCCTGAATGAGTGCCGTCGCCGCTTTGTGTGCTGTTAATAGTGACGCTTGAGCGGCAATTTTCGATGGTTACGGCGTTTTCAGTGTGTACTGCGAGACCTGCGGCATATTTATCGGACGTATAAATCGTTCCGTCGACTGTCAAACCTCTAACCGTAGCATTGTCTAGCTTGTTGAACAGTGCACAGCCCTCAGTAGTGATTCTTGCGGTTTCGGTTCCGTAATTTACGGTGATTTTGTGATTGTTGCCGTCGAAAGTGCCGCTGAAAGTACCGATATGGAAGTCAACGCCGCTGATGTCCGCCGTCAGCTTAAACGTCAAGCCGTCGCAGTTGTTGCCGTCGTTTACATAGGTTGCAAGCGTCCGCAAATCGTCAACGGAAGAAATTTCGTAGTAGCCGCCGTCCGCCGCGTTGTAGGTTAAGCCGCTGATAGTCTTCACGCCGTTGAAGGTCTTGCCGCTGACAGTGAACGCATATTTGAAATTGGTAAGGGTGCCCGTCGCAGTGATTTCGTCGCCGCTGAAGTCAGACTCGTCGAGAGTGATGACGCCGTCGCTGACTGTCGGAGCATTAGCCAAGCCGCTCAAGGTCAACACTGCGGTGGGTTCAGTGGCATTTTGGTAATTCCACGTGCCGTTGGTTTCTTTCCAACCTGCGAGGTTGCCCGATGCGTCGAAGTATTTGTAAACGCCGCCGCCCATGTCGTTAAAGCCCTCGACGACTTCGCGGTATTTGAGATTGTCGGCAAAGTCGAGGGTGTAGTTGGAGTTGTTTAAGCTGACGGAGCCGCTAAGGACTGAGGCGTTGTTTACGGTGACTTTCTTATCGTCGGACACGCTGATTGCGGCGTTAAGTTGTTCGGTAGTAGTACCGCTCGCTATCCCGTTTATCGTGAGCGAATCATCAATTGCCACAGCTTGATACTTGAGTTTCGCCCCGTCGATAATCGCGCCGGCAGTGGTGAATCCTTGACTGTAGGTGGCTTCGGTGCCGCTGACTGACCAGCTGCTATCGCCGACTGCCGCCGTCGTGCTTACGGTGAACAAAACGTTGCCCGCGCTGTCTTTTGCCGTGAAGTTGTTGCCGCTTTGCGTGAGGCTTGCCACTTCCGAGCCGAATGAAATTTCTCCTGATCTGAAGTCGCTGATTGTGAGGGTGCCGCCTTCTTTGACGTAGTAAGTGCCGCCCAAATTAACTGCGTCGTCTGAAGTTGCGCCGGCGGGCAAGGTGATTTTGTAAACCTGCGTGCCGCTCTGCGTTGCGCCGAATGCTTTCGTGTAATAGCCGCCGCTGTAAGAGTCGCCGCTGCCGCTGTAGTCGCCGGAGGAGCTTCGTGCGAAGGTCGCAGATCTGTACGTTCCGATTGTGACTTCCGTCGGAGCAAAGAGACTGTTCGTTATATTGACAGTCCCGTCGCCGCTGTAGCCGACGAATCCCGCGCAACTGTCGGTCGACGAGCCGAGCAGTGAGCCGTCAAAGATACAGTTGGTGAAGTTGAGCGTGCCGCTGTTTCCGCCGACAAAGCCGCCGTGAGTGCCGTCGCCGCCGACTGAGCTGTTAATCGTGACGGAGCTTGTGCAGTCGGTGATATAGGTTACACCACCTATAACTTTTGCGACGAGACCCGCCGCGTATTTTGCGGAAGTGGTAATATTGCCGTCGACTGCGAGCTTTTTAATCGTCGCGCCGTCAACGAAATTGAACAGTGCGCACGGATGCTTATCATCGATTGCGGTCTCGGTGTAGCTGACAGTGATTTTATGATCGTCGCCGTCGAAAGTGCCCTTGAACTTGTGATCTTCTGTGTCGCCGATATGGAAGTCAACGCCGCTGATGTCCGCCGTGAGCTTAAAAGTCAAGCCGTCGCAGTTGTTGCCCGCGTTTACATAGGTTGCGAGGTCGTTAAGGTCTTGAGCGTCGGCAATTTCGTAGTAGCCGCCTGCCGCGTTGTAGGTTAAGCCGCTGATAGTCGGGACGCCGTTGAAGGTTTTGCCGCTGACAGTGAACGCATATTTGAAATTGGAATTGTTATCGTCCGCAGTGATTTCGTCGCCGCTGAAGTCCTCCGCGCCGAGAGTGA
The DNA here is from genome assembly GCA_017549815.1 of Selenomonadaceae bacterium. GTDB lineage: Bacteria > Bacillota > Negativicutes > Selenomonadales > Selenomonadaceae > Quinella. The sequence continues at coordinate 5,725 of JAFYNH010000038.1, forward strand.
TAACGCCGTCGCTTACTGTCGGAGCCTTAGCCAAGCCGTTCAATGTCAAAACTGTTTCGGGTTCAGTGGCGTCATGATAAGTCCACGTGCTGTTGTTATTTTCCCAACCTGCGCGACCACCTTCCGTGTCGAAGTATTTGTAGACGCCGCCGCCCATGTCTTTAAAGCCCTTGACGACTTCGAAGTATTTGAGATTGTCGGCAAAGTCGAGGGTGTAGTTGGAGCCTTCTTGCAAGTAAACGTCGTTGTCGCTAAGGACAGAGGCGTTGTTTACGGTGACTTTATTATCTTCGGACACGCTGATTGCCCCGCGCAGGTCGTCCGCCGTTTTACCGCTCGCAATGCCGTTGATTGTGAACGAATTATTTTCTGCCGCCTGATAGCTGAGTTTCGCCCCATCGACAATCGCGCCGGCAGTGGTGAATCCTTTACTGTAGGTTGCGGAGCCTGCATTGACTGTCCAACTGTTCTCGATGACTGCCGCCGTCGTGTTTACGGTAAACAAATCGTTGCCGTAGGCGTCTTTAGCCGTGAAGTTGTTGCCGCTTTGCGCGAAGCTTGCGACTTTATCGCCGAATAAAATTTTTCCTGCGCTGAAGTCGCTGATTGTGACGGTGCCGCCTTCTTTGGCGTAATATTTATCGCCCAAATTAACTGCGCCGTCTGCAGTTGCGCCGTTGGGCAAAGTTATTTCATACAGTAATTTGTTGACGCCGCCGGAGACGTAGTTGGCGCCAATCGGCTCGCCGTAGCTGTAGTAATTGGGTTTTTCCGCCGTGCCGAGTGTTACATTGGCGCCGGGGACGGTGTCGTTTTTGCCGACGATTGCGCCGAAGCTGCCTCCCCTTCCGACAGTAATGTTTACGTCGGTAAAGCAACCTGTGACTGTGCCGTAGTTTACGCCGACCACACCGCCTATGTAGGTTGATTCGGAGCTTGTGCCGTTGACGGAGCCGCTGACTTTACAACCTGTGACTGTGCCGTAGTTTACGCCGACCACCGCACCGACCTTTTCGTCGCCCGTGACATTTACGTTTATCAGCGTGACGTCTTTAACTGTGCCGCCCGTGTCCACATAGTCGAACAAACCGACCTCCCAGTCGCCGTTGCTGGTCAAGCCACTGATGGTCAAGCCGCTGATAGTATTTCCTTGCCCGTCAAATGTGCCTTTGAACCTGTTGGAGAAGTTGCCAATCGGAGTAAAATTTGTAATCTCGCTTAAGTCGATAGTCGCCGTGACTTTGAAGGTTAAGCCTTCGCATTTATTTCCCGCGTTTACATAGGTCGCAAGCGTCTGCAAATCGTCAATGGAAGAAATTTCGTAGTAGCCGCCGTCTGCCGCGTTGTAGGTTAAGCCGCTGATAGTCTTCACGCCGTTGAAAGTTTTGCCGCTGACAGTGAACGCATATTTGAAATTGGAATTGTTATCGTCCGCAGTGATTTCGTCGCCGCTGAAGTCCTCCGCGCCGAGAGTGATGATGCCGTCGCTTACTGTCGGAGCCTTAGCCAAGCCGCTCAAGGTCAAAACTGCTTTGGGTTCGGGATCGGTGCCGTTTTGGAAAGTCCATGTGCCGTTGTTATTTTCCCAACCTGCGCAGTTGCCCGATGCGTCGAAGTATTTGTAGACGCCGCCGCCCATGTCTTTAAAGCCCTTGACGACTTCGAAGTATTTGAGATTGTCGGCAAAGTCGAGGGTGTAGTTGGAGTTGTTTAAGCTCACGTTGCCGCTGAGGACAGAGTCGTCGTTTACGGTGACTTTTTTATCTGCGGAAATATCAATCGCCGCTTGGAGTTTTTCCGTCGTGGTGTCGTCCTTAATGCCGCTGATTGTGAACGAATCAGTTTTTGCCGCCTGATAGCTGAGTTTAGCTCCGTCGATAATCGCACCTGCGCTGAAACCTTGACTGTAGGTTGCGTTGTTGCCGCTAATTTCCCAGCCGCCCGTAGCTACTGCCGCCGTCGTGTTTACGGTGAAAAGTGTATTGCCCGCGCTGTCTTTTGCCGTGAAGTTGTTGCCGTCTTTCGTGAGGCTTGCCACTTCCGAGCCGAAAGAAATTTCTCCGCCGTTGAAGTCGCTGATTGTGACGGTGCCGCCTTCTTTGGCGTAGTAAGTGCCGCCCAAATTAACTGCGTCGTCTGAAGTTGCGCCGTCGGGCAAGGTGATTTTGTAAACTTGCGTGCCTTGATTGTTGCCGAAAGTCTGCAAGTAGTAGCCGCCGCCGCTCAAATTAGGAGTGTTTCCGCGTGCGAAGGTCGACGAGTTGTTAGTTCCGATTGTGACTTCCGTCGGAGCAAAGAGACTGTTCGTTATATTGACAGTCCCGTCGCTGTAGCCGACGAATCCGCCGCAATTGTTTGTATCCTTGCCGAGCAGTGAGCCGTTAAAGATACAGTTGGTGAAGTTGAGCGTGCCGCTGTTTACATAGGCGACAAAGCCGCCGTGACCTGCGTAGCCGTTAAAGGTGCTGTTAATCGTTACGGAGCTTATGCAGTCGGTGATATAGGTTACACCACCTATAACTTTTGCGACGAGACCTGCGGCGTATGCTGCTGACGTGTTAATCGTGCCGTCGACAGTGAGCTTTTGAATCGTCGCGCCGTCAACGTAATTAAACAGGGCGCGATTATTTGTTGTAACGTCATAGCTGACGGTGATTTTGTGACTGTCGCCGTCTAAAGTGCCGCTGAAAGTGCCGATATGGAAGTCAACGCCGCTGATGTCCTCCGTCAGCTTAAAAGTCAAGCCCGCGCAGTTGTTGCCCGCGTTTACATAGGTTGCGAGGTCTTTAAGGTCTTGAGCGTCGGCAATTTCGTAGTAGCCCGCCGCGTTGTAGGTTAAGCCGCTGATAGTCTTCACGCCGTTGAAAGTTTTGCCGCTGACAGTGAACGCATATTTAAAGTCGGTAATGTTGCCCGTCGCAGTGATTGCGTTGCCCGTGAAGTTATCCTCGCCGAGAGTGATGACGCCGTCGTTTACTGTCGGAGCCTTAGCCAAGCCGCTCAATGTCAAAACTGCGGCGGGTTCGGGTTCAGTGGCGGTTTGGAAAGTCCATGTGCCGTTGGTTTCTTTCCAACCTGAGCGGCCGCCTTCCGTGTTGAAGTATTTGTAAACGCCGCCGCCCATGTCGTTAAAGCCAACGCTGTACTCTCTGCATTTGAGACTTTCGGCAAAGTCGAGAGTGTAGTTGGAGTTGTTTAAGCTGACGGAGCCGCTAAGGACTGAGGCGTCTTTTACGGTGACTTTCTTATCTACGGAAATATCAATCGCCGTTTCGAGTTGTTCCGTCGTGGTGCCGTCCTTAATGCCGTTTATCGTGAACGAATCACTTGCCACATCTTGATATTTGAGTTTATCTCCGTTCATAATCGCGCCGGCAGTGGTGAAGCCTTGACTGTAGGTTGCGGAGCCTCCATTGACTGTCCAACTGTTCTCGCTGACTGCCGCCGTCGTGCTTACGGTGAACAACTCATTGCCCGCGCTGTCTTTGGCGGTGAAGGTGTTGCTGCTTTGCGTGAAGCTTGCGACTTTATCGCCGAATGAAATTTCCCCTGTGCTGAATCCGCTGATTGTGAGGGTGCCGCCTTCTTTGACGTAGTCAGTGCCGCCCAAATTGATTGCGCCGTCTACAGTCACGCCGTCGGGCATTGTGATTTGATAGAGTGACTTATTGACGACGTCGGTCGTGTCGCTAATCTTGCCAATCGGATTAAGATTACCGCTGTAGTAATTGGGATTGGTATCGGTACCTGCGTAGCCTTTTACGACACTACCAACCACGCCTCCGACAGGACTTTCGCCGCCGCTGACTTGTGCATTGGTAACGCAATCTTTGATTGAACCGTCGTAGCTGTAGCCGGCTATTCCCCCGGCGTTATAACTGTTGCAGTTGACTGTCCCGCTGAAGGTGCAATTCGTGATTGAGCCGGTGTGGTTCCAGCCGACTATTCCCCCTAAGTTAATATATCCGTTGATTGTGCCGCTGACGGAGCAATTTTGAATCGTGCCGTGATTATCGCCCGCAATGCCGCCAACTCTCTCTGCATTGCCCCAGATATTTACGTTTATCAGCGTGACGTTTTGAACTGTGCCGCCCGTGTCCACCAAGCCGAACAAGCCGACGTAGTTGTTGTGAGAATAGGTTTGGTAGGTTAAGCCGCTGATAGTGTGTCCTTGCCCGTCGAAGGTGCCCTTGAATTTGTTGTAGTTGGAGTTGTTGTAGTTGTAGTTGTAGTTGTAGTTGCCGATGGGCGTCCAGTTGTACCCGCTCAAGTCCAAATCAGCGTCGAGTTTAATGGTAATGCCGCTGTAATCGGTGCCGTCGTTGACCGCTGCCGCCAATGCCGCGAGCTGTTCCGCCGTGGTAATGGTGATAACGTTGTCGACAGCGTCGGGCACGGAAGTAGCTGTGCCGTCCCAAGTGTCGGCGTCGAAGCGTTGCAAGTCGAATTGAAAATCTTTAATAACAAAAATTTTGTTCCTCATGATAAAAACCTCCTTGTGAAATGGTTATCCATTCTTCAATTTTTTATTTAGTTAGTATTATAACATGACAGCAATTTTTTGCTCAATCACTTTTTGCCGAAGCGAATCATTTTTCAATCACGCCAAAGGCAATCGAACTGTATTTGCCGCCGTCGGCAACTTTAAAGCCGAGTCGTTCAAATTCCGCGTTCCCCGAATGCTCCTTCATGACGACGCGAAATTTTGCAACGCGACAAGCCTCACGAATAATTTCTTCAGTCAAAGGGCGGGCGTCGGCAAGCGGGCGAATCGGATTAAGTCCCGAACTCTTTTGAATCGGGCGGCGAAACATAGGGTCGAAATAAACAACGTCAAAAGAATCGTCCGCGCAGGTCTTCAAATATTCTTTGCAATCGGCGTTAATGACTTCGACGCGACGCATCGCCTCTAAAATGTGCGGACTGTCTTCGGAAAAATTTTTCAAGCCGTAACTGACAACTTCGGCGATAAGCGGATTAATTTCAAGCGCGACAACTTTGCCCGAATCACCGACGATAAAACTTTCGACAATGGCGTCGCTCCCCAAGCCCAATGTGCAATCCAAAACCTTTGAGCCGGCAGAAATTTTCAGTGCGTCAATCAATCGGTCGCCCTCGCCGCCGCGCAGATTTTTGATTCGTAAATGCGCCGTGTTCGGGTGAAAAAATAATTCTCCCTCCGCAGTAATCACGCTGAGGGAATTTTTTTTGACCAATAAAATATTTTCCGCGCCGTGAATTTTTTTCAAAGTATCAAACGATAAATCCTTGCGCTCTATAAGTTGCCCGCCGAGCTTTAAAGAAATTTCTTCCGCTAAAATTTCCGTCGCCGAATCGGGCTTGCGAATCGTCGTAACGATAAAATTTCCCATGTCTCCTCCAAAAAAATAAGACGCCGAGAAATTCCCGACGCCATATTAAAATCTATCCGTTATAAGATTTTACTTGAGAACTTTAGCCGCGCCTTCGTTCATCTTGATGAAATCCATACCTTCAAGCGCACTTTCTTTGGTAATAGCCTTCGCCGCAGAGTGAGCCGCCGCAATCTTTTCCGTGTTGTCGAAAATCGCTTTGGTCAACTTTTCGCCGAGAGCCGCGTCGATTTTGTCGTTAGCAACAAGGATAGCCATAACGCTGACGGTCTCGACATCTTCATCAAAGCCCTGATAAGTGCCTTTGGGAACGATTGTCTTGGTGTAGAAAGGATATTTTTCGGCGAGCTTTTTAACTTGTTCGTCGCCAATGGGCAGAATGCGAATCTTATTCTGCGAGGCAATATCTTGGACGGAGGCGGTAGGATAGCCAGCCGTCACAAACGCCGCGTCGACAGTGCCGTCTTTAAGAGCGTAGGAACCTTCCGCGAAGGAAAGGAATTGCTCATTAATGTCGTTGTAGGTAATGTCGTAAGCTTCGAGGATTTGGCGAGCATTAGCTTCTGCGCCCGAACCTGCCGCACCGACTGCAACGCGCTTGCCTTTTAAGTCGGCAATGGTTTTAATGCCCGAATCTTCGCGGACGATGAATTGGCAAGTTTCAGGATAAAGCGACGCGATACCGTTGAGGTTTTCAATCTTGCCGCCTTCCTCGAACATTTCCTTACCGTTGACGGCGTAATAAGTTATGTCATTTTGTACGATTGCAAGCTCAACCTGTTTATCCTTGAGCATGTTGATATTGGCGACCGATGCGCCTGTGGATTGCGCGGAGGCGTTCATGCCGTTCTTGTTGAGCACTTCTGCAATAGCTCCGCCGATGGGATAATAAGTGCCTGCGGTGCCGCCCGTAGCGATATTAATGAATTGTTCCTTCTCGCCAGAGCCGCCGCCGCAACCTGCGATTCCGACCGCCAATGCAACGGCACAAACAGCAGTCGCGATTCGCTTTAAAACTTTTGGCAACTTCATAATGATACACTCCTCTCAAAAAGTGCGATAAAAATTCTACAAGCGAATTATAACACACCTGCCGCCGCCGCGACAAGTTTCAACTAAAATAATCTGAAAAATTTTCGTACACGTCATGATTAAAGGAAATTCTTTAGCGGCGTTGAAAAAATCTGAAGACAAAATGCTAAAGGAGAAATTTTTATGAGCATACACATTGCGGCGGAAGTTGGCGAGATAGCCGAGCGCGTCTTACTGCCGGGCGACCCTGTTCGGGCGAAAATTATTGCAGAGAATTTTTTAAGCGACGTTCACCAGTACACGGCGATTAGAAATATTCTCGGCTTCACGGGCAAATATAAGGGCGAGCGCGTTTCAATTCAGGCGACGGGCATGGGCATTCCGTCCATTTCTATTTATCTGCACGAGTTGATTCACGTTTACGGCGCGAAGAAGTTGATTCGAGTTGGAACTTGCGGCGGCATGAACGAGGATATTCATCTGCGCGACGTGATTATTGCTCAAGGTTCGTCGACTGATTCATCAATCGTCAATCAAGTTTTTGGCGGCGCGGTGAATTTTTCTCTGCTTGCCGACTTCGATTTATTAAGCAAAGCCGTCAACGTTGCCGCGAATTTAAATCTGCCCGTCAGAGTTGGCAACGTCATTTGTGTAGATTTATTTTATAACGACTACGACGACCCGAACGGGACATTTGGCGACGGGAAAAATACTTTTAATGACAAGCTCCGTCAGTATGGGATTTTGGCAGTTGAAATGGAAAGTGCCGCGCTTTATCTTCATGCGGCGGCGGCTAAAGTTCAAGCGTTGGCGATTTTTACCGTGAGCGACGACTTGTTAAGAAAAGAATTCTGCACGCCAGAAGAGAGGCAAGCGTCCTTTAACGACATGATAAAAATTGCGCTGGAGACGATTATCCAATGAAAAATTTAGTTATGGGGGCGGCGAAAGGTTACGGCTGGGATATTCTGGAGCCTTTCGTTATTTCTTGCAAGATAAATTGTCCGAGCGCAGAGCTGATTCTTTTTGTCGATGACATTTCAGATTTTACTTGCGACAAGTTGGTTAATGCGGGCGTGTTGCTTAAAACTTTTCCGAACGAATTAAAATACGGCGTTCCGAACAATACGCGCTGGAAAATTTTTTCTGACTTCTTAAAAATGCACGGCGACGCTTACGAACAGATTTTCATAACTGATACTCGCGACGTGATTTTTCAAGGCGACGTGTTCGAGCCGTTTAAAAATCTTACGAATTATCTTGGTGTGACGACGGAAGCTGACGTTATCGGCGGGAACAAGGCGGGCAATGAAAATTATAGTTGGCTCGTCGATTGTTTTGGCAAAGACGCCGCCGAGAGACTTCGCAATCGGAAAATTATTTGCGACGGAACGATTATTGGCACGTCTGTCGAGATGAAAATTTTCGCTGAAAAAATGTGGCAGGTTGTATCCGCCGTCGAGAGCCGCGTTAATTTCAGAATTCACGACCAAGCTGTTGCCAACTATATTATTTACAATGGCTTTCTGCCGATTAGAAATTTGATTGAGATTGACGTTGACGGCGAAATTTTTACTATGGGCTTGACGGATAATTTTTATATTGGCGGCGATAAAATTTTGCGCGGTAATGAAATTCCTGCGGTCGTTCACCAATACAACAGGCACAATGAGCTAATAGATTTTGTCGACGAAATTTATCACGACAAAAATTTTCAAGTCGACAATCGATTTAACGACATGCGAAGCGTAACCGAGCAAGCGACTTGTCTTTTGTTCGCGAACAGAATTGGCGACGCGGCTAAGTTTTTCATGAAGAAATTTTTAGTGGTAGAAGACTTTAGCGGTTGCGTTAAGGCTTTAATGCGGCTTTGGGAAATTGCAATGCGGAATCCGCTTTCGCCAGCAAGTGAACTTTTGGAGCTTTCCGCGCAGAGTGCGTTAAAATCCGTAGAAAATTTTTCTGCCGCCGATTGGAACGAAATTTGCAATCTTTTGATTCGGGCGCAGGAATGTCGTCACCCTGTAGACGGCGAATTAAAATTTTATATTGTCAATCGTCTGCTTAAGCTTGCCGAGCAGAAATTTTCGGCGAATGAGCGCGAACAATATCTTTCCTGTATTGAGCTGATAATTTCAATCGAGGGGGGCGAAATTTTTTGGGCAAGAAAATAAAAAAGACCAATGCTTGTCGAATTCTTGACGGGTTGGGCATTGATTATGAAATTAAAACTTACGAGGTTGACGAAGAAGATTTATCGGCGGTTCACGTCGCACAGGTTTCAGGGCTTGATATTAAAATGATTTTTAAAACGTTGGTGGCTCGCGGCGATAAGACGGGAATAATTATGGCGGTTATCGGTGGCGGCGACGAACTTGATTTAAAGGCGTTGGCGAAGGCTAGCGGCAATAAGTCCGTCGAAATGATTGCGCTGAAAGAATTGTTACCGCTTACGGGCTATGTTCGCGGAGGTTGTTCGCCGCTCGGAGCAAAAAAAAATTATCCAGTGTATCTGGACAATCGCGCTTTGACTTTGGAAAAAATTTCAATCAGCGCAGGACAACGCGGAATGCAGATAATTCTTTCGCCGCAAGACTTGATTAAAGCCGCGAACGCGACGACAGCAAAACTTATTTTCTAGTCTTAGTCAAATATCTTTGAAGTTTGGGTTGCTCTGACAAGTTGAATTGCAAATCGATTAAGGTTCGGCGGATAATCGCGGGGTTGAGTTTATCGAGCGGCAAGCGTTTTTCAAGCGCGACCAATTTCAAAACTTCGGGCGATTCCTCATCTCCGAAACGGATTTTGCCCGCGACTTTTTGAATCAATGAAGTCCGCGCAGATTCGATTACGTCAAGGGCGCATTCCTTTTTCATATACGGCATTTTCTCAAGCAAAATTTTTTGAGCGTCCCAAGCCTTCAAATGCGGCGCGTCATAAAAAATTTTAAAGAGCGCGTTAATCATTGCCTCGCGCTCTTTTATTTTACAAACTTCGCAAAGAGTTTCCTCCGCCGCGCAGAGACTTTCGCACTTCGCGCATTTATGCCAACCGTTTGCCAAGCGAAATTTTTGATACTTCGCCTGACTTAAAAGCGTATGCAAAATCGTCTTGCGCAATTCTTCATTAGAAATTTTATTGGCGCGTTCCTCGCAACTTTTAATTTCTTCGTCCGACAAAATCATATCTTCGGGCGAATTTTTAGGCTCTTCAATCTGCGCGGGCAGTGAAGTTTTATCGTCTGCAATTTGAACGCCGTATGCAATTCGGATTTCTTTAACAAGCGGCTCGTCCTGCGAAAACTTTTCGTTAATCGCGTCGATAATTTCTTCCTCCAAAAATTTCAACTGGTCTCTGAAGGCGGAACTTTCAACGGCAACATATAAAACGTCGCGTTCAATCTTGACGGGCTTAATCTTATCAGAAATATTTTTGTCGACAAGTTCGCGCCAATGATGAATTAATTCGGTGCCGAGAAATTTTTTATAAGTCGCCGCGCCGAACGAACGCATTTTTTCATGAAGAAAATTTTCAAGCTCCATTGGTTAATTCTCCCGCCTTGACGAAAAATATTTTGCCGAAATTGCGCGTCGGGAAATAGGCGCGGTCGGTTGCCGTTATCAGTGTCTGAATTTTTTCGCGGCTTAAAAACTCCAATAACATTTCGCGTCGCGCAGAATCCAATTCGCTCATCACGTCATCAAGCAACAGCAACGGATATTCGCCCGTCTCCGATTTTAAAAATTGCAACTCGGAAAGTTTCAAGGCTAGCGCGACCGTCCGAAGTTGCCCCTGCGAGCCAAACAGTTTCAGTTCCCGACTGTTGATAAAAAATTTTAAATCGTCTAAATGTGCTCCAATACTTGTCGAGCCATGCCTTATGTCCCTGAATCGCCGCGTCCGCAACGCTTTTAAAAAGTTATACGCGATATTCTCTTGCGAATCAGACCCGCGCATATCGTAGACAACCGATAAATCTTCTGCCTGCGCGGAAATTTTCTTCTGCATTTCATTTGCCAACAGATTCAATTTATAAACCGAAGTCAGCCGCTTACTGATAACTTTTTCGGCGGCGTCGGCAAGTTGTTCATCCCAAAGATCAAGTTCTTCCTCTCGCGCCTCGTCGTCACGAATTTTTTTAAGTAAGGCGTTCCGCACTTCGACGAGCTTTGTATATTTCGACAGCTCTAAAAAATAAATCGGCACGGCTTGCGAAATCTGCGCGTCTAAAAATTTTCTGCGCGTCATCGGCGAGCTTTTGAACATAAACAAATCTTCGGGCGAGAATAGTACGGAATTCAATTTGCCCAAAAGTTCGCGGGGGCGAATCGGGTTGGCGTCAAGTAATATCCTGCGTTGCCTTGTCGCAGAAATTTCTATCGCCAACTCGTGAGAAATGCCCGCCTTAAAATATTTTATCCTTAAAATCGCGGAGGTTTCGCCCCAACGAATTAACTCCGACTCTTTACCCGCCCGCGAACGTAACAACGACGCAAAATTAATCGCCTCAAGAATATTCGTCTTGCCCTGCGCGTTGTTGCCTAGAAAAATATTTATCGCAGGGTCGGGACAAAAATTCATTTCGGCGAGGTTGCGCCAATCTTTAAAAAAAATTTCAGCGATATTCATTTAAGCGCGAACGGGCGTTGCAATGTAAATGTACTTGTCGTTGCCCGGCTCGGTAAATGCGGCGGGGCTGTACTTATCATTAAGCGCAATATCAAGCTGCTTGGCGTCGACAATCTTTAACACGTCGGCAATATACGTAACGTTGAAGGAAATTTCTAAGTCGTCACCGTCAATCTCCGCCTCAACATTTTGTCCCGCGCCGCCTATTTCGGGCGAGTTGGAAGTAATTTTTATGCCGCCGTCGCCGAAGGTAAATTTAACCGTATTATATTCGGTCTCTTTCGATATAAGCGCGACAAATTCAACGGCTTTCTTGAAAGCGGCGGTATCAACTTTAACTTTGGTCGAACTCGACGACGGAATAACTTTTTCGTAAGGCGGGAACATGCCCTCGATAAGCCGCGTATTCACAAAAACATTGTCGAAGGTAAACGTCAGATAGCGCACGGAATAATTAATCGTCACGTAATTTTCAACGTCGTTAGGATCAATGCGCAACATAATTCCGCGCAGAGCGTCCGCCGGTACAACGAAACTGCAATCTTCATAACTCTCGCCGAGTTGTTCTTTAGCGAGTGCAAGGCGATGCGTATTCGTAGCAACCAAAGAAATCGTGTCGCCTTTAATCTCAAAGCAACAACCCGTAAAAATCGGGCGCGAATCATCTTTGGCAACCGCAAACGCCGTCCGCTTAATCAAATCCCGCAAAGCCGTCGTTCTGATTTTAAAGGAATGATCCGTTTCGGGAGTTTTAACTTTCGGAAAATCGCTGGCGGGCATTGTCAAAAGTTCGACACTCGCGCCGCCCGATTCAATCGACAAAGTATTATCTTCGTCAAAAAAGGTAATCGTATCGTCGGGCATGTTCTTAACGAATTCTTGAAATCTCTTGCCGACAACAACGACTTCGCCCGCTACTTCCGTATTAACAGGAATGCGCGTGATTATCCCCGTCGAAAAATTATTAGCTTGAATTTCGAGCATGGAGCCTTCCGCCCTGAGATAAATTCCCGCCAAAATCGGAGTCATAGGCTTTACGGCAACCGCCCGAATCACAAACTGCAGGGCTTCCGTTAAATCACTCTTATAGCAACTGAACTTCATAAAATTTGCCTCCTTTAGAAATGTGCCGCCGTATTGTATATCATTTGAAAGGAATTGACAAACGCTTTTAAAAATATAAAATGGTGCTGTCTCCTCAGCAAAGAAAGTGTATGGGCAAATAAATAAAAATTTTGAGGAGGAACAGGTATGAATTGGAAAAAATTTTTGGCGGTAGGAGCGGCGTTTTCGAGTTTATTCTTTGCGCACGCCGAAGCCGCCTACATGCTCAGCGACGAGGTTGAAAATCCGCCCGCCGCTCTGCAAATGGCTACTCAAATCGGCGTCCTTAAATACGAAAACCCAATGTTGAAAAACGCCGTCGACAAAGACGCGATTGTCGTTTTGAGTTTCGGCACGTCTTATCCCGACCAACGCGCTAAGGCTATCGACGCGACCGCGCAGGCGATTCAAGCCGCTCACCCCAACGCCAAAGTCGTTACGGCGTTCACGAGCCATATTGTCATCAAGCACATTGTCGAGAACGAAGGCAAATGCGACTATCTGACGCCCGAACAAACTTTGGAGCAACTCAAGCGCGAAGGTTATACGCGGGTTGCGCTTGTCTCTCTCGACGTGATTCCGGGAATTGAGTACAAATACGACGTTGCACTTTTCCACGAGTATAAATCGCAGTTTAAAAAGATGACGCTCGGCGAACCGCTCATGTATTGGCAAGGACAGGAAGAACAGCGCGATGACGTTATGCAGGTTATGCAGTCGCTCCATTTGCCGTCGTATAAAAAGGGCACAGCGATTTTATTAATGGCGCACGGCACGCCCGACCCGTCCAACGCTTATTATTCGGTCATGCAGGAAAAACTTCGCGCCATGAAACGCACTGATGTTCACGTCTACACGGTTGAAGGCTGGCCAAGATTAGAAGATTGGGCGGGCAAGCTCAAAATGCACAAGGTCGAGAAAATAATTTTAATGCCGCTTATGTTGGTTGCGGGCGACCACGCCAATAACGATATGGCGGGTAACGAGGAAGATTCGCATAAAGTGATTCTGGAGAAAATGGGCTTTAAGGTCGAAGCAAAGTTGCAAGGACTCGGCGAGAGTAAAAAAATCCGCGAAATATTCGTCGAACGCGCAAACGAGGCTTGGGACGAACTTGTTAAGTAATTAAACGCAATGAGAATAAAAGTTTCAAATTCATTTCTGAACGTTCTGCTGTCGGCAATGGCGGCGGGCGTTCTTTTTATAGAAAATTTCAATCGCTCGCCGAAATTTTTATTGGCAACCTGCGCGGTGTTGATAATCGGCGGGATAATCTTCACTTGGCGACGGAAAAATCTGACGGCGTGGATAATATGCCCGATAATTTTTTTCGCAATCGGCGGACTAAGATTTTATGCGGTTGACAACTTGCCGCTCGACGACGTTTCAAAATTCGCGGGGCAATCGGTTCAGATAACGGGCGTGATTCGCGAAGAGCCGCAGATAAAAATTATGCCCAATGATTCAACGCAAATGCGCTTTGTCGTCGACGCCGAATCGATAAAAATAAAAGGCGCGACTGAAAAAATCAGCGGCGGCTTGATTCTAACTTATTATCCTAAAGACGGCGAAGAACTTCCGACTGCGCGAATAGACGATAAAATTTCCGCCACCGGCAACTTAAAACTTTTAACCAATTACAATAACCCCGGACAAATCGACGGCGTGACGCGCATGAAGGCAAGCGGAATTACGGCGCGAATGTCGGCGGGCAAGACGGGCATTTTGATTGAGGAAGTCGAAGGCGGGCTTTGGACAAAATTTTTACGGACGGTCGCGGCGATTCGTGAACATTATCGCGAGTCAATGGCTCAAGTCATGTCGCGGGAAGATGCGGCGGCAATTTTCGCAATGTTATTCGGCGGCTACGCGGGACTAAATCCCGAACTCGTCGAAGACTTCGCAACAACAGGCATTGTCCATATTTTATCGGTCAGCGGCTCGCATATGAGTATGTTGGCAATGGCGACGGCGTGGCTGTGCTTGCTTTTAAAATTTCCACGCGGCTTGACGTTCGCGCTGGGATTTTTCGTAATCGGCACGTATGCGATATTGAGCGCGTTATTACCGCAAGTTTTACGTTCGGCGGCAATGGGCATTTTAGTTTTCTTTGCTAAGACGTTAGACGCGGATGCGGAAGGCGCACGGCTCTTGACGTTGACGGCGTTGGCAATGTTAATCAATCAGCCGCTGTTGTTATTCGACATAAGTTTTCAGTTGAGCTTTACGGCGACGGCGGGGCTTATGTACTTATCGGAAGACTTGAAAAATACAATTAGGAATGTGGAATTAGGAATTAGGAATTATTTTTCCATTTCTCATTCCTCATTCCTAATTCCTAATTGCTTTTCCGAGCCAGCCGCAATGACGATTGCCGCGCAGTTGGCGAGCTTACCGATTGTTGTTTGGTACTTCAACAAAATTTCGTTGAGTTCGGTCTTAGCAAATGTATTCGTCATGCCGCTTTTAGAAATTGTAATTGTCGGCGGACTTTTGGGCGGGATTTTTAGTGCTGTCGTGCCGTTAGCGGGGAAAATATTTTTCGCGGGCGAGGCTTTAATCTTCGGAGCAGGCGCGGAGCTGAATAGAGTTTTCGCGAACTTACCGTATAGTTCGGTACAAGTGCCGACGTTGGGATTATGGGCGGGATTTTTTTATTATGCCGCGTTGATTCTTCGCCGAGCCAAAATTTTATTGCTGATAATTTTTTTAGTGGCGATAAGTTTTTTTAGGACAGGCGACGTTGAAGTCAGTTTCGTTGACGTTGGGCAGGGCGATTGCGCGGTTGTCATTACGCCGAATAAAAAATGTTTAATCTTTGATACGGGCGGCGTTCGCGATAAAATGTTTGACGTTGGCGGGCGCGTTGTTGTCCCTTATCTTAAGCATGAAAATATTCGCGCTGTCGATAAAATTTTCTTAACACACGTCCACGAAGACCATTCGGGCGGTGCAGGTTCAGTGATAAAAAAATTTCCCGTCGGTGAGATTATCACTGCGGGAGAAAGTAAATCGGAATATGCGGCTGTCTTTGGGATTGCTGAAGAAAAATTGCCGACGTTGCGAGCGGGTCACGCTGGAGAAATTTTTAAGATTGACGGCGTGGAGGTTGAAATTTTATTTGCGCCGAACGTCGGGATTGGTAATGAAATTTCAAATGTTTATCGCGTCCGTTATGGCGGTGTGAGTTTCTTAATAACGGGCGATTTGGTTAAGGAGAATGAGGAGCAAATTTTACGCGAGGGCATTGACATTTCGAGCACGGTTTTAAAAGTTGCTCATCACGGTTCCAAGACGAGTTCGGGCGAAGAATTTTTACGAGCGGTTAATCCGAAATGCGCGGTGATTTGCGTTGGCTACGGAAATAATTTTGGACATCCACGCGCCGAGATTTTGGAACGCTTAGAAAATCTCCAGACGAAAATTTATCGTACCGACCGCGACGGCTTAATCAAATTCAAAATCGACGGAAAAAATCTGCGCGTCGAGACTTTCAACAAATCTTAGTTAGAAAAGAATTAATCGTAGAAATTTCGCAGGGTTTCGACTAACTTAAATTTCTTTTAAAAAGGCGGCATAACCCTTTTTCGTTTCGTAAATGTCGATTTTGGAAGTCGCCTCCCAAGGAGCGTGCATACTAAGAACTGCGACGCCGCTATCGATAACCTCCATGCCGTATTTCGCCATCATGTAGGCAATAGTGCCGCCGCCGCCCAAATCAACTTTGCCGAGTTCGCTGAATTGATAGTAGATATTATTTTTATCGAGAATGTCGCGGAGCTTGCCGACGTATTCAGCATTAGCGTCGCTGGAGCCGCTCTTACCGCGTGAACCCGTGAATTTGTTAAAGACCATGCCTTTGCCGAGATAAGCGACGTTGCGTTTTTCATAGGCGTTGGGATAAAGCGCGTCGAAGGCACTGGAAACGTCAGAGCTTAACATAAACGAATTTCTAAGGGCGCGGCGCAGTGCAAGTTCGCTGTATTGCCCGCAAGCGTTCAAAAGTTCGGCAAGCGTATTTTCCAAGAAAAAGGATTGCATACCAGTCGCGCCGTAACTGCCAATTTCTTCCTTATCGACGAGCAAGCAACAAGCAGTTTTGCCGAACGTTTGATTGCCCGCCTCAAGCATTGCGACCAGCGACGTATAGGAGCAAACTCTATCGTCCTGCCCGTAGCCGAGCACCATACTTTTATCAAAGCCTAAATCGCGAGCCTTACCAGCGGGCACCAACGCGAGTTCGGCAGAAAGAAAATCTTCTTCCTCAATGTCGTACTTGTCCTTTAAAAGTTTCAGAATGCCTTTTTTGACGGACTCTTTATCATTTTCCTTGAGCGGGTAATTGCCGACGAGAATATCAAGCTTTTCGCCCTCGATAACTTTGTCGGCAGTCTTTTTAAGTTGTTCCTGCGACAGGTGAATCAGCAAATCCGTCACGCAAAAGACAGGGTCGTTTTCATCTTCGCCAATTACGATTTCGATAACACGCCCGTCCTTTTTAACAACGACGCCGTGCATAGCGAGCGGCAACGTTACCCACTGATATTTTTTAATGCCGCCGTAGTAATGGGTATCAAGATAAGCCATGCCGCCGTCTTCGTAAAGCGGATTTTGTTTAAGGTCGAGGCGGCAAGTATCAATATGCGCTCCGAGAATTTTTAAGCCGTTTTCGAGCGGTTCAGTACCGATTTGGAAGAGCGCGACGGTTTTTTTCATGCAAACGCTGTAAACCTTATCGCCCGCCTTGAGCTTGACATTATTTTTAATCACGTCGTCAAGATTTTTATAGCCGACCGCCTCAGCCTGTTTAACGGCTTCAACGACGCTCTCGCGCTCGGTTTTGCAACGGCTTATGAAGTCGATATAATCTGCCGCCAATTTATTCATAGCAAGCTTGTCATCGTCGTTGTATTCGCTCCAAACGGAAAATTTTTTATCTTGGTCTTCAGCCATTTTACGTTTCTCCTTTTCAGCTTGAATTTTTTTCCACTCGCGCATTTTTTCTCTTAGCGAGCTGATTTGTTCGTTCAGTGAATCTCTATTGTCCATCTATACTCCCAATGATTTTTAAAAATTCTTCGGCGGAATCTGCGCGGTTAAACAAATTCCTAAGCTCGGCTCCGCCCGTCAAGCCCTTAGTATACCAAGCGGCATGTGCTCGCATTTCACGGACGCCGATTTGTTCGCCCTTATAAAAAATAATTTTCTCAAGGTGACGTTTCATGACGGCGGCGCGTTCGTCAATAGTCGGCGGAGGAAGTTTTTCGCCCGTCATAAAATATTTCAGCAATCGATTGATGATAAAGGGGTTGCCCTGCGCGGCTCTGCCAATCATGACGCCGTTGGCATTGGTTACGGCAAGAATTTTATCGAGCGAATCAAAATCTTTAATGTCGCCGTTGGCAATGACGGGAATTTTGACGGCGGCTTTAACTTTAGCGATTTCCTCCCAATTCGCCGCGCCCGAATAAAATTGCTCCCTTGTCCTACCGTGAATCGCTATGAAGTCGACGCCCGCATTTTCAACGCGCTTTGCAACTTCGACGGCGTTAATATTTTCTGCATCGTAGCCGAGCCGAATTTTGACGCTGACGGGGATTTTAACAGATTTTTTAACGGCTGACAAAATTTTTTCGAGGAGCGCGGGATTTTTCATAAGGGCGGAGCCTTCGCCGTTTTTAACGATTTTGGGCGCGGGACAACCAGCATTAAAATCAATGACGGCAGCCGAGCCGAGTTCTTCGACGTAAGCCGCCGCCTCCGCGCAGATTGCAGGATCGGAGCCGAAAATTTGAATTGCAACGGGACGTTCCGCCTTGACGGTTTCGAGCATTGCCAAAGTTTTTTCGTTGCGATAGTGAACGCCTGCCGCGCTTACCATTTCCGAGAACATCAGCAGATTTTTTTTAGCAAAGTCGTCGTCGATAAGTTCACGCACCAAAATTCTAAACGCGGTATCGGTAACTCCCGCCATCGGCGCAAGGAAAACTGGCGTCTTGAAAAAATTAGAAATTTGGAATTGGGAATTAGGAATTATTTTTGCATTTCTCATTCCTCATTCCTCATTCCTAATTGCAGTTTCTCTCATGCAAAACGCGCAGTCCCGATAACGTCAAGAAGTGGTCGATTTTATCAATCGTCTTGGATTCTTTGTGAATCATTTTGGCAAGCCCGCCCGTCGCGATAACTTTTGCCTTCCAATCTTCGCCCATTTCCTCACGAATTTTTTCTACAATCGTATCAATCTGCCCGACGTAGCCATAAATAATCCCCGCCTGCATACAAGCCGTCGTGTTGTGTCCGATAACGCTTTTGGGCGGGACGAGTTCAATACGCGGGAGTTTCGCCGTTGAATTGAAAAGCGATTCGGCACTTGCCATAATACCGGGCGCAATGACACCGCCTAAAAAATCGCCCGTCTCGGAAACAACATCAAAGGTCGTCGCCGTCCCAATGTCAATTACAATCAGAGGTCCGCCGTAATGTTCAAACGCGCCAACAACGTTGACGATTCTATCCGCGCCGATTGCTCGTGGATTTTCGTAATTAAGCTTAATTCCCGTCTTGATTCCCGGTCCGACAACCAGCGGACGAATTTTAAAATAACGTTCGCACATTTTGGTTAAGGGCACAATCATCGGCGGCACGACTGACGAAATAATTATGTCCTTAACGTCCGAAATTTTTACGCCCTGATAGCGGAAAAGGTCGTTAATCAACATGCCGTATTCGTCGCCGGTCTTTTGTCGGTCGGTCGAAATGCGCCAATGTTTCATCAAATTTTTTCCGCTGTAAGTCCCCATAACAATATTGCTGTTGCCAATGTCAATTACTAAAAGCAAAGAATCACTTCCTAAAATTTTTTAACAGAAGCTGAATATAATCCAGTTCGACGAAATCCTTCAAAGAATTGTTTAATCGCATGATTTCCATTATTTGCGGAATAATATGTAGACAAGCAATGTGCAGTTCCTTAACGGAAGGATAAGGCAAAGATAAAAGATTAGGCAAATCCAAAATTAGAAGCCGAGCCTCAGTTAAACTCATGTCTCCAAGAGATTTTAAAATTGCTGAAAGCGAAGTCTCTTCATAAATTTTCCAACGGAAATCACCGGGAAATTTTTCGCACATATAAGTACTTAAAGCCCGGCAAGTCAAAGCTGTTGCCAATTTATTTTCAATAGTCTCATTCAGAACATATTTAGGCAGAGTCTCAATCAAATTTTTTTCAATCCGTCGAAATTTTTCGTCTTCACTTTCAAGATAAAAGTTTTCTGTGCGGGCGGCACGATATTTCAAGATGCCGTCGTCGAATTCTTCGTTGCGGTCATGAATTTCAAAATTTTTTATCTCATAAGGATGTTCTTCGCCGCAAGCCCAACCTCTTTTCATTTTGGTTATCTCATATTCTTCACGAGATTTGCAATAATAATGATTTATGACAATTTTCTTTGAAGTAATGGTATAATTGCCAACTCCTTCAATATTTTTGCCTTCTTCATTTATTGCTTTGGACTCTTTAAAGTAAACCGCGAAGTGAGGATTATAAAAATAATCGATAAAACGCGGATTCGCAACGGTCTTGATAAAAAAATTTCCGGTTACAAAGTCATTTTTGTTTTCAGCCAAGCCAAGCCAATCACTCGGAGCACGGCGCGTAAATCTTTCCAAAACTCCCCTTGAGTAATCTGCCTTTTCTTCACCGTTAGAGCCGAAAAGTTGCCAATGAATCGCCAAGCCCGCCGCCGAAGAGTCGCTTGATAAAATTTCATCAACAACGTCAATAATACTTTGATTAGTTTTCGGGAAAATGAATTCGTCACCGTCTATAAATGCCATGTATCGGCAATGAAACTTAAATCTTTTAACGGCGTCATTGTAAGCAAACATTTGCATGAATTTGCCGGGCGCAGAAATATAATCGACAAGTCCCGCCTCAACATAAGGCTTGGCAACTTCGGCTTGATTGTCGGGGCTTTCGTTGTCGTAAAGATAGAAGTGGTCGACGCCCGCCAGCAAATGATAATCCAGCCACTCTTTGAGATAATGCCCCTCGTTTTTGAGAATAGCAACAATCGCCAAATCGTGCAGGAATAAATTTTTATCAACCAATAAAATCACTCCTCAAATACTTTGCAAGAGCCGCCGCGTATGCTCCAAAATATAATAGTCTTGCCAAAATTTGTGTTCGCGCATGAAGTTCATCGTCTGCGAAATTATTTGTATCGAAGCGGCGCGAATTTCTTTGACGGCGGGATAAGGCAAGGCTAAAAGATTCGGCAACTCGCTAAGCAAAAGTCTCACGTCCGATAACTTCATGCCGTCGAAAGATTTTAAAATCGCGCTAAGCGACGCCTCCTCTAAAAATTTTTCCCGTAAAAAATTACTCGCGGCTCGACAAGTCAACGCCGTTTCAAGAGAAAATTCCTGCGCTCCAAAATTTTTTATCAAAGCCTTCTTCATGCGCCGAGATTTTTCGCCGTCGTCTTCAAGAACAAATTTATCTGCGCGGGCGACACGATATTTTAAAATTCCGTCGTCGAAAACTTCATTGCGATTGTACATGTCAAACCAATCAAGATTAAGATAGCCCGACGCTTTGCCAACGCGCCCCTTGTTTATCTTGATGAGAAATTCTGAATCACTTCCTAAATTTTATTTCCGAATTTGCAGGAGCCGATAAATATAATCGAGTTCAACGAAATCTTTCCACCTAGTATTTAAGCGCATGACGTTCATCATTTGCGGGATAATGTGTAGGCAAGCCTCGCGCAATTCTTCGACGGCTGGATAAGGCAACTTTAAAAGTTCGGGCAATTCGCTAAGCAAAAGTTGTATATCTGCAAAACTCGTTCCGCTTGTGAGGGCTTTAAGAATTGCTTTAAGCGACGCCTCTTCAAAAAATTTTGCTGGAGCCGCGTCTGTAAGTTTGGTTTGAAGATAAGCGGCAACTGCGCGGCACGTCAGGAAAGTTTCTAGCTTGCCAGCATAAAAATCAATCGGCGTATTCGGCACAAGCGTCGGAGATAAATTTTCTGCCAGCGCGGAAAATAATCTTTCGTCGGCATGTGATTTATCAGGCAGTTGAAAGTTTTGCGCCCGCTCGTCGCGATATTTTAAAATGCCGTCGTCAAATTCCTCACTGTTTGCATTAACATCAAAATTTTCTATGTTATAAGTATTCATTTCAGTATCTGATCTACCGCGCTGAGATTTTTTAGCGAATTCTTCACGTGATTTGGCATGATAATGATTAATGACAATTTTTTCAGCTGTTAAGCTTTCGTTGAAAGGTCCAGAAACAATATTGCCATTTTCATCAACCGCATAAGTTCCATTAAAGTAAACGGCAGAATGCGGAATGTATAGAAAATCTATAACTCTGGGATTAGCAATGGTTTTGACAAGCTTATCTATCTTCTTACTACAACATGTAAATCTTTCCAGTACACCGCGAGAATAATCCGCCACCTCTTGACCATTTGAACCGAACATTTTCCAATTAATAGTCAAACCTGCCGCATTGGGGTCGTGTGATAAAATTTCATCTACAATATCGATAACCCCCCCCCAGTCAACTTTGGATAAATGAATTCGTCACCATCAATGAACGCCATATAGCGACAAAAAAATTTAAATCTCTTAACGGCATCATTATAAACAGCTATTTGCATAACTTTGCCGGGCGCAGAAATATAATCGACGAGACCTGCCTCAACATAAGGCTTGGCGACTTCGGCTTGATTGTCGGGGCTTTCGTTGTCGTAAAGATAGAAGTGGTCGACGCCCGCCAGCAAATGATAATCCAGCCACTCTTTGAGATAATGCCCCTCGTTTTTGAGAATGGCAACAATCGCCAAATCGTGCAGGAATAAATTTTTATCAACCATAAAGTCACTCCTCAAATACTTTGCAAGAGCCGCCGCGTATGCTCTAAAATATAATAGTCTTGCCAAAATTCGTGTTCGCGCATGAAGTTCATCGTCTGCGAAATTATTTGTATCGAAGCGGCGCGAATTTCTTTGACGGCGGAATAAGGCAAGGCTAAAAGATTCGGCAACTCGCTAAGCAAAAGTCGCACGTCCGATAATTTCATGCCGTCAAGAGATTTTAAAATCGCGCCGAGCGACGCCTCTTCTAAAAATTTTTCCCGTAAAAAATTACTCGCGGCTCGACAAGTCAACGCCGTTTCAAGAGAAAATTCCTGCGCTCCAAAATTTTTTATCAAAGCCTTCTTCATGCGCCGAGATTTTTCGCCGTCATCTTCGAGAACAAATTTATCTGCGCGGGCGATACGATATTTCAAAATGCCGTCGTCGAAAACTTCATTGCGATTGTACATGTCAAACCAATCAAGATTAAGATAGCCCGACGCTTTGCCAGCGCGCCCCCTGTTTATCTTGATAAGAAATTCTTCGCGGCTCTTGGCGTTGTAGTGATTGAGCGCGATTTTCTCCGCCGTGACAGGCTCATTGCAATAGGACGCAACAACTTTGCCGCACTCGTTCACGGAATAATTTCCCTCGTAATAAATCGGGAAATGCGCACTGGTAAAAAAGGCAATCCTGCGCGGGTTGGCAATCGTTTTAATCTGCGCGTTGCCGCCGGGTATGTCGCGATTCGGAATTGGAATTACCCAATCGACAGGCGCACGCCGAGTAAATCTTTCCAACACGCCGCGATTATAATCCGCAGTCTCTAAATTATTCGAGCCGAACAGTTGCCAATTAATCGCTAAGCCCGCCGCGTCAGGAAAATTATTAAAAAGTTCGTCGAGCGTCGCGCCTATCGTGGCGGAAGTATTTTTCGGGAAAATAAATTCGTCCAAATCGATAAACGCCATATAACGACATTGAAAACGATAATTCAAAACGGCGTCATCATAAGCCGCAAATTGCGCCGACTTCCCCGAAATACTCTTACTCGTCACCAAGCCCGCCTTTACATACGGCGCAATAATTTCGTCGTAATCGTCGGTGCTGTCGTTGTCGTAAAGATAAAAGTGGCTGACTCCCGCCAACAAATGATAGTCGAGCCACTCCTTAAGATAATGCCCTTCGTTCTTCAGAATAGCGACAATCGCCAAGTCATACGGAAATAAATTTCTATCGACAGTCAAAAAATCCACCTCAAGTTAGCCGCGACGAAGTTTTTCTTCAATGGTAGCCAAACCGTCCTCCGTGATAACGGGCTTTTTAATATATCCCGCCGCCGAAGTCTTTTCTATTTCTTTAATTGTTGCGGCGTCTTGCTTAGTCGTCATTAATATCACGGGAATATTTCTAAGCCTGTCATTTTCCTTGAGCAAAGATAAAAATTTTATCCCGTCGACGAACGGCATTTCCAAACTAACGAGAATCAAATCCGCGCCTTTGTTCTCCAAAATTTTCATGCCCTCAACCGCACTTTGAGCCGTCGTCAATTCGCATGGGAACCGATTCTTAATCGTCTCTCTCTCCTGCCGTAAATCAAAAATGTCGTCGTCAATCAGCATAATATTGAACAGCGTATTCTCCGAAATTTCCTTAAACGATTCTTCCTCTTTAGTGCCAATTATTTTATTGACGTGCTCGACAAGGTCTTTAGGCTCGCAGGGTTTGGCAATGTAGTCCTGAACGCCCAATGAAAAAATTTCTGAAAGGAGTTCGCGCCTTGTGGAGCCAGACATCATAAGTACGGGTATTTCTTTAAATCTGTCGTCGCGGCGGATTCGGCGCAACATATCCAGCCCGTTAAAATCTGCGTCCAGAACAATCAAATTTATCACGCGGCTAGTCAATGTATTTATCGCTGTAAGTGGATTATTCGTCGCAATGATTTTGTACTTCGGCAAACTTCTTTCCAAAATAAGTTTCGTGATATTAAGGTTGCGCTCGTCGCTTATCACAACCAGAATCATAGTTTCATGCCTGTTGGCGGCGACCTTTTTTAAATCGTTGCTCTTCATCATCTTGATTCGCTTGCCTTGACTTTTGGCTTGGTCGCGAAATTTTTCAAGGCAATCTGAGCAATACAGTCCGCTTTGTATCGGCTTACCGCAACCGGCGCACGGACGACCACCGAGTCGATTTTTACCGTCTGAAGTTACTCTTCTAACCATTTTTCTCAAAAACCTGTCGGGAAATCGACAGCTCCTTTACCTCCCATTTAGAATGCCAAACTATTTTTTTTATAGTTTACTGAAATTCTTCAACATGTCAATAGTTAGGGACTAGGGACTAGGAATTAGGGACTAGTAGGGATTAGGGAATTAGTTCCTAGAAACTCGCTCCTAGTTACTAGCAAAAAAAAAATCCGCCGAGTTTTTTCCCCGACGGACTTTTTTATCTTATGAATCGATTTCTCAGCCGTTAATCAATTTCTTGTAGAGTTCAATGTACTCGTGCGCCGAATTCTTCCAGCTGTAATCGCTGTTCATCGCGTTCGAGGAAATTTGCAACCAAACTTCAAACTGCGCGTAGGTCGACAAAGCCCTCTTAAGCGCGTACATCATTTCATGCGCATTGTAATTCGAGAACACAAAGCCGTTGCCCTGTTTCGTGTACTTGTCGTATTGCTGAACGGTATCTTTCAAGCCGCCTGTTTCGCGAACGACTGGAGCCGCGCCATAACGCATTGCGATAAGCTGACCAATGCCGCAGGGTTCGTAGTTGGAAGGCATAAGGAAAATATCCGACGAAGCATAAATTCTCTGCGCGAGTTCATTCGAGAAATAAATATTCGCCGAAACTTTCTGCGGATAACGCCATGCCAAGCCCTTAAACCAATCCTCATAAACTTTATCGCCCGTGCCGAGCAATACGAATTGGAAATCTTCATGCTGAAGGAGTTCGTCCATCATGCGAACAACGAGGTCGAGACCTTTCGCCGCAACAAGACGAGTAACCATTGACACAATCGGAATCTTTCTGCCTTGCGGAAGTCCCAGTAACTCTTGGAGCTTAATTTTGTTCTCGCATTTCTTATCGAACGCAAGGTAAGCGTCGGAGTTATCATAATTAACAAACAGGTTTTTATCGGTCGCGGGATTGAAGACGGTATAATCAATGCCGTTGACAATGCCGTAAAGATCATCTTTGCGACTGCGGAGGAGTCCGTCGAGGTGTTCGCCGAAATATTCATACTGAATTTCCTGCGCATAAGTCTTGCTGACGGTCGAGACGTAATCGGCGTAGATAATGCCGCCCTTCATAAAGTTGACTGCATCATAGAATTCAAGGTCGCCGTTATTGAAGTATTTCCAATCGAGACCGAGCACGTCGCCCATAATGTCTTTCGTGAAGACGCCTTGATATTTAAGGTTGTGAATCGTGTAGATTGTCTTAATTTTTTCGTAGCGTTCGTCGCCCTGATGTTCGAGTTTCAAAAGAACGGGGACGAGTCCGGAATGCCAGTCGTTAGCGTTGATAACGTCGGGGAAGAAATCGAGCGCAGGCAGGCAGTTAAGAATTGCGCGGCAGAAGAAGGAATATCTTTCCGCGTCATCATCATAGCCGTAAAGTCCTTCGCGTGCAAAATATTCTTCGTTGTCGACGAAATAATAAGTTACGCCGTCAAGTTCGTATTTGTCAATGCCGACGTACTTTGTGCGCCAAGAAACGGGGATAGTTCCGTCGTAAACGTGCTCCATACCGTCAAGGAATTTCGCAGGAATTTTACTGGTGAATTTTGGAAGAATAACGCGAACATCAACGCCCTGCTCCTTGAGAGCTTTTGGGAGTGAACCTGCCACATCAGCGAGACCGCCAGTTTTTACAAACGGAACAGCTTCCGACGCCACATAGAGAACTTTCATAATACAAACTCCCTCCTGTTTATCTGTTGTTATTGGGGAAAATATTTTCGTTGTTGCCAGCTTTTAGCTTAGAGCTTTCAGCTTTCAGGTTAAAGATTTTCCTAAAAGCTTAAAGCTGACAGCTGAAAGCTTAAATTTACTCCGCTTTGCCCAAATGACTTTCCGGCACATCATGCCTTAAGAAAATCGTTGCAAGCGGCGGAACCGTTAAACTGATTGATTGATTTCTATTATGCCACGAAAAATCTTCGGTCGTCAGCTTATCGGAATTTGTGACGCCACTGCCGCCGAATTCTTCCGCGTCCGAATTGAAAACTTCGACATATGCGCCCTTATCGGGAACGCCAATTCGATAATCGTTGTGAGTTTCGGGCGTGAAGTTGCAGATAATTATCAAGTAATCGTCGCTGTCCTCCGCCTTGCGTATGAAGGAAACTACGCTGTTGTCGTTATCGTTGCAGTCAATCCACTGGAAACCATTCCAATCGAAATCGACCTGCCAGAGCGATTTATTTTCAAGATAGAACTTGTTCAACGCCTGCGAATAAGCTTTCATTTGCGTATGCTTTTCGTATTGCTCGACGAGGTGCCAATCCAGACTGTCATTTTCATTCCACTCGATAAACTGCCCGAACTCGCCGCCCATAAATAAAAGTTTTTTACCGGGATGAGCCATCCAATATCCGAAGAAACATCTCAAGCCCGCGAACTTTTGCCAATAATCGCCCGGCATTTTCTCGATAAGTGAGCGTTTGCCGTGAACAACTTCATCATGACTGAGCGGCAGGATAAAATTCTCCGCGAAGGCATACATGAACGAGAATGTAACTTTATCGTGATTCCATTTGCGATAAATCGGGTCGAGACTTACATAATCAAGCATGTCGTTCATCCAACCCATATTCCATTTGTAGTTAAAGCCCATACCGCCCATATAAACGGGTTTGGAGATTAATGGCCACGAAGTCGATTCTTCCGCCATCATCAACGCCTGCGGATTGTACTTGAAGACAGTTTCGTTAAGCTTTTTAAGGAAATCGACCGCTTCAAGGTTGCCCGTGTCGCCGTAGCGATTCGGAGTCCATTCGCCCTCCTCGCGTCCGAAGTTAAGATACAACATATTTGCCACGCCGTCAATCCTTAATCCGTCAATGTGGAATTCATCAAACCAGAAAAGCGCGTTTGAGATTAAGAAACTTTGGACTTCGGTGCGCCCGTAATCGAAATTGATTGTGCCCCAGCTACGATTCTCCGAAAGTTGAGTATTGTCGGATTCGTAGAGATTAACGCCGTCGAATTCGCGCAAGCCGTGAGTATCTTTGCAGAAATGACCCGGTACCCAGTCCATTATAATACCGATTCCGTTTTTATGCGCAGTCTCGACCAAGTAACGAAAATCATTAGGCTCGCCGTAACGACTCGTCACCGCGTAATAACCCGTCGTCTGATAGCCCCACGAATTGTCCAGCGGGTGTTCCGTCAGCGGCATGAACTCTATATGCGTGTAGTTCATTTCCTTGACGTATTTAACCAAACGGTCGGCAAGTTCGCGATAGCTCAAGAAACCGTTGCCGCCGCGTTGCCAAGAACCCGCATGAACTTCATAAATCAGCATGGGATGCGAATAGGACGTTTGACGCCTGTTAAGCTCCTGCCATTCGCCGTCTTGCCAATCGTAATCTTCAAGGTTGTAAAGTTTCGACGCGGTATTCGGACGTTTCTCGGCATAAAAGCCGTAAGGGTCGCTCTTCAAAATGTGAGCTTTACCGTGCGGAGGCTGAATTGCATATTTGTAGTTATCGCCCTGCTTAAGTCCTTCAATAAAAATTTCCCAAGTCTCGCCGTCTTCCAGCCGAATCATGCGATTGACGCGAGTATCCCAGTTATTGAAGTCTCCGACGACGCTGACAGACTTTGCATGAGGAGCCCACAGCGCAAAGCGAACACCCTCTTTGCCGTCGCGCTCGATGAAGTGTGCACCGAACATTTCATAAGCATGATAATTCGTGCCTTGATGAAACAAGTACAGACCGTATTCGCTGAGGTTTGAAGTCTTCATCAATCAGCCTCCTTACTTAGGGACTAGGATTTGGGAACTGGGGACTAGACCAGTTCCCGGTTCCTATTTCCTAATCACTGAATTTTACAGGGTTTAATATTCCAAATTTCAGCGGCGTATTCATCGATAGTTCTGTCGGAAGAAAATCTGCCCGAATTTGCAATATTCATGGCTGCCGAACGGAGCCAACCCATTCTGTCTGCATAACGCGCATAAATTTCTTGGTGAGCGTCGATATAAGCATTGAAATCTTTAAGGATAAAGAATTCGTCGTTGCCTTGAATCAGATAATCGCGCAGAGAATGGAAATTGCCGTAACTGCCGTCGGTGAGCTTATCGACAACGAGGCGGGCATTGGGATTGCCGGTGTATTCGTTCCAAGCGGAATAAGTTCCGTTTTCGTAGTAAGCCAAAACTTCGCCCGCCTTGAGTCCGAAGATAACGATATTGTCATCGCCGACAGCCTCTTTAATCTCAACGTTTGCGCCGTCGAGTGTGCCGAGAGTTATCGCGCCGTTCATCATGAATTTCATATTGCCGGTACCGGAAGCCTCTTTGGACGCCGTAGAAATTTGCTCGCTGACATCAGCCGCCGGATAGACAATCTCGCCGATAGATACGCCGAAATTCTCAATGAAGACGACTTTCAAGCGGTTATCAATCGAACGGTCGTTATTGACTTTATCGGCAATCGCATTGATAAGGCGAATAGTCTCTTTGGCAATGTAGTAACCTGCCGCCGCCTTGCCGCCGAAAAGATAAGTAGTCGGGAGCGGCTTATAGCTGGGGTCGGCTTTAATTTTTTCATACTGCCAAATAATATGGAGCGCGTTCATAAGTTGGCGTTTATAGGAGTGGATACGTTTAACCTGAATGTCGAAAATCGTATTCGGGTCGAGTTCAACGCCTTGATGTTTTTTAATGAAATCGGCGAGTGCGGTTTTGCGAATCAATTTAATTTCGTCGAGTTCCTTAAGGACTTTTCTGTCATCAACCGATTCATTGAACAAATCTAACTGTTCGGGGTGACGGTGCCAAACGCGACTTCTGACGGTTCTGTCGATAAGGTCGGCTAATTCGGGATTCGCGCCCATAAGCCAGCGGCGATGAGTTATGCCGTTAGTTTTATTATTGAACATGCGCGGCCAATATTCGTAGAAATCGTGCAGAGTGGTTGATTTAAGAATATCGCTGTGAATTCTTGCGACGCCGTTGACAGAATGGGAGCCGACAATGGCGAGGCGAGCCATATGGACTTCGCCGCCTTCGATAATAGACATAGCGCGGAGTTTATCGACGTTATTCGGATAACGCGCTCTGATATATTCGAGGTGACGGCGATTAACTTCGTCGATAACCATATAAATGCGCGGCAGGAGAGTTTTGAACATATCGACGGGCCATTTCTCCAAAGCTTCGGGCATAATGGTATGGTTAGTATAAGCGACGACGCCGCGAGTAATTTTCCATGCCTCATCCCATTCAAGATCGTATTCGTCAACCATAATGCGCATAAGTTCGGCGACGCAAAGTGCAGGGTGAGTATCGTTAATATGGATAGCGATTTTATTATCGAGTTCGCGAATATTGCCGCCCGAACGGACATAGTGGCGAATAATGCTTTGAGTGCCCGCCGAAACAAGGAAGTATTCCTGAATCAAGCGCATGCGTTTACCTTCGTTGGAGCTGTCGTCGGGGTAGAGATATTCGGTAATACTCTCAACGAATTGGCGATACTCATTTTTCTGGCGCATTTGTTCATGCGTCAACATGCCGTAATCGGAAAAGTCGCGATTGACTTCCGCGTTCCAAAGTCTGAGTGTGTTGACGGTTTTATTGTGATAACCGACAATCGGCACGTCGTAAGGAACAGCCATAACCGCCATAGCGTTTTCGTGAACGAGTTTAAGGGAGCCGTCGGGTTGCTCCTTCATGTAAGCATTGCCGTTGAACAGGACGTTGATAGACTTATCGGGCTTCCTGTACTCCCAAGCAAAGCCGTCGCGGAGCCAGTTATCTGGGATTTCGACTTGGTTGCCTTGAATGATTTTCTGTTCAAAGAGTCCGTATTGATAACGGATACTGCAACCGTGACCGGGCAGACGATGAGCCGCCATTGAATCGATAAAGCACGCCGCCAAACGTCCGAGACCACCGTTGCCCAAACCTGCGTCGGGTTCTTCCTCAAAGATGTCGTCAAGGTTCAAATCGAGTTCTTCAAGGACTTCGCGGAAAGCTTCGTCGATACCAAGATTAATGAGATTCGACTTGAGGAGTCGTCCCATCAAAAATTCAATCGAGAAATAATAAACTTGCTTTTCCTGCCTGTCCATGTAGGCTTTGTTGGTTTTAATCCAGTATTCCGAAATCCACTGCTTGGCGACTGCCGCGACCGTTTTATAAATTTCGTTCATCGGCAATTCGTGAATGTCGCGCCCGAACATAATATGCGCCGAGCTGATAAAACGCGACTTCAGCGACTCTTTGAGCTTGTCATACTCCTTACTTCGTGCAATTTTTTTGTCTGTATCTTTTGCCAAGAGAATTCCTCCTTTTACTGCGTGATTTTTCTTCCTTGAAAAATTTTTGTTTCTGTTGTCATTTTATCAGACAGAAAAACGATTGGCAACGAAAATCATAGAAAGGGCGAATTCTTACTTTCGGGATGTTATTCCCGTCGGTAAAAATCCGCCGCTTTCTGATTAGGGATTAGGATTTAGGAATGTAGGAACTAGAAGTTTTTAGTTATTAGTTCCTAGTTCCTAGTCCCTCGTCCCTAATTATATTCTTGCGTTTTTGGTTACGATATAAGGATAATTTTCGGAGCCTTTGAGCCAGCGATTTTTGGTGATGATGACGTTTTTATCGCAGATAACGGCTTCGACTCTTGCTCCGTCCTGAACGTCGCAACGTTGCATAAGAATAGAATCTTTAACGACTGCGCCTTTGCCGACAGTGACTCCGCGGAAAAGAATACTGTTTTCGACAGTGCCGCGAATTTCGCAACCATTGGCGACGAGCGAATTTTTAACGTTAGAAGTCTCTTTATACTGAACGGGAACTTCGTCTTTAACCTTCGTGAAGATCGGGCGTTCGTTGTTCATGAAGAGTTCTTCCCAAACTTCGGGCTTGAGGCAATCGCGGTTGGCTTCGTAGTATTCCATAGTCGAATTGATATGGGCAACGTAGCCATCATGTTTATACGCGCTGATTTTGAACTCTTCGGCATGACGAATCAAAGCGTCGAGGAGGAAGTCTTGACCGCCGCGCTCATAGGTCGAACGAACGAGATATGCAAACGTCGGAACAGGCATAAGATATGCGCCCATAACGTCTTTTTGTCCTTCTTTGATTGCGGGAACTTCGGCGAGGTCGGTGACAATGCCGTTAGTGCTGGTTTGGATAACGACGCTTTTGCCCTGACGATCCGATTGGGCTTTGGTATAAACCATCGTAATATCCGCAGTACTCTTTTTATGGAATTCCAAAACGTTTTCAAAGTCAATGTTGTAAATGTAGCTAGCATTGGTCAAGAGGACGTATTGTTTGCCGCTGAGTTCTGCGAAGTCAAGGTTGGCATAAATGTCTTTCAAATCGCCTTTACGCGAATCGTTGTCGGGAAGAGCCGCCGGCAAATAGGTCAAGCCGTCACGACGACGAGCCAAATCCCAGTCTTTACCGGAACGAATGTGGTCGAGCACTGCGCGAGAGAAATCGGGAAGAAGAAGACCTACTGCGCTAATTCCCGAATTAACCATGTTGGAAATTGCAAAGTCAACGAGGCGATAACGTCCCGCGAACGGCAGAGCCTCAACCGCACGAGTTGCCGCCAATTCTCTAATCAGACTGTTGCCTTCCTGAAGATTTATTATCCCCACTACTTGTTTCAATTCTAAGCACCTCCGAATTTAGGTTAGCAGGTTAGTAGGTTAGTAGGGAAGTAGTAAAAATACCATTAACCTAATTCCCTAATTCCCTATTTCCCTAATTAAGGATTGACGACGGCACCTTCCTCGATAAGTGCAACTTCGCCCAGTTTGCCTTGAACTCTTGCGCCCGCTTTAATAACAACGTCTTGAGCGATAATCGCATAATCAACGACCGCGCCTTCTTCGATAACAGCAGACGGAAGAATAACCGAGTTGGTAACTTTCGCGGCTTTGCCGACACGAACGTCTTGGAAGATAACGCATTTGTCAACTTCGCCTTCAATCTTCGCGCCTTCGTTAATCATAGACTGTTTAACGGAAGCATAAGGACCTACGAAATGGGGCGGGAGCGACGGATTGGACGAGAAGACTTTTTGATCGCCTTTGAGGTCGAAGGGCGGCTGATCTTGGAGAAGATCCATATTTGCCTGCCAGAGACTTTCGATAGTTCCGACATCTTTCCAATAGCCCTCAAAAGCGTAGGAGAACATGCGGGCGTTATCGGCGAGCATTTTCGGAATAAGGTCGTTACCGAAGTCATGCGTCGAATCTTCTTTTACGCCGTCTTCTTCGAGATACTTTTTAAGGAAGGGTTTCGAGAAAATGTAAATGCCCATCGAGGCGAGGTTGGATTTGGGTTCTTTGGGTTTTTCTTGGAATTCGGTAATGCGACCGGTTTCCTTATCGGTGACCATGATACCGAAACGCGGAGCCTCTTCCCACGGAACTTCAAATACGCCGATAGTAACGTCAGCATTATTCATCTTGTGAGCCTTGAGCATCCAAGAATAATCCATCGTGTAGATATGGTCGCCGGAGAGAATCAACACGTAGTCGGGATCGGCGAGGTCGATGAAGTTAAGGTTCTGATAGATAGCGTCCGCCGTGCCGCGATACCAGTCTGCGCCCTTTTCGCGAGCGTAAGGAGGAAGAATGAATACGCCGCCGCCCGTGCGGTCGAGATCCCACGAACTACCGCTTCCGAGATAGTTATGAAGTTCGAGCGGCTTATACTGAGTGAGCACGCCAACTTTTTCAATGCCCGAATTTGCGCAATTAGAAAGCGGGAAGTCGATAATGCGATACTTTCCGCCGAACGGTACTGCCGGCTTCGCAACGGTTTTCGTTAAGGCCTTAAGGCGGCTACCCTGCCCGCCGGCCAAGATCATTGCCAAGCACTCTGTCTTTCTCATAGAATAATCCCCCCTGAACGAAATACATACTCCAACATTTCCGAAGCAAGGCTTCTTTAGCAAGGCATTTCTACGCAATCCCGCTTTTTCCTGCCTAAAATTTCAGAAAAATTTTTCGATAAAAAATCCCCTGCAGAACTCTGCGCGGGGATTAATTTCTTTACATTTCTTTGATAATCGTAAAAATATCTTTGTTTGTAATCAAATGTGGACAAAAGAAAGTCCAATGATAAATAAAATCTTTTCCTTCAACGAAACCCGCTTTTTTTAAAGACTCAATAAGTCCTGTCTGTCTGATGAAAAATATTTTTTTATCGCGAGAGTCATTCATTTCGTCGATTAATTCTTGAATAGAGTTCTCATCTTCATATGTGAAAATTCCCTCGTCTTCCTTGAGAGCATAAGTTTTCTTTATCCAATCTTTATTTGACTTCTTATTGACTACAATGACACGTGCCTTGCCTGCCGTCGCTTCAGAAAGACTTACGGAAAAAGGTATCAGTGAATCTTCGCGAGCTCTGTTGAATTTTTTTATGGTCTTGTAAATGTTGCCCAAGGCGTTTGAATCAAACCAAGGCGTCTTGATGAAGTAATCCATCCACAGACGATTAAACGGGTCGTCCATATTCAGTTGCAGAGTGTCATCGAAGTAATGATAAATCGCGGGACGAATTTGAGGATTTATTCTTGCCTTATCAATGAAGACATCGAATTTTTCGGAGAGCTTTACATAATTTTTCGAGAAAAGATAGTTCAAAACGTCTTGATCGGGAGAACCCATTTCAGGGTGCAAGCTTAAAAATTTTAACCCGTTCAACAAGAGGTCTTCATTCTGTCTAAAGTAATCCAAATCCATTAACAATACTCCAGAGTTGAAATAATCCTCATAAGCAACTAAATTATTTCTTATAAGATATTTTTTTGAGGCAGCTGTCAGAGGATCTTTTTCTATATAAAGTTCGGCAATGGCTCCGAGCGGCTTGTTGTCAAGATTGGTTTTCCATAATTCGCTTATGTCAAGATTAACGATTGTATCTGAATCCAAATAAATTGCTCTTTCGATGCTTGAAGGGAGAACACGCGGAATAAAGAAACGATAAAACATTGCTATAGTAAAACGAGTTTTTTCGGCGGTGGGAAAGAGTTGCTTTACTTCAGAAATTTTATCTGGACAAAGCTTCTCAACGTTGTAAAAGTTTACGAGCTGATTATATTGTCCCGCAAGGTAAATGAATTTATCGCGATTGTTACTCGTCAACGTGTTGTCGTGAAGAATGTGAATTGTAATTGCGTTGGGGGGGGGGTAAAATAATTTTCAAAAAGCGAAAGCATTGCTGTACCAGTAAACTTGGAGTAGCGTCCTGTCGCGTCATGAAGTGCAAAACAAACATGAATCATAAAATCACTCCTTCATAATTCTTTAATTATTCGATAACCGTTTCCAAAACTGAATTGATACCATACATCAGGGAAAAATAAAAAGCCGTTAAAGAAATCTTCGCCTTCAATTAATCCTGCCTTCTTCAAAACTTCTGGAAAATCGGATACAAAGCCAAAAAAAACTTTTTTCCCACGCTCAGCTTTTATTTTGTCAATCAGTTTTTGACTCATAACATTTTTCTTTAAGACGATAAATTCCTCGTTATTTTGAACTAGAAATTTTTTCTTGACCTGTTCTAAATGCTCTGTAGAAACTATAAAAGCACGAGTTTTGCCTGACATTATCAACGAGAGTTTTAACATTTGTTCCAAAAAGACGCCGCCGAATTTCAAAATATAATTTTTAAAGTTATGGATTGTATCAATGCCGAACCAAGGCGTTTTAGTAAAATAATCCATCCATAAACGGTTAAACGGGTCGTCTATATTCAATTGTAAAGTGTCACCGAAGTAATGATATATGGCAGGACGAATTTCATGTGTTGTTCTTGCCTTGTCGATAAAGGTGTCAAATTTTACAGAGAGACTAACATGATTTTCAGAGAAAAGGTAGTTTAAGATATCTTGATCAATGTAAGTCATTTCGGGATGTTCACTTACAAATTTAAAGCCAGTCATTACGAATTCTTTATTATTGCGCCAATAATCTAAGTTCATCATAAGCACACCAGAGTTAAAATAATTTGCACAGTCGACTAAAGCATTCTTTACCAAAAATTTATCCGCGAAAGATTGTAAAGGATTTGAGGTTATGTTTACTTCGTTAATCGCTCCGAGAGGTTTGTCAGCAAGATCTATTTTCCACATCTCACTTATATCAAGATGGATTATTGTGTCCGAATCAAGATAGATTGCCTTTTTAATTTCCTTTGGAAGGAGTTGCGGAATGAAGAAACGATAAAACATGCCTATCGAATAACGAGTTTTGGCGGCAGTAGGAAAAAGTTCCTTTATTTCAGAAATTTTATCTGCACAAAGTTCATCAACGTTGTAAAAGTTTACGAGCTGATTATACTTTCCCGCAAGATAAATAAATTTATCACGATTTTCATCGGACAATGTATTGTCATGAAGAAGATGAATCGTTATAGACGGAAGAGAGGGGGAGACAAAGTGATTTTCAAAGAGCGAAAGCATTGCCGTGCCAGTAAACTTGGAATAGTGTCCCGTTCCGTCGTATTGAGCAAAGCAAACATGAATCATAAAATTACTCCTTACATTTCTTTAATAATTTGATAACCATCTTCAAGTTTAAAATAACGCCATACGTCAGGGAAAAATAAAAAGCCGTTAAAGAAATCTTCGCCTTCGAGTAATCCTTCTTCTTTTAAAACTTCTGGAAAACCAGATACAAAGCCAAAGAAAACTTTTTTCTCACATTCGGATTTTATTTTGTCAATAAGATTTTGATTTAAAGAGTCTTCCGCGACAACAATAATTTCCTCATCGTCTCGAACGAAAAATTCTTTTTTGATACGTTCTAAACTTTCCCAATTAACAATGAATGTACGAGTCTTACCTGAGAGTGTTGCAGAAAACTTTTTCATTTGAGCTAAGTAATCTTCACTCTGTTTTAAAATATATTCATATAAGTTATCAATTGTACTTGCGTTAAACCATGGTGTTTTGACAAAATAATCCATCCACAGTTTGTTAAATGGGTCGTTCATGTTAAGACCAAAACCATCTCGATTTCCTGCGTAATGGTAAATCTTTTTCTCTAAAAAATATTCTTTATCGAAACGAGCAGACATTACAAATCTATTGAATTTTACTGGCAGTTTTAAAGCACGTGAGGCATAAGAATAATTTAAAACTTCTTGATCATAAAAACCATATTCTGGATGTTCGTTTCTAAATTTTAGTCCCTCAATAATTTTATCTTCTTCATTGCCGATAACTTTGAGATTTATGAGTAAGACACCAGAATTGAAATAATCTTCGGCATTTATGAAACCATCTGCATATACTTTAATAGCATTTTCCATAGATCTAGCAATAAAATTCTCTCTATCTTCTGATTGAAAACATTCAGGAACTACGCCGAGCGGTTTATCGCCAAGTTCAATTTGCCAAAGATCATTTATGTCAAGATTAACAATAATATCTGCGTCAAGGTAAATGCATTTTTCAATATCGGAAGGAAGAACTTTCGGAATAAGCAATCTGAAGAATGCACCTATACCGACTCTTTCATCTGTTTTTATGGAAGGAACTAAATTTAAATATTCCGTGAGTTTTTCAGAACAAATTTCTGCGACATTGTAAAACTTTACTTTATGATAGTAATGATCAGTAAGCTCAAGAAATTTATCACGATTCTCTTGGGTCAACGTATTGTCATGAAGAAGATGTACCGTGACTTCTGAGTTGGTATTTTTAAAGATCGAGAACATTGCCGTACCTACGAACTTAGCGTAACGACCTTTCTTATCATGGAAACAAAAACAAACATGAATCATAAAATTACCACCTATAATCTTGAGCTTTGTTTAAACAATACTTTTTCAACGGGCAATTTCTACGCAATCCCGCTTTTTTCCTGCAGAACTCTGCGCGGGAATTAATTTCTTTACATCGCTTGAATCAGCGGATAAGAATTCAGTTGCACGCCGTTTGCGTCCGACAAAAATTCTATACCGTTCAGAAAATCTTTGCCAAAAGCGAAACCGGCTTTTATCAGTACATTAAAAGGGAAATTCGGTAACAGAATAAAAAAGACTTTTTTGCCGTGCGCTTTTTTCATTTCGGCAATTAGTTTTTTAAGAGGAGCATCGCCTTCAGCGCGGATAATTAATTCGTCGTTGCGAATCGAAAAAGTTTTCTTTATCGCCTCGACATTTTGCGGTAAGGTAAAGAAGGCTCGCGTTTTGCCACTCATTACCGCCGAGATATTTGCCATTGCATTTTTCAATTCAACATGAACTTGCCGAAAGCCCGTGTAAAGTCGCCCCATTGTTGTTTCGTCAAACCACGGAGTCTTTATAAAATATTTCATCCAAAGTCGATTAAACGGGTCATTCATATCAAGTGAAAAACTAATGATTGCGTTTGTACCAGTGTAATGATAAATTTTCCGACCTATCTCATATTCTTTCTGCCAACGCGCCCACCTTATAAAACGATTAAACTTAGACGGCAAATGCAATGTCCTTTGCGCAAAACAATAATTTAAGACATCTTGATCAAGAAAGATCGCATATTGAGGATTTTCGGCAATAAAGCGAAAGCCAGATATAATATTTTGCTCTTCCTTTTTAAAAAGGTTTAAATTGATAAGTAATACTCCAGCATTAAAATAATCTTCAGGTTTTACCAACTTGCTACTACACAAATTAAATTTTTTCTCCGTGATTTCTCCGTTGATAATTTCGGGTATAACGCCAAAAATCTTATCATCAAGCTCAACCTGCCAAAGTTCTTTTATGTCGAGATTGACAATAATATCAGAGTCAAGGTAAATGATTTTTTCTATTTCTTTTGGAAGAAGTCTCGGAATCAAAAATCGATATATCGTAGCTATTGAAGACCAAGCTATCTTTAAATTCGGAATCAATTCGACCATTTCTTTAATCTTATCCGCGCAGAGTTCCTCAACATTGTAAAATTTAACGAGCTGATTATATTGCCCCGCGAGATAAATGAATTTGTCGCGGTTATCGGGCGTCAAGGTGTTGTCGTGCAGAATGTGCACCGTGATTGACTGCGGCAGAGCATTTGTATTTTCAAAAAGCGAAAGAATTGCCGTGCCCGTGAATTTCGCGTATCGCCCCGTCTTGTCGTAAAGCCCGAAGCAGACATGAATCATTAATATTTCCCCTTTACATAGCTTGAACCAGTGAATAAGAATTGAGCGTCACGCCTTGAGCTTTCGATAAAAATTCAAAACCGTTCAGAAAATCTTTGCCGAAAGAAAAGCCTTCTTGAATCAAAACTTTGAACGGGAATTTCGGGAACAGTATAAAGAAAATTTTTTTACCGCGAGCTTTTTTCATGGCATCGATTAGTTTTTGTAATGCCTCGTTATTCTCGGCGATAATTATTTCTTCGTCGTCTTGTATCAAAAAGATTTTTTTTATTTCCTCAACGTTCTGCGGCGCGGTAAAAAAGACCCGCGTTTTGTTACTCATTATCAGCGAAAGATTTATCATTGATTTCTTCAAGCTAAAGTAAATTTGCTCAAAACTGTCGTAAAGGTTGCCGATTGTCTCTTCATCAAAAAACGGCGTCCTCATGAAGGAATTCATCCATAGTCGATAAAAGTCATCTCTTATTCCTAAAGTAAAGGTATTTGAAGTGCCCGCGTAATGATAAATTTTTTTCCCGAAAGCTTCTTTCCTTTTGCGAGCATGTATCACGAATACATTAAAATCAGGAGGGAGTTTCAGCCACTTTTTATGAAAACAATAATTCAAGATGTCTTGATCAAGACAGAAACATTGCGGATGTTTTGAATAAAAAGCGATGCCTTCCTCAATATTTTTTTCGTACTCGCGGAAAGATTTTAGATTTATCATCATTACACCGGCATTAAAATAATCTTCGGATTTTATAAGACCGCTAGTGCACAAAAATAAAATTTCGATTTTTGTGCCGCAAACTTGTTCCGAAACGGCGGCAAGAATTTTATCTCCTAGTTCAATCTGCCAAAGTTGCTTTATGTTGGTGTTGACGACAATATCTGAGTCGAGATAAATAATTTTTTCAATGTCGGTGGGAAGAACGTAGGGAATCAATAAACGATACATTGTGCCGATACTGAAATTTGAATCTTTTATCGCAGGAATTTTTTTCAAAAAATCTTGAATTTTTTCCGTGCAGAGTTTCTCAACATTGTAAAATTTAACAAGCTGATTGTATTGCCCCGCGAGATAAATGAATTTGTCGCGGTTATCGGGCGTCAAAGTGTTGTCGTGCAGAATGTGTACTGTGATTGACTGCGGCAGAGCATTTGTATTTTCAAAAAGCGAAAGCATTGCCGTGCCTGTGAATTTCGCGTATCGACCCGTCTTGTCGTAAAGCCCAAAGCAGACATGAATCATCAAAATTTCTCCTTTTGTTTTAGACGGTTTCAAGGAAACGATGAGAATTCAAAACCGGCAATTTATTTGGCTCTGATAAAAATTCCATGCCGTTCAGAAAATCTTTGCCGAATGTAAAGCCTGCCTTAATCAATATTTCAAACGGGAATTTCGGAATCAGAATGATGAAAATTTTCTTACCTGCCGCCTGTTTCATTGCGTCAAGCAAATTTTTCATCGAGTCTTTTTCGCCAGCAATAATTATGTCTTCGTCAGCGCGTATTGAAAAGAAATCCTTTGTCACTTGAACATTTTGTTGCAGAGTGAAGAAGGCGCGAGTTTTGCCGCTCACAAATGCCGAAACATTTCTCATCGAAGTTTTCATTTTGTCGTTGAGTTTGCCATAGTTTTGCAAGAAGTTCATGTAAATCCTGTACATTGCCTCTACACTGAACCAAGTAGTCTTACCAAAATATTCCAGCCACAAGCGATTGAACGGCTCGTTTATCTCAAGCTGAAGCGTGTCGCCAGTGTAGCTGTAAATCTTTTTCGACAATGGCTCCCTGTTCCGACGCGCCCACCTTACAAATTGATTGAACTGATTCGGCAACTTCAATGTCTGCAACGCAAAGCAATAGTTCAAAATATTTTGATCTAAAGAACTACGCCAGTTGTGTTCGCTGATAAAATTCATGCCCGCCTTTATCGCCTCTTCTTTGGTGCGCAAAAGTCGCAAGTTCATCAACATGACGCCCGAAGTGAAATAATCTTCCGCCTTAACAAAACCGTCCGTAACCAATTTGCTTTGAATGTGAATGTCGGTGCCAATTGAAAGCGCGGGAACAACACCGAGAATTTTCTCGCCAAGCTCGACGCGCCAAAGTTCGTTTATGTCAAGATTTACGACGGTGTTCGTGTCAAGATAAATCGCCTTGCTGACATCTTCGGACAAAAGTTGCGGGATAAGGAATTTATAAAAAAGCTCGCTGTTAAACTGCGCCTTGTCGATTTTCGGAAAAAGATTTTTTACCTCCTCAAGCTTATCCGCGCAGAGTTCCTCGACATTGTAAAAGTTAATAATTTGCCCGTAACGTCCTGCAAGGTAAGAAAATTTATCGCGGTTATCGGGCGTCAAGGTGTTGTCGTGCAGAAGGTGTACAGTAATCGCGGGGACAGACTTTGAGATATTTTCAAAGATAGAAAGCAAAGTCGTACCCGCAAATTTTGAATATCGCCCCGTTTCGTCGCGAAGCGTCAAGCAAACATGAATCACAAAATCACTCCTTAACATAAATTTTATTCAAGACAAATTGTAAGCAGATTATTAACACCGCGCCGATTATCGCGCCCGGAATTAAGCCGTCAAGCCCGCGCATTAACGACATAAAAATCGGCGTGCGCATGTGTGCAAAAGTTTCAACCATCGAGCTTTGACCGATTGTCCCCGCCATAACTAATACAAAGCAAATCATCTTCGGGAACTTTTTCAGGAAGGCGGCGAACGCTAACATAAATGCAGGGTGTCCAAAGAAAATTTCTTTCGTGCGAGGTCGCGCATAAAAAATTTGTTCGAGCAATGCACGAATTTTTATTTCAAAGCCCGAAACCGGCATTCCCGAAGTATGTCCGCTTCTCGCAATCAAAACTACGAATCCACCCAAGATTATCATTAACACTAAGAAAAGTTTCACGCTAACGGACTTGTCCAAAAGTTCTTTTATTTGCTGAGTTGCTGGGACGTTCTTTCTTACTTCGTCGACTATATTGAACCGTTGCAGGAACGCTACAGCTACCAAAATCAGCGGCAAGATAAACGTTAATTTTATACCGCGAAAAATTTCAAACTCCAAGAAATACGACACGTCCGACAACGCGCCCGATAAATACGCCGCGCCCGTCATCGACAGCAAACCCGTCACCAACAGCGCGAACCCCGAAATCCATACGATTTGGAACGTCGATAATTTTTCTTTAAGCCGCGCAGTCCGATTTTGTATGCGGACTTTGTATTGAATCACGCGGAGTAAGTCGAGCTGCCAGATTATCGCCAACGCAGGGAATAAATTCGCGCTCAAGAATGCCGCTAAAATTCTGACTTTACCGCCTGCGTCTATTAGAATTGGCAACGCCGCTATTATCGCCAAAATTGCAAAGATTTGCAACTGTAATTTTCTATTTCGGTTAAGCCTGCGCGAGACTAAGGATAAGTACAAGACGCCCGCCGCCACCACGCCGACTATCACGAGGGCACGCAAAATTACGTTCGGATAATAATTTTCAAAGGTGCTCGCCTTCCCGAATGTAAAACCGTCCTTCGCCAAAACGTCATGAACGCCGCGAAAATAATCCATATTAGTTTCAAGCAAAGTCTTTTCGTGCTCGCTCTTTTCGTAAATGCGCAGGAGATTGATTCGGATATTGCGTTCCCTGTCCGTCGTCGACCAACGATTAATCGCCGCCGACATTTCAAGCTTGGGCTGTTCATCTTTAGGAATCGCGTAGAGCCGCGCCACATGATTTTTGCCGATTTTCTGCGCGAGATACTCCATTCCTAACTGCGGATAAAATTTCAGCTGGGTAAAGTGTTCAATCACGCCAAAAGTAATTTTCCGCCGCGTCATATTTGCCGCTGTTAAGTCAAGAAAATTCGACGCGCCTAAAACTTCCGGGCCGTCAAAGACAATCTCCGAAATCGGATAATGTTCCGTCCTTTCAAAGAAAAATTGCACGTTTTCTGCCGAACACTTTCTGAAATTCATCGGGCGGGCAAGTATCGTAAAACCTGCGGCGCGAGCTTTATTCATTTCGTCGCGGGGCAAACCGAGCGGCATTTTCATAAGCTCCCCAAATTGCGCCTTGACTTCGATAACCTCAATGCCGCCGACAGAAAAAATTTTAACGCGCTCCTCGCCCAGCCGCTGATATAAAGCCTCTTTTGTATCGTAGTAGCTGTCAAGGTCGCCGCCGATAATATAAACTCTGTTCGGTTCAACAAGTCCAAATTCAATCGTCTGCCGCCAAAGTTCATTCGTCAAAGTGCCGCATTGATAATTCCCTAAAATGTCACTGCCCGCTAACGTGAAAATTTTCCCTGCGCGAGCCAATTTCTCCAAACTCGAATCATAAATCGCCAGTGAAGTTATGCCCGCCTCTTTAGTCATTTTTAAAACGTCGTAAATATCTAAGCCCTCGCGATCGGCAAGGTCGGCGACGCTTTGATAGTCAACCGCCAAATCGACTTGCATATTTTCCGATTCGACAAAATATCTTTGCCCCGCAATAATCAGCGCGGCGAAAAGTCCCATGCAGATTATCAGCACGAGCACCCTGTTATAAGTAAATTTTTTCATTGTAAATTCTCAATTCATTACGCATTGCGCATTTCTAATTCCTAATTATTTTTCGTCGCCTTAACGAACGCCTCGCCTTGACGCAATTCAACATCTCTGAACTGCATACCGAACGGCAACTTTACCCGTTCCGTTAAATTGAAGTCGCCCAAAAATTTATCGAGATTGACGCGGCGCAAAATGGCGTTTTCAAGGTTAATATGATTCATTTGGAAATAAAGGTCGCCGTCACGAGCAACAATCTGTCCACCGATTTGAACGTCGGCTTCGCGTCCGAGAATTTTAACTTTGCCTTCCGCAGAAATTCCTTCGGGCGTCATGGTAACTTGCGGACTCCTTAATTGGTCGCCGATTTTTTGTGTAAGGAAATTTTTCAAACCTTCTTCCGTGATGACGCCGCTAAGTTCTAATTTGTTTGCGTGCCTTAAAACGCGCTCAGTACGTTCGTCGCGTGTTAAGCCGTCAGTCGGAAATAAGAGTTCCTTAACGTCAATGTGAATCGCCGAGCCGTCGAGTTGCGCCTTTTTCAAATTGAGTTCGCCGATTGTCGCGTCGGCGGCTGTACAGTGAAGGGTGTCGATATAACCCAGCGCGATTTTGGCGTTCGGCAAGGAGTCAAGCGTCAAAGTGACTTCCTGCGCGGTGGTTGAATCCTTGACTTTTTCTTTAAGATAATTTGTCAAAGCTTTTGGCACGGCGAATTGAACAAACGCTCCGGCGGCTATCAGCAAGACGACGATAAAGGCTAAAAATTTTTTCATATCGATACCTCGTTTGAGCTTTAAGCTTAGAGCTTTGAGCTTTGAGAATTCTCCCTTAAAGCTTACAGCTTACACCTTAAAGCTTAAATTTTAACATTGGCTTTGGCGGCAAGGTAGGCGCGAATAAACGGATCAATTTCGCCGTCCATAACCGCTTGAACATTGCCAGTTTCCTCGCCCGTGCGCAAGTCCTTAACCAATTTATACGGCTGAAAAACATAGGAGCGAATCTGACTGCCCCATTCGATTTTCTTCAAGTCGCCCTCAAGCCCTGCGATTTCTTCTTCCTTTTTCTCAAGCTCAAGCTCAAAAAGTTTGGCACGGAGCATTTTTAAGCAACGCTCGCGGTTTTGAATTTGCGAACGCTCATTTTGACATTGAACAACAATGCCCGTCGGAATATGCGTCATGCGAACAGCTGACGACGTTTTATTAATGTGCTGACCGCCCGCGCCGCTCGCCCTGTAAGTGTCAACGCGAACGTCCGCCATGTTTATATCAACTTCAACCGCGTCATCGATTTCGGGCATTATGTCGCAAGCACTGAACGACGTATGACGCCGCGCATTTGAATCGAAAGGCGAAATCCTAACCAGCCTGTGAATCCCCTTTTCCGACTTCAAATAGCCGTAAGCATTATGCCCCTTGATAAACAGCGACGCCGATTTAACGCCCGCCTCGTCGCCCGGCAACAAGTCAACCGTCTCAACCGTAAAGCCATGACGCTCCGCCCAACGTACATACATTCTTAAAAGCATTTGCGTCCAGTCTTGCGCTTCGGTGCCGCCCGCGCCCGCGTGTAAAGTCAAAATCGCGTTGTTGGCGTCGTAAGGCTCGCTCAACATAATTTCCAAGCGAAGATTTTCTAAGCCGCCTTGTATCGCCGAAATTTCCGCCGCAATATCCGACTCTTGCGAATCGTCTTGTTCTTCCATTGCCAGTTCCAAGAGAATCTGCGCGTCGTCAAACTTCGCCAAAAGATTTTTGTAGGTTTCAATGCCCGATTTAACGTCGTTTAATTCCTGCGTTATCTTCTGCGCGGTGTCGGGA
Source organism: Selenomonadaceae bacterium (assembly GCA_017549815.1). Taxonomy (GTDB): domain Bacteria; phylum Bacillota; class Negativicutes; order Selenomonadales; family Selenomonadaceae; genus Quinella. Next base: position 50,460 of record JAFYNH010000038.1, read on the forward strand.
TTATCCCAAAAAGTCGGCTCGCCCATTTTATATTCAAGCTCAGCGATTTTCTCTTCCTTGCGGGCAATGTCAAAGTGAATTCCCCATTTCGTTCAATTTGTCGCGCAGAGCAGTCAGCTCCGCCTTTCTGTCTTCAAGCATTGAATCACATCCTTTTAAGTTTTAGGTTCCAATTTTATCTGAATCGCGTTAAGTTTTACGCCGTTAGAATAAATAACTTCGCCGTTTTTAGCCCAAGCCGTCCATTCACCGTCAAATTTGTGAACGCGATATAATATGTCTAATTGTTTTGAGCCTGATTCATCGAGCCGAATTCTTATGCCATAAATCGATTTGCCTTTGCCAGTCGTGCCAGCTTGTTCACCGTTTTTGACTTCCTCTGACCAGCCCTCTGCGTCGCTGTAATAAACCGAATAATAAATTTTGTGATTCGGAAAATTTACCTTAATAGCTTGAATGTCGAGTTTATCCTCTGTAAAGCCGCTGATTTGCTCCTCGAATTGCCATGCCTCCCATCCCTTAGTATGAATATGCGTTTGATAAGTCAGCGTCGGTTGAAATTGCTCCCAACGCGGCGGCATGTTGCAAGAAGAAATTAAATCTTCGTGATGTTTGAGCTGTTCCATAAAATCTTTAAGGGTAGCACCATAAGCTTTTTTTACACCAGAATTAATTCCAGTACCTTTGCTCATTGACATTTTTACATATTCCAGAAAAGCTCTGAAGTCTTCTTTATCATAGCCATCGAATTTGTCTCCGAAAAAGTCTTTTAATTGTTTGCTGATTATGTATAAAGAAAAATCAGTCCAAGTTGCGAAAATCGACATCGTGGAATCAATATAACAGGTATTAAGCGAATGGATTTGATTAATCATGCCTTGATAACCAGTAAATCGATTAATAAAGCGTGGAATGAAAATTGCCTCTACCGCATCGCGCAAGAAAATTGCATTGTGCGAAGTGGATCCTATAGTTGACGCAAAACTTTTACAGTTTATCAGTAGATTAAGTTGCTCGTCTAAGGTCAATTTTTCAGGTCGAACAATTTCATAACCCTTTGAATTAAAGTATTCCGCGAGCCGTTCTTCCCCGACTTGATTCCTCATACCATGCAGATAATAAATTTTCTTATCTGGAATCGTCAATCGATTTTTTAAAGAAAAATGCCTGACTTGTTCAACCGTTTCTTGATATTCGATCGTAAATTTATAATTTTTGTCCACTAAAAGGGATTCATCTGGCAAGATGATTTTATCAAAGCGAGTTGGTTGTTCAATAGCCTGAAGATTTTCAAAATTGATTTCCAAAATCTCTAGCAAACGTTTAAAATTTTGTTGCTTTTCAAGCGGTTTTTCTTCCCAATGAACGTAAACAAGCGGGCAATCCTTAAATTCACTCTTGAAATCCGCACTCTTCAAAAACCACAAGCGGCGAATATTGTCAGTTATAACATGCCCCCAAACATGATAAAACAATCCTAGATAAACAACAGTTTCATTGCGATATTGAATTGGTTGCTGAGGAACATAAGCTTTACCGACATCGCTTTTGGCAGAACTACCTTTTACGAAGGTTCCGTTGTTATCAACAATTCCGCCTGAGCCCCATGTCCATGTTCCGTTGACAAATACGTCTTTGTGCGGAAGAATCACGCCATTTTCGATGACTTGAAAACCCAATTTTTTGTCAACGAAATAATTTACATCAAAAAATGTCTCTGCGACTTCCTTGTTGTAAAGATGATTAAGATTTGTCACAGATAAATAACCTCCTTAAAATTGTGTCATAATTTTTGCGTTCTCCAAAGCCGATAAGCTCGGAGAAAATTTTTTCAGTGCAGTTATCGTGTTCTCGAAGTTGTCAGCCAATACCAATTCGACGCGCCCGCCTAAAAGTCTCTTTGCTTGTTTGAATACCAAGCGATAGTCGGGACTCGACGCAACCAGTACATAATTAGACGCTAAATCCGAATGCGCCGCCCCGATTATTTCCGACAACGAAGGCGAAGACTCCTCGCTACCCGATACCAAAATAGTTGCTCCCGCGTCTTGAAGTTTTTGCGCCTCGACTGAATCTTTCGCGACAGCAAGCGCGGCAACCTTCATAAGCCCATCACTTTGCGGCAAAGCGTGTGCCTCGCTCATGTTCACGATTTTAACTTCCTTGAGAGGTCCCCAGCCGATTGCCTGTTCTAAAGTCTTGCCGACGTGATCTGTGTGTAAATGAATATCAAGCCCGCCGCTCGAACGCTCGACGATAGAAAAACTGCTGAAGTCGCGCATTTGCCGTTCCAATTCGGGTAAGCTCGCCTTTGAATTTTTAACGCGCAACCTTATGCAATACGGACGAACTAAATCATTGCGCGGGTCGGGCATGTTCTTATGAATTCCCAAACCTAACGAAAGACTTACCGCCGGCGATACAAAATTTCCGTCTAAACCTTTAAGACAGCCGCGCAGAAAACTTAACATGATACTCGCGCCCGCCTCCGAAAGATTCAACTGCTTAACGGATTCTTCGCCCGTCTGTATCGCCTTCAATAAAATTTCTACAATCGGCATTCCGTCGCGCACCGCGTGATAAGCTCCCTTTGCAACCGCCTTTGCCACTGTGATAAACGGTCGCTCAGGTTCTTCGGGAATTACTCTCTGCGCGTATAAAATTCCGTATTGAAACGCCTTGCCGAATTCCGAGCCTGTCGCGTCGTATTTGCCCGCAAGTCCTGCACTTATTCCGCGAAACATTTGCGCTAAGACGACGCCCGCATTTCCTCTGGCTCCGAAAACCGCCGCAGTCGAAACACGTCGAGCTAAACCGCCTATGCTGTCATCTTTAGCGTCGGCAAGAGGCATGACCGCCGCACCCATCGTCCGTAAAATGTGAGTGCCCGGCAATGTGCCCGCTCCTTTCAGCCCGTTTATGTTTTCGTATTCCAAAAGAAATTCACTGTACGCGCCCGCGACCATGCGTTTAAAATCGCCGCCCGTGATAACTTCTCTGTTGCCCGTCAATATAAACACCTCCACTTCATTAATTAGAAATGTGCAATTAGGAATTAGGAATTGGATTTCCATTTCTCATTCCTCATTCCTAATTTCTCATTGTCTTTGAAGGGATAATCCTTTTAATTCGCGAAATAAATACAATAACCTTTAACGACAAGGAGAAAATTCCATGAGTGAAAAAATTTCAGAGACCGTTCCGAAGCCAAAACGCAGACGGAAAAAAATCAGTTATAAGGACGACGGGCGTGAGAAAATTTTTGCGCTCGACATCGGCACGCGAAGTGTTATAGGAATTGTCGCCGAACAGGACGACGACGGACAAATGAACGTCATCGCAACTCACCGCCTCGAACATACCAGCCGCGCCATGCTCGACGGACAAATTCACGACGTGCCCCAAGTCGCCGAAGTTATTATCCGCGTTAAAAATTATCTGTCGGACAAAGTCGGCGAACTCAAAAGCGCGGCAATCGCGGCGGCAGGTCGCGCCCTCTACACTATGACGGGCGAAGTTACTATCGAAGTCAACGGCGTTGTCACCGAAGAAATTCAGAGCAGTTTAAATTTCTCCGCCGTTCAGCTCGCGCAGTCGCAACTTACCACCGAGAAAAAAATCGACGCCAAAATTTATTATTGCGTTGGTTTCAGCATTATCTACTACGAGCTTGACGGTATCAAGTTGAAAAGCTTGGTCGGACAACGCGGCAAAGTCGCCAGAGCAAAAGTTATCGCAACTTTTCTTCCGCGTCAAGTAGTAGATTCTATGCAAATCGCGCTGAATTATGCAAGCCTCGACGTTCGCGCTTTAACCCTTGAGCCTATCGCCGCAATCAGCGTTTTAGTTCCGCCGTCAATGCGTCATTTGAATATCGCGCTTGTCGACATCGGCGCGGGCACCTCCGACGTTGCCATAACTAAAAATGGTTCAGTTATCGCCTATGGTATGGTTCCGCTCGCGGGCGACGAAGTTACCGAAGCCATTTCGCAAAAATTTTTACTCGACTTCAACGTTGCCGAAGAAATTAAGCGCAAGGCAACTAACGGCGAAGGCGCAACTTTTAACGACATACTCGGACGCAGTTACGACCTTACAGCGGAAGAAATTCTCAATCCGATTGCTGAAAACGTCGCGCACATTGCCAACGAAATTGCCAAAACTATTCTCGAACTTAACGGCAACGAGCCGCCTCAAGCCTTGTTATTAGTCGGCGGCGGAGCTTTATCTCCGAACTTGAATAAATTTGTCGGCGAGGCTCTGAATATGCCAGCTGACCGCGTCGCAATTCGCAAGCCCGATAGAGTTCAAGGCATAAAAAATATCCCGCAAGCTCTGCAGTCGCCCGATGCCGCAACGCCGCTTGGGATTTTAAAAGTCGCCTCGATTGACACGTTCCATTTCTTTAACGTCAAGATTAACGGGCAGGAAGTCAATCTTTTCCACTTCCGCGACTTGACAATCGGCGACGCTATTTTAAGCGCGGGCATTGATTATAAAAAATTCAACGGCAAACCCGGACTCGGCGTAATGATTTCTTTGAACGGCGAGAAAAAATCTTTCGCGGGTAGCATGGGGACTTTCGCCAAAATTACAATCAACGACAAGCCCGCTACATTGGAAACGCCGCTTGAAAATAATTGCGAGATAAAAATTGAGCGCGGCGCGGACGGTGTTACTCCGCAAATGAAAATCGACGACGTAGTTGCTATCGACCCGACTTTTAGCGTAACTGTCAACGGCAAAAGCTTTTCAGTGAAACCGAAAATTTTGGTTAATGGCGAAGTCAGCTTGCCGACACGAATTCTTCAGGACGGCGACGAAGTTGATACAAAGACGCGGCGGACTATCGGCGAAATTTTAAGACTGGCTGGCTATCCTCCTGCGGGTAAGAAAATTTACTACACATTGAACGGCAAGAAGGCGCATTACCTTTGCAAGCCCGATATTCTCTGCAACGGCGAGCGCATTGACACGAACGAATTGCCACATGCCGACGACGTGATTGAATATATCGCGAACGACACGATTAAGCTTGCCGAGATTGTTAAGGACGAAAGCAAGACTTCGGCGATTAAAATTCTCTACAACGGCAAGGAATATTCTGTGCCGACGACGACAACTATTTTGCTGAGCGTCAACGGGCGAGTTGCTACGGAGAATACGATTATCACGGACGGCGCAGATATTATTTACGATAAGGACGAGAAAAAATCCGTCATGGTGAGCGACGCACTCCTTGCCGTGAACTTTAGACCGCCCGATACCAAGAGCCGCATGAGTTTTACGATAAAGGTAAACGGATTGCCCGCCGAATTCGCCGACCCCGTAAACAACGGCGATAAACTCGAAGTCATTTTGAAGACGCCCGACGGTTTGGAGTTTAAGCCACTCGACGATTTAGAAGTTCCTGTTCGCAAGGAGACGCCTGAAAATTTATTGACGCCCGCCCAAAAGGCTCCGCCCGGTAAAAAATTTTCAATCAAAGATTTCATTCGCGTCGACTGACAACTTTTATTGTCGACAGCGTTTTATCAGCGGCTCCGATAACTTTTCCGCCTGATTGTCGAATCATTTCGATAACCTGCGCGGATATTTTTTCGCCCGGCATAAGGAGCGGAATTCCCGGCGGATAAAATGTTATTTCTTCCGCGCAGATTCGTCCGACTGATTCTTTTATCGGAACGACTTCAACGGGCGAATAAAAAGTTTCTCGTGGACTCAACGCCGCCATTGAAATTTCTCCCGATAAAAAAATTTCTTTCTGCCTCCTGACCACTTTCCCCTGACCACTTATCACTTTAAGCGCGTCAAGGAGCTTGGAAATTGTTTCGTCGGTGTCGGCATATGTTATCAAAAATAAAAGATTAGCCGCGTCCGATAACTCGCATTGAACTTTTAATTCGTGCCGTAAAATTTCTTCCGCCTCTTGCCCGCTTAGTCCCAAATTCTGAACGTTCACGGTTACTTTCGTCGTGTCTAATGAAAAATTTATTGCTGCGTCGAAAGTTTTCAAGCCGTGAATTTTTTTTATCTCTGCGCGGAGTCTTTTGGAAAGTTCGACCGCCCTTGAAATTTTCTCGCGCCCCTCAAGCTCCATTTGCAATCGCGCAATGTCCAATGACGCCAATAATAATTGATTAGGGCTTGTCGTTTGCAATAAACTTGCCGCCGTCTTTACCCGCTCCACGTCAATAAAATTTTTCTTGAGCATAAGCATTGAACTTTGAGTTAGCGAGCCTAAAAGTTTATGCGTCGATTGAGCCGCCAAATCCGCGCCCGAATCCATTGCCGAAATTGGCAGTTCCGCGCAGAATTGCAAATGCGCCCCGTGTGCCTCGTCGATTAATAAAATCATGCCCGCCGCGTGTACAAGCTCCGAAATTTTTATCAAGTCCGCCGCCACTCCGTAATAATTCGGCGAAACTAATAAAACGGCTCGCGCTTGCGGAAATTTTTTTATCGCCCGTTCAATCGTATCGACGCTGACATTTAGCGGCAAGCCGAATTCTTCATCGAACTCGACGGGTAAAAAAATCGGCACGGCTCCCGATAAAATTAATCCCGATATAACCGACCTGTGAGCATTGCGCGGTATCATGATTAAATCGCCCGCCTTTAACGTCCCGAAAATCATTGCCTGTATCGCCGAAGTCGTCCCGTTTATCATAAAAAGACTTTCGTCCGCGTGCCAAAGTTTAGCCGCCAAAATCTGCGCGGACTTTATACAAGTTTGCGGCTCGTGTAAGTCGTCCAACTCTTCCATAAGCGAAACTTCCTGCCTTAATCCCTCTGCCGTCAAAAGTTCGCGTAAAAGTTCATGTGCGCCGCGTCCCTGCTTATGTCCCGGCGTATGGAAAGGTAAAACTCCGTCCGCCGAATATTTTTTCATCGCCTCCGCGATTGGTGCCGAAAAATTTTTTGCCACTTTCAATTTCTCCTTTGCATGATATAATTTCGTTATTATAAACGATTTTGCGGAGGGAATTCACAACGTGATTGACAATAATAACGGCGAAGAATATATCGGGCGGCTCAAAGTTTTGGCGGTTGCGTCGACGCTCGTCATTGCGATTTTAATTGCGCGAGTCTGTTATCTGCAAATTTATGACGGCGAATATTATGCGCACCTCGCCGACGGCAACCGAATCAGAATTATTCCGTCAATGGCTCCGCGTGGAACTTTTTACGATAGAAATGGTCAACTCCTTGTGACGAATCGCCCGGGCTTTACGGTTTCTTTATTGCCGCTCACCGAACCCATTAAGCCCGAAGTCGTCGAGCGCGTTTCAAAACTTTTAAACGTGCCACTTGAAGAAATTCAGCAGAAAATTTCCGTTCATTCGGGTTTCGACCCCATACGTATTCGCCCCGACGTGACGCAAGATATTGTTACGATTATCGAAGAGCAAAAAGATTTATATCCCGGCGTCGTTATCGAAGTTCAGCCGATTAGAAATTATCAGCTTAAGCAGGAGGGCGCACATACTTTTGGCTACGTCAGCGAAATTTCCGACGCCGAATTAGAAAAGAAAAAGGACGAGGGCTATAAATCGGGCGATATTGTCGGCAAATTCGGCTTGGAAAGAGTTTATGATAAAGAAATTCGCGGCGAAAACGGCGGCGAACAAGTTGAAGTTGACGTTGCTGGCAAGCCCGTTCAAATTCTCGGCAAAAAGGAACCTAAGCCCGGTTACGATTTAATTTTGACGATTGACAGAGATTTACAAGTTGCCGCCGAAAAAGCTGTTGATGATATGCTCGCGCAGATAAGTTGCAACGCCGCCGCCGCTGTCGTCTTAAATCCTCAGACGGGCGAAGTCCTTGCGTTGGTAAGTCGCCCTGCCTTCGACCCGAATTTATTTGCACACGGCATTTCTACCAAAGATTGGAACGCGATTAACAACAATCCTTATCACCCGATGGACAACAAGGCGATAACGGGCGAATATCCTCCCGGCTCGACGTTCAAGATTGTCACGGGAACTGCCGCGCTTGCTTCGGGCAGAGTCGACCCTTACGAATTGATTTTTGACAGCGGCACGCATTGGCTGGTTCCCAAAGGTAATGCGGGCGGCGAGGCTCTCGGTTGGTTGGATTTTCACGCGGCGTTAAGTCATTCCGATAACGTTTACTTTTACGAAATGGGCAACAGACTTGGAGCCGACTTGTTAGAAAGTTATGCGCGAATGTTCGGACTTGGCGAAGTTACGGGGATTGATTTACCCTACGAATCGCCCGGGCTTGCCGATTGGAAGGAATATAAATGGGACGTTTATCACGACGAATTCTATTTATCTGAGATAATGGACGCGGCAATCGGGCAGGGCTTTAACTTGGTGACGCCTTTGCAAGCGGCAATGGTTATGGGCGAAATCGCCGCCAACGGCAAAAGATTTAAGCCGCACCTTGTTAAACAAATCGTTACGCAGGATAAGGAAGTCATAAAAGATTTTCAACCCGAACTTGTCGGCGAATTGCAAGTTGAACAATGGGTTATCGAACTCGTTCAATCGGGCTTGCATGACGTTACTGTCAACGGCACGGCGGCGAGAAATTTTATCGGTTTTCCTTACGACATAGCGGGCAAAACGGGTACCGCCGAAAATTCGCAAGGAACGGATCATGGTTGGTTTGTCGGCTATGGACCTTTTGACAATCCGACAATCAGCGTTGCGGTTATCGTTGAGCAAGGCGGTTTCGGCGCAAGTTCCGCTGTTCCGATTGGGCGACAAATTATGGAGACGGCTTTTGCCCTTCAAAACGTCCCGAAGACTAAATCAGCACAGTAAAAATTCGTTTGTAAACGGGCGCGATTTATGATTTAATAATCACGAAAAATTTTTCAGGGAGTGTGAACTTTTATGAACCTAAAAGAGGCGTTTCAAGCGCAGAACAAAATCGAAAATCTTTTTGAAGTCGTGTCGGGTTATTTGGAAGACGGGAAAAATTTAATCAACGTGACGGAGAAACATTTTCGTTCAAAGGCGGCGGAAGGTCAGCCCGACGAAGAAATTAATATCGTCGTCGAAGATAAATTTCCGCCCGACAAAGTTATTGATTTCTTGGTTATGCTGATTGACGAGCGCGAGAAATTGGCGCAGGCGATTCATGCGGCGAAAAGTTCCATGACGTTTGATTTGGATTCGGCGGTCGACGTTAATAAAAAACGCCACCTTGCCGCAAGTACTCTGCGCACGCTCCGCAACCTCAAGAGTTCTAGTTTGCTTGAAAAAAATGCGGGCGTCGGCTACGTCTTCAACAAAGAGGGCAACCAAACGACTTATCGCTACGACATTGAGCGCGTCAAGACGATTGACTTTGACCGCAACCGCGTCCGCGAAATTATTACCAAGTTGCAGTCGAAGGCGGATAAAGTTTCCAACGAGATTGACGCCGCGCTTATCTCGACGACCGTAAATTATGAACTGCCTTTTGAAATGCACGCGAGCCAATACGAAATCATTGAGGATTTTGTAAGCAAGTAAAATTTTGTCTGAGGTCTCGGCGGAGGGTAAAGATTTTGTGCTGAGTCGGTTCAGGTGCAGATGAACTGAGAGGCTGCACAAAAATTTAAAATGAGAGATTAGGTAAAGCCATTGAAGACTTGACCACCAATTTTCCGTCAGGCTAAACGTTCGTTCGCGAGTTCGACAGTCAAAAATTCGTCAACTTGTCAACGCGCTCTTTCGTAAAACTTAAACACGCCTCCACAAGGTAATTAATCAGTTGATAAACCTTGTTCGCAGAGTCGCCTTGCTTGCAGTTTTGGAGCGGGTGGCGAATAGATGACGCCGAAATTTTTTGCCTTCCGCCGAGATCTCGGACTTGTAGCTTTCAGACTAAGAACTAGGAACGAGGAACTAGGAACTGAAAAAAAACTAGTTCCTACTAGTTCCTACTAGTTCCTATTTCCTAGCTCCTAGCACCTATCAACTACAAAGGATGTGATTTTATGGATGCACTTATTCTATCGCGATTGCAATTCGCAATAACAACAATCTATCATTTTTTATTCGTGCCAGTAACTTTAGGCTTATCAATCTTTGTCGCTCTGCTTGAAACGTGGTACGTCAACAGCGGCAGTTACGAGGAGCGAATCAAACTCAAAAAGCTCGTGAAATTTTTCGGGACAATCTTTCTGATAAATTTTGCAATGGGCGTTGTAACGGGTATCGTACAGGAATTCCATTTTGGAATGAACTGGTCGGAGTATGCGCGATTCATGGGCGATATATTCGGCGCACCGCTCGCGCTTGAGGCTTTGACGGCATTTTTTATCGAGTCAACCTTTATAGGGCTGTGGATTTTCGGTTGGGATAAGCTCAGCGAGAAAATGCATTGCCTTTGCATATGGCTTGTTGCGTTCGGCAGTAACCTTTCGGCGTTTTGGATTTTGGTTGCGAATTCGTTTATGCAACATCCTGTCGGCTACGCGATAGAAGACGGACGCGCAGTAATGACGGATTTTATTGACCTTGTGACAAATCCTTACGTCGTCGGCGAATATTCTCATGCGCTTTTTGCGGGGATAACGACCGGCGGTTTTTTGGTTATGGTTGTCAGCGCGTGGAAAATCGCAACCGACGAAGAGTCGCGTGAAATGTTTGTTAGAACTTTACGCCGCGCAGTTTTATACACGATGCTTGGAGTTTTGGGCGTTATGGGTTCGGGGCATTTACACGCGCAATATTTAGCGCAAGCTAACCCGATGAAGTTGGCTTCGTTCGAGGCGTTATGGGAAACTGAAAATCCTGCGCCGTTCGCGATTGTCGCCGATATTAATCAAGAAATGCGTCGCAACGACTTTGAAATTATTATCCCGAAAATGTTTACGTTTATGGTGCATAATTCTTTCAGCGGCGAAGTTAAAGGCATTAACGATTTGCAAAAAGAGGCTGTCGAGAAATACGGTAGCGGCTATTATATTCCTAATGACGTTTGCGGCATGTTCTGGAGTTTTCGCGCAATGGTCGGCGCGGGCGGCTTATTGTTGATGATTGTTTTCGTAACGGGTTGCCTTGTCTTTTTCTGCCGCAGTAAAATTCGCGAGCATCATTGTTGCTTAAAATTAATGCCGTTGCTGTTGCCATTGCCGTTTATTGCGAACTCGGCGGGCTGGTACATAGCGGAGGCGGGTCGTCAGCCTTGGATAGTCGTCGGCTTGCAGAAAACGGCGGTCGCAGTCAGTCCGAATTTATCGGCGGGCGAAGTTTGGATAACGTTAATTGGCTTTACAGCAATTTATTTATTCTTAGCGGTGTTGGCGGTCTTCGCGGCTGTCATGTTCATTCGTCGTACTAAAATCACGGAGGAGGTGTGAGCTGTGGACTTAAATATCGTCTGGTTTATCCTGATAACGGTACTCTTCACGGGATTTTTTATCCTTGAGGGCTTTGACTACGGCGTCGGCATAATGATGATAGGTCGTCCGAAGAATGAACGCGGGCAATTTGTTCGAGCAATCGGCCCGGTTTGGGACGGCAACGAAGTTTGGATGATAACGGCGGGCGGCGCGACTTTTGCGGCATTCCCGCATGTTTACGCGACGATGTTCAGCACATTTTATCTTGCGTTGTTCTTAATGTTGCTTGCGTTGATAATGCGCGGCGTGGCGTTTGAACTGCGCGGAAAACTTCAATATTCGGACTGGATAAATTTCTGGGACTTCGGGATAATATTCGGGAGCTTTGTCCCTGCGCTGTTATGGGGCGTCGCGGTTGTAAATCTCCTGCGCGGCTTGCCGATTAACTTTGAAATGCATTACGTCGGAAACTTTTTGAACTTGTTAAGCCCGTGCGCATTAGTCGGCGGAATTTTCTTCGTATTACTCTTTACGTTTCACGGCGCAAATTTCTTGTCGATAAAAATCGCGGACGTTGGCTTATTGCAAGACATTCAGAAAAAAAGTTTCAGTCTCGGCTTGTCTGCGCTTTTCAACTACGTATTATTTGCGGCGGTAATGGCTCACGATACCGATATTCTTTCCAAACCGGGCACGATAATTTTCTTAGGGTTATCGGTCGCGGCGGTTATTATGAGTTGTATGGGAGCTAAGGCGGGCAACGGTTGCAAGGCGTTTTTATCGTCGACGCTTGCCATTGCCTTTCTGACAATCGGATTTTTTACGGCGTTATTTCCGCGCATTATGGTTTCGAGCATTTCGCCCGATTTCAGCCTCAACATTTACAACGCCGCCTCGACGCCGCATACGCTTATGTTAATGACGATAGCAGCGGCAATTTTCGTTCCGATTGTGCTTTGCTATCAAGCTTGGTCGTATAAAGTTTTTAAAGATCGTATTACTCCTGCCGATGTTCACTATCATTGAGTTTTTAAAGTCGAATAAAAAAATCCTCGTCGAAATTGTGCTTTGCAAGGTCGTCGAAGGATTTTTTATTTTAGCAGGCGCGAGTTTCTTGGTAAGGTTTATTGACGAACCTTCATTACGCATTACTCATTGCGCATTCCTAATTGCTTTTTTCGCAGGGAGATTTTTTATTTCGAGCCGCGCAGATTTAATTTTCGCCCGATTATCGATTAAAATTCAAACTTCCTTCCGAAAAATGATTCACGAACAAATTTTTAACAAAGAAATTCCGAGTGGCGAGCTTTTGACGTTGATATTCGACGCAGTTCAATCGCTTGACGAATTTTTTATGAAGGTTGCGCCGCAAATTTTTTCTGCGATAATTTTTCTACCGTTATTCTTAATCTGCGCGGCGGTTGTCGATTTATTAACGGCGGCAATTTTACTCGTGACGTTTCCGATAGCTCCGCTGTTGTTATGGCTTATCGGGAAGGCGACGGCTGAAAAAAATGCGCGGGCATGGGCGGAACTTCAAGAACTCAACGGCGAATTCCGAGAACTTTTGGCGGCGATAACGACTTTGAAAATGTTCGGGCGAATCGACGCGGGAGCGAAAAAAATCCGTGAGGCGTCGGAAAAATCTTCGGCGGCAACTCTTGACGTGTTGAAATTGGCGTTCGTGTCGTCATTTGTGTTGGAGCTGATAACAACATTATCAATCGCGCTAGTCGCCGTAACTTTGGGCTTGCGACTCGTGGCGGGCGGCGTTGAATTTAAAGCGGCGTTGTTCTTATTGATAATCGCGCCGGAATTTTTCTTGCCGATAAGGAAATTTGGCGTGGCGTTTCATGTGATAATTTCTGCGCGGGCGTCGCTTGATAAACTTCAAAAAATAATCGGCAAAACCCCTAGTCCCCAGTCCCTAGTTCCTAGTTCCTTATTAATGCCTCCGACAATCACGCTCGACAAAGTGAGTTTTACTTATCCTAAAAAATTTTCACCTGTTCTGCGCGACGTGAGCTTGAAATTTTCGGCGGGCAAAGTCACGGCGTTAATCGGCGAATCGGGCGCGGGCAAGTCGACGTTATTAAAACTTTTGGCGGGGCTTTTAAAGCCGACCGGCGGCGAAATTTATTGGAACGAATTGCCGACTTCGCGTATGGAAAAAAATTCGCGGTTGTCTAAAATTTCTTACGCGCCTCAAGCTCCGCACCTGTTCGAGACGACGCTGATAAAAAATTTCACAATGTTTGACGAACTCGCCGCCGCACAGTTGCAAAAATTTTTAGTCGCGCTGAACTTGTCGATGCTTGATTTAAATTCTCCGCAAAAATTAAGTCGCGGGCAACTTCAACGTTTGGGCTTGATTCGTGCTTTGCTTAAAGACACGCCGATAATTTTACTGGACGAACCGACGGCAGGGCTTGATGAAGTTACCGAACAAAAAGTTCTCGCGCTGATAAAGGAAATTTCCTTGCGCAAGACGATAATTATTGCGACGCACCGCTTGGCTGTGATAAAATTTGCCGACGAGGTTATTCAGCTTGAGACGTTTAAGGAGTGATTGAAATGTTTCGTAAGTTTATCGCGGCATTAGTTCTGGTGTTCTTCGTGATGGAGTCGACGACTTTCGCAGCAACGATAAATGGCGTAAAGGCTACAGATTATTTGGATAACCATGAACTTAAAGCAGGCGATGTTATTAGTGTAACAGGAATAGGCCTTCCGCCAAAAAACTTTGACCCAAATGATAGTTTTGCCAAAACTTTTGCCCGTCAAGTTGCTCGTATGAATGCGCTTAGAGAACTTGTTGAAACTTTGGAATCTGCAGTGAATCGACTTGATATTCGCTCAACAGCTGTGATTGAAAATGGGGTGGTAAAACACGATGAAATAGTTTCCAGAATTTCGCAAGATAGTAAAACTTTTGAATTGCTTGAAAAAAATACAGGACAAGTCGGCGCGGCACGATTCTTGGATTATGGGAATGATATTTCATGTGAAGTCGATATGGAAATTATATTGCCTTCAAACTGGAAAGAATACTTCAAAAAATAAATTTTACCAGTCCGTCCGATACTTGATGTTATGAATTCTGTCTTCTATAAGTAACCAATCCTTAACAATACTAATCGAATCAAATTTAGGATTGACGTTTTCTATATCGGATTTCAAAATGTACAGCTCGCGAACTGTGTTTGACCGCCCAGTTATATAACAATCTTTAATTTCGACGTTGGTGCCGTTGACGAGCTTTTCAATCTGCGCTTTGGAATATTTTTTCTTGACGAGAGCGATTCCTCTGTCGACAAATTTTTTAGCAGTCGGCGTGTCGAAAATTTCGTTGTAGTAAATATCGCCGAGCTGAGCGCAAGCCTCAATCGACAAGTCAACGGACGTGTTCGCATTCAAAATTTCTTTGCAGTAGTCGACGACGTTTTGAATCTTGTCTTCGTGACGATAGACGTAAACAGTCGCCCGAAATGCGCTTGCATTGCCCACGTCGATAGCCGCCAATTTTTCTGCAGTCACCATCATGTCCTGCAGATTTATTTTTTTGTCGAAGTCGTAGATGTCAAGGTCGCGCTCGTATTTGGCAATTAAGAATTGATTCTGCTTGATGTCGAATTCTGTTTGAATCTTTGCTAACTGAGTGTCGTTGGAGTTTTCACTTTTTGCCTTAAGCCTTTGAATTTCTTCTTGCAGTTCGCGAATTTTTTTATCTTTAGCCTCGCGCTCGGCAAGCCATTCTTTTTTCCCAAAGAGTTTTTCTGCTTTATCAGTATCTATTTGCACATTTATCTTGCAAACAATCTCGACATGGTCATCATTAGTTTCGCCGTTTGTGAATTTCGGCTTACCGATAATTTCAATAATCGCCCCTGCAGCAGTTTCGATAATGTCTTCGTCAAGCTCAAAATCTTTTGTTCGAGAGTAACTCCGAAGAGCAAGTCCGGCGTGCTCGGTGGCATTTCGCAAAGCCTCTGTGTAAGCTTGCTCGTAAGCGTAATCAATTGGCTCTTTAAGATTTCGATTCACCAGATACCTCCCCGTGCCATCGACCGTCACGACTTCTGCGCTCGCCAAAGAAAAGTTCAGCGCGAAAAAAATTATCAGCGCACTCAAAAAATTTTTCATCAGGTGACCTCCTCATTTAATTGTTACAAGAGTCGCGCCGGTATCGCCTTCGTCTTGGTCGGCAAATTGAAAACTCGCAACGGATTTGTTCCCACGCAGATAATCTTGGACACCCTTACGGAGTGCGCCCGTGCCCTTGCCGTGAATTATCAAAACTTGCTTAAGCCCCGAAAGTTGCGCGTCGTCAATGAATTTGCCGCAAACTTGCTCCGCCTCGTCAACTGTCATACCGCGAATATCGATACTCCGCATAACGGTCGCGGCTTTCTGCAACAATCCTGTCGAACCGCGATTTTGATTGGAACTTTGCGGCGAGAAATTTTCCTGCGAACCGTGACTGACGAATCGGCAAGCGGAAAGTTTAACCGTCATGCGCATGGCTCCGATTTGAACGCTGATTTCGTCGCCGTCCTTATCAATGGCAAGTACAGTGCCCTTTTGGTCGAGCGACTTGATATAAACGGTGTCGCCGACGGCAAGTTTTTGTTTATCAATGCGCGTGCCGACAAATTTATCGGCGATAATGCCTGTTGCCGACTCAAGCTCCGCCTCGCGTAATTTATCGCGTGATTGCTGAATGACTTGCTGACGACGTTTGACGCCCGAATCGTCGAATTGTTCTTTAAGGGCGGCGATAATTTCTTCAGCCTCTCGCTTAGTCTCGCGAACCATTGCGGCGGATTTTTCCTTAGCCTTGCGAATAATCTCGCCTTTAGTCTTGGCAAGTTCGTCGCGCATTTCGGCGATTTTTTTCTCGTGCTTGATGACTTGCTGTTGACGTTCAAAAATTTCGGCGTTGCGTTGTTCAAAAATCATGCGTTCATTCTCAAGCTCGGAAATAATTTTTTCAAAATTGGCGTGGTCGGCATTGATTAGTTGCTTAGCGCGAAGAATTAGACTTTGCGGCAAGCCGAGACGTTGACTGATTGCAAAGGCATTACTTGCGCCGGGAATTCCGATAAGCAGGCGATAAGTCGGACGAAGAGTTTCCGAATCAAATTCGACGCAAGCATTTTCAATCCCGTCTGTGGAATAAGCAAAAGTTTTCAATTCGGAATAATGAGTTGTGGCGATAGTTGCCGCGCCGATTTGCAAAAGTCGTTCAAGGATAGACATTGCTAACGCCGCGCCTTCATCGGGGTCGGTACCTGCGCCGATTTCGTCAAGTAAAACTAAATCGTTCGCCGTGACTTCGTCGATAATCGCGACGATTTTTTTCATATGCGCGGAGAAAGTCGAAAGGCTCTGCTCAATGGATTGTTCGTCTCCAATGTCCGCGAAAATGTTTGTAAAAACGGCAATTCGCGAACCGCTAGCCGCAGGAATATACAAGCCCGATTGCGTCATAAGCGCGAGCAAACCGAGCGTCTTCATTGAAACGGTTTTGCCGCCCGTATTCGGTCCAGTAACCAAAAGCATAGAAAATTTTTCGCCGAGCTGAATATCGACGGGGACGACTTCGGCGGGATTAATCAGCGGGTGCCGCGCAGATTTTAAGTCCGTAAAATTTTCTAGCAAAGGCTCTGTGGCGTCGAGTTCGCGGGCAAACCGAGCCTTAGCGAAAAGTAAATCAACGTCCGCCAAAATTTTTATGTTATTGGTGAGTTCGTCGAGATTTTTTCTGACGGCGTCGCTTAGGTTGCGCAGAATCCTTGCGACTTCGTGACGCTCCGCCGCCTCCAATTCTTTGACGCTGTTATTCAAAGTCACAACGGACATTGGCTCAATAAAAACGGTCGCGCCCGTAGCCGATTGATCGTGAACAATGCCGGGGAATTGTGATTTATATTCGAGCTTGACGGGCAAAACATAACGGTCGCCGCGCATGGTGACAATCGCGTCTTGGAAAAATTTTTGTTTAGCAGCGTCGTGCAGAATGTTAAAAATTTCGGTCTTGATTTTACTTTGAGCACCGCGCAGGTCACGACGAATTTTTTGTAGCTCCGAGCTTGCCGAATCGCGAATGGCTCCGTGTTCGTCAATGGCATTGTCAAGTTGCCGTTCGAGATTACCTAAAATTTCTATCTCTGTGGCGCGTGCTTTAAGTTGTGGCGCGTCGATTTCGGTTTCCTTAAAGAAAACTTTAACTTGCCGCATGGCGTACATAGTCGAAAGTACGTCAAGGAGTTCTTCGCCTTCAGCGGAACTGCCAAGCTTAATCTTTTTAAAAACTTCGCGAACATCGCGGAACCCTCCAAGCGGCGGCGAACTTACAGCAAAAATTTTAACCGCTTCGGTCGTCAGTGATAAATTTTCCTTAACGGTATCGAAGTCATCGGCGGGCTGAAGTTTAACTGCTAGTTCCTTGCCGAAATTGCTTGTCGCGCAGTCACGGAGCCACGCCAAAATTTTATCGAACTCCAAAGTCTTAAAAGAATTTTTAATCATTTAATCCCTACTTCCTAATTTCCAGTCCCTAGTTCCTAAATTTTAATTGACTTTGTTAAAAGCGTCAAATATTATTAGTGAAAACAGATTGAGAGATTCTAATGACGATTGCCTTCTTGAAACTTTATGATTCGCTAACGAACATGGCGAAAATTTTTTACAGTTAGGCGGTGAGAATATGGCGGTAATAAGACGGCGTCGGCGATTCAGTCGGCTGTTCAGAGGAATAGTTTTTCTTTTCGTGAGCGCGGCGGTACTGGGCTTTTTCGTGTACGTGCCGTTCTTTACGCTGAGCGAAATAAAATTAATCGGCGCGAAATATCTAACACAAGAAGACATCATGAAAGTCGGAGAAATTTACATGGGCGAGCCGCTTTTCAAATTGGAGACGGACGTTGTACAAAGCCGCCTGTCAAAGGATTTGCGGATAGAAGAGGTTAGCGTCCGCCGCCGTTTGCCGCATACATTGGAAGTTAAGATTAAGGAGCGAATTCCTTTGGCGACGGTTAGTTGTGATTACGGTTATCTCGACCTCGACCGCAACGCCGTCATTATCGACAGCTACAAGAGCTTAAAGACTATGAAAATCCCTATGATAACGGGCGCGGCGGTTCGCGATTTGTATATCGGCGACGAGGTTGACGACGAGATTGTCAAAAAGATTTTAGACTTTCTACAGCGGCTGAACGAAGAAACTTTAAATCGGCTGTCGGAGGTTGCGATAGTTGAGGCGGATTATATCGTCATGTACAGCGCGACAGAACGCCCGGTTCAAATACGAATTGGGAAAATGGAGCGGCTCGACGAAAAGGCGCGGCTCACGGAAGATTTTATGCGCGACTTGGAGACGAATCCGCACCCCGTCGAATATGTCGATTTCAATTACACGACGCCCTTTATAAAGCTTGCGCAATGAAAAAAGTCGCCTTCCGAATTTGGACGGCGGCTAATTTTTTAATCTGCCCTTTAATTTTTATGCGGCGTGATTTATAATAAGCGGCAATACGATTAAGGAGCGGATTTTTTGAAATGGATTAATCATCAAATCGTAACGGGATTTATTGTAAGCACGGCGACGGACGACGCATTGATAACGGCGTCTTCGATAGTTGGGGCGGTATTGCCGGACAGGGTTGAAGGTTCGCCGCCCAAAGAGAATAAGGCTTATTGGAAGTGGCGCAAAAGTCATCGCACGTGGTCGCATTATCCGCCGATTTATTTTGCATTGATAATCGCCGCGCAGTTTGCCAAAAATCTAGTCCCCAGTCCCTATTCCCTAATCCCTACTTTGATAACTTACGCGCTGATTGGAGCACTTTTGCACATAGCGGAGGACGGCATTTGCGGCAAAGTCCCGATATTATTTCCGAGTAAAAAGTACGGGATAAAGCTTTTTAAAGTCGGCTCGCGGAGCGAATATTTTTTTGCTGTGCTGATAATTTTAATCTGTTTATTCATACGTTTCGGCGATATAAATTTGCTGTTAAATCATCTAAATATTTGAGGTTATCTGATGAAAAATTTTCTAACGTTTACATTACTGACGGCGTTGACGGGCTTTTTTTCGTTAATGAGCCTATTTATCGCCGAGAAAACCGACGTGCTCCAACTTAACGGGCGTTCGCTGGGAGTAACTTTTTCGCAAGAAGGCGACGATACAGTTATGACGTGGCGACCGTTGCCGTATCCGTGTATTTATTCGGTGACGACGGTTAGCCGCACGACGGGACTGGTTAAAGGCACGCCGCCCTTCCACATACTCAAGGAGGAAGAAACGCGCTTTGCGAATTACACAGTACCGCGAGCGTCAATCCCGACGTATTATTTCATAACGGCTCGCGGCTTATTCGGAGAAATTTTCCGTAGTGACAAAATTTATCCCAATCCGAATTTCCCTACGCCGCCGCACCCTGTCAGCATTTATCATTACGACAAGGAAAATCCCGCAAGCTTAATGCCGTTCTTAGTTTGGCACACCGTCCCGAACGCGGTTTGTTATGAATTTGAACTTTTGGACGCGCCACCCGAAATTGAAGGCGGAATTGCTTTATCGACGCGGCACCATTTGGACAGCACGCGGAAAATTTATACAAATGGTTATCAAGCTGACTTGCGCCCTTATGCCGATATTCCAGAAATTTATTGGCGGGCGCGAGCTTTGGGACTTCATCACGAGCCGATTGGCGAATTTTGCAAGGCGGAGAAAATAATTTTTGACGAGTCTAAGACGATGCCGAATTGTCCGCTGATAAATAATTTTGACATGATGAATTATTTGCCGCAGCCGATTTATCACGTATTCGATTGGATACCGTTGCATGAGGCGGCGAAGTATGAAGTTGAAATGTTGACACACCCGCCGACGGTTGAAAATGACATTGAGTCTAGCGCGGACAGTGTTTGGCGCATGATTTCTGAAGACGTGGCGAGTTGTTACGACGAATATGGGCGACCTTATGCGGGCGTTTATTATTGGCGGGTTCGTGCGCTTGACGAAGACAATCAGCCTATAGGCACTTGGTCAAACAGCGAGAAATTTATTGTCGAGGATTATACAAAGGGCGTCAATGTGGCGGTTTTAGGCGACAGCATTTCACACGGTGGCGGCGCGTTGAGTTATTCGCCGCGAGCTTTGCAATACAGCTACGAAACTTATATTGATTTTCCCGTCGTGAATCTTAGTCGGAGCGGCGATACTTCGCATATGACGCTGGAGCGATTTGAACGGGACGTTTTACCGCTTAAGCCGCGCAACCTTATCATTTCGACGGGCGCGAATTGTCTACGCGACGCGAGTATTTCGGCGGAGAACGTTATCGCCGACCTTGCAGGCATTAAAAAACTTTGCTTGGATAATGACATTCGCCCGATTTTTATGACGCTCATGCCGATTAATCCTGATAATTTGCAACACGCCTTCCACACGCCGAGCGACCAGAATTGGCATGCGAAACTTCAAGTGATTAACGAATACATTAAGGAGCAGGAATTTTTTATCGACCTTGAGCCGTATTTTTACGATAAGCAGGGGACAATGGACGCGAATTTTTCGGTTGACGGAATTCATCCTGACCTGCGCGGCAAAATGTTAATCGGCGAACTCATCAGCAAGAATAGAAATCTTTTTAAATAAAAAAATCCCCCGTAAATCTGCGCGGGGGATAAATTTTTAAACGGAACTTTTCATTGCAACGAAAGTATTATTTCGCGATCCAGTGCCATATTTTTTCCGCAAATGTTAAGCAACATTTCTTTGCAGGGAATTTCGCCGTCAAGAAATTTCTTGAAAAACTCTCGCATCTCGACGAATAAAACTTTAGATTTCCCGGAACGAACGGAATAGACTCCATGAATATCTGCGCGGGTGGCGAAAATTTCCAAGACATTTTCTCCGTCAGTGTTTTCCATGAAACTGAATTGGAAATCGCCGGGACGGAAAGTTTCGCTGTCAGAATGAACGGGCACGAGGACATAACCGCCCGATTTTGAGCACAAACTCAATGCCGAGATAAAATTATCCCAACGTTTCTTCCCGTCAAGTTCATTGAAGGAACTCGCAACTGCAACCGCCAAACGAGTATTTTCAACAAGCGCATCTTCGTTTGCGGGACTTTTCCACCACCACTCAATCGGATCGTCAAGCGGAGTGTTGTCAGAAATTTTCGCCCAATCATTGTACTGTTTGTCGAGCGGGCGATTTGCTGTACCCATGCCGCCGCAGTGAGCCAACGGATAAAAATTCGACGTAATTTCCCCTTTCTCGCCGTATTGCAGAACCATTTGCGGGTGATTGTCGAGAAAATTATTATAATTCTTCGCGTTGCCGATAAAAACTTTTTGAGATGATTCGCCCGTCAACGCCTCGTAAACGCATTCGCTTGTAATTCGTCCGAGACAAAGAATATTTTCCGGTTCCAAAATTTCGCACAACGCGCGGAAAAGTTTAGCGTCGCGCATCATCAATTTCTTTGTCATACCGCCGCCTTCGTTGCCGAGACGATAGCCCAAACAGAAATTCGTAAAAAACACGTCGTCGCAAGGTTTCGTTATGTCGCGGTCAAGAATTTTAAACAGCTCAATCAAATTTTTGTCCGTTGTCGACTTCAAGCTGAATGGATAGAATATTTTTTCGCCCGCGTTCATTTTTTCAATCGCCGCTTTAAACGAGTCGACATCCTCATTGAAGAAGTTGCCCCAGTCCTGCGCGACGAGCAAATATTTAATTTTGGGCAGGTGTTCAGCGTAGCCGAAACCTTGCCAATAAGTGTACAGATTAATTTCGTCGCAAATGTTTACGCCGTTGACGACGGGCGCAAAGAGAGCAAGGGCGTCGTTCGGGTCGAAACCGCAGGCAATCGCTTTGGACAGAGCGTTTCTTGCCCACATATCTGTTGTGTTGTCTTTAGAGGTTATTGTCCATGTGAGACCTTTAGATTTGAGCGCATCCCAAAAATCTTGCTTATTGTTGAAAGTATCGGCGAAGTCGCGAGTCCGTTGCTTGTCGGCGTCGGTAATTTTAACTTTGCTGTCATAAACAGGATATTGTTTCTTCGCACATTCGACGAGATTTTTATACGCTTTTGATTTGTCCACGTTGAAACCCCCACGATAAGTTGTAACCAGCAGGTCAATCAAATCCGCTGTCAATGTGAAAAATTCCTCACTGCAGGGGTTGATAATCAGACCCATTTTTGCATTGTCGCCGAAAAGTTGGATTTTCTCATTGACTTGGGCGCAATTTTCGAGCAGATTATCAATTCGATTCGTCACGCATTTAAGTTGTGCGCCGCTGGCGCGAACGGCTTTATTAAACTCGTAAAAATTCGTGAAGACCGACATAACCGAATGATTGATATTCGGAAGATCCATGTTAATCGGCGCGAAATTGGTATTGTCCTCGTCGTCAGAAATTTTTTGCATTGCAACGATAAAACAGCCATCCTCAAGAATTCTGCTGTGAATCTCATCAATAAGTTCGCCGACATTGTCCGTTTGTTGAGCGTAAAATCTTCTCATAGCCAAATCGATTCGTTCGTTGCCGTGAAGTTCAACGCATTTGTTTTGTGCCGCAACAATACGATTCACTTCATCAATCACTTTGAGCATTTCATACGGAATTTTTTCGCGAACCTTTTTAATGAACTCTTCGGGGATTCCGAAAAAAGCTTCGGCGATACTTCCTGCGATTGCGGCGAGCGTGTCAGCGTCTCCGCCTAAAGAGACGGCATTTCTAATAGCGTCCTCGAAATTTTCTGCCTCAAGGAAGGAAATAATCGCTTCAGGTACAGATTTCTGCGCAGAAGTTTCATGGCGATAATTTGGGCGAATTTCGTCGAGCGTTCGCGATAAATCATAACCAAAATTTTTCTCGACGTAGGATTTTATCTCCGACTTGGAAGTTTTATTCCGTGCCAAGAAAATTGCGCTTGCAACCGCCTCCGCACTTTTGACGCCTTCGGGGTGATTATGCGTAACTTCAGCCGTCCAACGCGCCACGCGACGAACTAAATCCAAATCGCCATAGAATACTCCGATTAAAGCGACCGCCGAAACTCTCATTGCCGCGCCGTTGCCAAAACTTTTATACGGTTGAGGATTGTCGGACATAAGCCAATTTGCGAATCTGTGCCCGTAACCCGCGTTCGGATATATGCGTCCCCACCTCTGCATTGAATTGACGACGGCATTTTTAACCGAAATCTCGTTCAAGCCTTCGCAACTCAAAAGTGCGTCGGCAACCGCAACCGTCATGATGGTATCATCGGTAATGTGTCCGCTGTGGCGAATGAATTTGTAATCCTTCGTCTTGATAGCGTTTTCGTAGCCTTCGTAGGGCGAGCCGGAAATGTCGCCGATAACCGCTCCGTAAAGCAACGTGTTCATAATCTTATCCATAAAAGATTCCTCCCTCCGTTTTAAGACGATTATACAGGAAGAAAATTTTTTGTGGTCACTTTGCAAGTTACTCTTACTTTGAGCCGAGTTTTTCCAAGCCCGTATCTTCCAGCGCGATATTAACCTCGTCCACGTCGTAAATTTTTTTGCGCAGGAAGCCGACGACAATAACATCTGTCGGGTCGTTAATCTTCAACATATATTCGGCGCGGGCAAGCAAATCTATCGCGTCAGGCATGGAAAGTTTCAAAGCGAAAATCAGCGCGAGTAAAATTCTTTTCGTCGGAATACACTTCATGAAATTTATCGCGTCGTAGTAAACTTTCTTCGATACGTCGGCTCGCATGTAAATTTCTCTATTGCTCAAACCGCTTGCGTCGACAAGCTCATTGATTCGCGATTTAAATTCTTTGCCCCAATTATTTAAAACGTCGCGTAAGATTTTTTCGTCGTTATATTCGGTGAAGAAATTTTGCGGCGTGATTCGTGGCGAATATTCCTGTTGCAAAATTCTTTTCTCGGCGTGTTCGTCTATGAAACTTTGAACCGTTCCAAAAAAATTCGTCGCCAACTCGAAAGTTCTTTGTCCGAAGATGACAAGGAAAACTTCCATTTCATTTGTCGCCAAAAATTTTTGAATCGTCGCGACAGCCGCGAGTAAAGATTTTTCTTTTGGAATTCGATTATTACCCGTGCCCAAAAGCGGGAAGGCGATACTTCGACAATTTTTTTCGCGAGCAAGTTCCAATGATTTTTCGTAGCAAGCACGCAAAATTTTCAAATCGTTATCGTCGTTCGCCCAAACTGCGCTGACTGCATGAATTAAAATCTTTGCTTTTAAATTGAAAGCCTCAGTCGCCGCAACTTCGCCCGGTTGAAGTTCACCGATTTTTTGTCGCGCCGCCAAGAGTTTTTCCTTGCCCGCTGCCGTGTAAATCGAAGTCTCGGTACCGCCTCCGATTTTTACGGATGGATTAGCGGGAATGACTATGGCATCGGCAACCACTCGCGCTAAATCGTTCCGAATAATCTGTAAAGCCATTTAATTTCCTCCGCCGAAATTTTCTTTTAAAATTTCTCTGCCGCCGCTATTTAAAAGTTGGTCAGCTAATTTTTTTCCGAGTTCTAACTCTCGCCCCCTGAATCCTGAACCCTGCCCCCTAGCCACTTTCAAACCGTCAACGGAAGAAATTATCGCCCGAACATTAATTTTATCGCCGTCAATCTGCGCGAAAACTCCGACGGGAATTTGGCAACTGCCGCCGACTTCCTTTAAAAATTCCCGTTCAATTTCAATCGCCGCGCAGGTTTCAACGTCGTTAAGCTTTTGAACATAGAAAAAAATCTCTGCGTCATCTGCGCGGGTCTCGATAGCCAATGCGCCTTGTCCTGCCGCCGGAATTATTTCCGTTAAAAGTTCTCCGATTCGCGAAGAATAGCCGAGCCGCTCCAGTCCTGCCGCCGCTAAAATTATTGCGTCGAATTCGCCCGCGTCCAATTTCTTAAGCCGAGTTTCGACGTTGCCGCGCAGATTTTTTATTTGTAAATCGGGGCGCAATGATAAGATTTGAGCCGCCCGCCGCAAGCTCGAAGTCCCTATCACAGAATTTATCGGCAAGCTCGCGAATGTCGGAAATTTATTACTTACAAAGGCGTCGAAGGGTTGAGCGCGTTTGGTTATCGCCGCGATTTTAAAGCCTTCGGGCAATTCGGTCGGCACGTCCTTTAAGCTGTGAACCGCTAAATCTATTTCGCCGCCCGTCAATTTTATTTCAAGCTCTTTGGTGAATAGACCTTTGCCGCCGATTTTCGCAAGGGGCGCGTCCAAAATTTTATCGCCCGTCGTCTTTATCTTAATCAATTCGATTTCAATAGTCGGGAAAAATTTTTTAAGCTCCGTTGCTACGAATTCTGCTTGCCATAATGCTAAACGACTTGCCCGCGTCCCGATTCTAATTGTCTGCAACTAAATTTCCCTCCTCCGTAAATAATGCCTTGAGTGCCTCCATATAGAAATTTTCAGCGTCTGTGCCCGCAGAAGCATTGAGTTTCATCATAGGCATTCGCAAAATTTTTCGGACGATTCGCCGCGTCATTTGTTCTAAAATTCTTTGCTCGTCTTCCGTCATGTCGGGCAGTTTAACTAAAACTTTTCGGACTTCGCGCAATCGCATTTGCTCCGCCCGCGCAGATAAATTCGCCATTAACGGTTGGAAGTTCAAATATTTAAATCGCTCTATGACTGCCTGCGCGTCTTCGGCGATTATTTTTTCTGCGATAAGTGCCTCGCGTTGTCGCGCCTGTAAATTTTTTTCAACAACCGATTCCAAATCATCTATGTTGTAAAGCGTGACGCCCTTAATCTTGCCGACTTCGGGGTCAACGTCTCGCGGTACCGCTATATCGATAAAAAAAATTCCGCGCCCTTCTCTGCGCGTCATGAGTTGCTGAGTTTGCCAAAGCTTAACGACGTAATGGGGCGCACCCGTCGAAGTTATGATTATGTCGACGTGAGCCGCACTTGTGAAGGCGTCTTCCCATGCGACCGCTTGCCCGCCGATTTTAGCCGCCATTTCCTCCGCCCGCGACAAGTGATGATTCGCCACGAAAATTTTCTTCAAGCCGTGCGATAATAAATGTTGCGCCGTAAGTTGAGCCATTTTGCCCGCGCCGAAGATTAACGCACTTTTATCAGCCAATCCACCCAATTTTTTATTTGCCAATTCAACCGCCGCCGAGCTTACCGACACCGAGTTATAGGCGATTTTAGTTTCCGTTCGGACGCGCTTGCCCGACGCTATCGCCCGATGAAACAGCGTGTTCAAAATCGTACTGGTTGCCTGCGCGGCTTTGGCGATTGAATAAGCCTCTTTGACTTGCGAAAGAATTTGCCCTTCGCCCAAAATCAAAGAGTCTAAGCCCGCCGCCACTTTAAATAAATGTTTTATACAAGCCTCGTCGTCATATTCGTAAAGAAAATTTTTGTCGATAACGTCGCCGATTAAATCGTTGAGGAATTGATAAACGCTCGCCTCGCAATCTTCGGCGGTGACAGCGTAAATTTCAGTTCGATTGCACGTTGAAAGTATAACAGTCTCGTTTAAGCCGTCGTAGCCGTCAAGATTTTCAAGTCCGCATTTCAACGCCTCCTTGCTGATAGAAAATTTTTCGCGAATTTCAATCGGTGCCGTCCTGTGATTCAATCCCAAAACTTTTAAGTGCATGATTAATCCGTTCCTCCAACTTATCAAGCTCCCCTGCTTTTAATATTTCCCAGACTTCGCGAGTTAAAAATTTCTCCCAGAAAATTTTTCGCGCCTTATGATTCGGCAAAAGTCGTTTGACTTCCCGCCTGTACTCCGAAATTATTTTCAAGCCCGCTCCGAAATTTTCATCAAGCTCCGTCTCCAACATTTCACGCACGAATTTTGAGAACGCAGGAGACGTTGCGCCCGTCGAGATTGTCAATAAAAGTTCGCCGCGTCTTATTTGCGAAGGCACTTTGAAATTGCCACCCTCTTTGTCTACGATGTTGACTAAGATTTTTTTATCCATAGCCACCCGCGACGCCTGTCTGTTGACTTCGGGATTATCGGTTGCCGCGATTAAAATTATTTCGTCGCCGATTAATTCCTCCGAAAATTTTTCTCTTACCAGTGAAATTTCTCCGCGCTTGAAAAGTTCTTCGACGCCCGCGCAGATTTCCGGAGCTATGACTTTGACAATCGCGCCCGCCGATAAAAGTCCGCGAATTTTTCTTAACGCAACCGCGCCGCCGCCGATTACTACGCAAGATTTATTTTCTATATCAAGGTTCAACGGATAAAGTTTCATCAGAGTTGCTCTCCAGCACATGCGCAGTTAAAAAGATTACAAGCTCGGATTCGGATTTACTTTTGCGATGATTTCTGAACAACGCGCCCAAAATCGGCAAGTCGCCCAAGAAAGGAATTTTGCTCACTGATTTTTCTTCCTCCGCGCCGATAAGACCGCCGATAACCATAGGTTCACCGTCGCGAACAGTTACGGTTGTATCAGCCGAGCGCGTGTTGAATCGATAAGCTTGCATATCGGCGACGTATTGAGGCGTGCTAACTTCGGTGTGAATTGTCGCGGTTATAGTGCCGTCGCTGTTGATTCGCGGCGTGTACTTCAAAATAATTCCCGCGTCGCGATAGTCAATTTCAGTTGTAGTGGCGGTGTTGGTTGAAGAAATTTTAGGCACTGGCACCGAACTTCCGACATTAATAACAGCCTCTTTGCCTTGAATCGTCGTGACGTTCGGGCGAGATAAAATTTTAGCCTTGCCGTCAGTAACGAGCGCATTAATTTTCGCGCCATAATAAAATTCAAAAGGTATGCCCGTCGGTCCGCGCCCAAATTGAATAATGCCATAACCTGTAACGTCATTGGCTTTGCGCGTGTAAGTTTCTTTGACATAACCGGGCGTCCGTTCCGTGCCGTTTGAATTGTAAGTTGGCGACGTAATATCTATATCACGTTCGGGGAATTGCGGAACAGTTGACCACATCCATTCCACGCCGAGATTTTTGGTTGCGTCCTTATTAATCGCCAAAATTTTAGCCTCAACGGAGACTTGCTTAAGTTCAACGTCAAGAGTTTCCAAAAGTTTTTTGACGCGCTCATATTCGACGGGCGTCCCGAAAAGAATCAGCGCGTTGATTTCGGGATTGATAAAAACTCTGTCCTTGCGCTTGACATTTTCCGAATAATCGCTACCTTCGCCGCTGTCGTCGTTGCTGTAAGTGTAGCGGTAAGTATAGGAGCCGTCGGAATTTTTCGTGCGTGTCGTTTGCTTTGGAAGTTTTTCTGTATCGGGGTCGAGCGACATAATCACCGCTTGTTTTAAAGTTTCGGGGTCGCCGAATTTTATAGGCAGAACGTAACTTTGCATGACTTCGACGCTGGACGCCGTAACGATATAAACACCCGCTTCGTTTAGGATTTGAAGGCTTTTAGTCCTTGAAATTATCTCCAAAATTTTAAGCGGCTCGACGTTGGTTAGCGAGATTGAAATTTTCCCTTTAACAGAGTCGTCGATTGAGACGTTAAGCCCGCCATTTTTAGCGACAAGCATTAACGTTGCGCGGAGGTCGGCATCGTGGACGCTTAAAGTCATCGGGGCGGCTGAAATCTGCGCGGGCATAAAAAAAATTGCCGAAGCTATCAGCGGCAGAAATTTTTTAAACAATCAGTTCACCACCTTTTGAAAGTAAATGCGTTCTCCGTTATCAAATGTCACGAAGTCGGGCGTTATGTCAGAAATTTTTCGTCCGTCAATTTCTTCGCCGATTGTCAAGAATAGAGTTTCGTTGCCGCGCAGGAACATTGCCGTTTTATTTTCGCCGCTAATCGCCGTGCCCGTCAAGATAATTTGTTCTTTAGGCTGTTCGATAATTGGTTCGGGTTTTGGCTCAATCACGGTTGACGGCGCAGGGATTTTCGGCAAGGGCGGTGTTGGTGTCGGCGGCTTTGGTTTAGGTTCTTCTTCAAACTCGAACGGGTCGCTGATAAAAAGTCGGTCGGCATTCGCGCCCATAACAACTTTGATTCCGTCGGGATTTTTATCGGTCGGCAAAGTTTTCATCGGCAAATCTTTCGTGACTGGCGGCGGTTCGTTCAAAGTAATTTCTTCGCCGTCGGAATTGTCATCGGTTATCCAAATAATCAGTAGGATAATAAAGCATACAACAAGCGCAATCACTCGAATTTTATTCTGCTTAAGTTCTTCGAGTTCGCGTTGCAAAATTTCTTTAAGTTCGTCGGGCATTTCTTACTCCAAAAATTTTTCAGTAGTTTATCATAAAACTGCGCATTTTTCAACCGCGAAAAAATTTTCTCCGTTCAAAAACTCAGCGGGGATTTTTTATTTCTAGGGTTAAATTTCTATTAAAAGTTTTCGCAAATGCTTGACAATTAGGGGGGGGCATTTATAATAATGACAAACATTTTTAAGGAGGGTATTCACTATGAAAGAGTTTATTTTTTACCTCCAACGCTTTGACGACTTGGATTTAATCGAAGGCACGGACGACAACGACAACCTCAACGGTGTCGGTTCGGATACTGCGATTGACGGCAAAGCAGGCGACGATAATATCTCATTCATGGGAGACCGTAATTCAATCAGCGGCGGCGACGGCGACGATTATATTAACGTCAGCGGTGACAATAATACAATCGGGGGCGACGCCGGCAACGATGAAATCCGTTTCGATACGGGCAACAATAACTTAATCGACGGCGGCGAAGGCGAGGACAATATCAACGTTACGGGCGACGGCAACTCAATCAACGGCGGCGATGGCGACGATTATATTAACGTCAGCGGCAACGATAATACAGTCGACGGCGGCGACGATAATGATAATATTCAGCTTGTCGGCGACGGCAACTCAATCAGTGGCGGCGAAGGCGACGATTATATTAACGTCAGCGGCAACGATAATACAGTCGACGGCGGCGAAGGCGAGGACAATATCAACGTTACAGGCGACGGCAACTCAATCAGCGGCGGCGACGGCGACGATACCATTAATAATAACGGCTCGAATACAACTGTCAACGGCGGAGCTGGCAACGATTACATTGAAAACTATGGTCACTGGGATGATGATGATAATTGGCATAGTCCTGACAAAACGTCGATAAATGGAGGTACTGGTAACGATGTAATTTACAACTACTACGGTAACTCGGTATCAATCAACGGCGGCGATGGCGACGATTATATTAACGTCAGCGGCAACGATAATACAGTCGACGGCGGCGACGATAATGATAATATTCAGCTTGTCGGCGACCGTAACTCAATCAGTGGCGGCGATGGCAATGATAATATTCGGATTGTCGGCGATAATAACACTGTAAGCGGCGGCACGGGCGACGACTACATTAATATTGAAGAAGATTACAGCGACGGTTTTTATCATTATGATGACAACGGTTGGAAACTCGCAAGCAATAACGGCTTTGTTTACGTTTATGAAGGCGGCAATGATACCATTTACGGTTTCAGAGAGGATAACAATTTCTTAGTCATTGAAGGTCACACTTGGTCGACGCTCCGAGTTAAAGATGACTACGGCGACGATACAGGAAATGTTATCGTCAACGTTTTGGATGGCGAGGAAATCGTCGGCTCAATCACGCTCGAAAATTATTGGACACGCAGATATTTTGAGGACAAAGTTAATATCGTCTCTTCAAAAGAAGAGCTTGCGAACTTCAATATCGTTTTCAACTATGAAGACGCGGAAACGATTGAGGGAACTGACGGCAACGACGTTATCACAAGCAACGGCGAAAAAGTTTCTATCGTCAGCGGCGCGGGCAATGATTCGATTTATACCAATGGCGACTCCGTCACAATCGACGCGGGCGACGGCAACAACTACATTAGAAATTTTCGCGGTACTCATGTCACGGTAATAAGCGGTACAGGTAACGATTTTATCAGCGACGAAAATTGCGTTGGTTTGGTTTACTTCTACAAAGGCGGCAACGATACACTCGATAATTTCGGTAATTTGAATACCATTGTTCTCGGGGATGTCAAAGTAAAATCTTCTATTCAATCCGATAACGGTACAATGCTCCGACTCAACAACGGAAATTATTTGTACCTTTTGGGCGGAGTCACCAAAAGGATTGTCTCGTCATTAGATGAGGCTCCGAAAATAAACATTATTAGCAATCACACAAGCGACACAGTCATTACGAGCAAGAATGAGGAAGTCACAATTGATTATATTAGCAATGAAGGTTCTAACGTCACAATCGAAGCGGGCGCAGGTAACGACACCATTCTAAATAACGGCTCTAACGTTTCAATCGACGGCGGTGAAGGCAACGATTACATTTGGAACTACTACTACAGCTACAACTCCACAATCAGCGGCGGTGAAGGTGACGATACCATTGAGGCGTATGGCGTCAATAATCTTGTTCGCTGGTCGGGTGGCAACGATTTTATAACGGGATTTGGTCACGATGACAGCCTTCAAATTATGGCGGGCACTGTCGACGCGGTGAGAAACGAAGACGGCAGAACTTTATTGATTGTCGGCGAAAACGTCATAACTGTTGAAGGCGAAATTCACAGAGTCTTTAATCAAGACGGGAAAAAAATCATACTTGCAAGCCTTAACGCCGACGCTGTTACCAATGAAAAAAATGATACTTTGGTCAACGGCACAGGCGGCGATGATGTCATTGCAAACACGGGCAAAAACGTTACAATCGACGCGGGCGACGGAGATAATTCCATTTACAACGAAGGTTCCAACGTTTCAATTAACTTTGGCGCAGGCAACGATTACATTTTTAACGAAGGCGACAACGTCAGCATTTCGACCGGCGCAGGTAATGATAACGTCAACAATATTTATGCGCAAAACGCCGCCAATATCGATTTGGGCGCAGGAGATGATTTTGTTGATAATCACGCCTCGAACAGCACAATTCTAGGCGGCGATGGCGACGATACCATTAATAATAACGGCTCCGATTCGACAATCACAGGTGACGCGGGCGACGATTACATTCAAAACAATGGTTACTGGGATGATGATGATAATTGGCATAGTCCTGACAAAACGTCGATAAATGGAGGTACTGGTAACGATGTAATTTACAACTCCGACGGTAACTCGGTATCAATCAATGGCGACGAAGGTAACGATGTAATTTACAACTACTACGGTAACTCGGCATCAATCAATGGCGACGAAGGTAACGATGTAATTTACAACTACTACGGTAACTCGGCATCAATCAACGGCGGCGAAGGTGACGATGTAATTTACAACTACTACGGTAACTCGGCATCAATCAACGGCGGCGAAGGTGACGATTATATCAGTACGAGTTACACTAACGATTCGACAATAGACGGCGGCGACGGCGCAGATTACATTGAGAGCTACTGGGGCGAGAGCGTTTCAATCAAGGGCGGCGACGGCGACGATACCATTAATAATAACGGCTACTATTCGACAATCAACGGCGGTGATGGTAACGATTCAATCCAAAACTTTGGCTCCGACGTCACAATCGACGGTGGTTCTGGTAATGATACGATTTACAACAACTATAACATTGACGGCGGCTATGCCTATGATGATTCCGACGGTTCAAATGTACTGTTTAAGTACGTTTCTGGCGACGGCAACGATATTATTTACGGCTTCAAAGCGGATTCGACGCTGAGTATTTCGGGCGACTCGTATTCAACGACTGAAAGCGGCGATGATATTATTGTCACGGTCGGCGACGAAACAATTTCTTTAATCGGAGCAGCGAGCTTATCATCTTTAAACATTGACTTTACGAAAATCGCAATCGAAGAAAATAAATGGACAATCAGCGGCACAACAGCTAAATATGGCACGTCCATCAAAACTTTGGTGACAGTCAGCGGGGTTAAATCACTCGAAGGACTCTCGCTTAAAGATAAAGTTGTAACGGTATCGACGACTTCGCTTAGTCAAGATGAATCGGTCACAATCAGCGACGGATACGAATTGGCATTGGGCGACGATGTGCCGACACCGAAAACTACGCCGGCTGGTTGGTCTTTCAGTAACAATGTTGCCACTTACACTAAGGAATCGACAAGTGCGGGTTATTCGCTCAACAACAACCAAATTATCTATACGCCAGCAAGCGGCGGCGAAACTTTCACCGTCAGCGGCGTTAAATCCACCAACGGACTTTCGATTAACGGTAAAGTCGTCACGGTGGCGGCTTCAGCTCTCAATAACTCGAACGTCACAGTCAGCAACGGATACACTTTGGCGATTGCTAATGATGTGGCGGCTCCGATAACTACGGCGGAAACTTGGACGCTTAGCGGCACGACCGTAACTTATAAAGCAACGTCGACAAGTGCGGGTTATTCGCTCAACAACAACCAAATTGTCTATACACCAGCAAGCGGTGGCGAGACTTGCACCGTCAGCGGCGTTAAATCCACCAACGGACTTTCGATTAATGGCAAAGTCGTAACGGTGGCGGCTTCAGCTCTCAATAACTCGAACGTCACAATAAGCGAAGGCTACACTTTGGCTATTGCAAACGATGTGGCGGCTCCAATAACTACGGCGGCAAATTGGAACCTTAGCGGCTCGACTGCTACTTATAAAGCAGCGTCAATAAGCGCGGGTTATTCGCTCATCAACAACCAAATTGTCTATACACCAGCAAGCGGTGGCGAGACTTGCACCGTCAGCGGCGTTAAATCCACCAACGGACTTTCGATTAATGGCAAAGTCGTAACGGTGGCGGCTTCAGCTCTCAA
>JAFYNH010000005.1 GCA_017549815.1 Selenomonadaceae bacterium
AACGCAGTACAGAGCAATACAAACAAGGCAAAGTTGTAACTTTCACGGAAGAAGAATTGGAGGCTTTGGACAATGTTCAGAACCTTCACTGAAATTGGCTGGCAACACTACTCTTACTGGGAAGATCAAGACAAAAAGACTTTAGATAAAATCAAGCGGCTTTTGAAAAGTATCGAGCGCGATGGAGCTATG
The DNA here is from genome assembly GCA_017549815.1 of Selenomonadaceae bacterium. Taxonomy (GTDB): domain Bacteria; phylum Bacillota; class Negativicutes; order Selenomonadales; family Selenomonadaceae; genus Quinella. The sequence continues at coordinate 193 of JAFYNH010000005.1, forward strand.
TTCGGCGAAGGCAAGCCCGAACGTCTGAAATACGACGCAGGTTACAGCCGCAGAATCGACGAATCCAATCGTTTGGTTTATGATATTGACGGAAACCAAATTATCATCAAATCTTGTCGCGGTCATTATTAAAAATATCTGACTTCATCTCTTAAGAATCCCAGCTCGTAAATTTGCGGCTCCAATTTCGCCGATAACTCGCTTAAATTTATCGACGCGCCTAAACTCATTCTTATCTGATACCAGCCCGCGTCCCAGTCTTCTATCTTAAATTTTTCGGTGTCGAGTTGCGAAAGTTCCGCATAAAATTTCTTGTAAATCATCCGCCCCGCGTCCAAAACATCTATAGACTGCGCGGAAAGCGGGTTATTTTTTATCCAAGTCGCCGCAAAACGGTCTTCAGCCGCAAGGGCAATTTGCATTCTTATTTCGGGCGACGAACATTCCCAATCGCGAATCTCCGATAACAGGAACGGGAAGAAATTATTTTTTATCCGATAAAACTCGCCCTCATATTCGACGTTGCGCAAGGAGACCGTTTGATTCGACGGCGCAAATAAGCTCCAGATTACCGCGTCCGTGATAAATTCTCGCGTCAACGGTTTACTCGGTTGCATAAATTGGTCGCGATTATTTTTCCAATCTAATTTTGGGATTAAATGTACCGCGTGCATAATCATATACTGTTCAAAATTCTCTGCAGTAATCGACATTCCACCAGCTGTTCCATATGGAGCGGATAATATCGCTGTATAATTCTGATGAAGAAAGTCATTCCAACACATTAACGACGCTAAAAATCCGTCGGGAACTTTATCACAAGAAATTTTATTGTTGAAAGCAAATTTTAAACCGCTTGACATTGGCGGGAATTTTTTTGTGTTCGTAGGACGTTTCACCCACTTATTTAAAAATTCTTCACTCCGTGCAGGTCTAAAAATTTTTTCTGCATACTTTTCTACTAATGAATCATAAATATCTAAAATAATTTCTTGTTCTTCAACAGGAATACGCTCTTTTAAGTTCCAAACCATGAATGAAATAGGAAACTTTCCTTTGCAACCTTCAAAATTCTGTGAACTTAATATAAATCCGCGTTCAAACTTATAGTTAAAAACTTTATCACGAAATGGCTGGTCGTTATTGGCATTTATATATTTTGGAGTTGAAAAAATGCCGAGATAAGCTTTTTTGTTAAAAAACTCTCTATTGATTCGATATAAAAATTGAATATAAAGTTCACGGCTGGATTTTCCGAGTTTTTCAGCGTTCATAAGTTTTCTAATTTCAGTCATTGAAACGCCGTCTTTATCTTGGCGATTTTCTTTACGTTCAAAATTGCTGGCAGTGGCGTAGGGCGGATTAATAAAAATAATCCAGTACAAGTCGGGATTTTTTAAATCATTTGCGAGCCGCGCAGGCATTTTCTTTTTAATGCCCAGATTTTCAAGGACAAGCTCATTGCCGAAAAAATTCACGTCGTCATTTAGGTAATCGTATTGAAAAACAGTCGCGTCGGGGAAAATTTTCTTGCAATAATCGGCGTCGTCTTGAAGTAGCGTAGAAATGTAGCAGTACTTCAAAACTTCGGCAGGGAGCGCGAATTCCAAATTGCCCGTCCCCGCCGCCATATCCCATATCCTGTACTTGCCGCTCGTGAAGTCAACCGTCCGCCGCAGATATTCAACGGCTTTCTCGGCAAAGGCTATCGGCGTAAAAAATTCGCCCGTAAATCTCCGCAAAGAAATTTCGGACATTCTATCCATTTTCTGGCGAATGGCGATAACGGCTCGCGGATTAGTAATTTTTTCGTAGACGCTCCAAAAATGTTTGTACTCGTCGGCGTTGAGAAATTTCTCGATAAGTTCGCCGCCACTCATGCGGAAAAGAACGCTCTGCCCGATAAGTTGCGATTTGCCTTCCTCAATATCCGTTATGAAATATTCCGACGCCTTGCGCCCGTTTTCTACCGCCGCTCCGAAAATCTTCTGCCAAAGCTCGAATATCGGATAGAAATTATTTTCGTTAATCTCCTTGCGCTCGCCGAATAAGCTAAGTTGCTCGACAAGGTTGCGCTTAATGAGTTCGATAAAATTTTTCTCGTCCTCCGCCGTCGAAAAATCGTAGACGTGACAACTTTTAACGGGGGCGAAATCGGCAAGGTCGGCAACTAACTTTTTACAGGGCGAACTCGGAGCTAAATCCCAGTCGTAGGATTTTCTTCTTATGAACGCGGAAAAATTATCGGTCGGGAAGAAAATCGCGGCGTATTTGGTGACGACGCAAATATTTTTTGAGGGCGTGCGAATATCGGAGCCGAATTTAAGGCGGCGAATGTAATAAAGAGTTTGAGCGACGGCGGCGGCTCGCGTTTGAATGTTATTAATTGGCGCGTCAAACTTGAATTCAAAGAGAATCTGCGCGGTATACAGGTCGATAAAATTTTTGGTGGAGAGTTTGAGCTTAAAGAACTTGGCGAAGAAATTTTTAAGTTCTTCTTCGGTCGCGGCGTCGGATAAAATTTCGTGGAGAGTTTTCATAATCAATCACCCGCAAAAAAATTAGGCGGGAAAGAAATTTTTCCTGCCTGAAATTTGGAGACGATTTTTAATTAACCAGCGACCTTTTCTTTACGACGGGGATTGACACGCTTGAATCGCTTGAGTTGTTCGTCGGTAAGTTTCGGAGAATCTTCATCATAAACAATATCGTCATCGCTCATATTTCTTAAAACTTCGATTTCAGCTTTTTGTTCGGGCGTCAACGGCTGTCCTCTATGCAAAGTGTAAGTCACCATAGCCATAGTATTTTCTCCTTTCTTTCGCATTAGCTTTTCGAGCCGAAATGATTCTGGTTTTTTCCTCTCGTTTAGTGTAAATTACGAATAAAATTTCATCAACCATGCCGATAACTTGCCAGCGTTCTTCGTCGTCGGAGTGGAATTCGTCCGGCTGTTCGATTCTGTCTTCGTCTAAAAATACATTTGCCGCCGTTTCAAAGCTGACGTTATGTTTTCGTTTGTTGATTCGATTTTTTTCTTCGTCCCACTCAAAAACTAAATCATTAATTACTGTTTCCATGCTTATTAATCCGATCCTTTGCCGCGCAGATTTGCATTTTAACCTGTTCATAAGAAGTGCCGCCTTGAGAATTGCGAGCCGCTACGCAAGTTTCAGGCTTAATGGCGTCGTGAATATCAGCGTCGAAGAGCGACGAAAACTTTTTAAAATCGTCTAGGGTTAAATCCTTAAGGTAAATATCTTTCTCAATGCAAAAGTGAACGAGCTTGCCCGCGACTTCGTGCGCTTGACGTTTTCCTGCCTGAAATTTGGAGACGATTTTTAATTAACCAGCGACCTTTTCTTTATGACGGGGATTGACACGCTTAAATTGCTTGAGTTGTTCATCAGTAAGTTTAGGACAATCTTCATCATAAACAATATCATCGTCGCTCATGTTCTTTAAAACTGCGAGCCGTGTTTTTTGTTCTTCAGTCAACGGCGCATTAACATCAACAATTTTCGTTACTATTGCCATATCAACCTGCAACCTTTTCTTTACGACGTGGATTGACTGGTCTGAATTCTTTAAGTTCTTCATCGGTAAGTTCGGGGAATTCGTCATCATAAAGAATCGGACGATTTTCCGCCTTAAGTGCGCGGATTTCTGCAATTTGTTCGGGCGTCGGTTTTTGCCCTTCATAGATAACTCGTCGAATGATCAAAGTACTCTCTCCTTTCTTTAGGTGAAGCCTCACGTGCCATAATTATTCTTGCAGCGTCGGTTCGCTCGGTATAGACAACAAACAAAACATCATTAACCATACCGATAACCTGCCAGCGGTCTTCGTCTTGCGAATGTTTTCCATCGTAACGTTCAACTCGATTTTCATCGGCAAAAACCATTGCCGCAGTTCCAAAGCTTATGCCGTGTTTTTGCTTATTGATTGCGGCTTTTTTATCGTCCCATTCAACGTTTTGATTAGCGATTACTGTTTTCATGCTCATTAATCCAATCCTTTGCCGCGCAGATTTGCATTTTAACTTGTTCATAAGACGTGCCGCCTTGAGAATTGCGAGCCGCTACGCAAGTTTCAGGCTTAATGGCGTCGTGAATATCGGCATCGAACAACGGCGAAAACTTTTTAAAGTCGTCGAGCGTTAAATCCTTAAGGTAAATATTTTTCTCAATGCAAAAGTGAACGAGCTTGCCCGCGACTTCGTGAGCTTGTCGGAAAGGTAAATTTTTCTTAACAAGATAATCGGCAAGGTCGGTGGCGTTTGAAAAATCTTCTTCGACGGCGCGGCGCATATTTTCTTTGCGAATCTTCATACCCGCAATAATCTGCGCGAAAACCGCTAAAGAAAATTTCACAGTGTCGAACGCGTCAAATACGCCTTCCTTGTCTTCCTGCAAATCTTTGTTATAGGCGAGCGGCAAAGCCTTAACCGTCGTCAGCAAAGCCATTAAATGCCCAAAAACTCTGCCCGCCTTGCCGCGAACTAATTCCGGAACGTCGGGATTTTTTTTCTGCGGCATCATCGAAGAGCCTGTACAATGCGCGTCGTCCAATTCGATAAAAGAAAACTCGCGACTGCACCATAAAATAATTTCTTCGCTGAATCTGGACAGGTGAACCATAAGAATCGAGGCGGCAGATAAAAATTCCAGTAAATAATCTCTGTCGCTGACCGCGTCGAGGCTGTTTGAATAAATTTCTTTAAAACCTAATTCACGGGCGACAAAGTTCCTGTCAATGTCAAAGGTTGTGCCCGCCAATGCTCCCGCTCCGAGCGGCATAATATCTGCGCGGGCATAAACACCTTCAAAGCGTGCGAAGTCCCGTTGCAACATGCAGAAATACGCCAGCAAATGATGAGCAAATAAAATCGGTTGGGCGCGTTGTAAATGAGTATAGCCCGGAAAAATCACGTCAGAATTTTTTTCGGCGGCTTTGATAAGTTCCGCTTGCAATTCGAGAATCAGCTTTTGAATCTCGCGAACTTGCCGACGCATATAAAGATGAGTATCAAGCGCGACTTGGTCATTGCGACTGCGAGCCGTATGAAGTCTGCCGCCCGCCGCTCCGATTGAATCAGTCAACGCCTTTTCAACGTTCATGTGAATATCTTCAAGCGCGACGCTAAAATTAAACTCGCCCGCGTCAATCTGCGCAAGAATTTTCTCCAAGCCCGCGCAGATTTTCTTAGCGTCGTCGTCCGAAATAATCTTCTGCGCGGCTAACATTTTCGCATGAGCCATTGAGCCTTGAATATCTTCGCGATACATGCGCTTATCGAAGTTAATCGACGCTTGGAACTCGTTAATCATCTCGTCGGTAGACTTTTCAAATCTACCTCCCCAAAGTTTTTCGTTCATTTTTTATTTACCAGAGCACGAACTTTAAGCGGCAAGCCAAACAGATTTATAAAGCCCGTCGCGTCGGCTTGATTGTAAACGTCATCATGTTCAAACGTCACGAACTCTTGACTGTAAAGCGAATACGGAGACTTCGCGCCCGCCGAAATTATGTTGCCCTTGTAAAGTTTCAAACGAACTGTGCCCGTAACAGTCTTTTGCGTCTCATCAACAAATGCCGCCAATGCCTCGCGCAACGGAGCAAACCACATGCCGTCATAAACCAATTCGCCATACTTAACCGCAACATGCTGTTTGAAATGGAACGTCGCACGGTCAAGGCAAAGATATTCAAGTTCGCGGTGAGCATAGTAAAGAATCGAGCCAGCAGGATTTTCATAAACGCCGCGACTCTTCATGCCGACCAGACGATTTTCGCAAATGTCGACGATACCGACGCCGTTGCGTGCGCCGATTTCATTAAGTTTGGTAACGAGCGCGACCGAATCATATTTATCGCCGTTAATCGCGACGGGGATTCCCTGTTCAAAGTTAATCACGACTTCTTCCGCAATATCGGGCGCATCTTCGGGCGCGACGCTGATAAGATACATGCTGTTCTTCGGCGCGTTCCAAGGATTTTCAAGGTCGGAACCTTCGTGCGAAAGGTGCCAAATATTTCTGTCCATGCTGTAAGTTTTATTGGCGGTGGGAATAGGAATATCATGAGCCTTAGCGTATTCGATTTCGGCTTCGCGGCTGTCGAGTTCCCATTCTCTCCACGGGGCGATAATTTTCAATTCGGGCGCGAGAGCTTTAACCGTGAGTTCAAAGCGGACTTGGTCGTTGCCCTTACCAGTCGCGCCATGAGCAACCGCGTCGCAACCTTCGGCAAGTGCAATCTCAACGAGTTTTTTAGCGATAATCGGGCGAGCAAACGACGTGCCGAGCAAATATTTTTCTTCGTAAGTCGCGCCGGCTTTAAGGGTCGGGAAAATATATTTCTCAATGAATTCTTTGGTGAGGTCGGCGATAAAAACTTTTGACGCGCCCGACTTCAAAGCCTTATCGTGAACGACGTTAAGTTCGTCGCCTTGACCGACGTCCGCGCAGACTGCGATAACTTCGCACTCGTAATTTTCTTTAAGCCAAGGAATGATAACTGAAGTATCGAGACCGCCGCTGTAAGCGAGTGCAACTTTTTTAACAGTGTTTTTCATTTTAAAAATCTCCTTTTTTAGCTTTGAGCTTTAAGCTTTGAGCTTTGAGAGTTTTTCCTTAAAGCTTAAAGCTTACACCTTAAAGCTAATTGTAACGTTGCAACGGGAGCTTGTCAATTTTAGGCACGGTTGACAGAATCGCCGCCGTTAATTATGATTTAGCGATTAAGGAGGTAATTTAATTGGAAACATTGACAGGAATGGAGCGGACGGCTAATTGCGGCGATATTCGCAAGTCGGACGTTGGCAAAGAAATTCAACTTGCGGGCTGGGTTTCGCGTCGCAGAGATCATGGCGGATTAATTTTCGTAGACATGCGCGACAGGAGAGGCTTTGTTCAGATAGTTTTTGACGGCTCGACCGAAGGGCTTGACTTCGCTAAGGCTGAAACTCTTCGTAACGAATTTGTTATCGGGATTCGCGGCAAAGTTCGCGCCCGCAGTGAAGATACAATCAACCCTAAAATGGCGACGGGCGAAGTAGAAATTTTGGTTGAAGAACTTCGGATTCTCAACAAGGCTAAGACTCCGCCCTTTTACATTCAAGACGGCGTTGACGTTGATGAAATGGTTCGCCTGCGTTATCGTTATTTAGATTTGCGTCGCCCCGAAATGCAACAGAATATTATGTTGCGTCACCGCGTAACTAAAATCATGCGCGACTATCTGGACGAAAACGGCTTTTTGGAAATTGAAACGCCTATGCTTTGCCGCTCGACTCCCGAAGGCGCGAGAGATTTTTTGGTACCGAGCAGATTAAATCCCGGACAATTCTACGCCCTGCCGCAATCGCCGCAAATTTTTAAGCAGTTGCTTATGGTATCGGGCTTTGAAAAATATTTCCAGATAGTGCGCTGTTTCCGCGATGAAGATTTACGCGCCGACAGGCAGCCCGAATTTACACAGCTTGACATTGAAACTTCTTTCCTCAATCAAGACCAACTCTTAACGATAATGGAAGGCTTGGTTAAGAAAATTTTCGAGACGACGCTTGACGTTAAGATTGAGACGCCGTTTCAGCGTATGAGTTGGGATGAGGCAATGACGCGCTTTGGTTCCGACAAGCCCGATTTGCGATTCGGTATGGAACTTCAAGACATTTCGGAGCTGGTTAAAGGTTCGGAGTTTAAAGTTTTCAACAGCGTCCTTGAAAAGAACGGGCAGATAAAAGTTATTCGCGTCGACGATTATGCCGACATTCCGCGCAGAGAGCTTGATAATTTGGTTGAGTACGTCAAGATTTACGGCGCGAAGGGCTTAGCTTGGATTCAATACACGGCGGAGGGTGTTAAATCTCCGTTCAAGAAATTTTACAGCGACGAAGCTTTTGAGGCGATTAAACAGGCGACGGGTTGCAAGACGGGCGATTTGTTATTGGTTGTCGGTGATAAACCTTCGGTCGTCGCGCAGGCTTTAGGCGAATTGCGTTTGGAAATGGCGCGTCGCAGAAACTTAATCGACCCAGATAAACTTTGTTTCCTGTGGATTGTCGATTTCCCGATGTTTGAATACGTCGAGGAAGACAAGCGTTATAAGGCTATGCATCACCCGTTCACCGCGCCGCGTGAAGAAGATATAGAACTTTTGCTGACGGCTCCCGAAAAGGTTAAGGCGAACGCTTATGACATAGTTTTAAACGGCGTGGAAGTCGGCGGCGGTAGCTTGAGAATTTATCAACGCGACGTTCAGGAAAAAGTTTTCGAGGCTATCGGCTTGTCGGCTGAAGAAGCCTATGCGAAGTTCGGATTCCTTATGGACGCCTTCGAGTTCGGGACGCCTCCGCACGGCGGAATTGCCTTTGGACTTGACCGCTTGATAATGTTAATGGCTAAGCGTAAATCGATTCGCGACGTAATTGCCTTCCCGAAGACGCAGAGCGCGATTGACCCGATGAGCCACGCGCCGAGCGAAGTTGACGATAAACAACTGCGCGAGCTTTACATAAAGACAAATGTTAAGAAGAAATAATCGCTAAAAATTTTTCTCCCCGCCGAAATTTACGCAGGGAGATTTTTTATTACAAAAATGACAGCCGCCTTTGTTTGACAACATGCCGACTTATGCTATAAATTTAGCGTACTTTAGTTTTGCAAGGAGTGTATCGCATGAAGTCTTTATCGGAGAAAAAACTACTTAAAATTTTATTGGGACTTGGTGGCTGTATCGTAGCTATGATAATTTATTTGCTGATATTCGCCTTTGACACGGAAATTGATAAACGGCACGACAAAATCGGCTTTATAATTCTCGGCGACATAAACGAGGCGGGTTGGAATGCCTCTCACTATAACGGGATAAAGGCGGCTTGTGAAGAATACGGCTTGCAACTTTTGATTCGCGACCACGTCAAGGAATTCAGCGGACAATGCCCCGTAGCGATTGAAGAATTGATTGCAGAAGGTGCCGGCGCAATTTTTCTTGTCAGCTTTAACTACGCCTCTGAAGTTCGCTCGCTTATCGATAAATATCCCCATATTTCCTTTATAAACACTTCCACTTTGGAACACGCCAAAAATTTAACGTCGTGTTTTGCGCGAATGTATCAAGGGCGTTATCTTTCGGGCGTCTTAGCGGGCATGAAGACTAAATCAAATATTATCGGTTACGTCGCGGCAATGCCCAATGCCGAAGTTTGTCGCGGGATAAATGCTTTTACTCTCGGCGTTCAAAGGACTAATCCCAATGCAAAAGTTCTTGTCATGTGGACGGGCGATTGGCAAGTTGAAGATGTCGAGGCTGAACACGCTCAAATTTTGATTGAAAAATACGGCGCGGACTTACTAACTTATCATCAAGACGTTGATATAACTGGGCAGGTTGCCGAAAAATACGGCGTTGATTTCATTGCCTATAACGCGCACCTTGAAGGCTTTTCCGAACATTATTTGGCGTCGGTTATTTGCCGCTGGGATTTGTATTACAAGGACATTCTGCAAAAATATATGAAGGGCGAGCTGTTTTCGATAAGGGATAACTGGGTCGGCGTTCAACAGGGCGTCATAACTCTTTCGGATTATTCGGAATCGATTACGCCTAAAATGCGTTCAGTTGTTAATTCCGCGCAGAATGAATTGCTTTACAACAATAATCTGATTTTCTGCGATGAAATTTATGATAATCAAGGGAAATTACGTTGCGGGAAAAATCAAGTGATTGACGATAAGATTCTTTTGAGTGATATAGATTGGCTGGTTAAGGGGGTGGAAGTCGTTGAGTAAAAAATTTACGATACAACTGGCTTGCTTAATCTTTGCGCTGAGCGTGGTAGGATTTTTAATGCAACAGCGATTCGGCGATATGTTAAACGCGACATTAGAGCAGACGATAGCGAATCAGACTTCAGATATGGCGATAGTGGCGGAGGAACGATTCAAACAGGAATTGGCACAACTGCAGATAGCCGCTGATTATTTGGCGAATCACCAGAACCAAAAAGAGTGGCAAGACATTTTATCGATATTGTCAAAGAACAATTCGGGCGTTACGGTCGGGATAGTATTCCCAAACGGCAAGGCGATTCTCGGCGAGCCTTTATCAAAGTCTGAATTTATTCGATTGCCAATGGCGGCGCAGGGCAATAACATAGTCGATTACTGCGCGGGCAAAGGCTTATTATTTGGGGTGCCCGTGATAAAGGACGGCTTGATAAATGCGATAATCTATCGGCTTTACGCAGAAAATTTGCTGACGGAATTATTCGGGTTGACGGAATATAATTCGGACAGTCGGTTTTTAATACAGGAGCGCAACGGTAAAATCATTGTTCCATATAAAAATTACGACGAAGGCGACTCGGAATTTTTCAGAGACCCTTCGATTATGGCGGGCTTTAGTGTAGTGCGTGAACGATTGACGAATCACCGCGCCGCCGCTGTTTATTATGAAGGCAGTCTTGGCAGATACTTTTTATTCGGCGCGGATTTGCCGCAAACTAACTGTTCAATGGTCGGCTATCTTTCTTGGAGCGCGGTCGCAGGAAGTATTTCGCGAATTAACACGATGATATTTGTTTTGACGACGTTATTACTGTTGCTGTTTTTAGTGGCTAGCATTTATCTTTTCCAGATTAATGAAAAGGCTAAGCAGTCGGACGAATTCAAGCGCGAAAAGCAAGAGGCTGACCAAGCGAATCAAGCTAAGAGTGCGTTCCTTGCTAATATGAGCCACGAGATAAGGACGCCGATTAACGCGATTATCGGTATGAACGAAATGATTTTGCGCGAAAGTCAAGAACTAAATACGATAAAATATTCTCAAAATGTGGCGGTTGCGAGTGAGTCGCTCCTTTCGATTATCAATGACATTTTGGATTTCAGCAAGATTGAAAGCGGCAAAATGGAATTGGTTCCTGACAAGTACAAGCTCGACGACATTTTAAAAAATCTTGTCAACATGATAAAGCCCCGCGCAGAGAATAAGAATTTGGAGTTTAAAGTTGATATTAATCCGAATATCCCGAACGAACTTTTTGGCGACAGTGTGCGGATTCGTCAAGTTGTAGTTAATTTGCTGACGAACGCCGTTAAATATACTCAAGTCGGCTCCGTGACATTCGGCGTTGATTTTAATCTGCGCGGCGATAAAGAACTTCTTTTGAAACTAAGCATTAAGGATACGGGAATAGGCATTCGCGAAGAGGACAGGAAAAAGTTATTTACGGACTTTCAACGCCTCGACGCTAAGAAAAATAAAAACATTGAGGGCACGGGGCTTGGCTTGGCGATAACTTACAAGCTAGTTCAGATGATGGACGGCTGGATAACGGTCGAGAGTGTTTACGGCGAAGGCTCAACGTTTACAGCCATAATTCCGCAGAAAATTATTGGTGATTCGGTCGTCGGGAGCTTTGAAAATAAATTGCAGTCCGCCGATAAGCAAGAGAAATATAAAGTTTCGTTCGTCGCGCCCGATGCTAAAATTTTGGTCGTCGACGATAACGAGATGAATTTAATGGTCGTCGCTGGCTTACTTAAAGAAACGCATATACAGATTGAAACGGCTATGGGCGGTCGTGAGGCTTTGCAGAAACTTTCCGAAACTCGCTACGATGTGATTTTCTTGGATCAGATGATGCCAAGTCTTGACGGGATACAGACCTTGAAATTGGCAAGGGAAATGCCCGAAAACAAGTACAAGGACACGCCGACGATAGCTTTGACGGCGAACGCAATCAGCGGAGCTAAGGAAATGTTTTTAAACGAAGGCTTTGCGGATTATTTGAGTAAGCCGATAGAGCCGCGCAGTCTTGAGGAAATGTTGGTTAAGTATTTGCCGCCCGAAAAAGTTCAATCGCCGACAAATCAGACGGCAAAAACTTCAGAGAAAAAATCTTCTAGCTATGAATATCTTAATGCCGAATTGGGATTGCAATACAGCGGCGATATGCCCGACATGTATTTGGATATGCTGGGGCTTTTCTGCAACCTTAAAGCCGATAAACAGGCGGCTCTTCAAAAAAGTTTTGACGAGGAAAATTGGAAGAATTATACGATACAGATTCACGCGCTTAAATCGACTTCATTATCTGTCGGCGGCGAAAAGACTTCCGCGCTTGCAAAGGAGTTGGAGCTTGCAGGGAAGTTGATAACCGCCGCCACTTCGACCGAGCTTGAAAAGTTACAGAGCATTAAATTTATCAAGGAGAATCACGCTAAAGCCATGAACTTATATGACAAGTTGGTTGACGATTGCCAAAAATATTTGCAGGAAAATTAATCGCTGGGGAAGATTTTTTGGATTCTATTAAAAGTTATTCGTGAACCCAAAATTTTTTCTACGCCGAAAATTTATCGCCTATCGGATTTTTGCTAAAATGAGACTTTCGCGTCGTGACGCCATTTAGTAAATTTTTTACCTTTATGACGAGTTGTAGTTAAAGATGGCGTCATGAAGGGCTTGACAAGCATTTTTGGCAATGATAATATTACGCCGCTTTTCAGAAGAGGCATTGAAAATTTTGGAAGGAGGTGGGCGCATGCCAACCATAAATCAATTAGTGAGAAAAGGTCGTCAGATGTTGGAGGAGAAATCAACGGCTCCGGCTCTGAAAGAGTGCCCGCAGAAACGCGGCGTGTGCACTCGCGTTTATACCACGACGCCTAAGAAACCGAATTCGGCACTTCGTAAGGTTGCGCGTGTCCGCTTGACCAACGCCATTGAAGTCACTGCATACATTCCCGGCATTGGGCACAATCTGCAGGAGCACAGCGTTGTTCTGATTCGCGGCGGGCGCGTCAAAGATTTGCCCGGTGTTCGCTATCATATTATTCGCGGCTCTCTCGATACCGCCGGCGTTCAAGATCGCAAACAAGCGCGTTCTAAATACGGCGCGAAGAAAGCTAAAGCCAAGAAAAAATAATTAGGAATTATGAATTAGGAATGAGGAATTGAAAATGCATTCCTCATTACTCATTCCACATTCCTAATTAAAAAAGGGAGGATCTCGAATGCCAAGAAAAGGTTCTGTGCCTAAACGCGACGTTCTTCCGGATCCCGTTTACCACTCAAAGACGGTTGCGAAGTTTATAAATAAAGTCATGCTTTCGGGCAAAAAGAGCGTAGCTCAACGGGTTGTGTATGACGCCTTCGAGACCATTAAAGAGAAAACTGGTAAAGATCCGCTGGAAGTCTTCGAGACGGCACTGAAAAACGTTATGCCGGTTCTGGAAGTCAGAGCGCGTCGCGTCGGCGGTGCTAACTATCAAGTTCCCGTCGAAGTACGCCCCGACAGAAGACAAACTTTGGGTATCCGTTGGCTGGTAAATTATGCCAGACTGCGCGGCGAAAAAACTATGGACGCCAGACTTTCGGGCGAACTCATGGACGCTGCCAATAATACCGGCGCATCAATTAAAAAGAAGGAAGACACCCACAAGATGGCGGAGGCAAATAAGGCTTTCGCGCATTATCGCTGGTAAGGAGCAAATTAAGTGTCAAGAGAGTTTTCACTAGAAAAAACTCGCAACATTGGAATCATGGCGCACATAGACGCCGGCAAGACGACTACAACCGAGCGAATTCTTTTCTACACGGGTGTCAATCACAAGCTCGGCGAAGTCCACGAAGGCGCGGCGACTATGGACTGGATGAAACAGGAACAGGAACGCGGCATTACGATAACTTCGGCGGCGACAACCTGTTACTGGAAGAATCACAGAATTAATATTATCGACACGCCCGGTCACGTTGACTTTACGGTTGAGGTCGAACGATCTTTGAGAGTTTTAGACGGTGCCCTTGCGATATTGACGGCACGCGGAGGAGTCGAGCCACAGACTGAAACGGTTTGGCGGCAGGCGGAAAGATACAACGTCCCTCGTATGGCTTACGTCAATAAAATGGACATAACTGGCGCAGATTTTTATCACGTAATCCAGATGATGCGCGACCGTCTTCATACAAATGCAGTGGCGATTCAACTGCCCATTGGCGCGGAAGATAATTTTAAAGGAATTATCGACCTTGTCAAAATGGAAGCGATTGTCTACGAAGACGATTTGGGCAAAGTTTCAAAGGAAGTCGAAATCCCCGATGACATGCTCGAAACGGCTGAGAATTATCGCGATAAACTTTTGGAAGCCTGCGCGGAACAAGACGATGATTTTATGGAAAAATATCTCGGCGGCGAAGAAGTTACCGTTGACGAGATAAAAGACGTGATTCGCAAGGCAACAATCGCTTGCAACATGACGCCCGTAACCTGTGGCACGTCCTACAGAAATCGCGGCGTTCAACCGTTGCTTGACGCGATAGTTGACTACATGCCCGCGCCGACCGATATTCCGGCGATTGAAGGCGTCACGCCCGACGGCAATGAAGATTCTCGTCCCGCAAGTGATGATGAACCTTTTGCGGCATTGGCGTTTAAGATCATGACGGATCCTTTCGTCGGCAAGCTTGCGTTCGTCAGAGTTTATTCGGGCGTCCTTAAGAGTGGCTCCTACGTCTATAATTCGACTAAGGGCAGAAAAGAACGCATTGGGCGACTTCTGCAAATGCACGCGAACAATCGTAAGGAAATCGATTTTCTTTACAGCGGCGATATAGCGGCGGTTGTCGGCTTGAAAGATACTACGACGGGCGACACCCTTTGCGACGATAAAAATCCGATTGTCCTTGAGTCAATGCAATTTCCCGAACCTGTTATCTCGGTTGCGGTTGAACCTGCGACTAAGAACGACCAAGATAAAATGGGAATTGCCCTTCAAAAACTCGCCGAAGAAGATCCGACTTTCAAAGTCCGCACCGACCCCGAAACGGGACAAGTTATTATTTCGGGCATGGGCGAACTTCATTTGCAGATAATCGTTGACCGCATGTTGGACGAGTTCAAAGTTGATTGTAAAGTCGGCGAGCCGCAAGTTGCCTACCGCGAAACAATTCGTAAGACGCAAAAGGGCGAAGGCAAATTCATTCGTCAGACGGGCGGGCATGGACAATACGGACATTGCTGGCTTGAAATTTCGCCTAACGAAACGGGCGCGGGATTCGTCTTTGAAAATAAAATTGTCGGCGGCGTCATACCGAAGGAATATATCAATCCGATTGAGGCGGGCGTTAAACAGGCAATGGAAAATGGCGTACTTGCGGGCTATCCTATGGTTGACATTAAAGCGACCGTTTATGACGGAAGTTTTCATGAAGTCGACAGTAGCGAGGCGGCGTTTAAAATCGCAGGTTCGTTGGCATTCAAAGCGGCGGCTGAAAAAGCTAAGCCCGTATTGCTTGAGCCTTACGTCAAAGTTGAAGTCACTGTTCCCGAAGATTATATGGGCGACGTTATCGGCGATTTGAATTCAAGGCGCGGAAAGATTGACGGCATGGAGCCGCGCAATAATCTGCAGATAATTCATGGATTCGTTCCGCTTAGTGAAATGTTCGGTTATTCGACCGACCTGCGTTCCAAAACTCAAGGGCGCGGAACTTACTCAATGGAAGTCGCCTATTACGACGAAGTTCCGAAAAATATCGCGGACGAAATTGTTGCGAGAAATACCGGAGAATATCCTAAAGGATAAGCTATAACCTATAACCTACAACCTATAACCTAAAAAATAAGGAGTGTTTTTTTAACATGGCAAAACAGAAATTTGACCGCAGTAAACCCCACGTAAATATTGGTACTATCGGACATATCGATCACGGCAAGACCACTTTGACTGCCGCTATCACCAAGATTCTCTCTGAAAAAGGTTTCGCAAAATACGAATCCTACGAGAACATTGATAAGGCTCCGGAAGAACGCGAACGCGGCATTACGATTAACACCGCTCACGTTGAATACGAAACCGAAAAACGTCACTATGCACACGTTGACTGCCCGGGTCACGCTGACTATATCAAAAACATGATTACCGGTGCGGCTCAAATGGACGGCGCGATCCTCGTTGTTGCAGCTTCCGATGGCCCGATGCCCCAAACTCGCGAACATATCTTGCTTGCTCGCCAAGTCGGCGTTCCCGCTATCGTTGTTTTCCTTAACAAAGTTGACCAAGTCGACGACGAAGAACTTCTTGAACTCGTCGAAATGGAAGTCCGCGAACTCTTGAGCAAATACGAATTCCCGGGCGACGATATTCCTGTTATCGCAGGTTCGGCTCTGTTGGCTCTCGAAGGCGACGAAAAGCAAAAAGCTAATATCATGAAACTTCTCGACGCTGTTGACGAATACATTCCGACTCCTGAACGCGATACCGATAAACCGTTCCTTATGCCTGTTGAAGACGTATTCACGATTACCGGTCGCGGCACCGTTGCTACGGGTCGTGTTGAACGCGGTATGTTGAAAATCAACGAGCCTGTCGAAATCGTCGGTCTCCGTGACGAACCCCGCAAGACTGTTGCAACGGGTATCGAAATGTTCCGTAAGCTCCTCGACAGCGCGGTTGCTGGTGATAACGTCGGTGTTCTTCTGCGCGGCGTAGATCGTAAAGAAATCGAACGCGGTCAAGTTATCGCGAAACCCGGCACGATTCATCCCCATACGAAATTCAAGGCTCAAGTTTACGTCCTTACCAAAGATGAAGGCGGTCGTCATACTCCGTTCTTCGCAAATTATCGCCCGCAATTCTATTTCCGTACAACCGACGTTACGGGCGTCGTCAGCGATTTGAAAGACACCAACGGCAATGCGGCTGAAATGTGCATGCCCGGCGACCACATCGAAATGACGGTTGAACTTATCACCCCGATTGCTATCGAAAAAGGCTTGCTCTTCGCTATTCGTGAAGGCGGTCACACTGTCGGTTCGGGTCGTGTTATCGAAATTCTTGAGGCGTAAGCTAGGAACTAGGAGCGGAGTTACTAGGAACTAGTCACTACCAGTTCCTAAAAACTAGTTCCTAAAAACTAGTAAATAAATCGGTGAGGCGGTCGGTAGTCAGCCCAAAAACTGATTGCCGACCGTTAATTACTGATTGATATAAAAAATTTCCCTTGAAACTGACGGCAAGCCTTGATATAATTTTTACCGTTAATTTCAAGTCGATGCTTTGACACGGCAGATGGCTCGGCAGAAAAGAATTCCAATCGGTCGAGGGAACTGTCGCGGAGCAATGTTAAGAACTTCGATTCTTGACTAAGGAGGAATTATTTTGGCAAAGCAACAAAAGATTCGTATTCGTCTCAAAGCCTACGATCACAAATCGTTAGACCAGAGCGCGGCGAAGATTGTGGAGACCGCCAAAAAAACAGGCGCATCGGTTTCGGGACCAATCCCGTTGCCGACCGAAAAGAATATCTACACAATTCTCCGTTCGCCGCACGTCAACAAGGATTCGCGTGAACAATTCGAGATGCGCACGCATAAACGCTTGATTGACATAATCCAGCCGACGCATAAAACCGTTGATGCGCTCATGCGGTTGGATTTGCCCGCCGGTGTTGACATCGAGATTAAGGTTTAATCGGGGAGGTGTAAAACATTGGCAAAGACGATTTTAGGAATTAAACTCGGCATGACTCAGATTTTTACCGAAGAAGGCAAAGTTATCCCCGTGACGGTCGTTGAGAGCGGCAACAACGTTGTTATTCGTAACAAAACTGTCGACGTTGACGGCTACAGCGCGGTTCAAATCGGATTCGGCGAAGTCAAAGAGGACAGAGTCAACAAGCCCGATATGGGACAATTTAAAAAGGCTGAAGTTAAGCCCGTTAAATTTATCCGCGAAGTGCGTTTGGCGGCAGAGTCCGAATACAAAATCGGCGACGTTATCGGCGTAGATATTTTTGCGGCGGGCGAGCTGGTTGACGTTATCGGCACGTCGAAGGGCAAAGGTTTCGCGGGCGGCATTAAACGCCACAACTTCGCAAGAGGACCTATGGGGCACGGCTCCAAATCTCACCGCGAACCCGGCTCAACAGGCGCAATGATTTCTGGTCCCGGCGGTCGCGTTATTAAGGGTAAAAAACTTCCCGGTCGCATGGGCGGAATTCGCACGACAGTTCAGCGTTTGACGGTTGTTAGAGTTGACGCCGATAGAAATTTGCTCCTTATCAAAGGCGCGATTCCTGGTCCGAAAAAAGGACTTGTTATTGTAAGAGAGACGGTTAAGCCGGCTAAAGTTCATAAAAAATAATTGAAAGGAGGATAAGCGATAATGCCAACTGTAGCAGTTTACGATATGACGAATAACAAAGTCGGCGACATCGAACTCAGCGAAGAAATTTTCGGCGTAGAGATTAATGAAGGTCTTGTTCATCAAGCGGTTGTCATGCAAATGGCGTCGTGGCGTTTGGGCACTCACAACACTAAAACTCGCGCAGACGTTCGCGGCGGCGGCAAAAAGCCTTGGCGTCAAAAAGGTACTGGTCGTGCCCGCGCAGGTTCCCGCAGAAGCCCGCTTTGGCGTGGCGGCGGTACAATCTTCGGACCGCACCCCCGCGATTATTCTTTCTCAATGCCCCGTAAACAACGTCGTCTTGCATTGAAATGCGTCCTTAGCGATAAAGTTAAGGGAGGTAATTTAATCGTCCTTGACAATCTCAATTTCGACGAGCCAAAGACGAAAAAATTTGTCGAGTTCCAAAAGACTTTCGGCGTTGACGGTTGCAAATCGTTGTTCATTACGGCGGAGCTTATCGACAACGTAACGCGCTCTTCAAACAATCTGCAGAATGCTAAGGCAATCGCCGCACTTCAACTCAACGTCTATGACATTCTCAACAGCGAAAAACTCTTCCTCACCAAAGACGCGGTTGCGAAAATCGAGGAGGTGTACGTATAATGGATGCCAGAGATATTTTAATCCGCCCGCTCATTACCGAGCATTCGACGGATTTAATGCAGGAAAATAAATTCGTGTTCGTCGTCGATAAACGCGCTAATAAAATTCAAATCGCGCAGGCTGTTAAAGAAATTTTTAACGTGACTGTCGAAAATGTCAACACGATTAATGTTAAAGGCAAAACCAAGCGTCGCGGTCGCACGGTCGGCAAGACGAACAGTTATAAAAAAGCTATCGTCAAGCTCGCGCAGGGTGAGACTATCGAATTCTTCAGCGCATAGAATACAATTAGGAATTTGGAATGTGAAATTAGGAATGACAAAACAATTCCTAATTCCTAACTCCTAATTCCTAATTAAAGAAAAGGAGGTTAAACGTAAGTGGGAATTAAATCTTTCAAGCCGTATACTCCCGGTCGCCGTCACATGACAGTTTCGACGTTCGAGGAAATTACGACAAGCAAGCCTGAAAAATCACTGCTTGCTCCGCTTAAAAAACACGGCGGCAGAAATCAGCAGGGGAAATTGACGGTTCGTCATCAAGGCGGCGGACATAAACGCCGTTATCGCATTATCGACTTCAAGCGCAACAAAGACGGTATCCCCGCAACTGTCGCGACGATTGAATACGATCCCAATCGCAGTGCCCGTATTGCTCTTTTGAATTACGCGGACGGCGAAAAACGTTACATTCTCGCGCCGAACGGTTTAAAAGTCGGCGATAAAGTCGAGTCGGGCGCAGAGGCTGATATTAAAACGGGTAATGCTCTTCCGTTGAAAAATATCCCTGTCGGCACGATGATTCACAATATCGAAATGAAAATTGGCAAGGGCGGACAACTCGTTCGCAGTGCTGGTGCGGCGGCTCAGCTTATGGCTAAAGAAGGCAATTACGCAACAATCCGTATGCCGTCGGGCGAAGTTCGCAAGATTCACATTAACTGCCGCGCAAGTATCGGACAGGTCGGCAACCTTGACCACGAAAATATTACAATCGGTAAAGCTGGACGTAATCGTTGGCTCGGCAAGAGACCCGAAAATCGCGGCGTAGCTATGAACCCTGTAGACCATCCGCATGGCGGCGGTGAAGGTCGTTCGCCTGTCGGTCGTAAACACCCTGTCACTAAATGGGGCAAATGCGCTATGGGTGCCAAGACTCGCAAAAAGAAAGCGTCCGATAAACTTATCGTTCGTCGTCGTAAGTAATTCTGACGGAGGGAGGAAATTAATTTGTCAAGGTCTGTTAAAAAAGGGCCATTTGTGCAGGAAAAACTTTTGCAAAAGGTTGAGGCTCTCAACGCCGCTAACGATAAAAAAGTTATTCGCACATGGTCGCGCAGTTCAACAATTCTTCCTGCATTCGTCGGGCATACAATCGCAGTTCACGACGGCAGGAAGCATGTCCCCGTTTACGTTACGGAAGATATGGTTGGGCATAAGCTCGGCGAATTCGCTCCGACTCGTACTTTCAAAGGTCACGCGGGCGAAGAACGCAAAATGTCTTTGAAATAGTTGTTAGGAAATAGGAACTTGGAACTAGTTCCTGCTAATTCCTAATTCCTAATTCCCAATTCCTAATTAACGGAAGGAGGAAATAATGTGGCAGAAGTCAAAGAAGCCAAAGCAATCGCCAAGTATGTAAGAATTGCGCCGCGCAAAGTTCGCATAGTAATGGACTTAATTCGCGGTAAAGACATTGCCGACGCCTTCGCGATTTTGAAGTTCACGCCCAAACGTGGTGCGACACTTCTTCAAAAAGTTTTAAAGAGTGCCGTCGCCAATGCGGAAAATAATTTCGATCTGGATGCCGATAAACTTTTCGTCTCGACCTGTTTCGTAGATCAAGGTCCGACAATCAAGAGGTATCACCCGCGCTCCAGAGGGCAAGCATTCAGCATTCTCAAGCACACTTCGCACATTACCGTTGTCGTCAGCGAAAAGGCAACGGCAGAAGAATAATTCACAAAGGAGGGGAAACGGTTTGGGTCAGAAGGTACATCCGCACGGAATACGTCTGGGCATAGTCAAGACGTGGGACGCGAAATGGTACGCAGATAAAGACTTCGCGACTAATCTTCACGAAGATATTAAAATCCGCAAGGCGATCAAAACCGATAAGCAGTTGGCGTCGGCGGGCGTCTCGCGCATTGAGATTGAACGCTCTGAAAAACGCCTTAAACTTACTATTCACACTGCCAAGCCCGGTATGGTTATCGGTCGCGGCGGCGCGGGCATTGAGGACATTAAAAACAAACTCAAAAAGCTCACCGATAAGCGCGTTGATATTAACATTATGGAAATTCGTCAGCCCGACATGGACGCTTTGTTGGTTGCAGAAAATATCGCGTCGCAGTTGGAACGCAGAATTGCATTCCGTCGCGCTATGAAACAATCGGTCGGTCGGACAATGCGTCTTGGCGCAAAGGGAATTAAAATCGCTTGCAGTGGCAGACTTGGCGGCGCGGAAATCGCTCGCAGTGAATCTTATCGCGAAGGCTCAATTCCTCTGCATACTCTCCGCGCAGATATTGATTATGGTTTCGCGGAGGCTAATACGACTTACGGGCGTATCGGTATCAAAGTTTGGATTTTCAAAGGCGAAATTCTCCCCGAAAAAAAGGACAAAAACGTCCGTCAAGTCGAAGGGAGTGACGCATAATGTTGATTCCTAAGAGAACAAAGTACCGCAAACAATTTCGCGGTCGCATGAAGGGTAAAGCTAATCGCGGTAATACAATCGCTCACGGACAATACGGCTTAGTTGCGTTGGAACCCGCTTGGATAACGAATCGTCAGATTGAGGCGGCTCGTATTGCAATGACACGTTATATTAAGCGCGGCGGACAGGTCTGGATTAAAATCTTCCCAGACAAGCCCGTAACTGCTAAACCCGCCGAAACTCGCATGGGCTCCGGTAAAGGCTCTCCAGAATATTGGGTCGCCGTCGTTAAGCCCGGGCGTGTACTCTTCGAAATGGCCGGCGTCCCTAAAGAAATCGCCGAAGAAGCTATGAGACTCGCTGGGCATAAACTCCCTATCAAAACTAAATTCGTTGTCTCTGATCACCAAGGCGACGTTTTCGTCCCCGTCGTCAATGAATCCTTAGCCGACGCTAAAAAAGCCGCTCACGCCGCTTACGAAGCTGAACACAACGCGGCTACCGACTCTATCCAAGGCGGTGATAATAATGAAGGTTAATCAAATCCGCGACCTTTCTCCAGACGAACAAATACTTAAACTTAAATCCCTTAAAGAAGAACTCTTTAACCTCCGCTTCCAACACGCTACCGGGCAACTCGATAACCCTATGCGTATTCGCGACATTAAACGCTCTATCGCTCAAATTAATACTGTCCTTAGGGAACAGGAGTTAGGTATCAGAAACTAGTTACTAGGGAAGTAGAGAAGTAGGGAATTCGGGAAGTAGGAAATCAGAAAGGAGGTTGTAACTTTGACAAATCGTAACGAACGTAAAATCCGCGTCGGCAAAGTCGTCTC
Source organism: Selenomonadaceae bacterium (assembly GCA_017549815.1). Taxonomy (GTDB): domain Bacteria; phylum Bacillota; class Negativicutes; order Selenomonadales; family Selenomonadaceae; genus Quinella. Next base: position 22,491 of record JAFYNH010000005.1, read on the forward strand.
CAATAAAATGGATAAAACTATCGTCGTCGCTATCCAAGAGCTTATCCAACATAATCTCTATAAAAAATCCGTTAAACGTACCGTTAAATTCATGGCTCACGACGAAAATAACCAGGCTCAGCCCGGCGATAAAGTCTCCATTATGGAAACTCGCCCTCTCTCTAAACATAAACGCTGGCGTCTCGTCCAAATCGTCGAAAAGGCTAAGTAGGGAATTAGGGAAGTAGGGAAATAGAGAATTAGAAAGGAGGATTAACCTTGATTCAACAACAATCTCGCCTCAACGTCGGCGATAATACCGGCGCAAAAGAAATTATGTGCATCCGCGTCCTCGGCGGCTCCTTCCGTCGCTACGCTAATATCGGCGACATCATCGTCGCTTCCGTTAAATCCGCTACCCCAGGCGGGCAAGTTAAAAAAGGCGACGTCGTTAAAGCCGTCGTCGTTCGCTCTAAAAAAGGTCTTCGTCGCCCCGACGGCTCCTATATCCGTTTCGATGAAAATGCCGCCGTCATCATTAAAGATGATAAAACCCCTCGCGGTACTCGTATCTTCGGTCCCGTCGCCAGAGAACTCCGCGATAAAGACTTTATGAAAATTATCTCCCTCGCTCCAGAAGTCCTTTAAGTCAATGTGGAATGTGTAATTAGGAATGTGTAATTAAATTCCTAATTCCTAATTCATAATTCCTAATTACTAAGAAAAGGAGGTCATACCTTGTCTATCGTTAAACTCCACGTTAAAAAAGGCGATACCGTTCAAATCCTCGCCGGTAAAGATAAGGGCAAACAAGGTAAAATTATCACCGCTCTCCCTAACGCCGGTAAAGTCATCGTCGAAGGCATTAATAAGGTTAAACGCCACTCTAAACCCTCTATCAAAGTCCCCCAGGGCGGCATCACCTCTAAAGAAATGCCTCTTAACTCTTGCAAAGTTCAGCTCATCTGCCCCGCTTGCAATAAACCCACTCGCATCGCTCATAAAATCATCAACGGTAAAAATGCCCGCATCTGTAAAAAATGCGGCGAATCTATCGATTAAGGAGGTGTTACCTTGTCTAGGCTTCTCGATAAATATAAATCCGAAGTCGTCCCCGCTCTCATGAACCACTTCAACTACAAAAACGTTATGCAGGTTCCTAAACTCATTAAAATTACTATCAATATGGCTTGCGGCGACGCCGTCGGTAACTCTAAAGTTCTCGATTCCGCTATTAACGACCTTACCACCATCGCCGGGCAAAAACCTATCATCACTCGCGCTCATAAATCTCTCGCCGCTTGGAAACTCCGTAAAGGTATGCCCATCGGTTGTAAAGTCACTCTCCGCGGAAACCGTATGTTCGACTTCCTCGATAAGTTCATGAATATCGCTCTCCCCAGAGTCCGCGACTTCAGAGGCGTCTCCTCTAATTCCTTCGACGGCAGAGGTAACTACGCTATCGGCATTAAAGAACAATTAATCTTCCCGGAAATTGAATACGATAAAATTGATAAGATTCGCGGTATGGACATCATCATCACTACTTCCGCTTATTCCGATGAAGAGGCTAAACATTTCCTCGCTCTGCTCGGTATGCCCTTCGCTAACT
>JAFYNH010000039.1 GCA_017549815.1 Selenomonadaceae bacterium
ATTCAGCGCGATTTATGTTTTTAATCTGCGCGGCAACGCTCGTACTCAAGGCGAACAACGTCAGCGCGAAAAGGGCAACGTATTTGGCAGTGGTTCACGTGCGCCGATAGCCATTACGATTTTGGTTAAAAATCCCGCGCAATTTGGTAAGGCTGATATTTTTTACAAGGATATTGGCGACTACCTGACTCGCGAACAAAAGCTTGACGCCGTTAAAAATCTCGGCTCGGTTTTAAGCGACGAGTTTAAGCCGCTCACTCCGAACGACAAGGGCGATTGGCTCAATCAGCGCGGAAATGCTTTTGACACGTTCATTCCTCTCGCCTCCGATGAAAAATTCGACGGCGCGGCTCAATCTTTTTTTGTAGTTAATTTTATAGGCATTTCAACGAATCGTGATACTTGGGTTTATAATTTTTCGCAGAGTAAGCTTGAAAAAAATATCCGAACAACGATTGATTATTATAATTTGCACGAGCCGACCGACTTTGACGCTACCAAGTTCGTTTGGACTGATTTATCGAAGTCAAATAAAAATCGCGGGCTGAAATATGAATTTGACGCCTCAAAAATTGTTTTGGGCATGTATCGACCCTTCTGCAAGCAAAATCTTTATTATGATAAGAATTTGAATGAACGTCGTAGTCAAATGCCGAAAATTTTTCCGAATGGACACGAAGAGAATCTTTTAATCTGTGTTAATGGAAATGGCGACAAGGATTTTTCCGTTTTCATCACTGATAAGATAACCGACTTGCACTTTAACGGCGATACGCAATGTCATCCGCTGTATTGGTATGAGGAGGCACGGCAGGGCGGCTTGTTTGGTACGGAGCTTAGTCGTCGCGACGGAGTGAGCGACTGGATAATGCGTAATGCGCAATTCGTAATGCGTAATGATAAAATCACTAAGGAAGACATCTTCTACTACGTGTATGGGTTCCTTCATCTGCCCGCTTACAGAGAAAAATTTAGTGCGGAGTTAAAGAAATCATTGCCGCGAATCATTTTAGTTGACGACGCGGAGAAATTCTGGAGTTTAAGCTGCGCAGGTCGGGAGCTTGCCGAACTTCATCTGAACTACGAAACGCAAGAGCCGCCCGCGGAAGTGCAATTAGAAATGCGAAATGCGCAATGCGGAATGGAAACATATCGAGTTAATAAAATGAAACTCAGCAAGGACAAAACGACGCTTTATTACAACGAGTACATTACGATAAAAAATATCCCCGTAGAGGCGTCTGTGTGGCGCGTAAACGGACGTTCAGCCCTTGAGTGGATAGTTGATAGGTATCAAATAAAAAAAGACCCTGCAAGCGGCATCTTGAACGACCCGAATGCATGGGCGGTAGAGCATGGAAATCCGCGCTATATTTTAGATTTAATATTGAGTTCAATAACAGTTAGCTTGAAAACTTTGGACATCATAGAATCACTGCCCGAAGTAGATTTTGGGGCTTGAAAAAGTTTTTTGGACGGTTTATAATATACGCGAAAGATTTGAGAAGATAAACCATCGCTATCACAAGCAAAAACCCCCGAGTAAGTCTGTTCCTGCAGACCCTCGGGGGTTGAGCTATCTAACAGCTCAATTTAGGCTCAATCGTCGTTATCCTCGTCGAAAAGGTGCTTGAGCCAATCGTATATTGCGCGGATAATACCGCCCTCAACGATTCTCTTAAAGATCCGTTTGAGAAGCTTCCCCATCGCTATCACCCCCCTTGCCCGAAACTACAGCTTTGGGGTTGGATAACAACGCGGCTATTTTAGCAAAGAATTTTTAAAAAATAAAGCCCTGACACGAAGTCGGGGTTAATTTTTTATTCAAAATTTTGGAAAATTATTCGGTATTGACAGCTCCGAATTTGTAGAAAATCTTCCATTATCTGGTGAAGTCCTTAACGATACCTATGTTTTCGCGGTCAACAATCATAGGAATGCAAAGATAGGAAGGAACGGTCATTACGTCATTTCTGATATTGGTTACGTCATTAATGGCGGGCTGGCTACCTTCGACAACAGCTTTAACCATGCGAACGATTTTAGAACAGAGAACAGCAGGGTCTTTATAAATCGTCATGGCTTGCTTGCCCGATTTTATATTAGCAACGCCATTGGCTCCCGCGTCCTGTCCAGTCAAGATTGTCGGCGTTCCTGAATAACCGACGCTTTCCTCCGATTTAATCAAAGCCTCAGCTAAGTCGTCATTTGCGGCGATAACGACGTTTAAAGACTTGCCGTCCGAATAATACTTCTTAAGAATTTCCGTCATGCGGCGTTGTGCGTTTTCGGGTTTCCAACCGTCGGTCGCGACAGTTCTGAAGTCGGTTTGCCCCGAAGGAACAACGAGCTGTCCTTTGTCAATGTAAGGCTTTAAATATTGATAAGCTCCGTTAAAAAACAGCGTGGAGTTTGTATCGTCAGCCGAGCCAGCGATAAATTCAATCGTGAAAGGTCCTGCGCCGCTTTTGAGATTAAGCTTTTCTTCGACGTAGCGGGCTTGAAATTCGCCAACAGAATTATTGTCAAAGGAGGCGTAATAAGAAATGGCGTCGGTGTGCATAATCAATCGGTCGTAAGCGATAACAGGGATACCCTTTTCCTTAGCAAGAGCCAAAGCCTCGCCGAGAGAGCCTGTATCCTGTGCGCCGATAACTATAGCGGCAGGATTTTTTTCGATAGCCTCTTTGAGTTGTTCGATTTGCCCAGCGGCGTCGGTGCAATATTGAAGTTCGACTTCATAATTTGCCTCGCGCATAAGTTGAGCGCATAACTCGCCGACATATTTCCAAATGCCGCTGTTAGGATTGGGGAATAAAAGTTGCACAGAATTTTTTTGTCCGACATCCTCGCCACAGCCACTTAAAACCGCGCAGAGAGCCAAGCATAAAATCAAAAATATTTTTCGCACGATAAACACCTCACAACTTGAACTGTGACGTTGAGTCTTTCAACTTTTGAGCCATGTCCGACATATTTTTACTGGCGGTCGCGATTTCGTCCATAGAGGCAGAAAGTTGTTCCGTTGCGGCGGAGACCGACTCAGCTTCCTGCGAAACGGCAGTACTAGTTTTATTAAGTTCGTCCATAACCGCGACGAGCTTATTTATTTTAACGGACGAAGATTGAGCGGCTTGCAAAATAATTTCGGCGTTCTTAGTAAGTCCGATAACCGCTTGAACAATCGTGCTGAAAGAATTGCCCGCATTATCGACGACGCTTTTGCCGCTTTGAACGTCAAGGGTTCCTTGCTCCATGCGTTCGACAGCCTTAGTCGTGTCGGTTTGGATAACATGAATCTGTTCGACAATTTTGGAGGCGGCAAGCGCGGAGCCTTCAGCAAGCTTGCGAACTTCATTAGCAACGACAGCAAAGCCTTTACCGTGTTCACCTGCGCGGGCAGCCTCGATAGCGGCGTTGAGTGCAAGCAAATTAGTTTGCTCGGCGATAGCACTGATTGTATCGGAAATTTGGCTGATTTCTTCGGAACGCTCCGCGAGTTGTCGAATAACTTCTGCGGATTCGGTGACGGAAACGGCTATGGTCTCCATTTGAGAAATTGCACTGGAAACAGCCTCGCGCCCAGATTTAGCGATTTCAGCAACGTCATTGGCGGCTTTGGAAGATTGCTCGGAAAGTTTTTCAAAGGCGGCAATGTCTTCGGTCATGTTATTTATTTCTACGACAGAAGAATTGACTTCCCCGCCCTGCTTAGTCATGTTGAAAGCCACATTGCCTATAGAGTCGGCGACTTGTTGAGTTGCCAACGCGGATTGGTCGGCATTTGATGTAAGTTGTTCGGAGAAAGATACGAGATTATCGGCTGTGGAAGTAATTCCCTTGATTAGGTTCTTAAGCTCCTTAACGGTCTTGCCAAAGGCATTAGTTAGCATACCGAATTCGTCATTAGTCTTTGGCGTAACGTCGGCTGTCAAATTTCCTTGCGCAATACTTTCGGCAATTTCCATAAGATATTTAATGGAAGTGTTTATGGAGCGGCTAAGATAAAACGCCATAGAAACGGAAATCAAGATAACGAAAATTACCGACGCAATCAAAATAAATTTAGTTCTTTCGTATTCGGCGGCGGCGGCGCGGGTTTCGTCATTGATGAAATCCTTGCGAGCGTCGATAACTTTAAGCAACAAGTCTGACAGATATTCAAACTTATTCAGGGAGCCGTCGAGAATCTGCGCGGCTTGAGCAGATTGATTATTGTTGGAAAGCGCAATGATATTGTCGAGTTGATTTCTGTAACTCGCCCATTCTTGCCGCAAGGAATGGAAATTATCATCGCGATTGCCTTGCATACTGCTTTCCAGAGCATTAAAAGTAATGTCGATTTGGTCAGCTAGCTTGCCAGCTTTTTTCTCGGCGTAGGAGCGGCTAATCAAATTCGGCGCGGTAACGATTGAATATTCGAGTTGCCGATATTGCTCCATAGCCTTTCCGTTGTCAGTGGCAACCAAGACGCTAAGCAAATGGGTCGTAGCGATGCGCATAGCACCTTCATTAATTTTGTTCAGCGCGTAAGTGGAATAAATACTGACGGCGACAAAAATCGAAATGAGAACAACGAAAATCAGATTCAATTTCTGCCGAATAGTTAAAGCACTCAAAGAAATCGCCCCCTATTTTTTTATAAGAAAATAAGACTTCTTGTAAATGTTTTATTAAATTATAGTCAAATAGTGCGTCAAGTCAAGATTTTCAGCAGTTAAGTTGGTAATGTAAGCTTTGAATTTTTAGAGCGGTAAAAAAAAATTTGTCGTCAGAGAAAAGAGCCAAAACTCAACTCTTATACTGCTTCGACAAATATTAATCTTAATGTTTTTAATTGCCAAACCGTTCAATAGGTTTTATACATGTGAATTTCTTCAAGATTATCTTGCAAATTCCAGACGCCGCACGGACACACGCCCGCGCAGATTCCGCAACCTATACATCTGTTCGGGTCGGAAACGTATTCCCATGAGCCGTCGTCATGTTCGATTCGTGTTATCGCCTTTTCGGGGCAAGAGTTCAAGCACATTTTGCAATCTCGGCAACTTCCGCAACTCACGCAACGTAAATGTTCGTGCATCGGGTCGGGCAGGTCGCAATGATGACACTTCTCGAAATATTTTTTGGAAAGCTTATCGGACGGAACGACAGATTTTCTGGCGGGCAGTGAAATTTTCTCGCCGCGCAGGAATTTATCAATCGCTATCGCCGTTAATCTCGCGTCTCCTGTCGCGTCGGTCAATCTGCCCGGCTTAATCACGTCGCCAGCCGCAAATACTTTCGGCAAAATCGTTTTATCCGCGTTCGGGACAACCCAATCGCGGAATTTTTTTACTTCGGGCAGGAAATCAAGCACAGGAGCCTCGCCAATCGATACAATCACTTGATCTGCCGCTATAAATCTGCCGTCGTCCGCATAAATGCCTTCGTCCGTGATTTTTTTCGTCATAAACGGATAAATTATCTTCCCTCCAAAATTTTCAAGCCGTTTAATCTCTTTTTGGAACGCGGCGGGCTTCATAACGTCGACGACGATAACTTTTTCCGCGCCTTGCTCATAAGCACTCGTCGCAACGTCCATTCCCGAATTGCCGCCGCCGATAACCACTACATTTTTGCCGACGTAGGGTTTTTCGCCCCGATTTATCGATTTAAGGAACTCAATCCCGTGTGTGAGCTTTTCCGCGCCTTCCCAGTTGAAATATCGCGCTTTATGACCGCCCGTCGCCACTAAAATCGCGTCGAACTCATTGCAAATCGAATTAAATTTCTCCGCGTCCACTTTGCAATTCGTAACGAACTTTACGCCCATTTTTTCTATACGGTTAAGCTCGGCGGCTATCAAATCGCTCGAAATACGTGAATGCGGTATGACCTGTGCCAGTTTGCCGCCTATCTGCGCGGCGTCGTCATAAACCGTTACACTATGACCCATTAAAGCAAGTTGCCAAGCCGCTGTTAAGCCCGCGACGCCTCCGCCGATTATCCCGACGCTCTTACCTGTGGAAATTTCGGGCTTTTCAACCTCAACATAAGCTGATTCAAGACCAAGTGCGCCAATTTTTATCGATTCGTCAATCGTGCCGCGTGTACAGCCCTCCATGCACGGATTCGGGCATAACGTTCCGCAAATCGAACCCGGAAACGGCGTGTATTTCAAAACAAGTTTCAAAGCCTCGTCGATTTTGCCTTGACGCAGTAAATTTATCCTCTGTTGAGTCGGAATGCCCGTCGGACACATAAATTGACACGGCGCGGCGTATTTCGCATTATCCCAACTCGGTACGCGCAACCTGTACAGCCCGCGATTTACCGTATTCAAGACAACAAAATCATCATCGGCGACGTTGCTGAATATTCCGCCCTTTACCCATGAATTCTTGCGGAACTCCGCTAAATTATGGACGATAGGCGGCTTTTTCTCCTCAAATGTCAGCGGACGTAGCTTTTTCCACTCTTTCCAATCAGATAATTCCGCTATAAGCTCCGATTTCTCGATTGTGTTCAGAAAATGATTCATTCCGCTCTTTAGAAAGTGTATATCGTCCGCGTCAAGCTCTAAACATAAAATATCGCTCGGATAATCGGCAATTTTACCACGAACATACACGATACCACCGACCATGCCTACACAAGGTCTTTCGCCCGTCACTGACGAAAAATTTTCGCTGTCAAAGCCGCAAATTACCGCTCGTCCGCCGCCCATAAATTCAAACGAAAAACTTCCGACATTTTTCAAAATCCAAAGTTCCGGCTCCTCGTAAAGCGGATCGTGTTTCATAAGCGAACCCGTTCGAGTGCCTGCGCGCCCGCCGATATAAATTTTGCCGCCGCTTGAACAATGTCCCGCCGTATCGCCCGCATCGCCCTTTACCGTGATAATTCCGCCCGAATTTAGCCAACCAACATCAGCTGAAGTCGAACCTTCAACGATAATCTCCGTATTCGGCAAACACATTGAGCCGACACGTTGCCCCGCGTTTGTAACGTGAAATTTCAGCGTTTTGCCGTCAGAATTCCATACCGCGCCCCCGATATTGTGTTGACCGCTCGCCGCTATGTCAAAATCCGTCTCGCCGTTGCGTACTGCGTCCTCTATCGTCAAAAGAAGGTCTTGCGTCGACATGCGCTCATGATTTCTTATCGTGTCAATCCTCAACATCTATAAACCCCCTCTTATCAACAATTTTTTCCATCCAAACCATCGAATACCAACGATTAAATTTGAATCCACACCCATTGAACTTGCCGCAAATATTAAAACCTTGCCGCTCATGAAATTTAACGCTCGCCAAAGTCAAAAATTCGTCCTCGACTTCGGGATAACCGATACATGCGTACAAATTCCTAATGCCCATGACTTTTAAGCGACGTTCAAGCTCAAAATAAAGTTTTTTGCCGATTCCGTGCCCGCAAAAGTCTTTATCGAGGTAAATTGTAAGTTCAGCGGAATATTTATAAGCCTCACGCCCTACAAAACTGCCGGCGTAAGCGTAACCGACGATTTTATTATCAATTTCGGCGACAATGTACGGATATTTTTCTTCCAACGTCTTTTTTATGCGCAAACGGAAATTTTCAAGCGTTGGAACCTGCAATTCAAAAGTTATCGCAGTGTTTTCGACGTAATACGCATAAATTTTCAAGATATTTGCCGCGTCGTCAATTTCAGCGTCTCGAATTTTTATTTCAGTCATAATTTTTCCTCAGCAGACGTATTGAATGCCTAATTTGTCCGCAATCGCCTTGTCAGTCGAAACCAAAGCGTCACTTCTGCCGACGGGCAATGAACTGTTGCCAATCGGAGCCATTAACTTGCGTAATTCCGCGTCGAAGGCTAAAACATAGTCAACAATCCTCTGTGCGCCCCTGTCTACGTCCAACCTCTTAACCAAGCGCGGATTTTGCGTACAAATTCCCGTTGGACATTTACCAGTATTGCACGCATTGCATCGACCTTGCTCATTTCCGACGCAACCCAGCAACTGAATCAAGATTTTGCCGCAAAAAACGCCGTTCGCGCCTAAACAAATCATCTTGAAAGCATCAGCCGCCGCATTTCCAGTCATTCCTATGCCTCCGCCGCCGTAAAGAGGAATTTGCCCTTGTGAGCCTTGCTCAACCGCCGCTAAATAACAATCTCTAATCTTTGAAACCACCGGATGCCCCGTGTGGTCGAGTGAAATTTCATTTGCCGCGCCCGTGCCGCCTTGTATGCCGTCAATGAAGAATCCGCCGCAGATTTTGTACGGGTCGCGCAGTAAATTGTTATAAACCGATACCGAAGTCGATGACGCCGCGCATTTTATCGCTACGGGAACCCTAAATCCGAACGCCGCATTTAATGACAAGTGCATTTTCTGAACCGATTCTTCGATTGAATACAATCCTTGATGATTCGGCGGCGATGATAACGTCGCTTTCGGCACTCCGCGTATCGCTTGAACGTGTGGAGCCACTTTTTCCGCTTGTAATAAGCCTCCGTCGCCCGGTTTTGCGCCTTGACCAATTTTTATCAAAATTCCTGCCGGGTCGGTCTTCATATGCGGCATTGTTTTTATTATTCTGTTCCAACCGAAATGCCCCGACGCGATTTGGATTATAAAATACTTCAGATAGTCCGATTCCATGATTTTTACAGGCATTCCGCCTTCACCAGAACTCATTCGCACCGGTAAGCCGCATTTTTCGTTCAAATAAGCCGCCGCCATTGCGACTGCCTCCCAAGCTCGCGTCGAAAGTGCTCCGATTGACATATCAGAGAAAATTAACGGATAAATCCAGCGAACGGGCGGAGTTTTTTTATTGGAAACCAATTTGCCGTCGACAATTTCAAATGGAAGTTCTTTCGGCGATAAAATTCTGCCGAGCGGAGATCTAATATCAAAAGTATGACGAATCGAATCAAGTGACGGGTCTGTCATCTGCGAAATTCTTCCGACGATTATTTTGTCCAAAGTCCGTTGCGCATTGAGATTTGTACGTCCTCCACGCTTTATCGGGCGATTTGACAGCAAATTTCTGCGATTATCGGGATTTCTCACGGCGCGAATCGCATTATTCGGACAAACGCGCTCGCACATGCCGCAACCTCTGCACGCATTATTAATATCGGCTACTTGCTTGATTACGGGGATTGATTCTTGAATATGGACAGGTTCGGGCTGATTCGCCTGCGAAATTGTCATTGATTTGCGCTGAACATCAACCTTTATCGCTTTGAAAGTGCAAGACGCTACGCAACTGCCGCACATTGTACAACGATTAGCATCATATTCGATTTTCCAAGGCAAATCATTCGCCGCTATGTCTTGAACTTTTATTGCTTCCATCTTATCACCTCCAAATTGTTATCGATTAC
>JAFYNH010000006.1 GCA_017549815.1 Selenomonadaceae bacterium
ATTATGACATTTGCGCCGCTGTTGCTGATAGTATCGTTACCTGCGCCAGAATCGATAGAAACGCTGTCTCCTAAGTTGGTAATGTAATCGTTATCTGCGCCGCTACTGATTGTGACATTTGCGCCGCTGTTGCTGATAGTATCATTACCTGCGCCCGCGTCGATTGAGACACTCGCGCCCGTGTTGGAAATTTCGTCCGCGCCGTTAAGTGCTTTAATTGTAACTTCGTTGCCTTCATTCTCAAGGTAGTCATTACCTGCGCCAGAATCGATAGAAACGCTATCGCTCAAATTGGCAATGTAATCTTCATTTGCGCCGCCGCTAATTGTGACTTTCGTACCGCCGTTGGCAATAACATTGACGCCGTCGCCCATGTCTATTGAAACACTCGTACCCGTGTTGACAATTTTATCCGAGCCGCCGAGTGCTTTGATTGTAACGTTGTTGCCGCTATTATCAATCGTATCGTGACCCGCGCCCGCGTCGATAGAAACGCTGTCGCCTACGTTTGTAATGTAATCGTCCTCTGCGCCGCCGCTGATTGTGACTTTCGTGCCGCCGTTGCCGATAACGTCCGAACCTGCGCCCGCGTCGATTGAGACACTCGCGCCCGTGTTGACAATTTCGTCTTCGCCGCTGAGTGCTTTGATTGTAACTTTGTTGCCGCTGTTATCAATCGTATCGTCGTAATTCGTGCCTGTAATCAAAGTACTATTGGCGGAATTGTTTGTATATCTGATTTCGTTGCCGTCAACGCCGCCGCTATCTTCTTCGATTAAGCCATTAATAACAGTTACTGCGCCCGTGAAGCCTTTCAAATCGATCGTGCCTCTGACCGCGTTGTTTTTCTTTATAGTGATTATGGAGCCGTCCCGCGTCGCAGTGAAAGAGTTGGGAATAAGAATCGTATCGTTTTCCGTGAAGCCAATGATGACATCTTCGCCGAATTCAGCGTTATATGCGAAACAGTTCCCGCCTTGATCTCCAATTCTTCTCATGGTGTCATTGCCGCTACCGCCGATTATCGTTGAATTGTAGCTTGTAAAACTGATTGAGTCGTCACCCGCGCCCGCGTCTATAAAGTTAAGAGCATTGTGAGATGCAATACTGTCATAATAATAAGCAAAAGTTATTGTGTCGTTATCGTTGCCGCTGTTAATCGTATTCTGACTACCAGTTACGCTTATGGTGTCTTTTCCTGCTCCCGTCTTGAATAAGCTCAGAAGACCGCCGGCTTTCAAATAATCGTCATCTGCGCCGAGATCTACATAATTCACGCCAATGTTGCTGTAAAGAATTTCGACGGAATCTTTTCCCGCGCCACCGTAAACGATATTCTCACTGTCGGTTATGACAGCGGAGTCGTTGCCGCCACCGAGCAAGAGAACATTTTCATTGCCAGCGACAGTCGCTAAGTCAATGCCGTTGCCGCCGACCAATGTATTATTTACCGCTTGCCAATCGAAGAAAATTTTATTGGTGCCGCTGTCGCCCGTGAGGATTGTATTTTCCATGCCGCTTGTAATTGTTACGGAATTGGAGCCTGCGCCGACGTTGATATTGTTGTTATTGCCAGTGTTAGTGACTTCATCGTTACCTGCGCCCGCGTCAATGCTGTTGTTACTGCCGCTGACGTTGATTGAATCGGCTCCTGTGCCCGTCTTCAAAGTGTTGTTGTTACCAAGCCCGTCGATTTTCCATGCATTGTTGTTAGTCGTGATATTTTGTTTAAAAGCTGAATTCGGAGTGTAGACATAATTTGTAGCCGCGCCGACGCTGTACTTTGCTTCTGTAGTTGTGGCGACGGGATTTTGTTTGGTATCGCCGACGTAATAGGTTGCGTTGCCCGACGAAAGACTAACCTTCGCGATCATCTCGGAAGGAACAAAAGTACCCTGCGTATCAAGGGCGGTCTGTTTTGCTAAGTAGCGAAGGAGCATATAACCGCCAGCGTAGGAGTAATCCTCTCCGGTGTATTCGTCAGTTAAATTTATAACCGAGCTTAAAGAGTCGGCATTTTTAGCGAGCTGTTTAATCGAATAGGTGCGCTTGTCGTCTATGCCGTGCGTGACTTCCGCCATGCCTTCTGATATAAAATTTGGCAAGTACGCAAAATAATTATCTTTAGCCGCCATAAGGGCATGAGTAAATTCGTGCGCAATAGTTCTGTCAAGGTAAACGAAAGTATTTTCTGCGCCGCCGTCAACGTCATTATAATTTACTAGGTCGTCGTAATAATCTTTGTTGATGATTAAATCAAGCTGGGTAGCTGCGCCAGAGACAGGAGAATAATAGTAACTTACAGCCGCCAACGCATTTGAGCCGCCTTCGATTTTATCGAAATGCAAGTTAATAACTAGGGGTGTGGCGTCGTCGTCAAGGAAACTATAACCGTAATCGAAATAATTGAGATTGAGGCTTTCCTTCATCCACCATTTATAAATCGAGGCGACAATGTATTTCTCATACTCGTTGCCCGTGTCGCTCGAAGAAGAATCGGTTCCCACGTCGTCAAATGAATCGAAAGTTTTAAGTACGGTATAACTTCCGTCCTTGTTTTTATAGCGTCTGTCGCAAACGTTCAGAGTTAAGCCGTTAAACGTAAAGCTCATAAGTTCGGGATAAACCGACGCGACTTGCCCAACGATTGAACCTTGTTTAGCCGCCGTATTAGTCGAGACAAAATTGGCATCAGTATCAGTGCCGGAGACGATAAAGCCGCCGACGGGCACAGGGTCTGAAGGATTAATCGCCTTCGTCAGGTCGACTTTGATAACTTTATTGCCGCTGTAAGTCGTCGTGCCTTGCGTGTTGAAATAGTTATCGTTGCCGTCAAGAATAATGTTGCTTGCATTGGTTGCCGAGTCTGCATTGACAACGCCTCTACTCGACTTTGAAGGCGTGGGATTACCGGGCAAATCGCCGCTCGTCTGCGCGGTATCTTCTTCAACCCAAATTTCGTCGCCCGAACCTTTAACGTCGGTTTGAGTGATGGCGTCGCCGAGAGTGATAACGCTGGTGTTACCTCTCAAAATGTTTTTAGTGGCGTCGTAGTTTAAAAGGACTACGGACTTAACGGAGCTGTCGATAAAGATTGAGTTGTTACCGTTTGCAACGTCAATCGTGGCGGTCGCACCTTTAATCGTTATAAAGTTATTTCCTGCGCCCGCGTTGATTGAATCTTCGCCGCCCGAAATAATTGTATCGTTGCCCGCCGTCGCCTTAATTATCCAGCCGTTAGTGCCCGTGTCGATACTTTGCGGAGCGTCGGTCATTGCCTCGTAGTAGTTGCCGTATTCGGGCACAATATTTGCCTTGCTTTTTTCTACGCCCGTACCGATAACCGCGCCGCTATCTAAGGTGATATTTGCGTCGGAGCCAGTAATCGCGCCCGTGTCGATGTTATCTAAATCGATGCCGCACTTTTCCTTAAGAAAATTAATCCAACCGTTTGAAGAATCTGCTTCGTTGTAACTTCTGCAATCGCTGATGAAACTGTCGATTAAATCTTGGATACCATTAAAGTTCGAGCTTGCCTTTATTGCTTGGTCGAGAATGTCTTTGGCTAAAGCTTGTTTATTCGCTTCGCTCGTGCCGCTTGACTTAAAAGAATGGGTATCCAATGCCTCCATGAAATTTTTGATGACTTGTTGCGGTGTCATAATTCATCACTCCTTTGATTAACCAAAAAGAACCTTTACCTATTAAAGCATTTTATAATACTAAAGATGAACTTTGTCAAACGGTTAAGTTTACTTTTTGCGTTGGCGAATTCTTTACGAGGATTAAGCCTTGAAATTATTTTAAGGTTGTGTTAGATTATTTGAGGTTTCAGAAATTGTTAGGAGGAAATTTTTTATGGCAATCAGTTTGAAAAAGGGTCAGAAAGTCGACCTCACGAAAACAAATCCCGGCTTGAAAGAAGTTTTAATCGGGCTTGGTTGGGATACGAACAAATATGACGGCGGCAAGGACTTCGATTTGGATTCTTCCGTTTTCCTTCTCGGCGCGAGCGGCAAAGTTGCAAGCGATGATGATTTCGTTTTCTATGGCAACCTCAAGCATAAGAGCGGCGCGGTTGAACATATGGGCGACAATCTCACGGGCGCGGGCGAAGGCGACGACGAGCAAATTAAAATCGACCTCAGCAAAGTTCCCGCCGAAGTTGAGAAAATTGACTTCACCGTTACGATTTACGAGGCTGAAGAACGCAAGCAAAACTTTGGACAAGTCGAGAATGCCTTTATTCGCGTCGTGAATCAGGCGACCAATGAAGAGCTTATCCGCTACGATCTCGGCGAAGATTTTTCTATCGAGACGGCAGTTGTTATCGGCGAACTTTATCGCAACAAAGGCGAATGGAAATTCAACGCCATTGGTTCGGGCTTTAGTGGCGGACTTGCTTCGCTCGGCAGAAACTACGGCGTAAACGTGTAACTAGGAACTAGGGACTGGGAACTAGGAATTAGTTCCTAAAAACTCGCTCCTAGTTCCTAGCCAAGGAGTAGGGAATAGATTTTTGCTAATCCCTACTCTTTTTCTAACGAAAGGAGATTTGTAAAATGGCTGTCAATCTTCAAAAGGGACAGAAAGTTTCGCTCAAAAAATCCAACGGTAAAAAACTTACGCGCCTTATGGTCGGACTCGGCTGGGACGCGGCTGATAAAAGCAACGGCGGCGGTGGTTTCTTCAGCAACCTGTTCGGCGGCGGCAAAAAAAATATTGACTGCGACGCCTCTGTTTTCCTCTGTCAAGGCGGAAAATTCGTCGATAAGGAAGACCTCGTTTATTTCGGCAACCTCGAACATAAAAGCCACGCCGTTAAACATATGGGCGACAACTTGACGGGTGAGGGCGAAGGCGATGACGAACAAGTTTTTATCGACCTTGACAAACTGCCGAGCCAATACGACAAGTTGATTTTCGTCGTCAACATTTATAAAGCCGTCGAGCGCAAACAACATTTCGGCATGATTAAGAACGCTTTTATCAGAATCATTGATGATGAAACCCGCGAGGAGCTTTGCCGTTTCAATCTTAGCGACGATTATAACGATATGCTTTCGATGATTGCGGGCGAAGTTTATCGCTACAAGGACGAGTGGAAATTCAACGCTGTCGGCTCCGGCACTACCGATACAGGGCTTAGCACTTTGGCGCAGAGGTTCGTATAAGTCGTGGAAAATGCAACTAATAATCAGCACGTCACGGAGCCAACCTGCGCGGTTTCCGTGATTATCGCAATGTACAATGTGGAAAAATATATCGGCGAATGCTTGGAAAGTCTTTTGAATCAGACGATGCAAGACTTTGAAGTTATTTTAGTTGACGATTGCTCAACGGATTTTTCGCGGGCAGTCGTCTACAGTTTTTTATCTAAGTTCAAAGGCAGATTAAAGCTGTTCAAGTTTAAAGAGAACACTGGTTTTCCCGGTATTCCCAGAAATTTTGCGTTGGGTAAGGCTCGCGGCAAATACGTTTATTTCCTCGACAGCGACGACATTTTGACGGCGACAGCCCTTGAGGAACTCTATAACGTCGCGGAAAATTTTAATGCCGAAGTTGTTCACGTCGAGAAATTTTTTATGTTCAATGACGGGAACGACAAAGATACAGCTAAAGTTGCCAGCTTTCAGATAAGCGAATTTGTAACCGAGCCGACGCTTGAAACTTCCGACATTGGCGAACGCGTCACACGTTTTACACAATTTGGATATTTATGGTGGGCTTGCAACAAACTTTTTCTTAGAAAATTCCTTGTAGACAACGACATAAAATTTATTCCAGTAAAAATCTTTGAGGATATGCTTTTCGCGTTCAAGAGCATTATCAACGCCAAAAATTATGTGCGCGTCCCGTTTGTGAGCTATTACTATCGCATAAGAGAAAAATCTCTTTCGCACGAGGCTCGCGACTTTATTTCTTGTTTACAGACGACTATTGAAGTCTTCAGAGCATTGGATAACTTAATGGACACTCAAGAATTTTTTAAAGAGAATTATCAATACAGATATAAAGTGTTGGATTTCTTTATGCAAATCCGCTTTGAAGTTACATCAAAAAATCTTTTCAGCGATAGCGATTTGCATCCAGCGGATCTCTTTAAATTCTTCCGTGAAAAATTTTTTGCTAGCAATTCGGTGGTCGACTACGCCGCTTTAACGGCTTATCTTTTCCTAAACGCTCATGTTTTTAAACTTTATACAATGCAACAGGCGGAAGAAATTGAAAATCTCAGGACGCAAGTCGACGAGCTGAAAAAAATAATTTTGGAGGCTGTACGTTGAGAAATTCGATAATAAAAGTTTTGCTCATCGCGCTTGTTACGGCGACAACGCTTTGGGCGACGACTCCGACTTATGCACAAACTCAAAATATTGAGAACGCCGACAACATGGCAGACGTAGCGGGCAATTCCGCTGAAAAATTTTATTCCACATTGCCCAAAGCCAAAGGCGATTATAAAAGCCGCGTGCGCCCGATTTTAATTGAAGGCGCAATGAACACCGAGACAGAAGTTTTAGTTCGCGCCTTGAAAAATCCCGTGACTTACAGCGAGTTGAATTATCTGTTCGTAGCGGGCACCTACAAAGATTATCCTGTCGTTGTCGTAAGAACGGAACAGGGTATGGCGAATGCGGCGGCGGCAACCGCTCTTGCGATTAAGAAATTTAATCCCGTCGCCGTTATCAATCAAGGCACGTCGGGCGGGCAAGACCCCGCGTTGAATATCGGCGACATCGTTATTGGCTCGCGCAGTTTCGATTATACCGCAGTTAAGGTTGCTTACTCTGCAGCGGGCGAAGGAGCCGACTTGACTAATCAGGAAATGCGCGGTGTTTACTCTTATGACGCGGCGAGTGGCAAATTTCAGCCCTATAAAGAATACTTCCCCGATTCGACGCTTTTTAAAATCGCTCAGAATGTTGCCGACGCCAATAAAAATTTTAACGTTGTGACGGGCGTTATCGGCACAGGCAACACTTGGCTCCAAAACATTGACTATATAAATTTCCTGCATGAAACATACGGCTCAAGTTGCGAGGAAATGGAGACCAATGCCGTCGCGCAGATTTGCCAAAATGCGGACGTTCCGTTTATCGGTATTCGCGTTCTGTCAGACAACATTACCAAAAGTCATGACTACGTTCCCGAAACGGGGAAAATTTGTCAAGATTTTGTTTTGCTCGTCGTGGAAGAATATATCCGCGACCTTTTGAAAAAATAATTTGGAGGTTTTAAATTGAAGATAACAGGTTTAACCGACGCGCAAGTTCAGGAGGCTAAGGCGAAGTACGGCGACAACAGCATTACTGAACAAGCTCGCGAAGGTTTTTGGGATAAGCTCAAGGGAAATTTCGACGACCCAATTATAAAAATTTTGCTCTTCGCGCTCGCGCTTAACGTCTTTTTTGCGTTCATGGGTAAGGCGGAGTGGTATGAATCGGTCGGTATCGCAATAGCGGTTTTGTTGGCGACAATGGTATCGACTTTTTCCGAATACAAAAACGAAAATGCTTTTCAAAAATTGCAGGCAGAGGCGTCGCTTATAAAGTGTAAAGTCTATCGTAACGGCGCAGTTGCCGAAATTCCGATTAACGAAATAACTATGGGCGATTGTGTCATGTTGCAGACGGGCGACAAAATCCCTGCTGACGGTGTGATTATCGACGGCTCTATTCAAGTTGACCAATCGATTTTGAACGGTGAGGCTAAAGAAGAAACTAAAACTCCCGCGCCCGATTCCGCTACCGAAACCGAATCCGCCGAGAGTACCGATTTTCTTAATCCGCATAAAGTTTTCCGCGCAGCAGTCGTAGCGGGCGGCAATGCCGTTATGAAGACTGTCACGCTCGGCGACAATACCGTTTATGGAAAAATCGCGGGCGAGTTGCAAATTGATGAAGACCGCGATACTCCGCTTAAATTAAAACTCACCGACCTTGCCGGGCAAATTTCTAAGTTCGGTTATATCGGCGGTGTCGCGATTGCGGTTGCGTTCATGTTCGAGCGAATTGTTATTCAAAATAATTTCGACGGCGCGTTAATGGCGGCTTATTGCTCCGACTGGATGAACGTTTTAAATAGTCTCGTCGAAGCGGTTATGCTTGCCGTTATAATTATCGTTATGGCGGTTCCCGAAGGTTTGCCGCTCATGATTGCGATTGTTTCTGCGCAGAATATGGGCAAGATGTTAAAGGATAACGTCCTTGTCCGTAAAACGTCGGGCATTGAGACGGCGGGCAGTTTGAACATTTTATTCAGCGATAAGACGGGCACGATTACTAAAGGTTTACTTGAAGTCGTCACGTTCCTTGACGGCACGGCGACTTTTACGGACACTTTCGACAAGCTCAGCCAAAAACTTCAATCGCTTGTTTCGCTTAGCGTCCGATTTAACAGCGGCGCAGTTATTACGGGCGATAAGATTGTCGGCGGCAACATGACGGACAGGGCGTTGTTAGGTTTTATAATCGGCAAGGACAATCCTCCCAATGTCAAGGTCGGCGACACGGTTCCTTTCGACAGTGCGAAAAAATATTCTATGGCGAAAGTCAGCGGCGATTATGATTTATGGCTTATCAAGGGTGCGCCCGAACGTCTTTTGGACAAATGCTCTTACTACTACGACAGCAACGGGCAAAAGCAAAAACTTAATTCACACGCGCAGATTAACGCTAAGATTGACGAACTTGCCAACCGTGCGATAAGGACGCTTGCGCTTGTTACTTACGACGGCGAAGTTACGGACGGCAATATTCCCGACAGCGGCTTAACTTTTGTAGGTGTAACGGGCATTCGCGACGACGTGCGCCCCGACGCCATTAAAGCTATTGAGCAAGTTCACAGTGCGGGCGTTCAAGTCGTCATGATTACGGGCGACAGAAAAGAGACCGCGCAGGCTATTGCTAAAGAGGCGGGGCTTATCGAAATTGACGACGCGATTGTTATAACGAGTGCCGAACTCAACGCAATGAGCGACGACGAAGTTAAGCAAAATCTCCCGAAGATTCGCGTTATTGCTCGCGCTTTACCGACGGATAAAAGTCGTTTGGTTAGGCTTGCACAGGAATTGAATTTGGTTGTCGGCATGACAGGCGACGGCGTAAACGATTCGCCCGCGCTTAAAAAGGCTGATGTCGGCTTTGCTATGGGCGGCGGCACCGAAGTCGCTAAAGAGGCAAGCGAAATTGTTATCCTTGACGACAATTTTAAATCTATAGGTCGCGCAATCCTTTATGGCAGAACCATATACAACAACATTAGAAAATTTTTGATATTCCAGTTGACGATAAATGTTGGAGCTGTTTTAATCTCGTTTGTATGTCCTTTACTCGGTTTAGAGAATCCTTTGACAATTACGCAGATTTTGGCAGTAAATCTTGTCATTGACGTTCTTGCGGCTATGTCATTCGGCGGCGAACCAGCTTTGTTGGAATATATGAACGAAAAACCTAAGAGGCGCGATGAAAATATAATTAGCCCATATATGTATTCTGCCATAGCAACAGGGGCGACGTGGAGTTTTATAATGGGATTGATTTTCTTGCTGACAGATTTTTCACATTCTCATTTTCGCGACAACGAGGCATTGATGACAGGATATTTTGTTTGGTTCATATTTTTGGCTGTCGCTAATGCCTTTAATACTCGAACCAATAAACTAAATCTCTTCAGTCATCTCAGCGAAAATCCAGACTTCTTAAAAGTAATGGGACTTATCGTCGTTGTCCAAGTATTATTTGCGGAATTTGGCGGCGTAATTATGCGTTGTTTTGGATTGACGATTAATGAATGGATATTTGTAACTGCTTTTGCACTAACGATAATCCCAGTTGACATGATTCGTAAGCTTATTGTCGGCTCGAAGTGAAAATTATTCGTCACGTGCCAATAAATATTCAATAGGCTTGCCGAAAATCTCGGCGAGCTTTTCTTTTTCTCTTTCCATAAAACTACGTTCACCGCGCATTTTGCGAGCAACAGAATTTTTCTCCAAACCCATTAGCTCCGCAAGCTTGGCATATGAAATTTGGCGAACATCCAATTCGGCTTTCAAATTCTTATAGGGACTTTTACCGCGATTTTTTGATGAAGATTTAACGTAGCCGCCGTCGTCGTCGCGCTGAAACAAATAATCGATTGGCTTATTGAAAAATTCCGCGAGCTTGGCTTTATCGTTTTCCGTAAAATTTCTTCTGCCATGCATCTTTTCAGAGACGCTTGAGCTATGTATGCCAAGAATTTTTGAAATGTCAGTATATGTGAGTTGGCGATTGTCGATTTCATTCAGCAAATTTTTGAAGGGAGTTTCGCCGCGATTTTTCTCCGAAATTTTTATGCAAGTTTCCTGCGGACGCTCTGTTCCATAGATGGGATTTTTCTCACCTGTACGAGATTCCGACATTCTGTCGCGTGTTTCGTCTTTGGGAATTTGCCCTTTTTTCGCCTTAGAAAGATTTGCGCAATGTTCAGGTGAGCGAATTTTTCCTGTGAGTGCCTTTGAAATATTAGCACCGACTTCGGGTTTGCGTTTCTTGCCTTTACGTGCTGCTGATAAATTTGCACAATGTTGAGGAGAGAGTTTCTTACCTTTTTGTGCCGCTGAAATGTTTGCACACTGTTCAGGCGTTCTTTTTTTGCCAGTATTTGCAGCAGAAACTCTTGCTCGCATTTCGTCCGTCCAGCCGACTACTCCGTCGCCGCCGTCAGTGCGATTGTAACCCGTCGGGCATTTGCTCCTAAGTGCGGCAATATAAAATTTTTCCCACTTGTCGAGTTCCTCTTTTGAAGAGCAACTTTTGATGACGCCGTAACGGAAATTATTCTTACCGTACTTTTTAATTGCGTTGCCGATTGCAGTATCTCTCTTGGCGTGTTCCTTGAATCTCCTTTTTAACGGCTTAACGGTTTGCCCGACATACTTCTTGCCGTTGACCATGTTCCAAATGAGATACACCACTCCGAATACTACCGTCATAATACATTCCGCCTTTCTTTGTGTTTGACTTAACGGCGCGAGCGGTTTATAATGCAAACGTTGGTTTTCGGCTCTGCCGTGTTAGGTTGGATTTTTAAAGCGATTCAATTCTAACATTGCAGAGTTTTTTCGTCAATGGAAACAAAAATTTTGAAAGGATATTTTGGGGGCGCGTAGAAAAATTCCGTCGAAGTATCCAATATTTTTTTATTCGAGGAGTTTTTTATGGATAAGAATTCCCCTAAGGTCTCCGTGATTATCCCCGTCTACAACGCGGAAAAGTATTTAAGCGTCTGCCTTGAAAGTATTTTGATACAGACGCTGACGGACTTTGAAGTTATCGTGGTTGATGATTGCTCAATGGATAACAGCGTCGCCATAGCCGAAAGTTACCTTGAACGATTCGGCGGGCGGCTGAAGATTTTAACTCTGGAAGAAAATACGGGCAGTGGAGCCGTGCCGCGCAATGTTGGGCTTGAATATGCTCGCGGCAAGTATGTTTATTTTGTAGACGCTGATGACTTGTTAATTGATATTGCGCTTGAAGAACTTTACAACTGCGCGGAAAAATATCAGGCGGAAGTGGTTTATGCTGAGGCTCTTTTAACATGCGATGCGGAACCAATTCCGACAAAATTTGAAACAGCTTTTTGGGAACCTGCTTTAACAGTCGAGGAGCCGATTTTAGAAAGCGAGGATTTTGCTAAGCGCGTTCAAAAATTTGTAGATATTAAGGTTCGTTGGACACCTTGGGGAAAATTTTTGCGTCGAGATTTTCTAATCGATAACAGGATAAAATTTTTGCCGCTGACGATTGTTGAAGACGGCATTTGGACATTTGAATTGCTCTGCTTGGCAAAAAGCTGGTTGCGTATACCGACGCCGCTTTATGTCTATCGTTCAAATGAAACTTCAGTAACGCGGCAACAACGTTCGCCCGAACAACTTCTAAAATTCTGGACGAATCCACTGATAACTGGCATAGATTATTTAGATAAATTCATGAATAGATTTGAATTTTTTCAACGTCACCAAAATTATAGTGTGCGCGTCATTAACGTTATCGCAAATGAATGTTTCCAATTTATGAAGAAGGCTTTTAAAGAATTGGAGCCGCGTGAGCTTTATGAAATTTTTAAACAAGAATTTCAACATGACAAAGAACACGCCGCATTGATTGCCTATTTGTTGTTCATTGCCAATACCTACAGAAATGAGTTGACGAAATGAAAATCTCTGTGATTATTCCCGTTTATAACACCGAGAAATATCTTGCTGTTTGCTTGGAAAGTCTTTTAATACAAACGCTGACGGACTTTGAAGTTATCATTGTTGACGATTGCTCGACAGACTCAAGCCTTTCGATAGCCGAAAGTTATCTTGAGAAATTCGGCGGACGATTGAAGATTATTACTTTGGAGGCTAACACGGGTAGCGGAGCTGTACCGCGTAATGTCGGGCTTGAATATGCTCGCGGCGAATATGTTTATTTTGTAGACGCCGATGACTTGATTATCGATACTGCGCTTGAGACGTTTTATAACTTTGCGGAAGAATATAAAGCGGAAGTGATCTATCCCGATTCTCTTTTTGTCTGCAATGCGGAGCCGATTCCCAAAAATATTACAATAGCGTCATGGGATCCTAGTTTAAATGTTGAGATACCGACTTTTGATACGAATGATTTTTCTGAGCGTATGAAAAAATTTTTAGCTCTTCAATATAAGTGGCCACCTTGGGCAAAATTTTTGCGTCGCGATTTTTTGATTGACAATAATATAAAATTCCCTAGCATGAGAATTTCTGAAGACATTTTTTGGACGTTTAAGCTTGTTTGTTTGGCAAAAAGATTTTTATATATCCCGACGCCGCTTTATGTTCAGCGTTCAAACGAAACTTCGATGACGAGAAGCAATCGTTCTGCGGAACAGGATTTAATTTTTTGGATTAATCCTCTCTTGCAGGGCGTGGAACATTTTGATGAATTTATGAATACGATAGATTTCTTTTATCAAAACCCTGGAATTCGGTTGCAAGTTCTGAATTTATTTGTGAACATTCATTTTCAACATATGTTCAAAGCCTTTAACGAATTGGAGCCGCAGGCGGTTTACGAAATCTTTCTGCGCGAATTTTCAAAGGCAGGTAGTACGCAACCCGCACTGATTTCTTATCTGCTCGTTACGAACAATCTTTATAGAAACGAGTTGTTGACCAAATGAAAGTTTCTGTAATTATTCCCGTTTACAACGCCGAGAAATATCTTGCTGTTTGCTTGGAAAGTCTTTTAATACAAACGCTGACGGACTTTGAAGTTATCATTGTTGACGATTGCTCGACGGATAGTAGCGTTGCCATTGCCGAAAGTTATCTTGAAAAATTCGACGGGCGATTGAAGATTATTACTTTGGAGGCTAACACGGGTAGCGGAGCTGTACCGCGTAATGTCGGGCTTGAATACGTTTGCGGCGAGTATGTTTATTTTGTGGACGCTGATGACTTGATGATTGATGTTGCACTCGAAGAACTTTTTAATTTGGCGGAAGAATATCGAGCGGACGTAGTTTACATGGATAGCGGTTTCCTGTGCGGCGCAGAACTTGTTCCGAAAAGCATTGTTCAGATAAAGTGGGATCCTGATTTTGCTGTTGATGAACCGACTTTTGAGCCAGACGACTTAAACGAACGTGTTAAAAAGTTTTTAAAGAATGGCTTTGTATGGTCGCCTTGGACAAAATTTTTACGTCGAGATTTTCTAATTGACAACAACATAAAGTTCCCGAAAATGAGAATCTCGGAAGATGCCTCGTGGACTTTTGAAATTATCTACCTTGCGAAGAAAATTTTGCGTGTTCCAAATCCTCTGTATGTTTGGCGTTCAAATGAAGACTCTATGACGCGCAACGCTCGTCCGCCCGAACAGGATTTAATTTTCTGGATTAATCCACTCATGAGCGGCATGGATATTCTTATGAAATTTATGAGCGGCTTAGATTTTTTCAAGCAAAATCCTGCGATTTGTTTCCAAGTTTTAGACTTATTCGCGAATATTCACTTTAAAAACATGTCGCGGGCTTTCAACGTGCTTGAACCTGATAAAATTTATAAGCTATTCTTACGTGAATTTTCAAAGGCATGCAGTACACAACCTGCGCTGATTTCTTACCTGCTTATCATGAACAATCTTTATCGAAATGAGTTGAGCAAATGAAAGTTTCTGTGATTATCCCTATGTACAACGCAGAAAAATATTTAAACATGTGTTTAGAAAGTCTTTTGATTCAGACACTGACGGACTTTGAAGTTATCGTAGTTGATGACGCCTCAACGGATAACAGCGTTGCCATTGCCGAAAGTTACCTTGAACGATTCGGCGGGCGGCTAAAAATTTTAGTTCTGGAAGAAAATACAGGGACGCCCGGCTTGCCTAGAAATATCGGGCTTGAATATGCTTGCGGCGAATACGTTTACTTTGTTGACAGCGACGATTTTATTATCGACAGTGCGCTTGAAAAGCTTTTCAACTGCGCAGAAAATTATCGTGCTGAAATTATTTTCACAGACAGCAGTTTCGGTTGCGGCGAGGAATTAATCCCCGAAAATCTTGAGTTCGTGACACATTCCGACGAAAAAATTCTTGACGAAGAGCCGACCTTTGAGACTGAAAATCTCGCCGAGCGCGTTGAAAAATTTTTAAGGTTTGGATTTGATTGGGTAACGTGGCTGAAATTTTCGCGCAGAGATTTTTTGACGGAGAACAAAATTTATTTTCCCGCCGCCAAAACTTCCGAAGACGGCGTTTGGACGTTTAAAATTCTCTGCACGGCGGAAAGATTGTTGCGTATTCATGAGCCGTTTTACGTTCAAAGATCTAATAAAAATTCAATCACGCGGCGCAATCGTTCGCTCGAAGACTGGATAATTCTTCATACAAATTCTCTGATTAAAAATGTCGATTCCCTTGCCGAATTCATGAGCGGGTTAGAGTTCTTCCAAAAAAATCCTGCGACGCGCCTGCGTATAATCGACTACTTCATAAGCAAACACCTTGTGCAAATGGAACTTGTAAAAAATAAATTAAGTGCGAACGAACTCTACGAAATCTTTCAGCGTGAATTTTTGAAAACTTCTTCGCCTGCGCTAAGTGCCTATCTTCTGCTGTTGACGAAACTTTATCGAAACGAGTTGGCAAAATGAAAGTCTCCGTTATTATCCCACTCTTCAACGCCGAAAAATATCTGCGCGGGTGTCTCGAAAGCCTGTTAATTCAAACGTTCGCGGATTTTGAAGTTATAGTTGTTGATGACGCCTCAACGGATAATAGCGTCGCCATTGCCGAGAGTTACCTTGAACGTTTTGGCGGGCGACTCAAAATTATTTCTCTGCCGAAAAATACGGGTAATGCGTCCGTTCCGCGCAACGAGGGCTTGAGATTTTCTCGCGGCGAATATATTTTCTTCATGGACAACGACGACTTGCTCGTTGATAATGCGCTTGAAATTCTTTACAACTGCGCGGAAATTTATCGGGCAGACGTGGTTTATATGGAGCGCGGTTTTCTTTTAAACGGCGAAAAATTCACGGCGGCGACTTGGGATAAAGGAAATTTTTCCGTCGATAAGCCGACACTTGAAACGCCAAATCTCTTTGAACGTTTGGAAAAATTTTTGCAAACAGGTTACGGCTGGGCTCCTTGGACAAAATTTCTGCGCCGCGATTTTCTTATCGCCAACGAAATAAATTTCCCGCGTGTGAAAATTTCCGAAGATGTTCTCTGGACGTTCAAAGTTATCTGCCACGCTGAAAATTTCTTGCGCGTCCCGAATCGACTTTACGTTTGCCGTTCGGCAGAAAATTCTTGGTCACGAATCAAGCGCGAACCCGCCGAAGAAATAAAATTTTGGCTCGACCCGCTCATTAAGGGCTTAGATTATCTTGATGACTTCATGGACGAATTTGAATTTTTCGCGCAGAATCCGAATTACCGCTTTGAAGTTACAAATTTTTTTGTTAAAATGCAGGTTGCAGGAATGCTTGGCGCGTTGAAGAATTTAACCCGATATGAGCTGTACGAAATTATTCATCGCGAATTCAACGGACGACACGCCGCGTTAATTGCAAATTTATTCGTCGTGATGAACTTTTACCGAGATAAATTTTTGGAGGCTTACTAACAGCTAAAACAAAATTATAAAAAGTTACAAATCAATGTGGATTTTTAAAGTATTAAGGTGAACAATATGCTAAAATCGTTTAAAGTGATGCTCGTACCGAATAAACGCCAACGAACGCGATTATTTCAATTCGCAGGGACAGCTCGCTTTGCTTATAACTGGGCATTGCGAAAGGAAATTGACGCTTACGAGGCGAACGAAGAATTTATAAGCAACAACGATTTGCGCAAAGAATTTACCGTACTTAGGAACTCCGCCGAATATCAGTGGCTCAAGACGATTTCAAATAACGTGCCAAAGCAAGCTATAAAGGATTGTGTCGACGCCTACCTCAATTTTTTCAAAGGATTGACGGAACGACCGCGATTTAAGAGCAAAAGACGTGGCGATTTTAGTTTTTATCAAGACACGGACAAAATCCGAATCACGGCGACACACGTTAAGCTTGAGGCGATAGCAACTAGTAAGAAACGAAATAAGCAAAAGTTGAATTGGTTCAGACTTACCGAAGTTGGGAGAATTCCCGTTGGAGTGAAATACAAAGAGCCGCGAATTACTTTTGACGGTTTGAATTGGTGGTTAAGTGTTGCTGTTGAATTCGAGCCTGAAAAATCTGAACTTAGCGATGAAGTCATCGGCATTGACTTAGGCATAAAAAGTTTGGCGGTGTGTTCAGACGGCACGACTTATCCGAACATCAACAAGACGAAGACAATCAGGCGATTAAAAAAGAAACAGCGTCGGTTGCAACGCTCTGTTTCTCGAAAATATATCATGAACAAGAAAGGAGAACGTTACTCGAAAACGCGCAACATTATAAAGAGTGAGAAAAAACTTTTAAGGGTACATCACCGATTGGCGAACATACGGCAGAATTATCGACACCAAATCACGAGCGGATTGATTAAGCGAGAACCAAGCGTAATCGTGCTTGAAGATTTGAACGTGAAGGGCATGATGAAGAATCGTCATTTAGCAAAAGCAGTGCAGGAACAAGGATTTTATGAATTTCGGCGGCAGATTGAGTATAAGGCGTCGTGGGCAGGAATAACCGTTATTATCGCCGACAGATATTATCCGAGTTCAAAAACCTGCATAGCTTGCGGACACGTGAAGAAAAATTTGCGGTTGTCGGAGCGAATTTACCACTGCGAAGAATGCGGCAATGAAATTGACCGTGACTTACAGGCGGCGATAAATCTGGCAAATTATGTACCCGTTCGTTAGCGGGGAATTCAAGCCTGTGGAGCGTCATACCAAACGTAAGTAGCTACGGCAAAAGCGGACGCGTTGAAGCAGGAATGAAACATAAGAGTTTTTACAACTTTTTATAAGTTTTCAGTAACGGTGAGATGATGGAGCTTGGCAAGGGACAAAAAATCCCGCTCAAAGAAAATTTCTTGACATTTAAATTTGAACGCCCGACTTCCGCGCTCGAAATCGATACGGCGGCTTTCCTGACTCAAGCAAACGGCAAAGTTGCAGGCGATGAAGATTTTGTCTTCTACGGGAACGCTCGTCACAATTCGGGCGGTGTCATTCTCGAAAATGACGCTGTGGAAATTGACTTGAATAAAATTCCGCGCCACGTCGAAAAAATTTCTCTGACTGCTACGATTTACGACGCCGAAAAACGCAGACAAAATTTCAGCATGATTCGCGGCGCAGTCCTAAAAATTTTCAGTAGGCAAAACGAAATCGCAACGTTCCCGCTCGAAAATTTCACCGTCGAAAATGCGATTGTTCTCGGCGAAATTTATCGCTATAAGGGCACGTGGAAATTTAACGCGACTGGCGCAGGTTTCAGCGGAGGATTAGCCGCGCTTTGTAAAAATTTTGGTATCGAAGTTAATGACGTTGCGCCGCCTCCGCCACCACCCGAACCGCCAAAATCTAAAATCAATACTCGGCGCGAGAAAGTTAAAATCCCTCCGCCACCTGTTGAACCTACTCAACCTAAAAAAGTTGAACTTCGCAAGGGGCAAAAGGTTAATCTCACTAAGAAAGGTGCACAGCTCGGCGAAATCGTCATCAATCTGAATTGGAGTCAGCCGCCGCCCAGTAGCGGTTTCTTCGGCAGATTTAAAAGCAAAGGAATTGACCTCGACCTTGCTTGCCTGTTTGAACTTAAGGACGGAACTATCGGCGCGGTGCAAGCTCTCGGAAATCATTTCGGCACTTTGAATTATCCGCCTTACATTGCGCTTGACGGCGACGACAGAACAGGCTCAGTTGCGGCGGGCGAGACAATTCGCGTCAATGGCAAATTCACTGACAAAATTCGCAGGATTCTAATTTACACGTTCATTTATGAGGGCGCGGCGAATTGGGAAGAGGCTAAGGGCGTCGTTACGGTTAAATGCCCCGGCAGTCCCGAACTTATCGTACGCATGGACGAATACGGCTCGACTAAACACACCTGCGCGATTGCCCTGCTAGAAAATGTCGGCGGGACTTTCAGCGTTGAAAAAGTTGTAGACTTCTTCGACGACTCGGAGCAAATGGATCATGCGTTCGATTGGGGACTTAGTTGGACGGTCGGCAGAAAAGATTAATGCATAATGCGCAATGCGTAATCATAAAATTTTTTGGGAGGAATTCTTATGGCTATCAGTTTGCAAAAGGGGCAGAAGGTTGACTTGACGAAGGGCAATCCTTCTTTGAAAAAACTTTTAATCGGGCTTGGCTGGGACACCAATAAATACGACGGCGGGCACGATTTCGACCTCGACGCGGCGGCGTTCCTTTTGGGCGCGAATGGCAAAGTCAACAGCGACGACGATTTTGTTTTCTACAACAATCTCAAGCATAAGAGCGGCGCAGTTGAGCACATGGGCGATAACCTCACTGGTGAGGGAGAAGGCGACGACGAAGAAATTAAAATCGACCTCAGCAAAGTTCCCGCAAATGTCGACAAAATTGACTTCACCGTCACGATTTACGACGCCGACGCTCGCAAACAAAAGTTCGGGCAAGTTGAAAACGCTTACATTCGCGTAGTTGACGACGAGACGGGCAAAGAATTAATCCGTTACGATTTGGGTGAAGATTTCTCGATTGAAACGGCGGTTGTTGTCGGTGAAATTTATCGCAATAAGGGCGAATGGAAATTCAACGCCATTGGTTCGGGCTGGAGTGGCGGCTTGGCGGCTCTCGGCAGAAATTATGGCGTCAATGTGTAATTAGGAATTATGAAATAGTTTTTAGGAACTAGTAGTTATTAGTTTCTAGTTTCTAGTTCCTCGTCCCTAATTACTAGTTATTAGGAATGCGC
Source organism: Selenomonadaceae bacterium (assembly GCA_017549815.1). Classification (GTDB taxonomy): domain Bacteria; phylum Bacillota; class Negativicutes; order Selenomonadales; family Selenomonadaceae; genus Quinella. The sequence continues at coordinate 19,430 of JAFYNH010000006.1, forward strand.
AATTTAAGAGGCTCGCGGCTACGGTCGGGAGTCTTTTTTGTTGAAAATTTTTCGGCGGCAAAATATAATTGGCGCATTTAAGGTGGTGTAATTTTTGAAGATAATGATGTCGGCGGGCGAGGCTTCGGGAGACGTACACGGCGCAGGGCTTGCTCGCGAAATAAAAAAAATTTCTCCGTCCACAGAACTTTTCGGGCTTGGCGGAAATCTTATGGAGGAGGCGGGCGTCAAGCTTGTCCGCAATTACAAAGATTATAACGTTATGGGCGTCGTTGAAGTCATAAAAAATCTGCGCAAGATTTTGAAACTCCTCGACGACTTAACGGAAATTATCCGCGCAGAACGTCCCGATTTGCTCGTCCTTATTGATTATCCCGATTTTAATTGGCGACTCGCAAAGCGTGCAAAGAAATTGGGCATAAAAATTTTATCGTACATTCCGCCGTCGGCTTGGGCATGGCGAAAGGGCAGAGCTAAAACCTGCGCGGCAATAGCAGACGTATTCATTGCGATTTTCCCGTTCGAGTTGCCCGTTTATGAGGCGGCGGGCGCGAAAATATTTTTCTTAGGCAATCCGCTTGTCGACACGGTTAAGCCGTCAATGTCAAAAGTTGAAGCACGAAAATTTTTCAACGTCAAAGAGTCCGAACAAATAATTTTGTTAATGCCGGGCTCGCGACGACAGGAAATAAAATTACTCTTGCCCGAAATGCTCGGCGCGGCGAAACTTTTACCCGATAAAAAATTTTTCCTGCCCGTAGCGGACGGCGTGGACGAAGTTTCTTTGCGAGAAAAAATTGACGCGGCAGGAGTCGAAATAACTTTGATAAACTCTGCACGGCGATACGACTTGATGAGCATAGCGGACGCGGCGATAGCGACTTCGGGCACGGTCGTTTTAGAGGCGGCACTTTTAAACTTGCCGTGCGTCGTATTATACAAAATGGCTCCGCTGAATTTTTTTATCGGAAAACTTTTGGTAGACATAAAATTTTTCAGCCTGCCGAATATCCTCGCCGAAGAAAAAATTTTAACTGAACTCCTTCAAGACGAAGTTACACCTGAAAAAATTTCGTCCGAAGTCCTCAAGCTTTTGGAGAATCGGGAACTAATCACGCGAAAATTGCAATCGGCTTGCGCTAAACTCGGCGAATCGGGCGCGGCGGCTCGTGTCGCTCAAAAAATCTTGGAAACGGCAGGTGACAAACTTTGAAGTTTGATTTACAATTATTTACGGAGAAAAACTTAGAAAATCAAACTCCGGCGCAACTTCGCAAGGGCATTCGCTCATTGAACAATAGAATTGACGAACATTTTGCCAAAATTAAAAACCCTGAAAAAATTTATAAAGATTGGTATGACGAACCGGATAAACAAGAAGGGCGAATCGGACATTGGCAACACGAGATTAAAAGATTTGCTGAATCAATTCAATATCGCGTCGAAGAATTAGAAAAGAGAGGAGAAAAGCCATGAATGAACAGATGAATTTCGACGACATGCGCTACATAATCGGAAGTGTTATGGAGTATGCTTATGAATCAATAAAAGATGAAAAAGAAAAACCTACAGAAATGAATAAAGGTCGCGCATTGGCTTATTGGGAAGTTTTGGACACAATTTACAGTCGGTTAATTATTTGCGAGCAAAATCCTAAGGATTTCGGCTATTCCGACGACTGGGAAAAGCCCTTTTTTGCTAAATGAAAAACTATAAACGACTTTTAATTTATATCAAACCTTATTTGGGAACGTTCGGGCTAGCGATAATCTGCATAATCTGCGCGTCGGGCGCGAATTTATACCTGCCTTGGATAATCAAAGATATGATTGACAAAGTGCTTGCCGAACGAGATATGGCAATGCTGAATTTTATATCGGTGAGTATAGTGGTCGTCTTCGCGTTCAGAGGATTTTTTTACTATTGGCAATCGTATTTGGTATCGTATATCGGGCAAAGGGTCGTCGTGGACGTGCGCGAAGTCATGTTTAAAAAATTTCAGCGAATGCCAATGGCTTACTTCGACAAACACCAAACGGGCGAAACAATGAGCTACTTAACAAACGATGTCGGGGCAATTCAATCCGCGCTTGTCGATAACCTAATCGAAATGTTCACGGAAGGCGCAATCTTAATCGGCTCAATCGCCATGATGTTTTATCTCGATTGGAAATTGACGCTTTTGACGCTGATAACGGTGCCGCTAGTCGCTTGGGCAATGAGAATCTTCGGTAAGAAAATAAAATCGACGGGCACGGTAATTCAAGAAAAATTGGCGGATATAACGTCGTTATTGCAGGAAAGTATTTCGTCAATCCGCGTCGTAAAATCCTTTGTCCGAGAAAGTTACGAAATCGACCGTTTCAAAGTGGAAAACGAATTGAACTTTAAGGCGACAATGGACAACGTGCGCTTAACGAGCCTTTTAACGCCGACGGTAGAATTTTTGGCGGCAGTCGCAGTAACGCTTATTGTATGGTTTGGCGGTTATGAAGTCGTCAACGGAATCATGTCAGCGGGCGCGTTGGTGGCGTTTTTAACTTACGCTGTCAATTTAGCAAACCCCGTCAAGAGATTATCGCGCATTTACGGGCGACTTCAAAAGGCAATGGCGGCAATCGATAGAATTTTTACCGTACTTGACCTGCCCGAAACCGTCAACGATAAGCCGAACGCGATTGACCTGCCAAAAGTCGTCGGGAGCGTGACTGTTGAAAATGTGACGTTCAGTTACGACGGAATTCATAATGCGCTGGAAAATGTCAGCTTTGAAGTCAAGCCCGGTCAAATGATAGCCTTTGTCGGACCGAGCGGCGCGGGCAAATCGACTATTGCGAATTTAATCCCGCGCTTTTACGACGTGACGGAAGGCGCGATTAAAATCGACGGGAACGACCTGCGCGACGTAACTGTTAATTCTCTGCGCGAGCAAATCGGTATCGTGCCGCAAGAGACGTTGCTTTTCTCGACAACGGTTATGGAAAATATTCGCTATGGACGACTTGACGCGACGGACGAAGAAGTTATCGCGGCGGCAAAGTCGGCTAATGCTGATAAATTTATTCGCGACTTGCCCGAAGGTTATCAAACGCAGATTGGCGAACGTGGCTTGAATTTGAGCGGCGGACAACGTCAACGCATGGCGATTGCGCGAGCTATGTTAAAGAATCCGCAGATTTTGATTCTGGACGAGGCAACGAGCGCACTTGATACCGAAAGCGAAAAAATTGTTCAAGCGGCTCTTGATGATTTAATGGTCGGACGGACAAGCTTTGTTATCGCGCACAGACTAAGCACGATTTTTGCGGCGGATAAAATTTTCGTCATTGATAAGGGCAGAATTTGCGAGTCGGGCACGCATAAGGAACTTTTGGAACTTGGCGGCGTCTACAGCAACCTTTACAACATACAATTTAGTTCGCTCTAAGAATTTTTAATTGAATTCCAATGACAAACGGATTTTGAGTGCTATAATTGCGGAAAAAATTTAAGGAGAAATATTCATGAAGAAAAAAATTCTTAGCAGTTTATTAATCGGCGCGTTCGTATTTGGCTTAGGCGCGGCGGATATTCAGCCCGTCAGCGCGGAAACGCCCGCTAAAATTAATCTTTCTACTCCTCCCGAACCGCCCAAAGATAAAGACGGAAACCCTATGGCTCCGCATGATAGAAATAATGGCGACAATTCCAATCGTCCCGAACCGCCCAAAGATAAAGACGGAAACCCCATTGCGCCACCCGACAAAAATAATGGCGACAATTCTAATCGTCCCGAACCGCCTAAAGATAAAGACGGCAATCCTATGGCTCCACCTGACAAAAATAATGGCGACAATTCCAATCGCCCCGAACCGCCCAAAGATAAAGACGGAAACCCCATTGCGCCACCCGACAAAAATAACGGCGACAATTCTAATCGTCCTGAACCGCCTAAAGACGCTAACGGAAACCCAATGGCTCCACCCGATAAAAATAACGGCGATAATTCTAATCGTCCGACGCCGCCCGATAGAAATAAATAATCTGCGTGAACAAAATAAAACTCCCGTCACTCGACTTGAGCAGCGGGAATTTTTTTAATCACTCTGCCAAATCTTATCGCTCAAAATATCTATGCAAGAAATTTTCCCGTCTGGCATGAACGAGCCAGTATCCATAAGCGTAATTTTATTCTTTAGGCGAATCGGATAGTACCAATTGCGCTTGATAAACGGCGTCGGCGTATGCCCGCAAATGATATTCGCCTTGCCCTTGTAACCGTTATAAAATTTCTCGCGAATCCAAAGTAAATCTTCTTCCGATTGTTCTTCCAACGGCTTATCTGGATTCAAGCCCGCGTGTACAAAAATATAATCCTCGCCGTTAATTTCCATTTGATGAAAATAAGGACGATTGTTTATGAAGTCCATAGCTCGCGGAAATGCCGACGGGTCTTTTTTACGCCACTCCTCGAACTCCGCCTTAGTCTTATTGCCGCCGTTCGGGAGCCAAATATATCCTTCGGTGCCGCCCAGCGCGTAATAATACAACATCATCTGTTCATGATTTCCGCGCAGAGCTACGACATTAGGCTTTTCGCTCATTTCCATTGCCCAGCGCAGGCAACGCATATTTTCTTCGCCGCGATCCACGTAGTCGCCGAGCAAAATCAGAAAATCCTGCCGCTCGTCGAATTCGATTTTGTGGAAGAGCGACAACAAGCGCGTAAATTTCCCGTGCATGTCCCCTATTACCAATATCCGCCGATAATCCATCGTCGCGCCTCCAAACTCTATTTTTACGTTGAATATTTCTGCCAACAAAGAAAATTTCCTGCATTATTTCCACACGTTCGCGACGCTGATAAAATTATTTATCTCAAAAGCCGAAAAGCCCTTTGACTTTATCAGAAAAAGATTTTTCGGGCGGCGGAGTCGGACGTAAATTTTTAGCCGAGCCGTCGAGTATGCCTTTATCTTTAGCTAACTTAAGCCACGCTGGAAATTCATTAAGCAAGCGAGAATAAATTTCTTCGTTCGGTACCGATTTAAAATCGTCAAGCGCGAAAAAATTTGCATTGTCAATATAACGCCCGTCCATATCATCCAGCTTTTCGAGGATGCCGTAATCTTTGCCGCTTACGCCGACGAATTGCCAGAATATCGGCAGGTACGACGACTCAATCAAAAGTCTTTTTATCGCGCCCGTCCTGTAAATGCCGCCGTCGGTAATGAAAACGGTATACGCGGGCAAAGTAATCGTCTCGTATTCGGCGATAATTTCTTTCATAACAGCAGGTTCGTTGTTAGTGCCGCCAAGAGAACGTTGTAATTCCTTCCAATCGGAAGGGACGGCTTGCTCGTAATTCTTCATATTGACGGAAGGACGACGTTCACAATTACTGCCGTAATACCAAAAATCAAGTTCGCTGTCGTCGTCGAATTGAACTGCAACAGGCAAGACTTTATTAACAATCTCTTGAACGGTTCCGTCTTTGTAACTGTGATTCATTGATCCCGAAATATCCAAAACCAGCGCGACGCGAGCCACAACGTCCAAAAGTTTTCTTTTCTCCAACTCGACTTTGAGCGGCTTAACCAGAGAAATTAATTTCGGAGCACCATCGGCAATTTTTTTCTCCAGAGAAATTTTTTTAGGAGTGGGAGGAGGAGTTTCCTCTTTAATTTCTTCGCCGCCGTAAAAGGCAAGGAGTGTGTCGAGTCCGCCATTAAAGCCGCGTGCTACGACGTTAAATCGCCAGCCGTCCTTCCGATAAATTTCAAGCGACGTGATAGCTTTTTCCTGTTCAAAGTCGCCGCCGCTAAAGGTTGCAGAGATTTCATCGCCGATAAAAATTTTGTGCGAAGAAATTTCACTCATAACGCCCGCGCCGTCAATCGAGCCAGTAAACACCAGCTTATTAATCGTCTGCGGCAAGTCGTTCAGCCTAATCGAAAACTCCATGCCCGACGGAATTTTTTTACCGACAATCTCACCGCTCGGCGAGCTAAGCTGATTATAAAAAATCATATACCTATCGTCGGAAAGTTTATCATCCTTGTCGACGCCAAAGCAACAAAAATCATAAGTTGCCGCGCCCTCAATCTGCAACTTAATCTTCAATGGACGATTCAAATTAAAATATTTTTCGAGTTTATCACGTGTGCCGCGTTCAGCAATCATGTTAAACACCTCCGCAAATTTTATAACATAAAAAATTTGATTTACAAAGCCGATTTTGTTAGACTGTGGAAAAATTTTTGGGAGGAATGAACTTTGCTTGATATGAAATTTGTACGCGACAATCTGGATTTGATTCGCGCCATGTTAAAAAATAGGAATAACAGTCTTAGCCTTGACAGTTTTGGCGAGTTAGAGCAGAGACGCCGCGCTATTCTTGCCGAAGTCGAACAGCTTAAAGGTCAGCGCAATACGACTTCAAAGAAAATCGGAGCGATGAAAAAAGCCGGCGAAGATACCGAAGAAATTTCTGCCTCTGTTCGTCAAATGGGCGTTAAAATTTCCGAACTCGACGCCGAACTCCGCGATATTGAAAATAATCTGCGCGATTTGCTTTTGCATATTCCTAACATTCCCGCTGATGACGTGCCGATTGGCGTTGACGATTCGCAAAATCCCGAAGTCCGTAAATGGGGGACGCCGCGCAGTTTCGACTTTGAACCTAAGGCGCATTGGGATATTGGGACGGGCTTGAATATTTTCGACTTCGACCGCGCAGGCAAAGTTACGGGCGCACGCTTTACTTTTTATCGCGGGCTTGGAGCGCGTCTTGAAAGGGCTTGTATAAATTTCATGATGGACTTGCACGCCAACAAGCACGGCTATACTGAAATGCTCGCGCCGTATATCGTCAACCGCGACAGCATGGTTGGTACGGGACAACTCCCTAAATTTGCCGAAGATATGTTTAAGCTTGAAGGATTGGATTATTACCTCGTGCCGACCGCCGAAGTTCCCATGACGAATTTTCACCGCGACGAAATTTTATCCGCCGACACCTTGCCCGAATATTACGCTTGCTACACGGCTTGTTTCAGAGCGGAGGCGGGCGCGGCAGGTCGTGACACTCGCGGCTTGATTCGTCAACATCAATTTAACAAGGTCGAGTTGATTAAATTCACTAAGCCCGAAGATTCTTGGAACGAGCTTGAAAGTATGGTTGCCGCCGCTGAGGACGTTTTAAAAGTTTTGGAAATTCCCTATCGCGTCGTGTTGCTTTGTACTGGCGATATGAGTTTCACCTCCGCCAAAACTTACGACATTGAAGTTTGGATGCCCGCGCAGAATAAATATCGCGAAATTTCTTCCTGCTCCAACTGCACCGATTATCAAGCTCGCCGCGCTAATATCAAGTTCCGCCGCGAAAATAAATCTAAGCCCGAATTTGTTCACACTCTTAACGGGTCGGGCATTGCGGTCGGAAGGACGGTCGCCGCGATTTTGGAAAATTATCAGCAGACGGACGGCTCCGTTAAAATCCCTAAAGCCCTTGTGCCTTACATGGGCGTTGAAGAAATTCGCTAAGCTATGGATAAGAAAAAAATAAAAATCGTCGGCATAGGCGAGGGCGGGGCGCGAGCTGTCGGCAAGATGATTGCGTCGGGCGTCGGAAATAAGAACGTCGATTTCGTTTCAATCGGCAAGGACGAAAATATTTTATTGACGAGCGCGACGCGGAATAATATTTTTCTCAATCAAGACCCGCCGACGGTTTATAAGAATATTTCTGCGGCTCTACGCGACGCCAAGTTGATAATTATCGTGGCGGGTATCGGCGGCACGTCGGCAACCCAAGCGATTCCGCGTATTGTTTCGCTTGCCAAAAATTCAAACGCAACGACAGTAGCCTTTGTCAGCAAGCCGTTTGTGTTGGAAAGTGCCGAGCGTAAAAAAAATGCCGAATATTGCCTGAATAGTCTGCGCGAAGTCGATACGACTTTTATATTTCCCGCCGAGAAATTTTTTCTGTTCCGGCTTTATCAAAAGGAAGTTTCAATCGCCGAGTTGTTCGAGGTTGCCAACGAAATTTTTTATCAAGGCGTGAAAATTTTTCTGGAAATAAGTTCGGATAAGAGTACGCCTTTGAAATTGGGTGAGGCGTCATTAGGCTATGGCTTTGGCGCGACAGTCCTTGAGGCGATTAAAAGTGCCGTTAAATTCCCTGCGCTTGAGGAAAACGAAATCAAACATTCTAAGAAAATTTTTGTTAGGCATACGGGCGGCAGTGATTCGGCGTCGAAGAATTTTATTAAGAAAATGATTAGTTCGGACGCGAAACTTTTTTGGCAGGTCGACAATTCGCAAGGAGAAAAAACTTTCGCCGCGATAATTTTCAGCAGGAAGGAAGGCTGAATCATGATAAAAATTATTCTCTCCGACATTGATGGCACCTTTCTAACGAACGATAAAAAGACGCCCGCTCTTCATGAAAAGGCGATTAAAGCTGTCGTCGCGAAGGGCTTGCGCTTTGTCTTTGTCTCTGCGCGGATGCCTGAAGCGATTTATCCGATAACCGACGCGCTTAGTATGGCTCACACGCCCGTTATAAGTTATGGCGGCGGCTTTGTATTGACGGAGGAGGCGGAAATTATTTTCGATAAAAAAATGCCCGCCGATGACTCCATAAAAATTTTGGCGGAAATGAAACGTCGTTGGCAAGATATTTCGATTAATTATTATACGGGGCGTCGTTGGTTCGTCGAGAAAATGGACGCAAGGATTCAGCATGAAGCCGACATTACGTCCGCGCAGGTTGAGCTTGGAAATTTTGACGAACTTTTAAGCAAAAATATTTTCCCGAACAAAATCATGATAATCTGCGAGCCGCCAACGTGTAAAGAAATGGAAAGCGAGCTTGGTAAAAAATTCCCTGCTTTGAACGTCGTCCGCAGTGCACCACACCTTTTGGAGATTATGGACAAGAGCATTTCAAAGGCGACGGGCATAAAAATTTTGCTTAAACATTATGGCTTTGAATTCGACGAGGCGATTGCTTTCGGCGATAATTATAACGATGTTGAAATGCTTGAGCTTATTCCGCAAAGTGTGGTTATGGCGAACGCGCCCGATAAAGTTAAAAAGCTCGCCGCCGCTGTTACTGATTCCAATGAGGACGGCGGCATATACACTTACCTTGCTAAAATTGGAGTTATCGCGCCTTAAGAGGAGGTTTGCCCCGTGATAAAAATTATTCTTTCCGACATTGACGGCACCTTTCTTAATAAGGATAAGAAACCGTGCTCCCTTCATGAAAAGGCGATTAAGGCTGTCATTGCTAAGGGCTTGAAGTTTGTATTTGTCTCTGCGCGAATGCCCGAAGGAATTTATCCGATAACTGACGCGCTGGGCATGGCTCACACGCCCGTTATCAGCTACAGCGGCGGGCTTGTCCTTACCGAGAACGAGGAAGTTCTTTTCGACAAAAAAATTTCCGCCGACGACGCTAAAAAAGTTTTGGCGGAAATGAAACGCACTTGGCAGGATATAACAATCAGTTATTATACAGGTCGCCGCTGGGTCGTTGAGGCTATTGATAAGCGCGTCGAACGCGAGATTCAAAACAGCAAAGCTCCAGTCGAGATTGGGAACTTCGACGAACTTTTAAGCGCAAATCTTTTGCCGAATAAAATTTTTATCCGTTGCGAGCCGCCGACCTGCGCGGAAATGGAACGCGAACTTGGCAAAAAATTTCCTATGCTGAACGTCGTCCGTAGTGCGCCTTATCTTTTGGAGATTATGGACAAGAGTATTTCAAAGGCGACGGGCATTGAGGTTTTGCTGAAACATTACGGCTTCACTGTCGACGAGGCGATTGCTTTTGGCGACAATTATAACGATGTCGAAATGTTCCGCTACATTCCGCAAAGCGTAGTTATGGCTAATGCGCCCGACAAAGTTAAAAAGTTAGCCGCCGCTGTGACTGATTCCAATGAAGACGGCGGCATTTATACTTACCTTAAAAAAATCGGCGTGATTTAATCGTTGTAACCGTTCGGATGCGACTTATGCCAATTCCAAGCGGTCGCAATAATTTTTTCTACGTTGTCGAATTGCGGAGTCCACTTCAAAATTCTCTTAGCTTTATCGCTTGAGGCAATTAATCGAGCCGGGTCGCCCGGTCGACGCGCTCCAAGCTCTTTTTTTATTTCTTGTCCCGTGACCTTTTCAGTCGCATCGATAATCTCTTTTACGGAAAAACCTTTGCCGCTCCCCAGATTGAAGAAATTCGATTCGCCGCCCCCGCGAAGATAGTTCAAGGCGCAAATGTGAGCGTCCGCCAAATCTAAAACGTGAATATAATCGCGAATACAAGTCCCGTCGGGCGTCGGATAATCGTCGCCAAAAATAGTAATATGGTCGCGCTTACCGAGCGGAACCTGTAAAACTAACGGAATCAAATGCGTTTCGGGGTGATGATCTTCGCCAATCGAACCGTCTTCAATCGCGCCCGACGCATTAAAATATCTTAAGCTGACGTAGCGAACGCCTTGCGCCGCGCTGACTCGCTTCATCATCATTTCCATAATTAATTTGGAGTCGCCATAAGGATTAACGGGAATTGTAGCGTCGTCCTCGCTAATCGGGATTTTTTCTGGCTCGCCGTAAACCGCCGCCGTTGAACTAAAAATAATTTTATCAACGCCACACTCAGTCATAGCCTCAAGCAAAATCTGCATACCATAAACGTTGTTGTTAAAATATTTCAGCGGAAGGATAACGCTTTCGCCCGCCTCAATATAAGCCGCGAAGTGAAAAACTGCCTCAATTTTATTCTCGGCAAAAATTTTTTTTAGTGCGTCCTTATCCCTGATGTCGCACTCATAAAATTTGACGGACGGATTAATCGCGGCACGATGACCTTTACTTAAGTTGTCGGCGATAATAACTTCCTCGCCCGCCGCTAAGAGTTGCCTGACGGTATGCGAGCCGATATAACCCGCGCCGCCGCAAACTAAGATTGCCATAAAAAATTTCTCCTCTCAAAAATTTTCATGACAAAATTTAACACAGCAAAAAGTTTTGTCAATACAGTGGGTAGGTGAAACCCGGCGCACATGGACGTGCGCCGCCGGCAATAGAAACATGGATGTTTCTTTGCCGGACGAACGCCCTTTCTTTTGCATACTTTTCTTTGGGCGTGGCAAAGAAAAGTATGTTTAATAAACAAAAATTATCAATCGACTTAATCGAAGTAACGCCCCGCCAACATGACAGCGGTTCTGCGAATCCACTCTTTGGAAAAAAGGGGATTTTTTGCACGCAAAATTTAACGCCACAAAAACTTTTGTCAATATTGCAAAGTGTAAAAAGTATGATAAAATGTCTTCGCTTAGCGCAGGCAAAAATTTCTAACCAAAAGAAGGGAGCAGTTTTTCAGATGTGGGGTATTTTTGGAGGCTTATCGCACGACATGGGAATTGACCTAGGAACGGCAAACACTCTCGTGCACGTTAAAGGCAAAGGGATAGTCCTGCGTGAACCTTCGGTCGTAGCGATAAAAAGTGATACAGGCGACGTTTTAGCGGTCGGCGAAGAAGCTAAACAAATGATAGGACGCACGCCCGGCAATATAATTGCGATTCGCCCGCTTAAGGACGGCGTCATTGCAGACTTCGACGTTACGCAGGCAATGCTTAGATATTTTATCCGCAAGGCAATGAATTCAAAATCGTTTGTACGCCCGCGAGTCGTCGTCGGAGTACCTTCGGGCGTCACGGAAGTTGAAAAACGCGCAGTTATCGACGCGGCAACACAGGCTGGAGCACGCGAGGCTTACCTTATCGAAGAACCAATGGCGGCGGCAATCGGCGCAGGACTCCCCGTCGAAGAGGCAACGGGTAATATGGTCGTCGATATAGGCGGCGGCACTACCGAAATAGCCGTAATTTCTCTGGGCGGTATCGTCGTCAGCAAATCGATTCGAGTCGGCGGCGATGAAATGGATTCGTCGATTATTCAATACATACGGCGCATTTATAGCTTGATGATTGGCGAGCGCACGGCTGAAGAAATTAAAATTAATATCGGCACGGCAATAATCACGGCTAAGAGCGAAAAATCTATGCAAATTCGCGGGCGCGACTTGTTAAGCGGTTTACCTAAGACCGTCGAAGTTAAATCAAGCGAAATCCGCGAGGCATTGGGCGACCCGATTTTTAAAATCGTCGAAGCAGTTAAAGGCACGCTCGAAAGAACTCCGCCCGAATTAGCGGCAGATATAATGGATCATGGAATCATGATGACGGGCGGCGGCGCGTTGCTTTCAAATCTGGACAAATTAATTTCAGAGGAAACGGGAATGCCCGTAATCGTAGCCGACGACGCGCTGAGTTGTGTCGGCGAGGGCACAGGCAAATCTCTTGAAAATATGAATTTGCTTAAACGAGTAGTAATGGCACCTAAAAAGCTGAGACAATGAGTAATAAAGTTCGCAAGGAAAAAAAAACCGGTAAAAAAATTGTCGCGCTGATTTTTGTTTTTATCAGCGTGTTTTGTTCTGTATTCTTCGCGGCGCGGAGTAAATTCAATACGCCCGCAACCGACGGCGTTGCAATGTCGGTTGTTGCGCCTTTTCAGCGAGCCTTTTCGTGGGTGGGTAGTAAGTTGGCTTTAGTGAAAAACACTGTCGACGAAATGTCGCGGATTCATGAACAGAATAAACAACTGCGCGAGGAAGTCGAAATTTTACGAGCGCAGAACTTAACGGCTAGTGAATATGCGTCGGAAAATCAGCGGCTAAGAAGTTTGCTAGGCTATAAGCAAGCCGCTATTCAATTCGATTTGGTAGCGGCAAGCGTTATCGGGCGTGAGTCGGCGTCGTGGTCAAGCGTCATCATAATTAATCGCGGCACTCTCGACGGCGTGGCAAATAATATGGCAGTCGTAACGGAAATGGGCTTAGTCGGGCACGTCAAAGAGGCGGGATTAAATTCGTCTAAAGTGCAGTTGCTTTTAGACCCGCGCTCGTCGGTCGGCACTTTGATTCAACGTCCCGAATCACGAGTTGCGGGCATTGTCGAGGGCGATATTAAAAATCCCAACTTCCCGAAGATGGTTAATATCCCTAAAGATTCTGACGTTCAAGTTGATGATATGGTTGTCACGTCGGGCTTTGGCGGCGTTTATCCTAAAGGGCTTGTCGTCGGCAAGATTATCGAAATTCACAACGAGGAAGGCGGGCTTTTGAAATACGGCGTGATTGATACTTCGGTTGACTTTCAAAAGTTGGAAGACGTAGCGATAATCGTTGCGTCGCGTGAGGCTCCGCCCGAACCGATTCAACCGCCCGTTCAGACGCCCGGCACTGAAACAGACCCTTATGAGACGGCGGCAAAACTTCAAGCGGCTCAACAGCAAATTCAAGACGCTCAGCAACAAGTTCAAGACGCGCAACAGCAACAGCTCCAAGAAGCAGGCTATGTTCCAGAGGAAACAGGTTACGCCGTTGAGGAGGAGTCGCGGTGAGGATTATCGGACTTTGGGCAATGCTGTTGATTTTGCTTTACTCCCTGCAGACTTCGCTATTGACTTATATAAGCTTTGGCGGATTCAGCGCAAATTTAATGCTCCTGCTGACGGTATCAATCGCCTTTCTGCGCGGGCACAAGTACGGAGCTTTTTTCGGATTTATGGCGGGGTTATTGCAAGATTCGACGACGGGAAGTTATTTCGGGCTGGCGACTTTTAGTTATATGACAGTCGGGCTAATCTTCGGGAAATTTTCTGTAAATTTATTCCGAGATCAATCGCTGTTGCCGGTGATAAGTTCGATTCCCGCGCTGGTGATTCATTTCGCGATAACGATAGGATTTTTATTTTTGCTCAAATACCAAGTAGATTTGGCGCGATTTTTGCGGGAAGATTTTTGGTCTACGGCGATAATGCAGATTGTGCTTGCCTACCCCGTGCATCAAATCGTTGTGAAGTTAAACGATTATGCTAAGAGAAGGTAATAGGGACTAGGGACAAGGGACTAGGTGTCAGGGGCAAAGGGCTTTTCCCTAAATCCCGACCCCTGAATCCTAAATCCTAAGGAGGGAATTTTTTATGAAGATAAGCGAACAGGACATTAAGACGGTCGCGAGCTTGTCGCGGCTTAGAATTCGCGAGGAAGAAAAGGAAGACGTACTTTTTCAGCTCAATAAAATTTTAACATACGTCGAGAATTTGCAGACGCTTGACACGACGAACATTGAGCCGACAACTTACGCGCTCCCTATGCAAAATGTTTTCCGCGCAGATGAAGTTAAACCGTCGCTTGACAGAGAGCTTGCGTTGTCAAATGCGCCGCTCAAAGAAGACGGATATTTTAAAGTTCCGCGAGTATTGGAGGCTTGATTATGGCTTTACACGATAAAACGGCTCACGAATTGCACGACCTTTTACAAGCTAAGAAAATTTCTGCGGCGGAATTGACTGCCGATATTTTTAAGCGCATTGACGAGGCGGAAGATAAAATCGGCGCGTATTTAACGTTGACTCGCGATAAGGCAACGGCGGACGCTAAAGCTGTCGATGATAAAATTGCTCGCGGCGAAAAAATTTTTCCGCTCGAAGGTATTCCCTGCGCGATTAAGGATAACATTTGCACCAAAGGAATTCGGACGACTTGCGCCTCGAAAATCCTTGAAAACTTTATCCCGCCCTACGACGCGACCGCTTATAAGAAACTCGCCGCGCAGAATGTTATTGTTGTCGGCAAGGCTAATCTTGACGAATTCGCAATGGGCGGCTCAACCGAAAATTCCGGCTTTCACGTGACGCGCAACCCGCATAATTATGATTGTGTACCGGGCGGCTCATCGGGCGGAAGTGCGGCGGCAGTCGCGGGCGGCGAGGCGATTTTTTCTCTCGGCTCCGATACTGGCGGCTCAATTCGTCAGCCTGCAAGTTTCTGCGGCGTCGTAGGATTTAAGCCCACTTACGGCAGAGTTTCGCGCTATGGCTTAGTCGCTTTTGCGTCGTCGCTCGACCAAATCGGTTCCTTTACTCATGACGTGACGGATTGCGCCTTAGTTCTTAATGCGATTTGCGGGCATGATGAAATGGATTCGACTTCGACCGCCGCGCAGGTTCCCGACTTTACTAAAAGTTTGGTCGCCGACGTTAAGGGCTTGAAAATCGGCTTGCCCGCTGAATATTTCGTTAAGGGTATCGACGCCGAAGTTGAGACGGCTGTCCGCAACGTCGCCAAGAAATTTGAAAGTCTCGGCGCGGAGATTGTCGAAATAAGTTTGCCGCATACCGAATACGCAATTTCGACTTACTATCTGATTGCGCCCGCCGAAGCCGCTACAAATCTTGAACGTTATGACGGCGTGAGTTATGGGGCGCGGGTTGACGGCGCGGACGTTGTCGAAATGATGACGAATACCCGCACAGAGAAATTTGGCGCGGAAGTCAAACGCCGCATTATGATTGGCAACTATGCACTTAGCGCGGGCTACTACGACGCTTATTATCTTAAGGCTCTCAAAGTTCGGACGTTGATTCAAAAGGATTTCATTGACGCTTTTAAGAATGTCGATTTGATTTTGACGCCGACAACGCCTAATGCCGCGTTCAAGCTCGGCGAAATGACTTCCGACCCGCTCAAAATGTACTTGCAAGATATTTGTACCGTTCCTGTAAATATCGCGGGTTTGCCGGGCGTCTCGGTTCCTTGCGGCTTTAATAAAAGTAATTTGCCGCTCGGTTTCCAATTAATCGGCAAAGCTCTTGACGAAGAAACTATTTTGCGTGCGGCGTATACTTATGAAGTAAACGGCTTGTAATTTTAAAAAACTTATGCTAGTATTATCGCCGCATTGCACAAAGAATTAGGAGGCTATCATTAAAGTATGAAACTCACTCAGAAAAAAATAGACGATTATAATATCGAATTGACCGTCGAAGTAGAGGCGGCTGAATTCTCCAAAGAAATTAAACGTGCCGCGAAATTGCTCAGCGACCGCGTAAGCATTCCCGGTTTCCGCAAGGGCAAAGTTCCGCAAAAAATTCTTGAACAACACATTGGCAAGGACGGTCTCATTAACGAGGCGTCTGATATGCTCATTCAAAAATCCACCCGCGAGGCTCTTAGAATTTTAGGTTTGACGCCCGTCAGCGAAAATAAAGCGGATGTCGTCACGAACAAGGAAGGCGAGAATTTCGTCTTCACGCTGACTTTTGTCCCCTTCCCGGAAGTTACGCTCGGCGAATATAAAAATCTTGAGGCTGAAAAAGTCGTTGAGCCTGTCACCGACGAAGAAGTTGATAAACAAGTCGAGGCAATGCGCGGACATCATGCCAACTTAATCGACGCGGCTGAAGGCGACGCCATTGTTGACGGCGACTTTATCACGCTGGATTATACGGGCACGGTTGACGGTGAAAAATTTGCAGGTGGCGAGGCTAAAGACCAGCCGTTGGAAATCGGCTCGCATAAATTTATCGGCGACTTCGAGGAACAACTTATCGGCGCAAAAGTCGGCGAGGAGCGCACTGTTAAAGTCACTTTCCCCGAAGATTATCACGGCAAAGACGTTGCGGGTAAGGACGCCGAATTTGCTTGCAAAATCAACAGCATCAAACACCGCGAACTTCCCGAACTTAACGACGAGTTCATTCAAAAAATCAGCACCTTCAAGACCGTCGACGAATATAAAGCCGACATTCGCAAGAACATGGAAACCAACGCCGAACGCCGCGCAGTCGAGGCTCAAGGGCAAGCGGTTATCGAAAAAGCCGTTGCGAATATGACGATTGATTTGCCGCCCGTCATGATTGAAAATCGTATAACTCAAATGATTAACGAGTTCGACGCGAATCTCCGGACGCAAGGCATTAACATTCAACAATACATGGCGTTTTCGGGAATCGAAATGGAAAAACTGCGCGAGGATTATCGCGAAGCCGCCAAGAAAAATGTTTTAACCGACATAATGCTTGAGAAAGTCGCGGACGTTGAAAACATTACGGCGGCTCAATCCGAAATCGATTTTGAAATCGCGATGATGGCGCAAATGTATCGTATGCAGCCGAAACAAATCGCAAAGTATCTTACAGAAAACGGGCAACTTCCCAACATTGCAAGTTCAATTCGCCGCCGCAAGGCAACAAAATTTATCTTGGACAATATGGCGGGCGCAAAAAAAGTTGAGGAAACAGCGGCTCCCGTTGAAGAGGTTAAAGAACCGACAGAAACTAAAGAGACTACGGAAACTAAAGAAGATTAAACATTTTCTAAGGGCGTGAAAGTTAAGACGCCCTTTTTTAAAAAAATTTTTGAGGTGAACATTATGTCTTACTATGTGCCGATGGTTATCGAAAAGACAAGTTACGGCGAACGCGCCTACGATATTTATTCCCGCCTTCTCAAGGATAGGATTGTCTTTTTGGGTGGTCCGATTAATGATGATGTTGCCAATTCGGTTGTCGCGCAACTCCTTTTCCTTGAAAGCGAAGACCCTGACAAAGATATTCACCTTTACATTAATAGTCCCGGTGGCGTTGTGACGGCGGGGCTTGCGATTTATGATACAATGCAGTATATTAAACCCGACGTTTCGACAATTTGTATCGGGCAGGCGGCAAGTATGGGTTCTTTGCTCCTTACGTCGGGCGCGAAGGGAAAGAGATTTGCGTTGCCGCTGGCGAGGATTATGATTCATCAACCGTTAGGCGGAGCAAGTGGTCAATCAACCGATATTCAAATCCAAGCGCGAGAAATTTTGAGACTGCGCGAAGTCGGCAACGATATTCTGTGCAGACATACGGGGCAGCCGAGAGAAAAAGTTATGGCTGATACCGAGCGCGATAACTTCATGACGGCAGAGGACGCCAAAGCTTACGGCTTGATTGACGACGTTATCAGCAGACCGTTAGCTAGGGACTAGGAACTAGTTGTTGGGAACTAGGGACTAGACTAGTTCCCAGTTCCTAATTCCTAATAACTAAAAGGGGGTGCAAGCGTGTTAAAGTTTGGAAACGACCGCGCCGCGTTAAAATGTTCATTTTGCGGGAAGTCCGAGCACAGCGTAAGAAAATTAATCGCTGGCTCCGGCGTTTACATTTGCGATAATTGCGTCGAACTCTGCAACGAACTTTTGCAAAAAGATTTAGACGACGACGACGAGGAAATAGTCGGTACCGATAAAATGCCCAAGCCTAAAGAAATTTGCGCCAAACTCGACGAATATGTAATCGGGCAGACGGAGGCTAAGAAAACTATTTCGGTTGCCGTTTATAATCACTACAAGCGAATCGGACATAACCCCGTTGGCAGGGAAGGGCTAGAGTTGCAGAAATCCAATATCTTGATGATTGGCCCGACGGGTAGCGGTAAAACTCTTTTGGCGCAGACGTTATCTAAGATTTTAAATGTGCCGCTTGCGATAGTCGACGCGAATTCTTTAACGGAAGCGGGCTACGTCGGCGAAGACGCGGAAGACGTTTTACTCGCGCTTATCCAAGCCGCAAAAGGTGACGTGTACAAGGCGGAACACGGAATAATTTACATAGACGAAGTTGACAAAATCGCCCGCAAGCCCGGCATGTATCGCGATATTTCGGGCGAAGGCGTTCAGCAAGCCCTTTTAAAAATTTTGGAAGGTACTCGCGTCAACGTTCCTATTCCGAACAATAATAATAATCGTCACGGGCAGAGCGGACAAAGTCAGCAACCCGAATTCGTCACTATGGACACTAAAAATATTTTGTTCATATGCGGCGGCGCGTTTAACGAGTTGGATAAAGTCATTGAGGCGCGGACGCGGGGCAGTCAGCTTGGTTTCGGTTCAAAAGTCGTTTCAAAGGAAGAAAAAGATGTCGGGCGAACGTTAAAAGATGTCTTGCCGGACGACTTGATAAAAGACGGGCTTATCCCCGAATTCGTCGGACGCTTGCCGATAATTGTAACGCTCGACGCGCTTGACGAAAAAGCCTTGATAAAAATTTTAACCAAGCCGAAAAACGCGCTGATTAAACAATATCAAAAGCTCATGGAAATGGACGGCTCAAAGCTCACTTTCGACGACGAGGCACTCCAACTGATAGCGCAAGAGGCGATTCAACGCAAGACGGGCGCACGCGGTTTAAGGTCGATACTTGAACGGGTTATGCGCAATGTAATGTACGAAGTGCCGAGTATAGGCGGCAACACGCTTTGCAACGTCACTAAGGAAGATATTTTGTATAATCAGGAGCCAAAGCTCAGAGCGAATACCAAAAGGGTTAAGAGAACAACGAACGGATAAATTTTAGGGACTGGGGACGTAGGGACTTGGGACTAGGAGTTGTTAGTTTCTAGTCCTTAGTCCCTATTCCCTTAAAAAGGAGGAAATTTGCATGGCTGAAAAAATAAATTTGCCGCTCGTGCCGCTAAGGGGAGTAGTCGTCTTTCCCAACATGATAATGCACCTCGACGTTGGGCGCGACACTTCGGTCAATGCACTTGAGGCGGCAATGGTTGGCAACAAACGAGTTTTTCTTGTAGCGCAAATGGATATTGATAACGATTCGCCCGGCGAAGAAGACCTTTATGAAGTCGGCACGATTTCGGAGATTCGGCAGATAATCAAGTTGCCCGACGGAAATGTTCGGGTTTTAGTCGAGGGCATGAGTCGCGGCGTTATGTTGGAGTATCGCGAGCTGGAAGATAAAAATTATGTCGAGGCTGAAATTGAAGTTCACGAGGACACTTGGAGCGACACATTGGAGACGGAAGCACTGGTTCGCGGCGTCGTTCATGAATTTGAAGAGTGGGTTAAGCTAAGTAAAAAAATTCCGTCTGAAACTTTCGTAGCGGTGACGATACTTGAAGATTTCGGGCGGCTAGCGGATTTGATAGCGAGTCATTTGAATTTGAAATTGGATTCTAAGCAGGAGATTTTGAATTGCTTAGACGTTGAGGAGCGGCTTGAAAAACTTTATAAAATTTTGGCGCGTGAGCTTGAAGTTTTGCAAATGGAGTTTCAGATAAATACGCGCGTCCGCAATCAAATGGAAAAAATGCAGAAGGATCATTATCTGCGCGAGCAACTCAAGGCGATTCATAAAGAACTTGGCGAAGATGAAGACGTTGCGGAAGAAGTTTCAGAGTATCGCCAAAAAATTGCGGAGGGCGATTATCCCGACGAAGTCAAAGAAATTTTGGATAAGGAATTGAAACGCTTAGAGCGGATACCGTCAATGGCGTCGGAGGGCAACGTTATTCGCACTTATATTGAGTGGCTAATTGATTTGCCTTGGAAAGTTTCTTCGGAAGATTCAATGGACATAACAGAGGCGGCGAAAATTCTTGACGCAGATCATTACGGTTTGGAGAAAGTCAAGGAGCGCATTTTAGATTTTCTCGCCGTGAAAGTTTTGACAAAGGATAAACCCGCGCCGATTTTATGTTTAGTCGGACCTCCGGGCGTCGGTAAAACTTCTTTGGCGTCGTCGGTTGCGAAGGCTACGGGCAGAAAATTTATTCGGGCGAGTTTAGGCGGCATACGCGACGAGGCTGAAATTCGCGGGCACAGGCGGACTTATGTCGGAGCAATGCCCGGCAGAATTATTCAAGGCTTAAAAAAGGCGGGCACGAACAATCCCGTTTTTCTGCTTGACGAAATCGATAAACTTGGGAAGGACGGTTATGCGGGAGATCCGTCGGCGGCATTGCTTGAAGTGCTTGACCCCGCGCAGAATAATTCTTTTAACGACCATTATATTGACACGCCGTTTGATTTGTCGAAAGTGCTTTGGATTGTGACGGCGAACAGTCTTTCCACGATACCTAAGCCGTTGCGCGACAGAATGGAAATTATTACGCTGTCGAGCTACACGGAGAACGAGAAATTTGAAATTGCCCGCCGTTACTTAACTAAGCGGCAGAAAGAAGAAAACGGACTTAAGAAAGGCGACGTAGTTTTTGCTAAGGGCGTCCTTCAAGAAATTATTGCGGAATACACGCGGGAATCGGGCGTTCGTGAGCTTGAACGGATAATCGGGCGTGCATGTCGGAAAGCGGCTCGCAAAATTGTCGAGGGGCATGAGGGCGTTGTCTACGTTACGAAAAAAAATCTGCGCGACTTCATAGGTCGTCCGAAATTTTTACAAACACGCGCCGAAAAGCAACCGCAAATCGGAGTATCAACGGGCATGGCGTGGACGGAAGTCGGCGGCGACATTCTCCCGACTGAGGCGATAGTTTTAAAGGGCAACGGCAAACTTTTATTGACGGGGCATTTGGGCGACGTTATGCAGGAGTCCGCGCAGGCAGGATTAACTTATATACGCAGTCGCAGTGACTTGATGAAACTCGACGACGACTTTTACGAGAAAAATGATATTCATGTTCACGTTCCCGAAGGCGCGGTTCCAAAAGATGGTCCAAGCGCGGGAATAACTATGGCAACCGCAATGATTTCTGCTTTGACCAAGAAAAAAGTCCGCAGTGATGTCGCTATGACGGGCGAAATTACTCTGCGCGGAAACGTCTTGCCGATAGGCGGGCTTAAGGAAAAAGTTTTGGCGGCTTATCGCGAAGGTATGCACACGATTATTTTACCGAAAGAAAACGCGCCCGATATTGAAGATATTCCAGAAAGCGTTCGCGAGAAATTGGAATTCGTGCCCGTAGAAAATATGGACGAAGTTTTGAAGACTGCGTTAATTCAGTGAGGTTTTAACAATGGAAAATCATGATGAAGTTGCTACGACTGAAGAAAAGCCTAAAAAAATTTTGGTGACGAATACATTTTTGAATAGTCTTCTTCTTGATTCTGATGAATTGCCTTCGCTTGAAGAACAAATTGTTGCGGCTTGTAAGGAAATCAATTTAATGCGCAAAGGTTTGTTGCCCGAAAAAACGTGGGACGACCTTAAAGCCGAACTCGAAGAAGATTTTGACGAAGACAACAACGAGGAGGAATGATTTTTATGGCGGATGAAAAACGCTACTGCACCATTGAAGAATCGATTATCGAATCATGCAAGGAAATCAATTTAATGCGTAAGGGCTTGTTGCCTAAGCCAAGTGGCAACTGGCGTGATTGGATTGAAGGGCTTCGCGAAAAGTATAAAGATGATTTGGAAGAAAAAGAAGTTATAACTCCGATTAAGAAAAAGGTTGCGCTGAGATGATAATTAAATGGACTGAAAAGATTAACAGCGACATTGATTACTACATCAAGAAAAAGAAATACAAAAAAATCATCGACGATATAGCATCAATATTGCCGGATTTGGAAGCAGGAAATTTTCTTGGCGACAGACTTTCGGGGTTCAATCTGCCCGAAGGTGCGGCTCTCTATAAAGTTCGCATTGCAAACACTTCAGCGAACGTCGGCAAATCAAATGGTTTCCGCCTCATTTATTACGTTGCGGTAGAAGACGAAATTTATCTCGTAACCATTTACTCCAAGAAGGACGACGAACGCATTCCAAATGACGCACAAATTGCCATGCTTGTTAATAATGTACTCGAATTTTGAACGGGAAATTTTTCAAGCCGCCTTCCGACTTCGGAGGGCAATTTTTTTAGAGGAAATCATATGGAAGAAATTAAAGTTATCAAAAGCGAATATGTAACTTCGGCGGTGAGCAAGGCGACTTGTCCCGAAGAACTTTTGCCCGAAATTGTTTTCGTCGGTCGCTCGAACGTCGGAAAATCTTCGCTGATAAATTCCCTTACCAACAGAAAATCTTTGGCTAAAACTTCGGGAACGCCCGGTAAAACTCAGACGATTAATTTTTTTAAAGTCACCTTGAAAACTCCCGACGAAGTTTATCACAAAATTTATTTTGTCGATTTGCCCGGCTACGGTTACGCCAAAACTTCAAAGACCAATCGTAAGCTCTGGGCAAAATTTATCGACGAATACCTTTCGAGCCGCCGCGATATAAAATTTGTCTGTCAACTTATCGACATGCGCCATCCGCCTATGGAATCCGATTTGAATTCTTTCGCGAGCCTTGTCGAAAAAAATTTGCCCGTGCTGATTATCGCAACCAAATCCGATAAGCTCGGCAAAACCGAACGTCAAAAACATCTCAACGTTATAAAAAATGCTTTGAGCGTCGACGCAGATTCAATCATTCCTTACTCGTCGTTAAAAAATGAAGGGCGTTCAGATTTGCTTGACGTTATCCTAAACTCTTTGTAAAATAGGAACCAGTTAATAGGAACTGGGAACTAGGGGAGAGAGTTTAAAATGAAACGGCTTTCAACTTTCGATAAAGAGTTGTTGAATCTTTTGCAGGGCGACATACCGATTTGCAGTCACCCGTTCGCGGAATTGGCGCGGCGTCTCGGCACTGAAGAGAACACTGTCCTTGAAAGACTTCGCGAATTAAAATCGGCGGGCTTTCTGCGGCGAATAGGAACTTTCTTTGATTCAAATAGTCTGGGTTATCAAGGGACGCTGGTCGCGTTGAAAGTCGAGCCTTCGGAAATCTGCGCGGTCGCTGAGGCTGTCAATCGCTATCCGGGCGCAACTCATAACTACGAACGCGAAGGAGTATACAATCTTTGGTTTACGTTGTTGACGCCCAACGCGGAATATGAATCAAATATTTTGTCGGAAATTCGCTCTCTGCGCGGCGTCGAAGATATGCTTAAGCTTAAGGCGAACAAGAAATATAAAATCAATGTTCAGTTCAAACTCCAATAGCGCGGAGGGTCGGAGTTGGAAAATTTAAGTCGTCGTGACAAGGAAATCATTAAGGCATTGCAGGAAGATTTTCCGTTGTGCGAAGAACCGTATAAAATTTTGGCGGCACGTGTCGGCATAAGCGAAGAAGAATTTTTGCAACGGGTAAAGGAGCTTGTCGACGAAAAAAAAATTCGCAAAATGGGCGCAGTCCTCCGCCATCGCGAAGTCGGTTTCAATGCCAATGCTTTATGCGCGTGGCAAGTTCCGCCAGACAAACTCGACGAGACCGCGCAGATTATGAGTTCCCATGCGGCAGTTTCGCATTGCTACGACAGGACGCCCGCCCCGAATTGGAATTACAATCTTTATACGATGATTCACGCCACGACCCGCGAGGAATGCGAAAAAATTATCGGCGAACTTTCAGCTTTAACAAGCGTCACCAATTATAAAATTCTTTACACTAAAAAAGAATGGAAGAAAACAGGCATGAAGTATTTCTGCGAATGAAGAGCTGTCGCTGAGGCGGCTTTTTTTGTTGTCAAAAGGCAATATGAAGTTGTATAATCGGCGAAGTAATTTTTAGGAGGTTGAGATTTTGAGAATGAATGGAGCACAGGCACTGCTTGAGTGCTTGAAGAATGAAGGCGTCGAATTAGTATTTGGTTATCCCGGCGGCGTTGTGCTGAAACTTTACGACGAAATTTATAAAATGGAATTCCCTAATATTTTAACGGGACACGAACAAGGCGCGGTTCATGCGGCAGACGGTTATGCGCGGGCAAGTGGCAAAGTCGGCGTAGTTATCGCGACTTCGGGACCGGGCGCGGCTAATCTTGTCACGGGCATAGCTACTGCAAATATGGATTCAATCCCGCTTGTTTGCATAACGGGACAGGTTGCCAATCCCGCCATAGGTAAGGACAGCTTTCAGGAGGTCGACGTTAGCGGCATAACTTCGCCCATTACAAAGCACAATTACCTTGTTAAAAACGTGAATGATTTGCCGCGTATCGTCAAAGAGGCGTTTTTTATCGCGAAGACGGGCAGACCCGGACCTGTGGCGATTGATATTGCTGCTGACGTGTTCAATACCGAATTTGACTTTGAATATCCCGACGAAATAAATCTGCGCGGCTACAGCGGAAAAAATCCCGTTACGGAGTCGGACGTTGATGAAGTTGTTAAAGCTGTCGAGGCTTGCGAACGTCCACTGATTTTCGTTGGTGGCGGCGTAACAAGTTCAGACACTTCAGAGGATTTAAGAAAGGTTGTAACGCGACTGGGTTGCCCTTCGACTTCAACGCTTATGGGGCTTGGCTGTATTGACGCAGACACCGACGGATTTTTAGGCTTTGCGGGTATGCATGGCTCCTACGGCGCAAATATGGCGATTCAAGCTTGCGACTTGCTCCTTTGTATTGGAATGCGTTTCAGCGACAGAGTGACGGGGCGCGTCAAGGATTTTGCGCCGAATGCAAAGATTGTACACTTTGAACTTGACCCCGCCGAGATGAATAAAAATGTGCAAGTCGATTTAAAAGTTTTGGGCGACTTGCGCGAATCTCTGCCGCTGTTTAAAAATAAATTGGACGAATCACTTACGAACTTTGCCGAGAAATTTTCTACGTGGAAGAATCAAGCCGTTGCTAAAGGTTGGGAGCACCCATTTAGTTGGCAAGACGAAGGCGACGAGATTAAACCCGGCGCACTTATCAGCAAAATCAGCAGTATTTGCGACGACAATACAATCGCCGTTACGGACGTTGGGCAACATCAAATGTGGGCGGCGCAATTTTTTAAAGCTCGCAAGCCACGCCAATTCTTAACAAGCGGCGGACTTGGCACTATGGGTTACGGACTTCCTGCGGCTATGGGCGCGAAACTCGCTTGTCCCGATAAAAATGTTGTATTGTTCACGGGCGACGGCTCAATCATGATGAATATTCAAGAGCTTGCGACGCTTGCCGACAACAACATTGATATTAAAGTCGTCATTGTCCACAATTTTATTCTCGGCATGGTCGGGCAATGGCAGAGATTATTTTACAATCATCATTATTCGGCGTCGGAACTCAAATATAAGCGCGACTTCGTTAAGATAGCACAGGCAATGGGCGTTCGCGGCTATCGCTTGACTAAGGCGGAAGAATTGGACGATGATTTAGTCGAAATACTTTTCTCGAAGGGCGCGGCAGTTATCGACGTTTATGTTCCCGAAGAGGAAAACGTTTTGCCTATGGTTCCGGGCGGCAGACCTTTAGATCAAATGGTTTTGGGCAAGGGGTGAAAATTATGCAGAAATATTTTTTAGCGGTGTTGGTTGAAAATAAGCCGGGCGTTTTAACTCACGTTTCGGGCTTAATCAGCCGTCGCGCCTTCAATATCGAGAGCATTTCGGCGGGCTATACTGAGGAGCCGTCCGTCACTCGCATAAATATTGTTGTCAGCGTCGAATCGGAGAATGAGCTTGACCAAGTTGTTAATCAGCTCGGCAAATTAATTGACGTTATTAAAATCGTGAATCTTAGCAAGTCGCCTTCGATTGAGCGTGAACTCGTCATGATTAAGGTTAAGGCGAACAAGGAGACCCGCGCAGATTTAGTTAGCGTCGTGGATATTTTCCGTGCGCAGATTGTCGACATAACTAGCGAAAATATTGTTATCGAGTTGACGGGCAGTCAGAATAAAATCGATGCGATTTGCGAAGTTTTAAGCGATTATGAGATTGTCGAAATTGCGCGGACTGGGACGATAGCCTTGTCGAGAGGTCCGATACCCGTTAAGGCTATGTGATGAAAAAATTTTTTCTCTTATCCCTTATCCCTTTTCTCTTGTCTCTTTTCGTCGGCTGTGGGAATCAGATTGAGACGGTGCCGCCGTTGCCCGGAACTTTGCCGAGTATTTTGACTGCGCCAGAGAAAGTTGATACTGACGTTTATTTTGACGCGACAGTTTCTATGAAAGGCTTTACGACGTTGGCGGCGGACAATGTTTATATCACTTTGCCCGATTTGCTGGGCGATTTATGCGGGGCGGCGGGTGAAGTTAAATTCTACAGTTTTGGCGAGCAAATTTATCCGCTTGACGGCAGGAGTTATAGAAATTTTGCGACGCCTGAAGTTTATAATGAGGCGATAACTGCCGTTGCCAACGTCGTCGACCGCGCAGATACTTCGCACCTTTCCATAATCGTTACGGATTTATTTGAGAGTGACTCCGATTGGTCAAACGTTACTCAAAAACTCCGCGACAAATTTTTTGCGAATCAATTTGCGGTTGCGGTTATTGGGATAAAAAATTCGTTTCACGGAGAAATTTTTGATATTGGGTTGAATGCCGCCCATTTTAATTACAATTCTGCCGACAATCCCGAACGTTATCGACCGTTTTATTTGTTGGTAATGGGGCGCGATGACGTTGTAAAAAATTTTTTGCGCAAGTTCAATGAGCGGCAGACTTTGCCGAATGACACGGACTATTTATTATTGTCGGAGAATTTGACGGAGACGGCGAGCGACTTTTCCAATTTTGAGTTGGACGAGGTGGAAAATTTTTATTCGGATAATACATTGGGCTTGGATAATCGGGTTAAGGAATTCGGCTTGGATAAATTTTCGGAGGCGGCGTCATTTATATTGAACTGGAATTACGAGCCGCCGCTGGGAAGTTGTCCGCTTGACTTATCCGATTTTGATACTGATATTGAGATTTTTTCTGTAGAAAATGATGATTGGACGCCTTTAACCAAGAATGATATACGAGTCAGCCTCTTGAAAGACGGCAGACAGTCGGGGAATTTTTTAATAAAAGTTACGTTGACGCCCGAAAAAACATTGGCTGAAGGGAAATTAAATTTTGTACGGATAAAAATCATGCCGAAGGAAAGCGGTTACAAATTGCCGTCGTGGATAGAATTTTGGAGCGTGAACGTTGACGGAGCGGCTAAAAACTTTGACGGCTCAAAGACTTTGAACTTAACGCGGATTTTAGGTTCGCTGAAAGATTCGGTTTTTACAACGTCGCGCCCCGCCCTGATGAACATAAATTTTGTAGTAACTCCTTAAAAAAATGTCGGACACAAAAAAATTTTTAGCTTATGCGGCGTTATATTATTATTTAGGCGAAGTTTTTTACATTGACATAGGACAGCCTGCCGCCGCGCAATATTTTTTGCCGCCGTTGCCCGCAACGTTGGCACTTTTATTTTTAATCCAATATGCCTCCCGCGCAGAGATTTTTTCGCGAGCACATTTGCCGAATTTACTAACGGGGCTTGTGTGGTGTATGGCGTTTCCGCTGTTTTACACGTGGACTTATCAACGGCAATGGTTTATGTCGCTGATTTATTACGATTTTGCAGTCGGGACGGCTATTTTTATATTTTTGGCGAGCGCGACGGTAATTTTACGTTCGCCGCTGATAATTTGCGGCTTGAATTTGTTTTTCTTATTCGTGCCGCTAATCGAGCTGATTTATTATTGTCTGACGTGGCATTGTTTATCGCCGGCGTCGCTTATGGCAATTTATCTGACGAATTGGCACGAGGCGATTGAATTTATCCGCGCAATGATAGGATTTCCGACCGCAACGATAATTTTTTTGCTTATCGGAATGGTTTTGAGATATTTTTATAAGATTCATAAAGAATTTGCCTTGAAAACAGTTTTAGACAAAAAAAAAGTTGCGGCGGCGATAATTTCATTAATTGGGAGCTTAGCCGCGCTGATTTATTATGTTCCGCAAACTTCAATGGCGGGATTATGGAAAACGGTTACAGATTACGCCGAGCAAACTCAACTTTACTCAAAAAATTACGCTGAACGAGTTGCCGACCTAAAAATTACTACGGAAAACGATTTAAGCGGCACAATAATTTTAGTCATCGGCGAATCTGCAAGCCGCGATTATATGCAAGTGTATAATCCTGATTATCCGTATGAAAATACTCCTTGGCTGAGTTCAAAGGCAAAAAGAGAATTTATTCCGCCGAGATTGCCTGATGACGTTAAAATTAATCCCGATTATAAAGAAACGCCCGAAAATACGCCGAACTTAACGCCTACAGACGGGAAATTTATTCTTTTCGATAATGTTTATGCGTCGTGGACTCAAACGGTGCCTGTTCTTCAACGCGCCTTGACTGAGCAAAGCCAATACAACGACAAGGAGTTTTATGATTCGGTTTCTATAATCGACGTAGCGCGGAAGGCGGGCTATAAAACTTATTGGTTCAGCAATCAAGGACGCTATGGCGAATTTGACAGCGCGATAACATTAGTAGCAAAAACTGCGGACGTTTCGGAGTGGACGGACGACGCCTTTGATTTTTCGGAGCTTGAGGACGAGATTTTATTAAAATTCTTTGATAAAGTTAATCCGAACGAGAAAAATTTTATCGTCTTCCACTTAATGGGCAGTCACATTTACTATAACAGCCGCTATCCGCGCAGATTTAAAAAATGGGTGACTAAAGACGGTACGGGCATGATGTTGGCGGCTCCGAGCTACGCCAATTCGATTTTGTACACGGATTTTGTCCTGTCTAAAATTTTTGATTACGCCGCGCAGAATCTTAACTTGCAAGCGATGATTTATTTCTCAGATCACGGCGAGGACTTGGAAATTTCTCACAATCCTGACGTGTTCCGCTTTGAAATGTTACGAATCCCGATGTTCATTTACGTTTCGCCCGAATATGAAAAAATTTTCCCCGACCGAGTAACAACGCTTGAAAATAATCAAGAAAAATATTTTACAAACGATTTAATTTATGATACTTTTTGCGGGCTGATAAATGCGCTGTCAAATCGCTACGACGCGGAGCAAGATTTTTCGTCCGCCGAATACAAATTCAATCGCGAAACCCTGACGACCATGCTCGGTCAGCATAAATTAACAGAAGACAGGAAGTGATTAGTTTTAATGCAGATTAACATTATCCCCCCCAATATCATATGATTTCCCTGCAATTTCCGTTATTATTCCTATGTATAATGCGGGAAAATATATCGAAGAATGTCTTGACAGCCTCCTTGCGCAAACTTTTCAAGATTTTGAAGTCATTGTGGTTGACGACTGCTCGATGGATAACAGCGTTCAAATCGTCGAAAGCTACAAAGAAAAATTCTATGGACGACTTCAACTTGTCGTACTTGAAAAGAATTCTGGGGGCGGAAGCAAACCACGTAATCTCGTTCTTAAACTCTCAAGAGGCGAATATATTTTTTTCGTAGACAGTGACGACTTTATAATGTTGAATGCCCTTGAGACCTTATACACGACGGCAGAAGAATATGATGCTGAGGTCGTTTATTATTCCTCTAATTATCATCCGCGCCGTAAGAGTATATAAGGCGCATTTGACGAATTAAAAATTAAATAGTAGTATATTTGCACTACCATGGGACACACGGGAAGTCACGCTTGTGGAGACTATGTAAGACGCAACCTCGGCGCAACAGTCGTTGAAGCAAGAATCCCTCCGGCTTTAGCTGTGGGGGAGTGTCAAGATATGAAGGAACCAAATGATATTTACCTTCATAAAGACGGCTTGGCTATAAAATTCCTTAAAGAAGGATTGGAAGACAAACCGACTTTGACGGTCGATGATAACAATAAAATCCTTCAAGAATTTTTGTTGGTAGAGGAATGAAATTTAACTTGTACTTGGACAAAGCTTATCCGTCGCGACTTTTTAATTAAGAACGAAATTTTCTTTCCAGATGTATCTTTGGGCGAGGATTTTATTTGGTGCATTAACGTTTACTGTCATGTAAAAAGATTTTTGCGCATACAGATGCCCCTTTATTTTTATAGAAGATATGACATTAATTCCCTATCTCATACTAAAAAGAAACCTGCGGAAGAAATTTCTCGTTAGTTTAAAGAGTTTGATAGCTTTATAAAGTTTTTAAAGAAATTGGAAGAGCAAAATGACGTTTTATCGGAAAATCCAATTTATTGTCTCGAGGCATCAAAACGGCAGTTTTCATGGTGTTTACATCGCATAAATGAAGAAATAACTCCATTATCTACACAAGAAATTTATGAAATTTTACGTTGTAAATTTTCCGATGATTCTTCAGGTTTGATAATTCCTTTCTTCTTCAGCCTTGTTGACTTGGAGAAAAGAGAAATCTCCCAAATGCGTAAAGATTTTGATGCCTTTACTGCAAGGATAGATATTAAACTGTTGCCAGAAACAGATATGGCAGATTTTAAAATCATTTCTATTTCCGATGATAGAGCTGGCGTATGGAAGCCAGATTTGTTTCAAAAGGGCGGCATTGGTTACGTAATTTATTCTTACGCTGGAAAATTGGAGTTTATCACCAAAGCTTCGTCAGACGGAAAAGTTCGTTTGAATCTTAGAGGTATAAATGTTTACGCTTCCGAAGATAAATCTGAACAAAATTTTGAGGTTATCGTGGTTGACGATTGCTCAAAAGACTCAAGTTGCAAAGTTATCGAAAGCTATATTCCAAAATTTAATGGTCGCTTGAGTCTTTATCACATGAGCAGAAATTCCGGCAGTGCTCCTGCACCGCGCAATAACGGTTTTCTTGTTTCACGCGGCGAATATATATTCTTCATGGACTCCGACGACACACTTACCAAAACCGCTTTAGAGGAAATATATACTCTCGCCAAAGAATACGATGCCGACGTTGTCTATTGTGAGAAATATTATATGTCGACGGGCGTCGGAGAAGAATACATCAAAAATATTCATCTCGCGGATAATCGGATTCAAAAACCGCCTTTTGTCGATAAACCAACATTCATTTCTGATAAATTATCTGACAGATTAGATGATTTGCTTGCGGGAAAATTTTGGGTTACTCCTTGGCAGAGATTCGTATCACGTAAATTGCTTGCCGAAAACGAGATAAATTTCCCTGAAATTATCGGTTGAGATGATGTCGTTTGGTGTTTTTTAGTTTTATGTTTTTCAAAAAAATTCCTGCGTGTGCCGAATATTTGTTATGTAAGGCGCATGTATGATGAATCTTTCACGCAAAGCAGTAAAAAATCTCCAATAAAAAAACTCCCAGCTACGAGTTCTTTTCCGCCCGCAATTTCGGTTATTATTCCTATGTACAACGCAGAAGAATATCTTACCGAATGCCTTAACAGTCTTTTAGTGCAAACGTTTCAAGACTTTGAAGTTATAGTGGTCGACGACTGTTCAACCGATTCAAGTTGAGAAATTATCGAAAGTTATACGGAAAAATTCGGCGGACGTCTTAAGCTAATACATACGGAACAAAATTCTGGTGGCGGTGGTTATGTCCCCAGAAATATCGGACTCGAAACTTCTTGCGGCGAATATATTTACTTCATGGATGCCGACGATTTTATTTTGGACAATGCCTTAGAGACCTTGCACACTGCGGCAAAAGAATACAATGCCGATGTTGTTTATACTGGTTCTTATTATCAAATGAGTGCGCCAGATGATATTTGTGTCCACCGTGACGACGAGACCAGAAAATTAATTGGAGAAGGTTTGGAAGACGAACCTGACTTGAGAGTAGACGATCCGAATAAAAACCTCAGTAAACTACTTCTTGAAGGAAGAGATGGAAACTTCCGTGGTCCTTGGACAAAGTTGATTCGTCGTAAAGTTTTAGTTGAGAATAATATCGTTTTCCCAACTCAAATAACAAATGGCGGCGATTTTATCTGGGTCATTGACCTCTATTGTCATTCTGAAAGATTTTTGCGCATTTCGACGCCTATTTATTTCTACAGGGTATATAATATCAAGTCTGTCACAAATACAAAACGAGAACCAGCTCAACATGTGGCTCATTGGATTTCGGGATTTGTTAATTTCATGAAATTATTACGTGCCTTAGAAAATTAACATGAAGTTTTGTCGGAAAACCTTGACTATTGCAGAATGGCTTTGGCGAATCATTTTCGCTGGTATTTTGGTCGCTGTTATGAAGAACTAAACAAATTATCTAAATCGGAAATCTATAATGTTCTGCACAACAAATTATCCGAAGATTCTTCCGAGGCATCTGTTCCATTTTTCTTTAGTGCTTTCGACGAAAAGCGAAAAGAAGTCGAAGCCTTGAATAAGAAATACAAGTCGATTTTCAATAAATTTACCGCAAGAGTGGACGTTAAATTGATACCTAAAACGGAGAAGGGCGAGTTTCAAATTTTTTCCGTGTCCGACGACAAAGCCAATGTATGGAAGCCTAATTGGTTCCAAAAGAATGGAATCGGTTATCAAATTCAGTCCTGCGCTGGACAATTAGATTTTATTGCTAAAGCTACTATAGACGGACAAATCAAATTGTGGCTTAGGGGAGTGGATGTTCATTCACCAGAAAATAAATCAAAGCGCGTTCCTTATTGGATTGATTATTCAAAGCTCATTGTAAACGGTAAGAATATCTTCAATAAGATTATGCCCGCTTGGCACGATAAGCCCTATTACTATAACTTAGACGTAACAGCTGGTGATGAAATAACAATCGTAACTAAATGGCAACCGCACAGGAGCGACGCTTAAAAATTAATCGTCAGAGTAACGGGGCAATGGTCGCTACCGAAAATTTCGCTCTCAATCGTGGCGTCGGCAACTTTTTCTGTCAGACGCTCGGAAATTAAAAAATAATCAATACGCCAACCCGCATTGGTGAGCCGCGCCTTACGAAGATAGCTCCACCAAGTGTAGGCTCCCGTCAATGTCGGATTTCTTTGGCGAAAAATATCGACGAAGCCCGCGCTTAAAAGTTCGGAAAATTTGCCGCGTTCTTCGTCGCTAAATCCTGCGCTGTGATGATTCGACGCGGGATTTTTTAAATCAATCGGTTCATGCGCAACGTTAAAATCTCCACAGACGATAACGGGCTTTTTTTTATCCAACCCCTTAAGATAATTTCCAAATGAATATTCCCAACTCATACGACGTTCAAGCCACTCCAGATTATGCGAATTCGGGACGTAAACATTGACGAAAAAAAATTCTCCCAAGTCGAGAGTAATAACGCGCCCTTCATTATCGAATTCATCAACGCCTATTCCGCATGTAAAACCTTTCGGCTCAATCTTAGAAAAAATCGCCGTGCCCGAATAGCCTTTCTTGTCGCCGTAATTCCAAAACTGTTTGTAGCCGTCAAGCTGGAGAATAGCCTCGCCCGCTTGCATTTTAATTTCCTGAACGGCGAAAATATCCGCATCCAAATTTCTGAACGCTGGCATAAAATCTTTTTTCAAACGAGCACGCAACCCGTTCACATTCCACGATACAAACTTCATAAAAATTTCCTCCGAAACGAAAATGACTTGCCTCCGACAATCTTCAGAAGCAAGTCATTTAGATAAGATTAGCAGTACAACGCTTAGATTAGAGTTTTTTCACGTTGGCCGCTTGCGGACCGCGTTCACCCTCGATAATGTCGAAAGAAACATTCTGACCCTCGTCAAGAGTCTTATATCCGTCACATTGAATAGCCGAGAAATGAACAAAAACATCGTCGCCCTCTTCGCGAGCAATGAATCCGTAACCCTTTTCCGCACTGAACCACTTTACCTTACCAACTGCCATGTTCCTAATACCTCCAATAAATTTATCGCTCTTTTGCGCAAGCTAGCTAATTATAAACACCTGTAATTTTTCTGTCAACCAATAAAATTAACGTAGGGCAAATACTTTACATGAAGTCGAAAAGACCGCCAAACATTTATCATGAGTGGCAGTCTTTTTAATTTCGTTCGGCAGAATTTTTGCCGCTTTAGTTTATTCGCCTAATGACGCCCCAGTAGCTCCGTTAAGTTCTTCGGCGCGTTTGTCGAAACGGCTCATGATTTCGTCATAGGTTTGCTTGGAAATTTCGGGCATGTTGTCTTATCCGGTTGCGTCCTTCCAAGCGGCTCCAGCTTGTTTGAAACCTTCCTCAACAGCCGCTCGCATTTCCGCAAGTCTTTCGGGGTCATTGCCCGCTATTGCCGTCGCTAAGTCGAAAATACGAGACGAAACCGCATCAACCGACCAATCTCCACCGGGAGCGATAGCCTTAGCCGCATCTTCGGCATTGGTCGCTACTTCGGGAAGTCCGAAAAGAGATGCCTCAATTTGAGTACCGCCGAAGTTCAGGAAGCCGATACCGTTGTCCGCCCATTCCTGCAGTTTGTTGTTAGAATCGGTCATCGCTTGAATCATAATGTTGAGCATAGTGCTTTCTTGCATTTCAATATTTTCTTTGAGTTTGTCGACTTGCTCGGTAGCGAGACCTTTAGTTTCCTCTGTGCCTTTGAGCTCTTCTTGGAGAGCTTTGACTTGATCGGCATTCAAGCCTTTGGATTGTTGCTGGTCGTCGTCTTCGACAAAAGCTCCATCGGGCTTGTTCGTCTGCTGAGCTTGTTTCGCGGCATTGGAAATATCCAACTCGAAAGCTCCGCCAATTTTAGCCGAATCCGTTTGAGCTTGTCCCGATTGCTTGTTCTGCGCGGTTGTCTTAGAATTTGCCGTGTTCTTGGCTTGAGTCGCGTATTGCGCAAAGCCGCGAGTCAATCTTGAAAGGTTGCCAATTTTGCTTACGTCCATGTTAAAGACCTCCTTTAGTTAAAAACACATTTACAAAACCCCGACGAATCAAATCATCAAAAGTTCCATTAAGTCTAAACTGTGCTTTGCCTCCAATTTTGTTTCGGGCGAACCGTCGACTTTAGGCGGCGCGGAATAATCGGCGACGGAAACCATATGCGGTTTCTTGCGGAATTGTTCGGTGATTTTCCCGTCCTCGTAGGTCGTTATCATTATCGAGCCGTCGGGCATGAATCGCTTAATTTTCTCGACGCAAGTTATCGTTACAGTCGAGTCGTCCTCGCGATTGGCATTGCCTGAATCTTCGTCGATTTTGACTTCGCCCGTCAATTCCTCGTGCATGTCGCGAATCTCGTTAAGTTGTTCCCGAACCGTTTCCATTTGCCGAACGTCGGTTTTGATATTGGAAATTTTCTCGGCGAGAATTTTTGAATACTCGGAGGCAATTCCGCCCTTTGATTTGTATGAAGACTGCGCGGAACTTTTTTTGATGCCCGCCACAGGATTTGTGACTTCCCAAATTTCCATTTTTATCGCGCTCCTTTCCTTAAATAGTTTATCGTCTTTCGGAGCGCACAGCTAAAATTTTTTTATTTATATCATTTGACGGCGGGCTTGTCAATTTCAAAAACTTTTGCAAAGCGTCAAGGTCTGTGATATATTTTTTTCATGCTAAAAATAATAAGAAACGAATGCGGCTTTCTCATGCTGAATGTAATTTTTCTGACGCTGATAACGTCTTTAGCCGCAACGATTTTATTCAACGCCGCGCCGAGAGTACACAATCCGCAATCGACGCTACGATTAACCGCGCTTTATTTGGCGAACGAACAATTTGCGCAGTTGGAAAGTTTGGCGGCGGCGGGCGAGCCTCTTCAGACAAATTTTTTAGGCAAGCCTGAAGATTTAATAACTGAAAATGCTGGTAAGGGCAAGCCAACGGAGTTTAAAGTCACGACTGAAGTAAGCGGCTCGAATCCCTATGAAGTCACAGTTACGGTTACTTTAAAGGAAGGCGGGGGCAATTTTGAGGTTAAAGCTAAACGGACGATTTGGGTTGCTGAATAAAATCCGTAGTAGAGGCTTTGTATTCGTTGAATTCGCGATAGCCTTGCCGCTTTTAATTTTGCTTATGTACGGCTTGGGGAATGTAAGCGTAAAAATCTTTGAGTTGGGAAAAATTCAACTTGCCGACTACGTGCTAGAGGAGGAGGCTCAATACGTCATGGAAAGAATAACTCACTTAGCGCGAGCCGCCAAAGAAATTAAGCCTCTAAATGATTCCAACTCAATTAAAATTGTCTATCACGCGGTCGACAACAGTGAAAATTTTTACACTTTTAATGGAGATGAGCCTGCAAACAGATATTGGCTGTTTTCAAGCGAGGACGTATGGGAGACGCAATTTATTTTAGCTTACAAAAAAGATGGAAGAGATTATACGAACCTTTACGCTGTGCATCGCAATGATATACCTCCCAGCAATCCGATAACGGGTGAAAATTTTTTCGGCGACACGCAACTGGTTTCTCTACAATGTGAACTCGACGAATCAAAAAAAATTTTACACATTGAACTTGTTATGGCAAGTTTAGTAACGAATAACGAAATAAAAATTGCCACAGCAGTTTTCATGCCGGGCTTAGAGGTGCCTTGATGAATGAAAAAGGATTCGCAACGATTTTCGGACTCTGTTTGATTTTAGTTATCGCGCTGATAGTCAAGGGCATTCAAGAATCTGAAATGAATCACGCTTACGAAACGACAGATTATCAAGCCGAATTCGATTTACAAAATGCGGCGGAGAGCGGAATTTATAAAGCGGTGGCGATTGTACTTGCAAATCCAGATACCCTTATTTTCAACAAAGAATATCCGTCTGTTGGCAATGTCCGAAAAAAAGCTCAACATCCATTTACTCCCATAACAATAAATTCTTCAAGCGGTTCAATCAACGTAAGAGTTTGGGGCGAGCGGATTGTAATCAAACCCTACGAAGTAAATTACGAAAGAATGACAAGCAATAAATACAACACATATCCTTTTATCGTCGAAGACAAGCAATATATTTGCCAGAAAGCTTGCGTATTTTTCAGCGTTGCCGAGCTAACCGACTCGCGCACTGGCGAAAAAAGTTATCGTCGCGCTTATGCTTACTTTATTGAATCTAATCTAAGAGAAAAAGGCGGTAGCATAAAGGAGGAAGTTCTTGTTGCCGAAGAGGAGAAAAATATTATTCATTTCATGGAAACAACTCAAAACAATTTAAGTTATAAGACAGTCAATAATCCCGACAGACATTGATTTTATTCGTAGCGCAGGGCGTCAATCGGGTCGAGACGCGCCGCCTTCCGCGCAGGTAACATGCCAAAGAAAATTCCTACGAATAGCGAAAAGCCAAAGCTCGCCACGATACTCAAGCCGCTAATAACCGTCGTGAAGTCGCCGAATTTTGAAATAGCCTGCGCGGCTCCGATACCGATAACAATCCCGATAAGCCCGCCGATTATGCTAATCATCGTCGATTCGATTAGGAATTGTAGCATAATACTGCTGTAGGTCGCGCCTATAGCTTTTCTTATGCCGATTTCTCGCGTGCGCTCGGTGACGGAAACCATCATAATATTCATAATGCCGATACCGCCGACGATTAGCGAAATGCCCGCGATTGAACCGAGTAGCAAAGTTATCATCGTCGTCGTTGAATTCATAGTTTCCATTAAGCTGGTTAGGTTGCGGACGTTGAAATCGTCTTCCGCGCCCGTCCTGATTCTGTGACGTTGACGCAAAAGTTTTTCGATATTGCTTTGAACCTCGTCCATTTTATCGGCGTCGGAAACTTGTACGTTGATACTGCGGACGTAGGTTATGCCCAATAATCTTTCCTGCGCGGTCGTCAAGGGAATTAAAACAACGTCATCTTGGTCTTGTCCGCCCGTCGATTGTCCTTTGCTCACTAAAACGCCGATTATCGTATAAGGCGCGTTGCCAATGCGAATTTTCTTGCCGACGGGATTGACGCTCGCGAAAAGATTTGCCGCGACGGTCGAGCCTATAACCGCGACACGATTGCGAACGTCAACATCATGCTGACTGAAAAAAAGTCCGCTCTTAAGCTCCAGCGATTGAATTGAAACGTATTCGGGAATGACGCCCTGCACAGACGAATTCCAATTCTCGTGCCCGTAAACAATTTGATAACTGCCCTGCACGGTCGGCGAAACGTAGGAGACATTTTTTATTTTATCCTTAATGGCTTGGGCGTCGTCGAAAGTCAAAGTTACAACGGAACCTGCCGCGCCTCTTGGTCCTCCGCGATTGGAACTGCCCGGCATAACAATTAGCATATTTGAGCCGAGCCGCGAGATTGAATCGACGACATTTTTCTTAACGCCCATGCCGACGCTGACCATTGCAATAACTGCCGCCACGCCGATTATTATTCCCAGCATTGTTAAGAGCGTCCGCAATTTGTTTGCGATAAGGCTCAAGCCCGCCATTTTTAAAAGTTCAGTAAAAAGCATTGCATTCTCCTTGCTGTCGAAGTTCAAATTTCCTATATCGTTACCGTTTCTTTAACGAGCGAAATAAATTGCTTGAGATTTAAAATTTCATTTCTAAATTCCTCTGGAAAACTGTTTCTGTGTGGTTCGGGAACAATCAAAACTACTCTCTCAATCTTCATTTCCGTCAGCTGTTGAACAGAAATTCCCTGTTGCAATGTGAACAAATACTTATTTTTATTTCTCACTCTGTCAGCCTCGTTGATGATTTGTCGCCAACGATCTTTGCAAGTTGTTTTCGACGCCAAAACAATTAATTTGTCTGCATCATAATTTAGGTCGTGATATGCTTTGCCACTCGGAAAAATAAAATCTGGTTTCTTGTTAGCCTCCGTAACGACTTGCGATTCATAAGGCAAATAATTTCCGTCAAAAATTGCTGAAAGATGCCATTCGAGAGACTTCCCCGTGCGGCTTTTGCGACGATTTAAAATAAAATTTGCTAAATCAATAAAACTTTGCATCGTTTCAAATCCTTTATGAATTTGCTCGCCGTATCTTGCTCGTTCAATGCTTTGGAACAATTCATATTCTAAATCAATCCATTGAAGTAATTTTTTGTCGGGATTTTTAACTATATCTTCCGAATGGTCGAAAATAATTTCATGAATTTCTCGCGCCGCTTGTGCCATTTTCTCGGCAGACGGAAAATCAACTTCGAGCTTGGATATAAATTCAGCAAATTCTTTCCTTGTGAGTTCTTCAACCGAATTATTTTTCTTTATCATTTTGCACTTTCCAAATCCTGCAGAGTTTCAATAATATTTTTAGCAACAGCAGTAACCAGCGGCACAACAACTGAGTTTCCGAATTGCTTGTAAGCATTTGTATCTGAAACGACGATTTTATAATTTTCTGGAAAACCCTGAAGGCGGGCACATTCTCTGGGCGTCAATCTTCGGGGATTTTTTTTGTCTTGACGAATCAAAATTTCAGAGCCGTCTTTATAATATCTCGCGCTTAAAGTCCGAGAGACGCCGTTTAAATCCGGCAGACCAAATCCGAAACCGTTCCCTTTAGCTTTATGCTTATCTGCGTACATCTGTAAATAATTCCAAAGCTTATCGGATAAAGTATATCTGT
This sequence comes from Selenomonadaceae bacterium, assembly GCA_017549815.1. GTDB lineage: Bacteria > Bacillota > Negativicutes > Selenomonadales > Selenomonadaceae > Quinella. The sequence continues at coordinate 59,263 of JAFYNH010000006.1, forward strand.
CGTCAACGGGATTTTCCAAAATATCTTTCAAGACTGGGATTTTTTCGGGCGGCTCAAAGTCAAAATTAAAATTTATAAAATTTTTATAGCGTTCACTGTCAAAGCCTACGATAAAAATTCTTTCGCGATGCTGTGGAACAAAGATTTTCCCGTCAATTACTGCAGAAAAAATGGTATAACCCAAATCGTTCAAGGTCGCTGTAATAATTTGCCAAGTACGTCCGCCATCATGACTTTTAAGATTTTTAACATTCTCAAGCATAAAAGCTTTGGGGCGTTTTACCTCCAATATCCTGACTATCTCAAAAAATAAAGTTCCCTGCGTTTTGTCAAGAAAGCCAGTTTCCTTACCGAGACTGTTCTTTTTAGAAACGCCAGCGATTGAAAAAGGTTGACACGGAAAACCAGCAAGCAATATGTCATGATTCGGAATGTCCGATGCCTTAATTTCGCGAATATCTCCTGCGGGAACTTCACCAAAATTATCACGGTAAGTCTTTTGGCAATTTTTATCCTGTTCACACGAAAAGACACATTCGCCGCCACAATTTGAAAAGGCAAGTCGCATTCCGCCAATACCCGCGAAAAGATCAATGAACGTAAATTTTCTTTCATCTAAAAATTTATGGTGATTTTTGAAGAGTGAAATTTGCATTTGGGATTTTGACATAAAGCACTCCTCCAAAACTTAAACTATGTCAATAATTTCATGCGAATCTTTAGTTATGTCTTTGACAATCTGCCCGTCCTTGACGAGAATTTGACGGTCGGCGGCTTGCGCAATGTCAGGTTCATGCGTAACTAAAATTATCGTCGAGCCCGCCGCGTGTAAGTCTCTAAAGATTTCCATTATCTCGCCCGTCGATTTGGTGTCCAAATTGCCCGTCGGTTCGTCCGCCATGATTATTGACGGTTTCATTGCTATTGCGCGAGCTATTGCTACACGTTGCCTTTGTCCGCCCGAAAGTTCGCTGGGTAAATGTTGTGCGCGGTCGTCGAGTGAAACTTTTTTAAGCGCGTCCATTGCCAACGAAAGCCTTTCCTTTGAACTTAAGCCCGCATAGACTGCCGGTAAAGCAACATTTTCCAAGCTCGTCAACTTCGGCAGGAGATTGAAATTTTGGAAGACAAAGCCGATAGTTTTATTTCTGATTCGCGCAAGTTCGTCGTCTGAAAGCCCGCTAACTTCCTGTCCGAGCAATTTATAAGAGCCGACAGTCGGGCGGTCGAGACAACCTAAAATATTCATGAGCGTCGATTTACCAGAGCCTGAAGGTCCCATAAGCGCAACGAATTCGCCTTCATCAATGATTAAGTCAACGCCGTTGAGCGCGGCGACTATCTCCGAACCCATTTTGTAAAGTTTTTTCACGCCCTTTATCGTGACGACGTTCGCCATAAATTTTTCTCCTTAGATAATTTTTATTATGATAGCAGAAAAAAATTCTGACTGCAAATTTGTTTGAGCGCGGCGAGCGGCATAAATTTTCTGAACGATTCGGTGCGTCTGCTGTTCCGTCGCTTTTAAAGCGACAAAAATCCCCTGCCGCAATTTCCGACAGAGGATAATTTTTTTATCGAACAAATTTTTACTTGCGAAGGTTGAGTTGCGAGAGAATCTCACGATAACGATTGATGTCCTTCTTGTTGAGGTAGCTCAAAAGGCGGCGGCGTTGCCCGACCATCTTCAAAAGCCCGCGACGAGAATGATGATCCTTCTTGTGCTCCTTGAGGTGCTCGGTCAAGTACGAAATACGCGCCGTCAAAAGTGCAATTTGAACTTCGGGAGAGCCAGTATCGCCTTCGTGCACGGCGAATTTCTCCATAATCTCCTGTTTTGCCTGTTTGTCTAACATTTCAAGTCCTCCTGCGTAGATTTTTTACCCGTCAGCGAAGTCCGCGTCGGAGTGTCGACGAACTGCGCCGTAGTTAAGATTGACGCAGTTTAACATAAGAATTTTTCAACGTCAAGTTCCCAGTTCCTAAATATCATCAACTATTGACGGTTAGCGGCTTAACGAATAAAATATTTTTGACATTGAAAGGAGCGATTATATGAATTTAAAAATCGGCGAAGTTTTGAACGGCTTTAGCTTGAAAAATCTTTCCGAAGTCGGCGAACTGAACGCCAAGACTTACGAATTTGAACACGTCAAGACGGGTGCGAAACTTTTCTACGTCGCGGCGGACGACGATAACAAAGTTTTTTATATCGGATTCCGCACACCGCCCAAAGATGATACCGGCGTCGCGCACATCGTCGAACATTCGGTTTTATGCGGTTCCAAAAAATATCCGCTTAAAGAGCCGTTTGTCGAGTTGGTTAAGGGTTCGTTGAATACTTTTCTGAACGCCATGACTTATCCCGATAAGACCGTTTACCCCGTCGCGAGCCGCAACGCCAAAGATTTCCGCAACTTGCAGGACGTTTACCTTGACGCGGTGTTTAATCCCGCCATGCTCACCACGCCCGAAATTTTAATGCAGGAAGGTTGGCACTATGAAATTAAAAATGCCGACGCTCCCTTGACTTACAGCGGCGTTGTCTATAACGAAATGAAAGGCGCATTGTCTTCGCCCGACGACATTTTGGGCAGTAAGCTTTTACACGAAACTTTTCCGCAGAATTGTTATGGCTATCAATCGGGCGGCGACCCGGAGGCTATTCCGAATTTAACACAGGAAAATTTTATCGCCTTCCACCAAAAATTTTATCACCCGTCCAACAGCTTTATCTATCTTTATGGCGACGTGGACATTGCCGAGCAACTCGAATATCTTGACCGTGAATATTTATCTGCCTTTGACAAAATCGAAGTTGATTCGGAAATTTCCTTACAACCGACTTTCGCCCAAATGAAACGTGTTGATGAAGTTTATCCCATTGGCGAAGAAGAATCCGCTGATGAAAAAACTTTTCTCGCGCTGAATTTAATTGTCGGCGACGTGACAGATACTCTTACGAATTTAGGCTTGGGGATTTTAAGTCATGCGTTGTTCAGCAGTCCAGCCGCGCCCGTCCGCAAGGCTCTGATTGATTCGGGCTTGGGCAAAGATGTTGACGTTGCTCTTGAGGACGATTTACGCCAGCCCGTATTTACAATCACGCTTAACGGCTCGGAGAAAAACCGCGTCGAAGAATTTTATTCTCTGCTTAACGACGAACTCAAAAAGCTTGTCGACAACGGCATTGATAAAACTTTATTGCAGGCGTCGATTAACTTAATGGAGTTCAGACTTCGCGAGGCAGACTTCGGATTTGCGCCAAAAGGTTTGATTTACGGCTTGCGGCTCTTTAAGACGTGGCTTTACGGCGGCGACCCCAATGCTTATCTGCGTTATGAAGACGATTTGGCAACGATTAAACGCGGGCTTGACGAAAATTATTTTGAAGGGCTTGTTAAGAAATATTTGCTCGACAATCCGCATAAAGTTTTGATGACGCTCGCGCCCGATAAATCTTTTGCAAAGAAACGCGACGCCGCGCAGGCTCAAAAACTTGAAGAAATTAAATCGTCCTTATCTCCCGCGCAGATTCAAAACATTATCGACACGACCGAGAAATTAAAACTCCGTCAGCAAGCTCCCGATTCGCCCGAAGCTTTGAAGACGATTCCGATTTTAAAGCGCGAAGACCTTAAGAAAGAGTCGGAAAAGTTGCCGTTGCAATTCCGCGACATTGACGGCACGCGGATTCTTTTCAGCAACATTGACACGCACGGCATAATTTACTTGACGTTTTACTTCGACGCCACGAAAGTTCCGCAGGATAAACTTCTGCACGCTTACCTTTTAACCGAACTTTTGGATAACATTGATACCAAAAAGCATTCCTACGAAGAACTTGCGATTCTTACAAACTTACATATCGGCGGCTTTGGAGCAAATCTCCGCGCAGATTCTGAAAATGGCAATCCGAATTCTTTTGCGCCGCGCTTGAAAATTTTCGTCAAAGCGTTGGAGTCGAAACTCGGCGACATGACAGAAATTCTCGCAGAAATTTTCAACGATACCGCCTTCACGAATAAGAAACGCCTACACGAACTCATTGAAGAGGAGCAAATTTCCTTTGAATTGGGCTTGCAAAATATGGCAACGCAGATAGTTTCTTCGCAACTCGCCGCTTATCAGAGCAAGGCGGGAGCTTATAACGCCGCCGGTTATCTGCCCTACAATAAATTTTTAAAGGACTTGCTCGCGAACTTCGACGATAAATTTGATGAACTGGTTGACGATTTGTATGACGTGCTTGAGCGGCTGATTAATCGCAACGGGCTGATTGTCAGCGTCACGGCTCCCGAAGAACTTTATAAAAAATTCCGTCCGTATTTGAACGATTTGCTTAAGAGTTTGAAGGCGGAGGAGTTTAAAAAAGAATTTTATTCCTTTGTCTGCAAGCCGAAGAATGAAGGGCTTTATTCGCAAAGTCGCGTTCAATACGTCGGCAAGGGCGCGAACTTTATCGAGCTTGGTCACGAATACACGGGTACGCTGAACATTTTGGAAACGATTTTGCGCTATGAATATCTGTGGACAAAAATCCGAGTGCAGGGCGGCGCGTATGGAGCCTTCGCGAGTTTCGGGCGCAATGGAAGTTTGTTATTCAGCTCTTATCGCGACCCGAACCTTAAAAAGACACTTGAGACTTTCGACGGCACCGCCGATTTCCTTAAAAATTTCGATGTAAGCGACAGAGAAATGGACAAGTACATAATCGGGACGCTTAGCAAAATCGATAAGCCGTTGACGCCTTCGCTTAAAGGACAAATTGCCGCCGATTTCTGCTTGCGGAATATCACCTACGCCGACCGCCAAAAATCTCGCAACGAAATTCTCACTGCGCGGCAGGAAGATATTCGCGCCTTATCGAAAATTGTTGAGGACTGCATGAATCAAAATAATCTGTGCGTCTTCGGCAACGAGGAAATTATTAAGGAGAACGCGGAAATTTTCGGGGAGATTAAATCTGCTTTGGACTAAAAAATCTTTGGAGGGCTTTTAATGAAGAAAATACCATTTAAGGGCGCGTGCGTTGCGATTGTCACGCCGTTTAACGAGACGGGCATAAACTTTGCCGAACTCGGACGGATTATCGACAATCAAATCGAAAATCATACGGACGCAATTTGTATCACGGGCACGACAGGCGAAACCGCTACGCTTAACGACGAGGAGCATAAAGCCGCGATTAAATTTGCGGTCGAGCATGTCAACGGGCGAGTTCCCGTCATTGCAGGCACGGGTTCCAACGATACTGCCTATGCAATTCAAATGTCGCAATACGCGGAGAAAGTCGGAGCAAATGCCGTCCTTTTAGTCACGCCTTACTATAACAAGTGCACTCAAAAGGGACTTGTCGCGCATTATATGAAAATCGCCGACAATATCAATATCCCTGTGATTCTCTACAACGTGCCGGGTCGGACGGGCGTCGATATTAAGCCCGAATCCTACGCAAAACTTTGCAAACACCCGCGCATTGTCGCAGTTAAAGAGGCTAACGGCGATTTGACTTCGATTCTTAGGACGCGCAAACTTTGCGGAGACGAACTCGCTGTTTATTCGGGAAATGACGATCAAATCGTTCCTATTTTGTCGCTCGGCGGCAGTGGCGTTATCTCAGTTTTATCGAACGTCGCGCCGCATGATACTCACATGATTTGCCAAAATTATTTCGACGGCAAGATTGAAGAGGCGGCTCGTATGCAAATCGATTACTGCGATTTAATCGACGCGCTGTTTTGCGAAGTTAATCCTATTCCCGTAAAAACCGCAATGGGACTTTTGGGCTGGAACGTCGGCAAATTGCGTATGCCGCTCAGCGAGATTGAACCGAATCATCTCGAACAAATTAAAACTGCGCTCAAAGCTCACGGCTTAATTTAAGGAGGCGATTTGGTTTGAAAAAATTTTTAGTCGCGTTGATGATGTCGGCGATAATTTTAACTTCGTCGATTGCATTGGCGGCTTATGAGGAAAATATTGAGGAAGACGCCGACCTTACGACGATAAAGACTGTGGCGATTGCGATGCCCAACTTTTACCGAATCGACGAGAAAGAGCCGACGCTTGAAGAATTTACCAAATCGATTTACGCCGTCGGCAGAGATACTTCCGCGCACGACATTATTTCCTATGAAGAAATAGCTGGTAACATTCGCCGCGATACGGGCGTTGATATTTACTCGCTTGACGCCGTTGAGGCAGAGAAAATTTTCAACATGAATATCGCCAAATACGCCGATACCTACATGATTGCGACTGTCGCGAATAATTCTGGCAAGCCTTGGCTTTTCTTCTACGTCTACAACGCCGCCGATTCAAAGCTCCTTTACACCTACAGCATTCAAAGTAATTCAATCGGCAAAAACTCTAAAGACTACAACAAAGCCGCCGAGAGTTTTTACAGGCAATTCGACGAGACTTCCTCTAAAAATCTTGCCAAAGAAGATAGAAAGAATATGGAAGCAAAGCGCGAGGCTAAAGCTCAAAAGCGCAAGATTAAAAAGATGACTTACAAGACTGGACACTCGAAAGCCGATTTGGTTAAGAAAAAATAGCAACATGATATAACAAAAAAACCCGCGAAGAATTTCCTCGCGGGATATTTTTTATTCGCCATAAAGAATTAGCTGAACCATTTGCCCAAGCTCGGATTTTTTGGAATAAGTCTGAACGGGACGCCGAGATTTATTCGATTCGATTTCGGCTCGCGTGTCGTAGGAAAGAATTTTCGACGATAAAATTTCATAAGTCTTTTTGCTGTGATTGATTTGCACGTCGTAAACATACATGCGATTTAAACTCGCCTTGATAACCGCCATGTCTACGCGGAGCACCGACGAATTTTCAATTTGAATACTGTCGGCGTCGTAGTAATAGCCAGTGTCGTCCATTGCGTCGATAAATTTCAAATTCTCCGCCGAGCAACTCGCGCCACTCAAGAAAATTATCGCCGCGCAGATTAGGAAAAATTTTTTCATTTAATCACCTCACACTCCGAAAATTTTTGTTATAAACGTCCGCAAAACTTCCTGCATAACCGTCACATTTAAAAGCAATGCCTCAGCTCGCGGGCGTAGTTTCGTATAGTGGAAAGTCGGATTCTGCGCGACCGTAAAGTCTGTCGGATAAGCTATCGGCTCATATTCGCACAGATTAAAATTCAACACGGCGCGTTTCATATGAAAAGCACTCGTCACCAGCAACGGCTTTTTGAAATTTTTATCGCGCAGAATTTCGGCGGAATAGCGGGCGTTTTGCGTAGTGTTGACGCTCTTTTTTTCAATCAAAATTTTGTCTGCAGGAACGCCTAAAGATTTTAACACCCGCGCAGATATTTCAGCCTCCGCGCCCGAATCGCTATAGACTTGTCCGCCGCTAACTAAAATCGGCACGTTCAAAATCTTTTGCAACCTAACCGCCGTCAAAAGTCTGTTCGCAGGACTCGCGCATAAAGCCCCTACGCCGTCAACGTCAGGAACTTGACTTATCGCACCGCCGCCGAGTAAGACAATCACATCTGCGCCCGAAGTTTCAACCTGCGCGGGCGGTGTGTATGCCTTTTCCAACCAACCCATTAATCTTTCCGCAACTAGGCTTGTGCATAAAAGATAGAAAATCGCCGTCCCGATTAAAACTATCAGCGAAAGTTTCCTGTCGATTTTGAACAGCTTGACCGATAACGCCGCCATTAGCAAGATAAAAATCCCCGGCGGCAATATCCACGCGGCTCCGAATTTCAAAAAATATACCAAAAAGTCACGTCCTTAAGTCGTCTTGACGTTAAACGAGGCGTCAATTTCTTCGAGCGATTTCTTTTTACTCTCAATGCCCAAACTCAAAATGATAACCGAAATTATCACAAAGACCGACGCGAACATTAAGAAAATCGAATTAATCTGCGCACCACTAGCAAGTAATACGCCGACAAGCATTGGAGCCGTCATACCGCCGATTCGTCCGAAACCTGCCGCCCAGCCCGAACCTAAAGCGCGTATTGCCGTCGGATAAAGTTCTGGCGTGTAAGTGTAAATGACGCCCCAAGCTCCTAAGTTGAAGAAACTCATTGCCGCGCCCCACATCAAAAGTTCGCTTGCCGTCGCCGCATTGCCAAAGAAATACGCGCACACGCCCGACATTAACAGGAATAATGACAGCGTGTATCGACGCCCGATTATGTCAACCAATACCGCCGCCGCAAAATAGCCCGGCAACTGCGCCAACGTCATTATCAAAACGTACTCGAAAGTTTTCACGACCTCAAAGCCTTGCGAGAAAACTATAGACGGCAACCACATGAATATTCCGTAGTAGCTGAAGACTATTCCGAACCACGCAAGCCATAACATAAGCGTCCGAACGCGGAAAGTTTTCGACCATAAAGTTAAAACGTTCAGTTTGAAAATCGGCGTCGCCTCTTCCACGAATTCTTCTTCAAACGGTTTACTGCGAACGCCTAATTTTTTCTCCAGCGTCAAGATTATTTGCCGAGCCTCGTCGACTTTGCCCTTTGAAATAAGATAGCGGATTGATTCGGGCATGTGTAGGCGAATTAAAAAGACGTACAGCGCGGGCAATGCTCCGATTAGGAACGCGATTTTCCAACCGAATTGCGGAATAAGTAAATAGGAAATCAGAGCCGCTACGAGCCAGCCGACTCCCCAAAAACTTTCCAGCAAGACTATAAAGCGTCCGCGCAGTTGTGTAGGTGCGTATTCACTCATCAACGTTGCCGCAACAGGAAGTTCGCCGCCTAAGCCAAAGCCGACTAAAAATCTAAATACCAACAGCGATTCATAGCTCCAAGCCACCGCGCAGAGTCCTGTTGCCACGCTGTATAAAATAACCGTCGCCGCGAAAACATTTTTGCGCCCGAATTTATCGGCGATTGTTCCCGCCAATACCGCGCCTAATGCCATTCCGATTAAACCAACACTGCCTATCCAGCCGACTTGTTCAGGCGTCAAGCCCCATTCCTTCGCCAAAAGCGGCAACACGAACGAGATTAAGCCCGTATCCATAGAGTCGAACAGCCAGCCCAATCCCGTTACGACTAAAAGTTTGTAATGGAACGAGCCGACTGGCAAATTTTCAAGACGCTCAAGTATCAATCTCAACACTCCTTTTTTTGTTAGGAACTAGGAAATAGTTTTTAGGAACTGGTAGTAATTAGTTCCTAGTTCCTCTCTCCTTGTTCCTAGCTATCAAGAATTTTATTTCACATGAAAAAAAATTGCAAGCGTTAATCAAAATTTAAGCCGCACCGTTGATAACCACCGCTCCATAATGTAAAATATAAGCGGCAGTACAGGGATTCTACTTTGGATTTGCAAGGAGGCGATAAAAATGGATTTTACAATCACAGGTACGCTGAATTCTTACGTCAAGACTAAGAATTTGACTTTCGCCGCGAAACATAAGCTCCGAACGGGGCAAACGCTCACCAACTCGAACGGCAATTTTGTTTCGATAACAACTTCGACCTTCGATAAGCTCACGGAGGCGGCTAAGGCGTCAAACGAACAGGCTAAGCAACAGAAACTTCGCCGAATCAAACAAAAGCTCATGAACGGGCGGAAAATTTCGGAAGAGGAAATGGGCTTTCTGCGCGTCAACGACCCGAAAACTTACAAGAAGGCTAAACACGCCGAAGAAGCTCGCGAAGACCTTAAAGAAGAACTTAAAAAGGCAAAGAGTAAATCGGAGGCTCGCGAAGCTATGGCTCGTGCAATGATTAAGGCGTCAACGGAAGCAATGGCTGAACTCGGCGCACTTGGTCAATGCAACGGGGCAATGGGCGGCGGCAGTCCCGGCAACGGCTTAATGACTAGCGACGCAAGTTTAACAAATGCTACGAGCGGCGACGTAGGCTCAATAAATGTTTCGGGCGGAGAAGTTTCGTCGGCTGAAACTAATACTAATGTCAGCGGCACCGAGAATCAATCGTTCAGCGAAGTCAATCAATCTATTCAAAACACGGACGATAAATCCTCGACCGATAAAAATTCCGACGAGAAAAATTTTGCCGTACAAAAAAAATCGGACGACGATTCAACGACGCCCGAAGATATTATGGAAAAATATATCATGACGATTCGCGCCCTCGAAGACGAATGGGCACGCTTTACCGAGTCCGACGAATATAAAAATCTGCCCGAAAATACTTTGGACGATAAAAAAATTGTCGCCGATAAAAAAGTCCGTAAGCAAATTGACGCTCCGAAACGCATATTTTTAAACGCGGCGATTCTATATCGAAAGTCCATGCTCCTTCCGCTAAATGCTGAATAAAAATTTCTTTACATAAAAAATTTCCCCCTCCAAGTTCGGAAGGGGATTTTTTTAAGAAATAATTGGCGCAATGATTGAAACTACCAACGAGCTAAAGCTGAAACCGCCTTTGACATCTTCGCGGGCAACAAGCGGCACTCTCGCGACGGGTTTGCCGTTATATCTTAAGACTGCCTCACCTAAAACCGTTCCTTCGCTGATACCTTCGCCCGCGTCGACAATCTTTGGCAAGTCGTAAGTTATCTTTAAAAATTTTGAGTCCTCGCCCGCCATAAGCGGAAAATCTAAATCGCTTTGCGGAACAACATGAATAGTTGCCTGTTCGCCGCCGCGTACAAAAACGGTTTTTTCAATGCGGTCTTTGTTAATGCCGTCGACCATTCTGACACGCTCAAAGCCGTAATTAAAAAGATTTTCAGCGTCGTCAAAGCGGGTATCGTGATCGGGCGAGTGCATTATAACTGCGATAAGTTCAACGTCGCCGCGTTTAGCCGACGCCGTTAAGCAACCGCCCGCCGCTCGTGTCCAACCAGTTTTAATGCCATTTGAGCCTTTGTATTTGCCCAAAAGTTCGTTCGTGTTGTTAAGTTCGCTCCATTTGTCTTTAGGATAAGCCCAGCGAATCGAAGTGCGCTTAGTGTTGACTATGTCGCGAAAGTCTTGATTCTTCATGCAATAAACGGCAATTCGCGCCATATCGGAGGCGGTCGAGTAATGATTCGAGTCGGGCAAGCCGTTTGGATTGACGAAATGTGAACGCGAGCAACCGAGTTCCTTAGCCTTGTCGTTCATAAGGTAGGCGAATTGTGAAGAACTGCCGCTGACAGCTTGCGCTAGTGCAAGTGCGCCGCCGTTTTCGGAAACAAGCATGACGGCAGTAACCATTTCCCTAGCTGAAACCGCGTCGCCCGTTGACCAATTCAGCGTATTATCTTCGGTCGTGACAGCCTCGCGGCTCATTGTGACTTCTTCAAGCGGATTCAATTTTTCCAGTGCAAGAATACACGTCAGCATTTTTGTCATACTGGCGGGTTCGCGTTCGAGGTCGGGATTTTTTTCCCAGATGATTCGACCTGTCGACGCCTCAACTAGGATTGCCGAGTCCGCTAAAATTTTCGGTTCGCTTGCCGCCGCGCAGATTACGCTTGAAAATATCGTTGTCCAAAAGATTATTGCCGTCAAAAATTTTTTCATACCTAACCCCTAATCCCCAGTTCCTAGTTCCTCAATCCTAGTTCCTAATCGCAAAAAGCCCCTGCACTTGTCAGAGGCTTTAAGCTTTTTTATAAGTCGGAACGACGAGACTTGAACTCACGACCTCTTCCACCCCAAGGAAGCGCTCTCCCAAACTGAGCTACGTCCCGATTACCCGCGCAGTTTACCACACCTTTTTAAATTTTGCAAGCACTTTTTACTGAATCTTAGTCCATAAAAAGTTTCCGTGTCGTCATATTTTTCACTATCTATTTTAATTATAATTGAGTAGAATTTTTTTCTACAGTCTGTGAATTGCTCAATGTGTTACTTTATGCTAAAATATCAAGTAGAAAAAATAAGGAGAGTGAGCAATGAAAGTAAGCCCAACAGCCTATGACGACGCATTTCGCACCTTGCTAAACGACTGTAGCGAGCTTATCATTCCAGTAGTAAACGAAGTATTCGGCGAGCATTACACCGGCAAAGAGAAAATTATCTTTGGTGTCAATGAACATTTTTTCAATCAGAACGTAGACAACGTAAAAAAAGTTATTACTGATTCCAGTTTTATCATCATTGCTACAAATGGCGTCCAAAAAAGGTACCATATAGAATGTCAATCGACAGCGGATGACAGTATGCTTGTACGTATCTTTGAATATGACGCGCAAATCGCATTGGATAGCGGCAATATAGCCGATAACGTACTTACCGTAACATTTCCCCATTCGGCAGTTATTTTTCTGAGACATACAAGAGAAACGCCGAATGAAATGCTGATACGCATGATAACGCCGGGCGGCACGACAGAATATCTCGTTCCCGTTGTTAAGGTTCAAAAGTATGGTCTCGAAGAAATTTTTAGCAAGAGATTATTGTTTTTTATCCCGTTTCACATATTCAGCCACGAAAGTAATTTAGCGAAATACAACAGTGACGAAGTAAAGCTCCAAAAGTTATGTGAGGAATACAGTTATATCCGAATCAAACTGGATGATTTGCAGAAGGCGGGAGAAGTCAGCGAATTTACAAAAAGTGCGGTATGCGCGATGACGAATCATGTACTGGCATTGATAGCGCGGAAATATCAGAGAGTTCAAAAAGGAGCTGGCAACAGTAGATTAAAATATTGACAAAAGTGAAAGTACGTCCTAAAATTTGCGTACCGACGAGAAACAAGTCGGATTAAGAAGTGCTAATACCGGTGGCTCGCTGGGAATTTACGACTGTGGAGTGTTGCACAAACGTTAGTAGGTACGCCGAGAACGGACACGAGGAAGCAGTAAGATAGAACCGCGAGGTCTATCCGAATCATCTTGACATGGACATAACGGATGATTGTCCATGAGTGACCATGTTTTAAGGAGCAGTTGGAAACGTTATGCGCGGAAAAATAGTGGAATATGAGGCAAAAACCATTCGTAACAAAGCTATCGCCGAAGGCAGAGCTGAAGGCATAATCGAAGGCAGAGCTGAAGGTATCGCGGAAACTATGGCAAAAGTTAAAGCGGAAATCGAAGAACGGGCAAAAGATATGCTCCGCGACAACATGACCTTATCGCTGGTAGAAAAATACACGCATATTCCTATGCCACGTATAAAGGAATTGGCTAATGATTTAGGGTTGCTTTAAAACCAAACCGCCATGCAAAAATAAAACGCCCTTGCCGAAGGATATTCTTCGACATGAGCGTTTATTTTTAGCAGGAAACTATAAGTTTTTCATCTGTTGATTAACCAATCATAAATCCAATAATGCTCAAAACGACACCAAGACCGCCCGCTGTATTACCAAATTTCTCTAGGCTATATATTCCGAATATTTTCCCTAATACCCCTACGACTATTCCTACTAAAACCAAGAAACATCCTATAACGAACAACATAATTCTTATCCCCTCGATGAATTAATCCCTTAAAGCTCTCCAAATACCGTATAAACCCATTCCAGCGAGTGCAATCGGCGAAAAAACAACTGCGGCGGCACTTCCAATAACCGCTGTCGCAGTCGTTACACCAGTTACGATAGCTCCCGTAGCAATGGCGGCTCCACCAGTGACTGCGCCTAATGCACTGGCAACGCCGCTTCCTAAAGCGACAATTCCTGTTGAAACTTGCCCCATTCCCATTGCATAAGTACCTGCAGTGGCTAAAGAGCTTACCTCGTTTATTGCGGTGGCTGTTACACCGCCAATTTTAAAAATTGCGCTTGCAGCAGTGACTGCACTGGCAGAATTTACTACAGTTGTGCCCGCAACAATTAGCTTTGCACCGACTGTGGTACTTGAAAGAACTCCAGCAATTCCATTTGTTACGCTTGTAATCGCCGTTGTAACTATTGGACCCAGAGCCGTCGACATAATCGCATTCCCAGCTACGCCAGAATAAAAAAATGTTCTAGCGGTCGATTTTAAAGCGTCTTTAGCGGCTTCTTCCATAGTTTTATTACCAGAAAGGACTTCAGCAACGGCAACACTGACTGCCAAAGCACCTCCGAACTTAGCGGCGGCTTTTGCGGCGGCGACTCCACGTTGTGCAATAAGATTAAAGGCTTGTTGTTCTGTATAAGCATGTGGAATAAAGAAGTCTATAGGATTTCCAGTGATTTTACATTCCAACTGCATTCCGTCGAAGATCATTTGACATTCGGCGGCAGAGTGAGGCGTGGACTCCAGCTTATATCCGTATTTGGCGGCTTCCATGACGAGATTTTGAAATTTTTGATTGTCACAATTCGCCATAAAGCGTTCGATTCCAAAATCTTTATACTTTACGAAGTCAATTTGTCCGGGAAGGTAATCACATTTGATCTGAATATTTTCCGTTTTCCCGTCATTTCCAATTAAAAGCTCCACTATACCGTTATCGTCAATGACTATGGCACGGTGACCTGCTTGATTCTGAACATTGACTTCCAAAGATTCCATGATGAAACCTTTTAAACCTTGAGTGTCACATGTAGCATTTAAGGAGTTGAGATCCTCTCGTAATGCGGAAAGTTTTTGAATTTCTTCATAGGTCTCCACAGCTTTTTTGGAGTTGCGGACTATTTCTTCTACATCCGAAATGTCGGCGATTTTCGATTCGTCTTCGGGATTGAGTCGATAAGTGTAAGTTCTCATTTTTATACTTCATTAACCCCGCATCTTTTTTTTGAACGCTTCGGGAAGAAAAGGATCATCTTTCGGAGAGGTCGGCGGACTTTGTTGAAAAGCTATGTGATATTTTTCAAAATACTCTCTTTGCAGTGAAGAAGTGATATTATTCGGATGCCCGTTGACCTTTGAAACGCAGAATGAACAGGCTCTTTCGTTCGCACTGCCGGGTTCAATGTGTGTATCGTATTTCCGGTTGAATAAGCCTGAACCGACGGGATGCCAATAATCCGTAAGAGAATTGTTCATGCTTCTTCTTTCCACGTCAACTCCGTCATTATCATCGTTAGTCCAATAACGAACTCCGACGGTATTGCGCCCCTCATAACCGACTATCTCGTATGCGACTATGACAACATTATCGGTAAAGCAGGGGCAATATGCCTCAATTTCATAAGAATCGCCGCTGACGTTGTTGGTATAACGATGTACGGCGTGAACGAAACGGCGGGTAACAGTATAAGTACCGTCGCTGTTTTTGGTGACTTCGTGAGGATCGAAACCAACTTTTGTCGGGTCGAAGTTAAGATTAATTGCGTACATAAAAATTTGCTCCTTTCGTATTTTGATTTGTTTTATCCTCCCTTGCGGTAAAAAGACTCCCGTCTCTTTAGGCGGTGGGAAGTTCATCATTTGTAAAAAGTATATCATATAATTTTAAATGTGGTTTTACCAAATAGGTATATTTTTTACCAGAATAGATACACACGAAAAAGAAAATTTACCTAACCGTTTATGATCACAGGTTCTTAGACGTAAAAAAAAATCCCGCCGTATTGACGGGAAATTTTTTTTAATCGTTAAAGATTTATTTGGGATTCCAATTCATGGTTTCTTGATTAGCAGAAAAGCTTGAACCGTCAGCAAGTTGATAAGTAACGTCGGAATTTCCTTCGACATGCAATGAGCCGCCGTCTCTGAAGTTAATATCAACAGAGCCTGCAGAAATTTTGGTACCAGAAATTTGGTCGAGTGAAACGTCGGCAAGAATCACACCGTCGCCGTCGTTCGCGCCGCTAATGGTATCGTTGCCATTTCCGTTGCAATAGAAGAACAGATTTTGAGAGTTGCCGCCGACCAATAAATCATCGCCGCCGTTACCGCCCCATAAGCTTGCGTCTCCTTTACCTGCAAGGATTACGTTATCAAATTCGTTGCCGACTAATGAGTTTTTGCCGTCAGATTTTGTAGCGTCCAAAGTTTTTATATCACCAATGAAAGTTTTCCCATGCGAGCCGTCCAACCAAATTTCCGCCTCTTCCGCAACTGTAAGCGTCGCTTTCTTTGAAGTCGCAACGAAATAATTAGCCGCGTCGTCGTATTCAATATTCTTATCAACAAGCGCGGTGAAGTCATTGATTCGGAAGTTCTTACCTTGCGCGTCTTCAAGAGTTATCCAGCCGTCGCCGTCGATTTGCAAGCGGACATCGTTTTCTTTGAGAATAACCGCCGTGATTGTCTCGTCGCCGACGTTGATTTTATCCTCCGCGAAGTTGAAATTCTTAATAACGTCGCGCCCGTTGCCCTTATCGAAGACAAATTCTGTCGTGCCATTAGCGTTGCCCGCCAAAGTCTCATTAGCAGTTGAACCGATTAAAGTATTCAGCCCGCCGCCGACTGTAACTTGATTTATGCCGTAGAAATTCTTGCTCAAATCAATCGTCAGTGATTCGTTATAACTCGTGAAGTCGACGCCCGATTTTTCGCCAATGTAAACGTCCGCCAACTCGTCGCCCGCCGCGATAATCGAATCCTTTTGCGCAATCGCCGTTTTAATTTCTTTGCCTTTCGCAACTGTCAAAAGCTTTGCAACGCCGTTATCCGAAGAAATATTTTCAAGAAAAGCACGAGCCGCGCCGCTCTTAACTGTTAAATCTTCGCCGTCAAAGTTGAAATTGGCAGTCGTTGCGTCAACAGAAATTTTATCGCCGTCAGCAAAGTCAGCGTTGAAGTTGTTGATTGTATTTCTGCCGTTAAACGCGATAGTCGATTCGCCGTCTTCCTTAAGATAAATCTGATTTTTGCCCGTGCCGCCTAATAACGTTGATTCACTACCGCCAACAAGAATTAAACTTCCAGTCTCTTTGCTTGCGTCAAGTGAGGAATCATCGCCGACAAAACCAACTTTCTGCAAGTCTTCGTTCTTATCGACGAAGTTAATAATCCTAGAATCGGCGTCATCGTCAAAGATAATCGTTGAAGAATCGATAGTTAATCTGCCGTCGTCGTATGCGATTGAATTCTCCTTAATCGCGTCGGCGATATTTTCATATTCAGTTATGAACGCCTCGCCCGTCTTATAATCGTAATTCTTAATCGTGGCTCTGCCGTTCGCCGTCACAATTTTTTTCGCGTCGCCAGTGAATATGTCTGAAATTTCTTCTTCCGCGTCGCTCTCTGTGCTGAATATTTTAGCAGAATCAGACAAGCCGACGATTATATCTTTATCTTTTGCGGTTAAAGTTGCGCCGTTCACGACAAGTTCGCCGCCCAAAGCCGTCTGCAAGCTCGCATTTTCGGCAAGGTCGGAAATCTCTTGAACTTCGCCGTTTTCGTCAGTCGCGAATGTTACCGAATCATCGCCCGTAACTTTGAAATTACCTTCGCCAATGAAGAATTCGCCGCTTTCCTTAGTAACGTAATTAACTTTGCCGCCAGAATTGGAGACGTTCGCACTATTCGCCAGCTCGGATATTTCCAATTCGCCGTCGGTAACTGTTGCCTTTATTTCGTCCGAATTGTCGACTGATACCTTCGCGCCATTTATCGTTATACCGTTTAAGTCGTCGCAAGTGAAGGAGCCATTGTTGAGATTTTCAATCGCAGTGATTTTTTCGCCGTCGCTCGTAACGCTGAAAGTATCTTCGCTGTCGATTGTAATTCCTTCAAGTTCAAGCCCGCCGAGTTCGCCGCTCAACGTCCCGACTAAATAATCCGACGAATAAACATCGCCCGCCGAATTTACTTGCAGATAACCGATAAAGTCGTCCGACGTGTTGAAAGTTTTTTCGCCAATAGTTATGTCGCCTGCGCCGTTTACCTTAATATCAGCCTCGCCGCCGCTTTCTACCACTTTAACAGCATTTTTCGCGAGTTCAATAGTAATCAGCGTATTTTCGCCAATGAAAACGCTCGTGTTGTTAGTCCCCGTCACGCAGAATTTCTTCCCGTTAAAAATTATCTCGTCGTTGAAATCGCCCATTATCATGCAAGATTCTTTGTCAGGATAAAAACTCTCCGTAACGATTTCGCAAACATTGCCGTCCGCGTCCAACTTGAAAATCGTCTTCTCGGCGGATGTCTTAAAAGTCTTGCCGTTTATCGTGAAAGTATCCGCAACCGTCGTTTCAATGTAAACGTTTTCAGCGTCGTCCTTTACGACAAAATTCGTGCTGTCCGTCACCTTCACAAAGACGCCGTTGACCATAAGCCCTTCGGAGAAGTCGCCGAAAACTTCTTCAAGCCCGTCCGTCGTCGAAAGATTTATCGTGGCAAAATTTTCTTCGTCCGTCTCTGCGACATATGCCGATAAAAGCGCGACATTATTATCCGCTTTACCAATTCCAGAAACGTTGCCCGCGTCGTCCAGCATGAAAGTTTTGCCCGCGCTAGCCTCGAATTTATTTCCGCTGAAAATAATCGTGCCGTCAGCTGAGGTCGTTAATTTTTCTGCGCCGCCCGATTTGTACACGCGAACATTTTTGCAATAGGCTTTATCGTCGGTCAAATCGCCTGCGACATCGGATATTTCCGTTATGTTCTTGCCGTCGCTCGTAACTTTTACAGCACTCGCGCCCGTCAACCTAATCGCTTTGCCATTTATGCTGATTTCATTTTCAAAACTGCCCTCAACCGAACCTGCAAGCCCGTTGATTTCAGAAACGTTGCCATGAGAATCCGTCACGAAAGTTACGCCGTCGCTGTCGCCGCTTATATTGTAAATCTTGCCGCGTACTGAAAATTCGCCGCTCTCCGTCGTCAAAATCGTAACGTTCGATAAGCCGTTGCCCGTTATTTCCGCAGAATTCTTGACGCCCTCGATACTTGACAGTTTCCCGCCAACAACTTTAACGCCGTCATAACAATCATCATGAATTGAGACGTATTTATCGCCGACGACAAATCCGCTCATGGTAACTGGAATTTCTGTTGATTCGTCGCCGATTGAAATTTCCCACGTATCTTGAACGTTAAGCAAGGCGCAACGTGTCTGCGAATCCGTTTCAAACTTCTTGCCGATAAGCTCAACTGCGCCGTTAATCTCGAATTGCCGGTTGTAATACTTCGATTCGTCGGAGCCGCTGATTGTCGCGCCGTCCGTCAACGAAATCAAGGCGGCATTGTAGCGATTAATCTTCGCGGTTCCTGTTCCCTCAAGCGTCAAGCCGTCATATTGGAATGCGCCCGTTGATAAATCGAATTCAACGCCGCGAGTTATCGTCTGCACTTTGGAATCTTTTTCCGCATGGAATGTAATTCCGTTGACCGTGTAATCGCCCGCTTTATCGTATTCATAAACTTTTCCTGCCGCCTCTGAATCGTCGTATTTAAATTCATCGGCAAGCGGAACCATATTTATTTCGCCGTCGGAACTGCCGCGAACGATATAAATATTTCCGTCGCTAGCCACAACTTCAAAGAGCGTCTCGCCGTCGTCACCCTCCGGCAAGGGCAAAATCGACGCATCGCTCGTTATGTCGGTGATTCTATCAATGCCGCTCTTGCCCGAAGTCTCAACTGTCCAAGTTTCACTGTTAAGAATTTCAACTTGCTCGAACGTGAGCGCATTGACTCCGACGCCGATTGTATTTTCTTTGTCGAATTTGATATAAGCCGTGCCGTCTTCCGTGAGTTGAACTTTTTTATTCGTGTCGCCGAAATAAGCCGCGCTGTCTTTGCCGCTCAGCTCGAATGTATTGCGGCTTACATTTTCAACCAACGCGCCGTCGGGTAAAAGGATTGAGAAAAAGAGCGCGTCCGTGTTGTCAATCTCAAGTGTCATGTAGTCGGAGCCAGTAATCGCCGCGCCGTTCACCATTACGGGATTTTCACTAAGCGGAACTTTCAAATCGTCTTTATCGACGATGACTTCAAGCTCGGTATTCAGAGAAATTTCTTTATAGTCAATCAGGAAACTGCCCGCCGCAAGATTTAATTTAACCTCGTCGGGCGAAGTGACGTTAAGGATTGCGCCGCTCGGTATGAAAGTTTTATCGTTCGCCAAATCAAAGACAAGCTCGCCGCCGTCCGATAACCCGCTGACTTTCACGCCGTCAAAGTAAATTTCGGTCGCCGCGTCGTTCAAAGGAATTCTGATTTCGTTCGCGTCGGCACTAAACGTCAAGTCCGCCGAAGTCTCAAAGCTCCTGCCGTTTATAAAGTAACTGCCCGCCTCGCACTTGAAAGTTTTGGTTTCGTTGCCCGTCGTAATGGTTGCCGCGTCGCTTATCGTAATTTCTTTGCCGTCAAGCGAATAACTCACAGGCTTATTCAGCGCGTAATTAACTTTCACGCCGTCGAATTCTATTTCCGTGCCGCTGAAAGTAAGTTGCTCGTCAATCATTACGCGATCAATTTTTTCCGCGTCAAGCTCTTTGCCTTGAATCTTAAATTTATTTCCGTCCGCCTCTACAACATTAATATTATCCGCGACGCTTGAAACTAAAAACTCGGTGTCGTTGACTTCGTAATAGGCGTAATCTTCAGCGGCAGAAATATCAAACTTTATCTTCGTGAAATCATTGGAGAGAGTTTTGACGACAGCCTCGTTATGAATCACGTAGCTTTTATCGGAAGTCTTATATTCAACTTTCATCGGCGCGAGATGCTCAAAGTAACTTTCCTTAGCAACCTCCAAGTCAACGAACTGCACGCCGTAACCCTTAAAGCTCAAGCCGTCCTTTTCAACAGTGATTGTACCGTCGCCGTTTATCGAGTTCACGGGCAGATTATTTACCGTAAAGGAGCCAACGTCAATGTTGATTTTGGAGCCTTCGGGAGCCGTGATATTCGCGGAAGAATTATTGTCGAATGAAATTTCCTTCGCGCCCTTTGTAGAAATTACACTGCCCGCAAGCAACTCAACCTTAATTTCCCCGTAAGTCAAGGCGGTATCTTTGCTGAATGAAATTTTGTCGTTGTAAGTCTCGCTCGTCAAAGCCACATTATTTTTTTCGTCGACAAGCTGATATTCAAGGACGTTGCCGCTACTTAAAATCGCCGTGCCGAAAATCCCGTTCGTCTTGATAGCCGAATCTTCAGCGTTTGTTACCTTAACCGCGTTATCTCCCAACGAGTTGTTGACATTTAGCAAAGAATGTACTGCGTTGAATTGGTAAGCGTTGCCGACTGCATAAGAAGAAAGATTATTTTCGTAAGAGACTTTGGAGTCCGCAACCATAAAAGAAACTATTTGCGGTTTTGCAGATTTTTTAATGTTGACAGACTTCAAAGTTGCCGCGCCTTCCAACGTGATTTTATCCTTGCCGACTGTAACGATAACATCTTTGCCGCTCGTCGCAGTAGAAAATGCCGCGTCCGAAATGCTAAGCGTAGTCGTGTCGTCAAAGCCTTGAATCAAATCATTGCCGTCGCCTGCCTTGTACTCTATAAAGGCTTCGTCGGAATCAATATTAATCGTGTCGTTGCCCGTGCCGCCGTTGATTGTGATGTCGGTACCGTCTGTAACGCTGATTACGTCGTCACCTTCCGCGCCGCTTATTGACGACCCAAAGTTTTTGTCGTTGGTAATGGAGTCATTGCCCGCGCCGCCGTCTACAGTTAGATAGTTACCGCAGTTGTAAATCGAATCGTTACCTTCCGCCGCAATGATTTCAACGTCCTGCGCGTAGTTGTTTAAAATGGTGTCGTCGCCCGCGCCCGCGTTGATTGAACTTTCATTGCCGCTGCCGTCGTTTGTAATTAAGTCGTTGCCGTCGAGTGCGCTAATCGTGACTTCCTCGCCTATGTTGTTAATGGTATCGTTGCCCTCAGTGCCGACAACCGGACTGCCGCTTAAGGTGTTGTTGATTAAAATAGCCGTGTCTTTTTTCACACCGCGAATATTAAGTCTGGAAAGATTAGCCGCACCTTCCAAAGTGATTTTTCCGTCGCCGACAGTGACAATTATATTGTTGCCGCTCTTCGTCGTGGAATAAACACCGGAGCCGCCGTCAATTATGAGCTTTACAGTTGTGTTGAAGTGCCCGATATAGTCGTTGCCGTCGCCCGTGTTGTAGAATATCCATTCGCGTTGGTCTCTGTCTTGGAGATAAATAGTATCGTCGCCCTTGCCGCCAATGATTTTGGAATCGTAGCTGTAATCCGAAAGGAAATCATCGCCGTCGCCGCCATTTAATGTGGAATCGTTGCCAATGCTACGAATATAATCGTTGCCTTCGCCGCCATTTAAGGAAGAATTATTACCATATTTACTACTCTTAGTGCTGTAGTTTATGATTCTGTCGTTGCCCGCGCCGCCGTCAACCGTCACGCGAGCGTTATACGATTTAATGGAGTCGTTGCCGCCATAACCAATTATCATTGATCTTACGCCAGTGTTGTAAACGGTATCATCAGCATTGCCGCCCGTAACTAGAGTTTCATTGGTGCTGTTGTTGATTCTTGAGGCGGGTTTATCTTTAACGCCGTCGATATTGACGGTTGATAATGACGCCGCGCCCGCAAGTGTGATTTTGCCGTCATCGACTTTAACAATAACGTCATTGCCGCTCGTCTGCAAGCTGTATAATCCGCCCGAAATGCTAAGCGTCGAAGTCTCGTTAAAGCCCGTGATTAAATCGTTGCCGTCGCCTTTAGTGTACGTGAATAAAACATTTTTGCCTTTATCGTTAGAAATCTGGTCGTTTCCTAAGCCGCCGTTAATCGTAATGTTGTCGCCTGTGTTTTTAATGGTATCGTTTTTCGCGCCGCCGGTAATTGTGACGTTCTTGCCGCTGTTGCTAATTGAATCATTGCCGCCCAGCGCGTTTACCTCGACATTTGAACCCGTGTTGTGAACGGTATCATCGCCGCCTGTGCCGCTGACAACCGTATCATCATCTTTATTGCGGATATTTTTACCTTCTATTTCTTCATCGCCGAGAATATTGACAACGGATAAAGTCGCGGCTCCTTTCAATGTAATCTTGTCATTGCCGACAATGATAATAACATCGTCGTCTTTTATTTCTTTGTAGTAACTGGCAGTTCCGTCGCCGATTTGCAAAGTCGTCGTCGAGTTAAAATCGGTGATATAGTCTTTACCGTCGCCCGGATTGTATTGGACTAAAGCCTGCTCACTCGCGGTCATGTAAATATTATCGTTGCCCTTACCGCCAAGAATTGTATTTTGATAGCCGCCTATATTGATTATGTCATCGTCGCCGTCGCCCGCGTTGATTGACGAGTTATTGGGGTTGTTATTTGCAATGTAGTCGTCATCTGCGCCCGCCTCTATCGTGACGGAACGAGAATAATTTTGAACAGTATCTCTGCCCGCGAACGTCTTGATTGTAACTGTGTCGCCTCTGTTGACAATGCTATCTTTCAAGCGCATTCCGAGAATCGCGACTTCATTGGCAGTGTTAATGGTATTTATATTCGTCACGCCGACGATATTGACATTAGCTAAAGTCGCGGCACCTTTGAGCGTGATTTTGCCGCCGTCTTCAACCGTGATGATTCTGTCGTTGCCGCTTATTGACCAAGAATAGGTGTTGTCGCCATTGCCGATCCTCAAGGTCGAAGTCGAATTAAAACCTTCGATAACGTCGTCGCCGTCGCCCAAATTGTATTGGATAAAAATTTCATTGCTGTTCAAGTTATCCAATTTAACGGTGTCGGAGCCTTTGCCGCTTATAATCGTATTTTTGTAGGAACTGCTTAGGCTTATGAGGTCGTTACCGTCAGCGGTCGAGATTGAAGTTGAAGTACTTTTGCTTGTAATGGTGTCGTTACCTGCGCCGCCTTCAATCGTAGCTTTACTTCCAGTATTTTTTATGAAGTCGTCGCCCGCCGCGCCCGCTATTGAAACTGTATCGGAATTATTTTCAATGGTGTCCGCGCCGTCCCCGCCGTTAATCGTGACGTTTTTGCCTTTACTGAAAACAGAATCGTTGCCCGCGCCGCCCGTGATTGTTACGTTGTCCGCCTCGTTTGAAACGGTATCATTACCGTCCTGCGGAGTTATCGTAACGTTCTTGCCGCTATTGACAATTTTGTCGGCTCCTTCGCCGCCGTCGACAGAAACCTGCGCGGCTTTGTTCTCAATGGAGTCGTTGCCCCTCAAAGCCTGTACCGTAACTTTGTCGCCCGAATTGGTTATGGTGTCGTTGGCGTTGGTGCCGTAAATGATTGTGTTGCTTTGGTTGTAGTTTTTACTAATCGGAGTTTCAACGATATTGACAGTGGATAAGGTCGCCGCGCCTTGCAACGTTATCTTATCTTTGCCAATGGTGACAATAATATCGTTGCCGCTCTTAGCTGTACTGGCATAAACTCCGCCCGCAATGCTGAGTGTTGAATTTGATTTAAAACCGTAAATCAAATCGTTGCCGTCGCCCACCGCGTACTTAAATAATACATTCTTACCATAATTACTATCCATGTAGTAAATACTGCCATTAGATTGACGCTCGCAGGCGTTATAAATCGTATCGTTACTTTCACCGCCGCTAATTGTTACGTTGTTGCCGGTGTTTTTAATGACATCGTTACCTTTGCCGCCGTCGATTGTTACGTCAGTACTTAGTCTAACGTCGATAAGGTCGTCGCCCTCCGCGCCGCTGATTGACGAGCGAGAGCCTCTGTCGCTGTAAAGAGTATCATTGCCCGCGCCACCGTTGATTGTTGCGTCCTTGCCTTCGTTTTTAATGTAATCGTTGCCGCCCATTGCGTTAATTCTAACTTTATCGCCCGTATTTTTTATGGTGTCGTTGGCGTTGGTGCCGTAAATGGTCGTGTTGCTATTGGTGTTTTTAATATCTGAGGGAGTTTCAATGATATTGAGTTTGGATAATGACGCCGCGCCGACCAGAGTAATTTCTCCGTTGCCGACAGTGACAATAACATCATTGCCTTTTTTAGTCGTAGTGGCATAAACGCCGCCTGTAATACTCAGCGTTGAAGTACTTCTAAAGCCGTGAAAAATGCCATTGCCGTCGATAATATCATTGCCGTCGCCCGCCTTGTATACGAACAGAATATAGTTGCTGTCGTTCCAAATGGAGTCGTTGCCCTCGCCCGCGTTGATTGTAACTCTGTAGCTACTGTTGCGGATAGAATCGTTGCCACTGCCGCCGACGATTGTTACGCTATTACTGCCGTAGTAGCCGTTGTTGTAAATGTAATCATTGCCCGCGCCTCCGTCGATTGCAACGCTGGAGCCTTCGTTGGAAATGGTATCGTTGCCACTGCCGCTGCCGATTGTGACGTTAGATTCGTCGTTTTGAATATAATTGTTGCCGTCACCCGCGTTGATTGAAACTTTTTTGCCTTTGTTGTTGTTAATAAAGTCGTCGCCGGCTCCGCCGTCAATTGTTCCGTAGTCGCCTATGTTGTAAATGTAATCGTTATTTGCGCCGCCGTCTATCGTTACGTTTGAGGCTTTGTTTTCAATGGTATCGTTGCCGTCGCCGCCCGCGATTGACGTATAAAAGCTGTAGTAGTCGTTGTAGATAGAATCAGAACCAGAGCCGCCCGCAATTTTGGTGTAGCCGCCGTTGCTGTAAATGGTATCGTTGCCGCCGCCGTTGCTGTAAATGGTATCGTTGCCGCCG